>JBCDJN010000005.1:0-96580 GCA_039414355.1 Planctomycetota bacterium | reverse complement strand
GGGGGTGTCACTCCATCTGGGGCGGTTTTGGGTTAGGGGGTTGTCGGTATGGCTCAACCCCCCCCCCCCCCCCCCCCCCCCCCCCCCCGGGTACCCACGGGCTGGGGCTACTTCCCCCATTCCGCATTCCCAATTCCGCATTCGAGTCACCATTTCAGCTCGCTCGCCGACCGGCGCCCCTTATCGTTGACGCTCACGTCCGCGATGTGACCATCGCTGAGGCTGATGACGCGGTCGGCCATGTCGGCGATGACGGCGTTGTGGGTGATCACGGCGGTGGTGGTGCCCAGCTCGGCGTTGATCTTTTGGATGGCGTCCAGCACGAGGATGCCGGTGTGCACGTCGAGGGCGCCGGTTGGTTCGTCGCAGAGCAGCACGTCGGGCTGTTTGGCAACCGCCCGGGCGATCGCCACCCGCTGCTGCTCGCCGCCGGAGAGCTGGGCCGGGAAGTGGTCCATGCGGTCGCCGAGGTCCACCAGCTCCAGCGCCCGCGCGGGCGGCATGGGGTCTTTGGCGAGGTCGGTGATCAGCGCCACGTTCTCCCTCGCCGTGAGGCTGGGGATGAGGTTGTAGAACTGGAACACAAACCCCACATGGTCGCGGCGGTAACGGGTGAGGGCGTCGTCGTCGAAGTCGGTCAGCTCTCGGTCGCGGTAATGCACGCTGCCGGTGGTGGGCACATCGAGCCCGCCCAGGATGTTCAGCAGCGTACTCTTGCCGCTGCCCGAAGGGCCCAGCAGCACGATGAACTCCCCGGCACGCAGCTCCAGGTCCACGCCGCGGAGGGCCCGGACGGTCACCTCGCCCATGTGGTAGTCTTTGGTTATGCCCCGGGCGGTGAAGACCGGCTCGTCCGAAGGCGCGACGCCGGCGCCCTGCAATGCGGTTGGTGAAGGGCCTTCGGCCGAGTCAGACACGGGCAGAGATGGCGGTGGGCGTTCCAGTAAGGTGAACCAACCGGAAGTATCTCACGTACGCCCAACGTGAGGAACCGTGCCGGGTAGCCGCGACGGGAGATTTGGTTGTTAACGCGAACCACGCCCCTGGACACTGCGCCGCGCCGTGCGCGCGGCGTGCTGCTGGGGCTGGCGATCGCGCTGCTGAGCGGTCCAACCGCCCTGGCCGGCGGCGGGCCTGAGAACCTTTTCCTGGTTGTCAACGAGCTGAGCGAAGACTCCAAGCTCGTCGCCAACTACTACATCCGCTGGCGGAACGTGCCGGATCGCAACGTGCTGCACGTGCGGTGGCACGGCGGCCAAGAGCTGACCAACGTCGTCAAGTTCCGTAACCAGTTGCTGCGGCCCACGCTCGAAGCGATCGAGAAGCGCAAGCTCGCGGCGCAGATCGACTACATCGTCTACGCCCCGGGCTTCCCGTGGCGGATTGACCTGCAGAAGGACTTCCCGGGCAAGCAGTTCCCGGCGGAGCTGCGGCCGGTGGCGTCGCTGACGGGCGCCACGTACCTGTGGCGTTACGTCATGGGAAAAAACCCAGCGATCATCGCCCCCAGCACCAACTGGTACGTGCCGGCCAAAGACGCCCGCAACGTTCTGCGGTGTCAGAGCGTCGCCAACACGCCCAGCCGCGCGTTCCGCGGAACGTACCGCTGGAGCAAGACCGGCGCACGTGCCCTCGCCAAGGCCGACGGCCAGCGTTACTTGCTCAGCACGTCGCTGGGCGTGACCACGGGGCGGGGGAACACCGTTGACGAGGTTCTCGTCTACCTCAAACGCGCGATCGACGCCGACCATACGCACCCACAAGGCACGTTCTACTTCGCGCGGAACAACGATGTTCGCTCCGTCACCCGGCACCAGTGTTACCGCGGCGTGGTCCAGCAGCTCCAAGCCGAGGGCGCCCGCGCGATTGAGGTGCTTGGCACCGCGCCCACCGGGGTGACGGACGTGGCGGGTCTGACCGTGGGTTCGGAACGAAGCGCTCTGGCCAACGGCAGCGCCCGTGTCTTGCCCGGGGCGATCTGCGAGCACCTGACCAGCTTCGGCGGCGTGCTCACCGAGAAGCCCGGACACCAGATGCCGCTTACCGACTTCCTTCGCCTGGGCGCGGCCGGCGCCAGCGGCACCGTGGTCGAGCCGCGGGCCATTCAGGCGAAGTTCCCGCTGCCTACGATCCACCTGCACTACCGCCGCGGTTGCTCACTGGCCGAGTCGTTCTACCAGTCGGTATCCGGCCCCTATCAGCTACTGATCGTTGGCGATCCGCTCTGCCAACCCTGGGCGAAGCCGCCGCGCGTCGAAGCGACGGGCGCCGAGCCGGGCGACCTGGTGACGGGTGACCTGGTGGTGACGCCGACTGTGCTGCCGCCGGCGCCATTCCCGAGCATTCCATCTCCCTTGGCAGGCTTGCCCAATCCGCTGCAGCCGCCCGCGGCGGCCAAGGCCGCCAACAAGGAGCCAAAGCCAGGGAACGAGGACAACGATGAGCCGGCCAAGCGGGCGCCGCTGGTGGAGGTCTTCGTCGACGGTCGGTTGATCGCTCGGGTCGAGAGCGACAATCCGCTCAAGCTCGACACCACCAAGCTGCCGCAGGGCTACCACGAGCTGCGGCTGGTAGCGGCCTCGGCCGACGCTATTCAAGCCCGTTCGCGATTGGTGCTGCCGCTGGTCTTCAACAACAAGCCCGCCGAGCGGCTCAAGCTAGCAGTCGCTGGCGGGCCAACGGTGCCGCTCGACGGCGAGCTGGAACTGGTCGCCTCGTCCCCCAAAGCAACCGGCACGGTCATCTTCCAGCACGCCGGGCGGGAACTCGGCCGCGGGGAGCTCGTCCCCGGCGCCGGCCCCAACGGCCACGCCGCGACCAAGCTGAAAGTGAAGGCGAGAACCCTGGGCGGCGGCCCGGTCCGGCTGCGGGCCCAGCTTGTGGCGGGGACTCAAGCCGAGCCCGTTTGGGTCAAGATCCGTTAGACCGCCCCAACCCGCAAAAACCGCTGCGATCACCGGGATTCGGGGCCTGCACGGTTCGTTGACAGCCCCCCGTAGCAAGATACGATGAACAACTTACCTAGGCAGTGCGAGCCGTCCCGTTGGGGTTGGAGAACCCGCCGAGGCCTGATTCGGCAGGCCCGTTTCGGTCCACTTCAACCCGTTCTGCCACCGCAGTTCCTACGGCTCAACTAGCTGCCCGCTCCCGCAAGATGCGCCTCTTCGCCAACCGCACTCTCTGACCGCCCCGCGCAAAAGCCATGCAACGTTACCGCGTCAACTACACGCTGCTCGTCTGTCTTCTGGTCGGCGCCTTGGCGATCGGCGGCGGGTTGTGGGGAGTGCTCAAGTGGCAGCGGAGCAAGAACGCTAACCGGTACTTGCAGCTCGCCGAGAAGTACGAAGCCGAGGGCGACCTGCGCGAGGCAAGCAACAGCCTCGCCGGCTACTACAACCTCCGCCGCGAAGACGTCGACGCCTTCAAGCGTCTGACGAAGATGCGGCTGGAGCTTATGCGGATGCCGAACTCCTCGCTCAAGGATCGGCAAAACGGCTACGGCACGCTGGAGCAGTTTGTCCGCAACAACCCCCAGCACGACGACATGCGCCAGGAGCTGGTCGAGCTGCTGCTGACCCAACGCCGCTACAAGGACGCGCTGACCCACATCAACGTACTGCTAAGCAAGAAGCCAAACGACAACGACCTGAACGGCGAACGCCTGACCTGCATGATCCAGGCCGGCAAGCTTAAGGAGGCGATCAAGGTTGGCTACCAGCTGGTTGGCTACGACTCCATCACGGCAGAGTTCGATCGTGAGAAGGCGAAGACGCCCGACGCGCCCGAGGTCCACCAGCAACTGGCGGCCGCGCTCCGGCGTGACAACCAAGACCCCGAGCTTGCGGACTCCATGCTCGACGTCCTGGTTGAAGACAATCCCGAGAACGCCGAGGCGTACCTTGCTCGCGGGCGATACCTCTCAGCCATCGGAGAGGCGGAGGAGGCCAAGGCCGACTTCACCAAGGCCCTCGAGCTCGCCCCGGACAACGCCGACGTCTTGTTGAGCCAGGCCCAAGTCTACGCCTCGGCCGTTGCCGACAGCGACGATCCCGATCAGCGCGAGGCGGACCTCGACGTGGCCTACGAGCTGCTGCAAAGAGCCGCCTCGCAGAACGCCGAGGACTGGCGGACCTACCGAATGCTCGCCCGCATCGAGCGGTTGCGGGGCGATATGAAGGCGGCCGTTGAGCACTACAAGACCGGCGAGGAGAGCGTGCCCCGCCAGGACAAGCCGCGGCTCTCCTTCTACAAGATCAAGCTCGAAATCGACAGCCAAGACCTGGATGATGTCGACAAAGAGATCGAAGAGCTAGACGCGCTCGGCATCCGCCAGGAGTACGTCGACTACTTGCGGGCCCGCAAGCTCTTCGCCGAAGAGCAGTGGTTCAAGGCCGCCGAAGGTCTGGCTAAGGTCCGGCCGGTGCTGCAGGGCGACTTCGAGCTGTTCGTCGAACTCAATGTGGCCCTCGGCATCTGCTACGAGCGGCTCGGCCAGTGGGAGCGCGGCAAGGACTCCTACAACCAGGTTCTGCAACGGGCCCCTGCCAACGCCTTCGCCATGGCGGGGAAGCAACGGTGCGAACGCCAGATTAACCCCATCCCAATCGCCGGCAACGCCGACGACGGCGCCGACTCGCAGATCAGCATCAACCGGCTGATTATCGACGAACTCAAGAAGCCCGAGGACGAGCAGCGATGGGCGCCGATCATGGATTCGATCGAAACCTTCACCGAAGGGCCCCTGGTGGCGCCCGGCGCCGGCAGCCTGCTGCGTGCCGAGGTCTACGTCCGCCGGAAGATGTACGCCGAAGCGCAGCGTGAGATCGCCAAGGCCCTCAATGAGTTCCCGGACGACCTCCGGGTTTGGCGTGCGGCCCTGCGTGTGATCGCCAGCAACCCCGAGAAGGGCCCAACCGTGGCGCTCGCCAAGCTCGACGAGAAGCTTGTCGAGAAGTTCGGCGACTCGCCGCTGCTTCGGCTGGACCGCGCCGACTTCTTGATGCAGATCGGCGGCGAAGACCTCGTGGCAGAGCTCATGGAGCTGGCCGAGGGCGTCGACGACTGGGAGAAGCGTCAGAAGGTGCAGCTTTGGAAGGGGCTCGCGACACGCTTCCAACAGATGCGGAATCAAGAGGCCAGACTCGAGGCCCTGAACAAGGTCGCGTCGCTCGCGCCCAATGAGTTGCCGACGCTGCTCTCGCTCTTTGAGCTGGCGATTGAAAGCGGCGACAAGCAGCGTATCGACGAGACGCAGAAGGCGATCCTCGACCTAGTGGGCTCCAAGGACAACGAAACGTACCTGTTCACCGAAGCTCGGCGGCTGCTTGCCGAGTACGCCAAGGGGGAGCGAGACAACACCGCCCTCGACCAGGCCGACACGCTTGTTGAGCGAGCGCTTGTTCAGCGGAAAGACTGGCACCGCCTTTATCAGCTCCAGGGCTTCATCGCCCTGGCCCGCAACCAAAAGGCCCGCGCGCTCAACGCGCTGAGCGAAGGCGCCAAGCGTGGCCCCGCCAACGGCCGCCAACTGCTGGTGCACGTCTCGCTGCTGATCGAGCAGGGGCGGTACAAGGACGCCGCCGAGTTGCTCGAGCGGCTGCCCATCGGCGCCCGCCAGCAGCTGCTCGGCCGAAACTACGCGGAGATCCTCTACAACACCGGCCGCGTCGAAGAAGCCGTGGCGTCCGCCAAAGCGGTCTCCGAATCGGCGCCCAACAACGGCGCCGTTCAGCTCTGGCTGGGGCGGTTCCTGGCGCGGGTCTCGGGCGGCCCCAACCTGCCCGAGTCGGAGGCCGACAAGTATCGCGAGAGCGCGAGCGAGGCGCTGAGCAAGGCTGTGGAGTTGACGTCGGCGAACCCGTCGGCGTGGCTCGCGTTGATCCAGCTTCAGCTCGCTCAGAAAGACCTGCCGAGTGCCGAGCAGACGCTCCGCGAAGCCCAACTCGTGCTGCCCGAAGACTTGCAAGACCAGCTCGTTGCCCGCTCGTACGAGTGGATCGGCCGCTGGTTCGACGCGGAGACGGTCTACCGGCGCCTGTATGAGGCGAACCCCAAGAACACCGCGTTCGCTCAGCAGCTCGCGAACTTCTACCTCGGCTCGCGTTACCCGAAGACCGACGGAGAGATGAAGGCCATCCCTCTGCTTAACCGCCTGCTCACGGCGGCCGTGACGGGCGACGTTGGCGAAGAGGAGACCGAAGTCGACACGGCGCTCGCCGACAACGAAGACGAAGACGCCGCCGCCGAGGCCGCAGGCCCGGAAGTGGACCGCGCCGAGCGGGCGCGGAAGCAGCGGATCGAAGCAACCGCCGCTTGGGCCCGCCGAACCTCCGCCAAGATCCTTGCCAACAAGAAGGACTACCAGAAGACGCTCAAGGCTCAGACGCTGCTCAAGCAGAACGAGCGTGGCGGCGTGCTGGGCCCCGAGGACAAGCTGCTCAAGGCCCAGATCCTCGCGTCCCGGCCCGAGCCAACCTCGCGGCTCGAGGCAATTGAGCTGTTCGAGGAGATCGACAGCAACCGCCCGCTCGCCCTCCAAGACGGGTTGCGCCTCGGCCAGCTCTACTTCGTGACGGGCCAGATGGAAAAAGCCCGCGACTACATGTACCAGCTCGTTGCCCAGAGCAAGGGCGCCCCCGCAGCACGCGTGGCGTTCATCCGGATGCTTCTGGACAGCGGCGACTCGGCCGACCTCGCCGAGGCGTCTCGCCAGGTGTCTCGCCTTAAGCAGGCGGCGCCCACGAGCCCAACCACCCTACAGTTGGTGGTCCGCGTAGCGGTGAAGATGGGCAAGCAACGCGAAGCGGCCCGCGCTATTGCCGGGTTGCTACCCAAGGACCCCAAGAACGCGTCCGCGGCGCAGCTGCTGCCAATCGCCCGCCTGCTGACCGAGCTCGGTGACTTTGACCGCGCCGAGAACACCTTCAAGTTCGCCGCGTCGAAGGAGCCAGCCGCGTCGCTCTTTTACGCCGAGTTCCTTGGCCTTCACCGCGACCCGGACCAGGCGTTTGCGCTGCTCGACGGCTGGGCGACCAAGCTCAAGCCGCAGGTGCTCATCCGCACCGGGATTGAGATCCTCCGCGCCCGCCGCGACGAGATCGGCGACAAGCACGACGACCGAGTCGACGGCTGGCTCACCAAGGCCCTGCGGGAAGACCCCGAGTCGATCGTTCACCTGCTTCAGCTCGCGGAGCTCCGCAGTCTGCAGAAGCGGTACGAAGAGACGATCGCCGTGTACCGCAAGCTGCTCGCCCTGCCCGACCTGACGGGCCAGCCCCGGGCGATTGTGCTGAACAACCTCGGCTACATGATGGCGGTCACCACGGGCGACAGCGCCATGGCCGAGGAAGCCATGGGCTACGTCTCGGAGGCCGTGGATATCCTTGGACCGCAGTCAGACATCCTCGACACGCGCGGTGTCGTCCTCACGATCCTGGGCCGCTACGACGAGGCCAAGGAGGATCTCGCCCTTTCGCTGACGGAGAACCCGACCGCGTCGAAGTTCTTCCACAAGGCGCGGGCCCACATGCTCGCCGGCGAGTCGACCGAGGCGACCAAGGCCTGGAATCGGGCGATCGAGCTCGGCCTCGACCGGGAATCGGTCGCGGTCGCCGAGCGTGAGCAGTTCGATCAGCTCCAGGAGCAGATCGACCGGCTCGCCCAGAGTGCCGCCCGCTAGGGCTGGACACGGCGATTGCGGCGGCGGGGCGGGGGCCAACGGGGCCCCGTGTTGTGGCGATCGTTTGTTGCCGCGGGGGCGGCTGTCTAACATGGGGCGATTGGTGATCCCTCCCATCGTTCGCGCCACCGCCATGCCCCCCCTCAAGCTCTCGCCGGCCGCGGCCGTGCTGACCTGCCTGCTCGCCCCGGTCGCCGTGGGCGATGTCGCCCAGGTCTATTTCAGCCGTGGTGTCGAGGCCTACCAGGACGAGAACTGGGCGAGAGCAGAAGACTACTTCGGCCGGGCGGCCACCTACGCGCCCGGCGATCCGCGGCCGTACTACTTCCGCGGCGCCGCCCGTATCCAGCGGGGACGCGAGATCGAGGGCGATTCCGACCTCCGGCAGGGCGCCATCCTCGAGGCCGGCAAGGGACGCGTCTTCCCGCTTGGTTCGGCGCTGGCCAACCTGAGCGGGCCCGCGCGAACTCGGCTTGATCAGGTCCGAACCGAGATGCTCAGCGGCCTGCCAGCCTACGCCGACGGCGAGGGCCTGCCGGGCGGGTCTCGCCGTGCCGCGCGGGCGCTGCGTCCGAAGTTCACACTCTCCATCAGCCAGCTCACCAGCATCGAATCGCCGGCCGAGCTGGCGAAGCTTGTGGAAGCCAAGCGGGCGCAATCGCTTGAGATGCCAAGCAAACCGGTAGTGGCCGCGGCGCCGCCCGCGTCCAACGACGTCGATTTGCCCGAGGCGGCCCGCGGGTCGATGACCGCCGGCGAGGTTGGCGGCGTGTTCGTGCGAGCCTTGATGAGCTTTGGCGGTTTGGCCGGCGGCGACGGCGATGGCGGCGCCAACGGCGCGTTCGGGGGTTCGGGCGACGGTGGCGACCCGTTTGGCGCCCCTTCCGGCGGTGACCCGTTTGGCGACGCGCCGGCGGGGGGCGACCCCTTCGGTCAAGCGGCTGGCGGTGACCCCTTCGCCGACGATCCCATGTCCCAGGGCCCCGCGGAGATCGACGACGGCGAGTTCGGCGACGACCCCTTTGCGGACGACCCGTTTGGCGGTGGTGCGAGCGAAGACCCGTTCCAGTAGTGGCCCCGCTCGCAAGGTGCTAGGCTCGTAGATGTAGGTTCCTGCCGCGGGAGTGCTCTCCCCGGGTGACCAATCGATCCAGCCCCTGCGACCCGATGCTCATCAAGCCCTACGCGCCCGGCCGATCCCGCGCCGGCCGGCTTATCTTGCTCCTAGTGGCGGCGGCCGCGTGCGCCGGCTGTGAGAAAAAACCCCCGCCGACGCCCGCCCCACCCCAGCCGCCGCCATCGCCCGAAGAGAAGTTTGAGGACTTCCTGAGCGAGCTCCGACGCCGCGTGGAGGGCGAGCAATTGGCGCCCACCTCCATCTCTAGCGGCAACGCCACGTACACCGGCGGCTACCGCGTGGCCGAACACGTGATCACCAAGCCCGAGACCGAAGAGGGCTCGTACCACGCCCGGGTCACTATCACCGAGCAGGCGAACTACTCCTACCTTTCGCCAGTCCCGGAGGAACCGGAGGAAGAACCCTCTCGAAGGGGGCCGGGCTTTCAGGAAGACGAGGAGGGCAACCTAATCCTTGAACCAGATCGGGCGAAGGCCGAACTGCGGCTGCGGGCGGCAGACTCGCCGCTCAAGTCGCACGACCAGGCCGAACGCCACGAATTTGAGCTCAGCTTCGTCGACGGCGAGTGGCGGCTGCGGACGTCGATCCCGCAGGACCGCCCCTTTTTGGGCGCCGCGTTCCGGCTAGCGCTGAGCCGGCAGTAGACCCGCCGCTTGCCAATCGGCTCGTTCAGGCGCCGTTGGGGTTCACGCGTTCGAGCGAGCCGGACCGGAAGGCGTCTGCCATGGCGAGCGGCACCGCTGCTTCGGCCAGGATGACCTGCCCGCGGTTCTCGGCGACGTTGGCCTTCATCTCTTGCTCGAGGGCGATCGCCTCGGCGCGGCGTTTCTCGGCGCGGGCCCGGGCCTTGCGGGTGTCGGCCTCCGCCTGGTCGGCCTGGAGGCGGGCGCCGATGTTCTCGCCGATGTCGATGTCGGCGATATCGATCGAAACGATCTCAAACGCGGTGTGCGCGTCGAGTCCCCGCTCGAGCACGGCCTTGGAGATCCGGTCGGGGTTCTCCATCACAGCCTTTTCGTCGTCGGCGGAACCGATGGCCGTGATGATGCCCTCGCCCACGCGGGCGATGATCGTCTCCTCGGTCGCCCCGCCGATGAGCTGTTTGAGATTGGTGCGGACAGTCACCCGGGCGCGGACACGGAGCTCAACGCCGTTCTTCGCCACGGCGCTGAGCGACGTCTTGGGGGACTTCTCGGGGTCGGGGCAGTCGATGACTTTCGGGTAGACGCTGGTGCGGACCGCGTCAAAGACGTCCCGGCCCGCCAGGTCGATGGCGGCGGCGCGGTCGAAGTCTAGGTCGATGCTGGCGCGGTGGGCGGCGACGATGGCGTTGATCACCTTCGGCACGTTGCCGCCGGCCAGGTAGTGGGCTTCGAGCCGCTCGGTGGTGATGCCGGATTCTGGGTCGAGGCCGATGCCGGCTTGCCGGGCTTTGATTTTCGCCTCGACGATGGTCTTCGGGTGCACCTGCCGCAGACTCATGCCGACCAGGGCGAAAGGGTTAACCGGCGCACTGCTCATGTACGCCTGCAGCCAGAGCTTGCCGTAGTTGAGGATGAAGATCGCCACCGCCAAGAAAACGCCCAGCGCCACCATGAACAGGACAATGGTCAGCGCGTTGTTCCCCTCGGGGGCGCCTTCCTGTGCGAGCAGCGGGGCGGCGAGGGCAAGAAGCGAAGCGTTCACGGCGGGGCTCAGCGGGGGTTGCCTGATGGATTGGCGGGCGTTGGCGGGCAGGGGGCCCGTCGCCTTCCGCGGGAATCGTAGCCAAATCGCGGCGTGCCGGGTAGTTTTCGCCCCGCAGACCGGAATATCGGCGGCTCACTCGTGCGAATGCCCTTGTCGCTGATGCGAGTCCCGTGCGGGGCGGTTTCTGGCAATAAACGCAGAAATCGGTGATAATGCGAGGATGCCCCGGGGGGCCGGCCAGACCGGCGCCGCGGCGGCTACGGAACCCACCGGCCCCCAAACGGCGGACGACCGCGCTCGGTCAAGCCCTGCCCCGGACGAGAAGAACGGACGAGAAGAACCATGACTCCTCGCGACCCCTCCCGCCGCCCGGCCGGCTTTACGCTGGTGGAACTGCTGGTGGTGATCACCATCATCGGCATTTTGATGGCCCTGCTGATCCCGGCGGTCAACAGCGCTCGGGCCGCGGCCCGCAACTCGGAGTGCGCCAACAACCTGCGGCAGATGGGCATCGCTCTGCAGAACTACGAGAGCACCAAGCAGCGGCTTCCGTACTACGTGCAGTGGATGAAGCGGGACAGCGGGCGTTTCGTCGTGATCAACGAGGGCGGTCTTGCCGGCTCGCGGTTCGGCAGCAGTGATGATCCTGGAAATAATCCCCAACTCATTCGCCGCGCCTCACGGATCAGCTGGATCGCCATGATCCTGCCGCAGCTTGAGCAGCAGCCGATCTACGACAACATGGTGGACGGCACGGTACAGGTGGGCGACGAGCGGGCGGTGATCCGCCCCATCAGCCAGCTCCTCTGCCCCGACGATACCGACTTGACCTCGCTGCCCGACGCCGCGGGAACCACGTACATTGGCAACACCGGCGCCTGGGACCTAAGCGGCGGCTCGCTGGTTGACCCCCACCCGGACGACTACGGCCCGGGCTTCGGCGATGTCCAAGCCAACGGCGTGTTTCAAAACGCGTTCCTGTTCGGCATGAAGCCAACGCGGACGAGTTCATTCCGCGACGGCGCCTCGACAACGTTGATGCTGTCGGAGAACCGGCAGAAGTCGCTCAGCGATTCTGGCCCGTTCCGCGGCTACACGTGGATGGGTATCGCGACCGATGGCAACCCGTCCGTCGAACTCTTCGGCGAGCAGCAGCTGGGCTTCTCTTGGGTCGCCACGCACCCGGACTCGGGTACCTCGCCGATCACCACCGAGAACGGCCAGAGCGAGTACCAACAGGTGGCGATGAACAACGAAGAAGGACCGGCCTTCAACTCTGCTCAGATCAACTTCTTCGCCGACTTCCCAACCTACGCCCGCCCCAACTCCGCCCACCCGGGGGGAACCGTCAACTGCATCTTCGCCGACGGCCACGCCCTCTCGATGAGGACCGACATCGACTACACCGTCTACCAGCGGTTGATGACAAGCACCGGCCGCAAGTGCATTGACCCACAGGTGGCGGATCCCACGGACTCAATCCTCCTCTTCCGCGCCGAGCCGGCGTTGGTGCCCGGCGACTACGAATGAGGTGGATTCGCCGCTCAGCTCACTACGAGCGTACCGGGCCGCGGGACGCCCCAACCCCGCGGCCCGGTTTTGTTTGGCAGCCACGCCTGCCCTTCCCACAAAGCGACTCACGCAGCCATTGAGGTCCCGCTACGGGCAAGAAGAACAAAAAAGCGAAGGCCGATGAGAACCCCAACGAGCGGCTCATCGCCAACAACCGCAAGGCCCGCCACGAGTACGAGGTGCTGGACCACATCGAGTGCGGCATCGTGCTCGTTGGCAGCGAGGTGAAGAGCCTGCGCAACGGCCGCATGTCGCTGGACGAAGCGTACGGGCGCGTGGACAAGGGCGAGGTCTGGCTCGTGGGCTGCGACATCCAGGAGTACTCGTTCGCCAACCAGCAGAACCACGACCCGCGTCGCCGCCGCAAGCTGCTCATGCACCGGCGGGAGATCAAGCAGTTCGCCGGCAAGGCGTACGAGAAGAACCTGACGCTGGTGCCGCTGAAGATGTACTTCAAGGGCGGCAAGGCGAAGGTGCTGCTCGGGCTGTGCCGGGGCAAGAAGACGTTCGACAAGCGTGAGTCGCTCAAGAAGAAGTCGATGCAGCGGGACATCGACCGGGCGCTGCGGGGTCGGTAGCCGGCTAGGCTCCGGCGAGCACGCCGAGCATGCCAATGCAGAAGTCGGGCAGGTCGTCCGGCCGACGGCTGGTCACATGATGGCCATCGACCACCACGGCCTCGTCTTCCCACACCGCGCCGGCGTTTGCCAGGTCGTCCTTGATGCCGGGCGATCCGGTTACGCGCACCCCGCGGTAAACGCCGGCGGAGATTGGGATCCAGCCACCGTGGCAGATGGCCGCGACCAGCTTCTTATCGGCGTCGAACTGCCGGACCAGGTCGAGCACTACCGGGTCGCGGCGGAGCTTGTCCGGCATAAAGCCGCCGGGCACGAGCAGCCCGTCGAAGTCGGCAGCGTTGACGTCGGCCAGCGACGCGTCCGAGACGCAGGGGTAGCCGTGCTTGCCGGCGTAGGTCTGGTTCGCCTCGGGCCCTGCCACCACCACGTCGGCGCCGGCTTCGACCAGGCGGATCTTTGGGTACCAGAGTTCGAGGTCTTCGTAGATGTCGCCCACAAAGGCCAAGACACGTTTGCCCGCCAAAGGTCGGTCCACAGCAAGACTCCTCGCAAGTTGGTTGGGGGCGACCGCCACCGAGGCGTCGCGGGCTAAACGGGTGATCGTGCCTAAGGGGTCTCGGGCGTCAGCTCGAAGATCGCCTCCACCTCCACCGCCATGCCCGCCGGCAGCGACGCGGCGCCCACCGCGCTGCGCGCGGCAACACCGTGCTCTTCGCCGAACACCTCACGCATCAGCTCGCTGAAGCCATTGATCACCGCCGGGTGCTCCGTGAGCTCCGGCGTTGCGCGGACCAGCCCGAAGGTCTTCACAAGCCGCTTAATCCGGTCGAGCGATCCCAGTTCCGCCCGCAGCGTGGCAAGCACGGCCAGGCCGGTTTGCCGGGCGGCGGCGTAGCCCTCCTCCACGGTCAACTCGTCCCCAACGCGGCCGCAGATGAGCGTCTTGTCGGCCTGCAGCGGGCCGTGGCCCGAGGTGTAGGCGAGCGTTCCCACCACCGTCAGCGACCGGTAGAGCCCGATCGCCTTGGGGGCGGGCGGCAACTCCAGGCCGAGTTGTTCCAGGCGGTCTTCGAATCCCATGGTGTGGTTGCCGATTGTGGGGTGCGAGATTGGCGATTGCCGAGGCGGATGACCCTTCTACCCGAAACCGAGTCGGGTTGTCAGCCGGCGGGCGCTGGCTTCCGGCGGGCGGCGGGCCTTCTCGCATGACGACGGCGGGCGGCGTAAAATGCGGGCTCTCTGGAATCTGCGGCGTCTCTCCGCCGGCGAGTTCCAACTTCAACAGGAGCAGACCATGGCGCTGGGCTACACCACCGAGTCGGGATCGACCAACCAAGCCAAGCTCGGGCGGAGGCGATTCCTTGCCGCGGCGGGCGGCGTAGCGTTTGCCTCGAACCTGGCCCACGGCCAAAAAGCGGCCACGCCCGCTGCGGGCGAGCCGGCCGCCCCCGCCGACGAGCCCAAAGCCAAGCCGGAGGCTCCCGCCGAACCCGCCAAGCCGAAGCCCAAGCACCAGTTCAAACTCAAGTACGCTCCGCACCTGAACATGTTCCGCCATTTGGCGGGGCCCAAGTACCTGGACCAGCTCAAGTTCGCGGCCGACCAGGGTTTCACCGCCTGGGAAGACAACGGCATGATGCGCCGCCCGCCGAAGGAGCAGGAGGAGATCGCCGAGACAATGATGAAACTCGGCTTGACGATGGGCGTGTTCGTCGCCGAGGGCAACTTCAACAAGCCAACGTCCACCGGCCGCGACAAGCAGCTCCGCGAGGGCGTGCTGAAGAAGATGGACGAGGCGGTCGCCACCGCCAAGCGGGTCAACGCCAAGTGGATGACCGTGGTGCCCGGCGCCTACGACCGCGGAACGGAGTGGGACTACCAGACCGCCAACTGCATCGACCTGCTGAAACGATGCTGCGAGCGTCTTGAGCCGGCCGGCTTTGTGATGGTGCTTGAGCCGCTCAACTGGTGGGCCAACCACCCGGGGCTGTTCCTGCACAAAATCCCGCAGGCTTACCTCATCTGCAAAGCGGTGGGCAGCCCGTCGTGCAAGATCCTCTTCGACCTCTACCACCAGCAGATTACTGAAGGGAACCTCATCCCCAACATCGACAAGGCTTGGAGCGAAATCGCCTACTTCCAGTGCGGCGACAACCCCGGCCGCAAGGAGCCCGGCACCGGCGAGATCAACTACCGGCGGGTCTTCCAGCACCTGCACGCCAAGGGCTTCGCCGGCGTCATGGGCATGGAGCACGGCAACAGCCGAAAGGGTCCCGAAGGCGACCAGGCGGTGATTGACGCCTACGTGGCCGCCGACGATTTCTAGCAGCCGCCGGGTGATCGGCGATCAACCGAACGGGTCTTCGTCGTCACCGCTGCTGCCGAAGGGGTCTTCCGCCGGCGCTCCGCTGCCAAACGGGTCGTCGGCCGGCGCGTCGCTGCCGAACGGATCATCGGCCGGCTCGTCGCCAGCACCGAAGGGGTCGGCCCCGCCGTCACCGGCGCCAAAGGGATCGGCCGCGGGCCCGGCGCCAAACGGGTCGGCGGGCTCCTCCATGGGCTCGGGCGCCGCCTCGGGGTCATCCTCGTTCGCCGCCGGCTCTTCGGCGGCCGGCTTGGGCTGGTGGTAGTAGGGCTCGTCGGCCCCAAGTTCGTGGAAGCACTGCAGCAGGCCGTCGTCGGAGTAGATGTAGAGCCGATCGGTCTGATCGTTGAGAACGGCGGTGTTTAGCCCCCGGTTGCGTGCCCGGGCCTGGACGGCGCCGGTCTTCAAGTCCATGACAAGCAGGTCGCCCAGGTCGCTGAGGCCGTAGACGCGCTCCTGGCTGGCCGCCACAAACCTGGCGGCGCCGGGCGAAACCCACAGGCGAGCGCCCTTTTGGGCGTCAATGGCATGGAGCGCGGGCTCGTCCGTGCCGACGATGACGGTGTTGCCAATGACGACCGGCGATTGGCGAATGGAGAACCCTGCCGAGTACCGCCACGCCTGCACGCCGGAGAGCTCGTCGACCGCGTAGAGCTTCCCGCCAACCGATCCGGCGTAAACAAGCGGCGAACGCACAGCAACGGGCGCCACCACTGGCGCGTCGGTGTCGAAGCGGAACCGCACGCCCTCGCCGTTGGCGGCGGCGACGAACAGGCTCGATCGGTCGGTGCTCCACATCACGCTTTGGCTCGTGGCGACCGCCGACCGGAAGATTCGCCCCAGCGAACCATAACCCCAATCGGGCCGCCATTGGTCTTCTTCAAACTTCCGCTCACCCTGTTGTTCCTGGCCGGTCCGCCGGATTGGCAACGGGAATCCCTCCACGCGGCCGCCGATCAGCGGGATAAAGGCGAACTCGGCCGTCAGCGCCGGCCCGCCACCCGGGGCGCCGCCGATGGGCCGGCTGAGCTCGACGCTGCCGTCCCGGCGATCGAGCACGTAGAGCGTCGACCCGTTGATCAACGCCACGCGATTGACGCCTACCCCTGGCCCGAGGCTTGGGTAAGCCGGGTTGCCGATCCGGTTGACCCAGATCGTTTGGCCGGTGAGCGCGTCGATGGCGTGCACCACGCCGGCGCTGGTGAGCGCCACCAGCGTATCGCCGTGGAGTGTCACGCTCTCAACCCGGTTGCGGCTAGGGTTGACCTGGACCTGCGTGAACCACGCCCGGGTCATGCCGTTGCGCCGAGCCAGGGAGTCGGGAATCAGCGTGCCGCCTAGCGTGGGCGAAACGAGCAGGCAACAGGCCAGCGCGGGGGTCAGCAAACGGAACATGGCGTCCAACGGAGCAGATGAAGGGCTGAGGCGGCGTATGGGCCGGACTTTCATCTTACCTAGCCCGAGCGCCGGAAGCGCACAGTCTTCGCCGGCCGCAGCGAGCGATCGGCGGTAAGTTCCGCGGGCGCCGGCATCGGCCCCCGCCCCCTCGACCACCAGCCGTGGCGTGGCCTACTATGCACTCACGAACTGCCGAGGTGTTTTTGCCGAAACCTTTGCCGTCACTCGACTTTGGACGCCCGCCCGTCGATGGCCTCCGACGCTGGCAATTCCGATGCTGCTGCCCAAGGGGTGCGTGCCGTCAAGGCAGCGGAGCTCGAGGAGCGCGACCGGCTGCTTGAGGAAGTTGCCGGTTATCTCAATTTCTCCGAGGGCGCCTCGGACCCGGTCTTCCTCAAGAACCTCAGTCTGCTCTTCGCCGGCATCGAGGCCGCGGACCCCGAGGCCGACGGCGTTGACACCCTGACCGGCCTGCTGCTGGAGCGGATCGACCGATTGGCTACCGAGAAGCCGGCCTTCGCCGACGCCACGCAGGCACGCGGCGTGGTCAAGCTGGTCCGCGACAAGTTCCGCCCCGCGTACCGCCAGTTCCACCGCGACCTGCTGTGGGGGCGGCTGCCGGGGGCGCTCTGGCGGCCGTTCTTCTACGGCCGTGTGGTCGAGGCGGTGCTGAGCCAGGGGCCGCCGTGGGACGAGCCGGAGCGGATCGTCCCCGCCGCCCGCGACCGACTTGACGACTACCTGGGCTACCGACCGGTGGCGGTGCTCGAGACCCAGCAGCGGATCCAGCCGTACCGCCACGAGTGGGTGCGACCCATCCCGCTCTACGTCGCCGGCGCCGGCGTGGCGACCGGACCATATACCGAGTTGATCCGGCTAACGCTCGACATCCTCGGCCAGACCGATCCTTCGCTGTTGCGCGAGGCCTACTTCGACCCCGACCTGCTCGAAGAGCTCGCGGTCGATCCGCGTGCCTACGACTTCGACCACCCCGCCGGCAAGCGGCCGAACCACCACTTCGGGCAATGGGACCCCAACCGCATCGACAACCGCGGTTACTACCGGCGGTTCGTGCTGCAGCCGATCGCCATCGAGTCGCTGCTGTCGCGTGTGGACGCTCTGACGGGACAGGGCGGCCGCAAGCGTGGCGAGTTGCTGTTCGAAGCCGCGTCCGTGCTGGCGGGCACCATGCTCATGGCGTCGGGCACCAGCGGCGATGGACCGGGACGCCACAGCAGCGAGGTCTCCCTCGCCACGCTCCTGCCCCACATCGCCGGCTACCGCGACGAGTTCTACCGCCACCTGCTTGACCGCGCCCGCGGCCCGCACGCTGAGCGGCTGCGGGCCGAGGCGGAGCAGATGCGGCAGCCGCTGGCCGGCGCCCGCCACCATCTGAATCAAGAACTCGCCCGCCGCCGGGCCGCGCAGTTGCAGCACGTGCACCTGGCGTTGCTCTTCGCCCGCATGGGCTACCCCCAGGCCGCCGACCGGCAAGCCAAGGCGGTCCGCGTGGCGTCCGCCCGGATGCTCAGCCAGATCTACTGCCGGCTGGCGGACGGCCACCGCGCGCTCGACCGCGGCGACCTTGATCAAGTCAAGCGACAGCTGCCCGACATCGAAGACCTGCTAAGCCGCGGCATCGAGTGCGGCGCCCTGGTCGATCCGTGGAACGTGGTAGGCTTTGGCGGCAACTTCAGCCTCTTCGGGGCGCTCGAAGACTCGGTGCACGATTACCGGGTTGACGACCTGATTGAGCTCGTCGAGCAGGTGCTAGACCTTTGCAGCCGCGCCTGGGCCGAGGCCGCCGCGGTGGACGACAACGACAACGAGAAGGCGTTCAGCACCACGCTCCGCCGGCTCGCCGACTGGTGGGACCAGTACGCCACGGCCAGCGTCTCCGGCGTCCGGCGGCTGGTGGCCAAGGAGGTGGAGGTCTCCACCAACCTAGTGGCCGGCGCCCTGAACGCGTGGCACAAGGCGGGCGCCGCGGCGGGCGACATCGGCTTCTGGCGGCTCTTCGTCGAGCAGTTCGATTCTCCCAAGGCGTTTCAGCTCGTCATCGAGGCGTTGCTCGACCAGAAGGACCTGGTCGCGTCGATGGCGCTGATGATGCAGTGGGTCTCGCAAGTAGAACTCACGCCGCTGGAAGACGGCGACGCGTCGCTGTACCCGCTTGCCGAGCGGTGGCTGCGGATGGTCGAGGGGCACGAGCAGCAAACGGGCGACGACCAGTGGCCCACGGTGGTGCGGTTCTTCGCCCACCTCGAAGCAAGCGCTGAGGACGCCTGGCAGGCGCCCGAGTTGGAGCTCGACGACGCCGGCCGCCGCCCCACCTACCGCCGCCGCGGCCACCCGTTGGACGAGGAGATCCCGTTCGACGATGACGACGAGATGTCCGACAGCGAGATCGACGACCTCCTGGAGGAGTACGACGACCCGCTCTCGGACGGCGCCAGCGACGACGACTTAGCCGACGACGACGGGAGCGACTCCGACGCTGATGGACAGGCTACCCTGGGCGACGAAACCACGTTTGAGTCGGGCGGGTTCGACGGCTTCGATGAAGCCGACTTCGACGAAGCCGGCGGCGAAGGCGAAGACGATGAGCTGGACAACCTGTTCAGCGCCGCCTACGAGGGCGTGACGTTCCGCGACAGCAGCGACGACGGGATGGACTCGGCCATCCACTGGGGCGGGGGCGGCGGCGAAACCGAGTACGAGCTAGAGGAAGAGTGCGAACGGATTGGCCACCGCCTGGCGCTGTTGGCGATGGTCGCTCGGCTCTGGAAGCGGACCGCCATCACTTGGGGCTCCTTCACGCCGGACGCGTCGCCCCAGGCGGCCGCCGACCGACGCGAGCAACTGGAGGCCTGGCAGCGCGAAGCGACGCTCCGGTACGCCGAGCTGGGCAAGCTGCTCGAGGCGGTCCACCAGCACCGCATCCCCATGCCGCGTGGCGGCAGTGACGCGATGGTGGAATTCGACCGCCGCCGCCGACTCAAGGACTCGCTCACGGAGCAGATCGTCGCCACGTGCGTCGAGATGTCCGACGCCGGCCGGCTGCTCCGCGCCGCCGGGCTGACGCAGACCGCCGCCCTCAAGCCGGGCGAACCGGGGGCGAGCGTTTCGGCCGCCGTGCCGATGCCCACGTCGAACATCGCCCGCACCATCGAGGTGCTCCGCGCCGTGCTCTCGGCAGACGCCGAGGGCGTCCGCCGGCAGTGGGGCGACTTCTGCCGGTCGCTCGCCGGCGAGCCCCTGCTCTACATCCCGCTCGGCAAGGGCGGCGACCCGGGCCAGATCGTCAAAGCCCGTGCGCTGCACCAGCTGATCCACGACTTGGCCGGCTGGCTGCCGCGGCTCGGCCTGGTGCGCGAGGCGTGCCAACTGCTCGACGTCGCCCAGCAGATGGAGCACGACCACCCGGTGGGCCGCGACGCGATCACCGAGTACGACCACCTGTTCGAGAACGGCTACCAAGCCATCGTCCGCTGCCTGGTGGCGTCCGCCGACACTTGGGACGAATCGGAGCACGCCGCGGTTGCCGACGAGGCGGCGCTCGACCCCGCGATCGACATCCGGCAGAGCGATTCGCTGCTCGTGCAGGCGCTCCGGCTCACGCAGTCCCAGGTCGACCGCTGGGTCCGCCACTCCGACACCGTCCGCCTGAGCGTGGTCGAGAAGCTCGGCCCGGAACGCGACGGCAGCGAGCCGGCTTGGGACCGGTTCGTGGAGTTCGTGAAGCGCTACGGCGGCGACCTGTTCACGCAAGAGTTCCTGCTGAGCCTTGGCAACCTGCGGACCATCCTCCACCGCGGCGTTGGCGTCTGGCTCGATGGCCTCGTTCGAGAGCAGGCCGAGAGCGGTCCGGACGACCCGCAGCTCCGGCTGATCGATGAGCTCGAAGGCCCGCTGGCCCGCGCCGAGGCGATCACGCAGCTCACCGTCGCCATTGAAGCGGTGGTTGAGAACTACCGCGAGTACCGCGACTACAACACCACCACCACGCAGAGCGACCACGGCGAGCTGCTCTACACGCTGATCGACTTCTTGCGGCTGCGGACCGCTTACGACCGGATCGCGTGGCGGCTCAAGCCGGTCTTCCTGGCGCACAACATCCTGGTGCGTCAGAACCGGGCGGCCGCCGCGGAACTTTGGCGCCGGCTGGTAGCCGAACGCACCGCCGACGCCGCCGACCAGTTCAACCACCGCTTCGCCCAACTCTGCGAGCAGTACGGCATGCGGCTGCCGAGCGTCGCCGAGCGGCTGGCGGAGCGGTTCGTCCGACCGCTGGCGATCGACCGGCTGAAGGCCCTGGTGCGTCCCGGCATGGAGGCTGTGGCCGCCGAGACGGGGCAGGATGAGACCCGGCAAAACGGGCCGGGCCAGAACGAAGACAACGCCGTGATGACTGTCATGGCCGAGGAGTTGGAAGCCCTCATGCAGGAGCCGGCGGGCGCCGGGCTGGACGTGCCGGACTGGATCGCCGCCCTGGAGGACGAAGTGACCCAGGTCCGCAGCGAGCGCCACACCCACCTGGCAGACGCCGACGCGCTGGGCCGTGTGGAGCAGGTCCGCCTGAGCTGGGCCGACCTGCAGTCGCAGCTCGACGACGGTTGAGTCTGGCCCGCGGCAAGAGCAGTTGCGTCGATCGCCGCGAAACGGCACATTGACAGGCGTACACACCCCCCTCCTCTGTGGACCCACGGATGTCTCAGCCACAGCAAGTGGACTTCTTCGCCGCGCTGCAGCCCGACGCCGACGCGCCGACCGACGACGACACAAGGCTAGAAACCAACCCCAGCGATCAGCCGCCGGCGTTGGTGATGGAGCTGTGCGTCCGCGACCCCGACGTGGTCGAGGCGCTCTGGCGGCGGGACGCCGGCCGCGACCGAGACAGCTTTGCGCTCGACGCGCTGCGGGTCGGCGTGCTGGCGTTGCGGCACGCTTCGAGCCAGATCGACTCGCAGGCCGTCCGAGACGCCGGCGCCGAGCTGCTGCGTGACCTGCAGGGCAAGCTCGACCAGCACACCAAGCTCTCGCAGCAGCAGACCGCCCAGGTGCTCGGCCAGTACTTCGACCCAAAGAGCGGCCGGTTCAGCGAACGCGTCGCCGGGCTGGTAAGCGAAGACGGCGAGCTGGCCCGCCTGCTCCGCGGCCACCTGGCGGGCGACACGTCGCCGCTGGCCAGGACGCTCGCCGAGACGCTCGGCCGCCACGTGGGCGGCGAGAGCCCGCTGATGAAGCTGCTCGACCCCGAGCAGGCGCGGGGCGTGGTCGCTTCGCTAAAACGCGTGGTCGACGAGCAGCTCCGAGACCAGCGCGAGCGCGTGCTCAAGGAGTTCTCGCTCGACAACCGCGACGGCGCCCTGCGCCGGCTGGTCAACGAGCTGACCGAGAAGCACGGCGAGGTGCGCGACGACCTGGAGAAGAAGATCGACGAGGTGCGAGACGACTTCTCGCTCGACAAAGAAGACTCCGCCCTCAGCCGACTGGTGCGCAACGTCGACCGCGCGCAGCGGACCATCAGCGAGGAGTTCTCGCTGGACAGCGAGACCTCCGGCCTCTCGCGGCTGAAGAAGCAGTTGATGGAGACGCTGGAGTCTCACATCAAAGACAACCACGACTTCCAGCGGGTGGTGACCGAGTCGCTCGCCAAGCTCGAACAGAAACGCAAGTCGGACGCGGCGTCGCCCGAGCACGGCAACGTGTTTGAGGAGGCGGTGCATCAGTTCATCCAGCACGAGGCTGCCGGCCGGGGCGATCTTGCCGAGGCGACCGGCGCCACGACCGGCGTGATCGCCAAGTGCAAGGTGGGCGACACCGTGCTGAGCCTCGGCCCCGACACGCCGGCGGCCGGCGCCCGGATCGTTCTGGAAGCGAAAGCCGCCGCCGGCTACACCGTGGGCAAAGCGCTCGCCGAGCTCGAAACCGCCCGCAAGAACCGCCGGGCTGACCTGGGCGTGTTCGTCTTCGCCGCCGGCTCCGAGCCCACCGGCCAGCGGCCGCTGGCCCGCTACCGCAACGACCTCGTCGTCATCTGGAACCCCCACGACCCGGCGACCGACGCCTACCTGCTGGCGGCGATCGAGATCGCCCGGGCGCTCGCCATCGAGTTCCACCGCGGCGACGACGCGCAGGAGGTGGACGTCGAGGGGATCGAGAAGGCGGTCAACTCCATCGAGAAGGCGGCCGGCAACTACGAAGAGATCCGCAAGCCCGCTGAAACGATCAAGTCTTCGAGCGAGAAGATCCTCAACCGCGTCCGCATCGATCAAGCCGCGCTCGAACGGCAGGTCTCGCTGCTGCGCGAGAAGCTCAAGGCTTTGAAGACAGCCGACGGGAAGTGAACGTCGCTCACTCGTCCGCGATCGGCAGCGTCAGCTCGAAGTGCGCCACCAGCAGGTGCCGCTCGTAGCTCAGCAGGTAGAGGTGCAGCAGGTTAGGGTCGCCCGCGTCGCGGTGAAGCACCGGGCCGTCGACCGCCATCGCGTGGTGATCGATCCAGCCATCGTTCTCGTCGAGCACAAAGCTGTAGTACGGGCTCTCGTGCGGCGGGTTTTCGACCAGCTCGGCGTAGTCCTGGTAGAACGGCGGCGTGCCGATGCCCATCGGCAGGTAGATCCCCTTCGGGTACTCCTCCTCGGCCAGCACCGGCGCCGACGCTAGGTCGAGCCCGCCGATGATCAGCCGGCTCGGCTTTCCCTCGACCGAAGTGAACCGCAGCTCAAGCTCGTCAAGCTCCTCGCCGTTGAGTTCTGACCTGACCCGCCGGTAGGTCGCGCCGTCAAACTCGGCGAGCAGATCGTACCGGTTCTTCCACGGCATCTCCGACTCGTAGTAGCCGGGCGGCGCGAACGTGGCGAAGCGGATCGCGTCCCGCCGCTCAATCACATCGCCCCACGTCCGCACGCTGGGCGCTTGCGTGGTGCGGCGTTTGCGCACCTGCTCGCCGCCGAAGCGGATCGGCTCATCGGGATCGAAGCTGGCTTCGATCTCGGCTTCGGTCTGCACCGAGCGCAGCTTGTTGAGCGGGATGACGTTGCCGGCCGGGTCGAGCCAGTGCTCCATGCGGTAGAAGTTCACGTCGTCCCAGTAGCTCAAGCCGGTATTCGCTTCCCAAAGGCGTTTGTATTGGCCCATGGGGAACGTGAACCAGCCCTGGTAGTACATCTGCTTGCCGCCGCCATCGTTGGTGAAGAGCAGCACCTCCCACAGGCCAGCGTTGAGGCAGTTCTTGGCCAGGCTGGCCACGGCGAGGTTGTCTCGCTCAAACCCGTCGCCGCCGGTCACTTCAACGTTGTCCTTGCCAACGTAAAACTGCGCCTGTTGGCGGTTCCACTCGCGGTCGGTCAGGGCGATGCGGCGGAGGCCGTCGTCGCCCTTGGCGTATTCGGGCAGACCGGGAGTGAGCAGGCTCACGTCGACGTTCTTGAAGGCGACTGTCGCCACGTGGTCGACACCCGCGATCGGCTCGAATAGGAAGTCGAAGGTCGCGTCGCCCGTTTGCACGAGCCGCAGTTGCCGACCGCGGTACTGCCCGTAGTGGGGGCTGCGTCCCGAGGGGTCTTCCGGGTAATCAAACTTGTCGAACTCCGTGACGGCGACGAGCATCTCTTCGGAGAACTCGTACCGCGAGAACAACCAGACGCCGCCGCCAACCAGCCCCGCAGCGGCAACCAACAGAGCGACGAGCAGCCACGTCCGCCACTTCGCCAACCGTTTGCTTGCCGGCTCAACCTGGTGGGTCGCGGTCTGGGGTTCGGCCTTGATGGTTTCGGTAGACATGCGTCGTGCGGGCGAGGGTGGCGGGATGGGCGAAGCGGATTGTAGCCGCAACTACACGCCCGCGGTTAGCTCTGCTTCCCACGCCGCCGTGACGTTCATGGCGTGGCGGACCTCGCAGCAGACTCGGGGTGAGACGATCCGCAAGCCGCGGTGAGCCGGCGGCGAAGGCCGCTCGTCCGACATGCCCACCGGGCGCCACGCGTCGGTTGGGGCGTCCAATCGCCACAGGTAGCCGGCTTGGTCTCGGTACCGGCGGCCGTGGCTGAGTTGGCGCGACAGGCGATCAATCGCGTCGGCAACGGCCGCAGGATCGGCGACAACGCGGCCGCCGTGCCTGACCAGCCACGCAACTCGGCACGCGGCAACAGCGAGCTGGCCGGCGGTCGAGCCCCGGGCGATGAGCAACTGCTCGTAGTCGTGGCAGCACTCGTACGCCGGCGCGTGGCACGAGAGGCGGATGCCCCGCCAGCGGGCGCCACGCAGGATGTGCAGGTACACCGACTCGCTGCCGGGCGAACGCTCGGTCACGCATTCGAAACCCGCCAAGGACGCCGCCGCCTCACCGCAGCGGGCTAGCCGCCGCGTTAGCCGCCAGGGCTCGAGTAGGCCACGCCATCGGGCCGCCGTTGGCAGCGGCCCCACGCTTGCGGCGTGGTTCTTGGTTGCAATCTCAGAACTCACCAGCCCATGGTACCCGGCCCGCCTTTGAACGGCCCCACCACGTCGGGCGTAATCCAGCCGCCGTAGAAGCCGCCGGGCTGCGGCGTGACCAAGTCGTCGCCCACGTAGCACGCGTCCATCAGCCCCGCGTAGAAGGCGACGTAGCCCGCGATGCCGGCAAAGGCGCCGGTCGGCTGCGGGTAGCTCCACGCCGCCCGCTCAGCGATCGCCTCGGCCACCCGCACGTGGAAGTAGCTAGCCTTGCCCTTCCATTCGCACCAAGACCCACCGTCCGCCGGCGCCAGCAAGCCGGCCGTGAGATCGCTCGGCGGGAGGTAGTAGTTCGGCGGGTGACTCGTCTCCAGCACCCGCTTCGCCTTGTGCGTCACGCAGATGGTCTGGCCGGCGAAGACCACGCGAACCGGCTTGTTGACGTCTTCCAGGCGCGGCGGGCGGGGGTAGTCCCAAACCGACTCTTGGCCGGGCCCGGGCGGGATTCGCTTTTTCATCGCGTGACCTGTGGCAGCGGCGGTCGTTCTGTCCGCCGAACTGTAGGCGCGAAGCGGGTGCGCGATGAGTCTTGCGGAGGAACGCTAGATGCCCAGGCTCGCCAGCCCGTCCGCCAGACGGCCGATCGACTCTGCCAGTTGCGGGTGCTCCGCCTCAAACTCCGCCAGGTAGCCGCGGACGCCTTCGCTGGAGGCCCGCACGTCGTCGGCGGTGGTTTCGTCTTCGGGATCGAGCAGCCGCTCGAGGTCGCCCGCCACGTCCGCCAACGCGGCTCTCGTCTCGGGCCCGATCTCGTCGACCGTGGCGAGTTGCTGGTGGAGGCTCTTGAGCGTTTGGAGAAGTTGATCGCGGTCCATTGCCTGGGCCCTCGGCGAGAAGCAAACGGCCGGCCGGCCGAGGCCCGCCGCCGTCCCCATCATACCAGTTCGATCGACTTCGGCGCCGACCAACTGAGCTGGTCAAACGCGGCGTCCACTTCGTCCGGCCCCACGGCGATTAGCCCCGCCCCGGCGCCCAGGACCAGGGCGAAGTCGGCCAAGCGGACAACGTGCCTCGGCACGCCGAGGCTCTGCTGGTGGAGGCGCTGAAGCGCCTCGTCGGTGAACAGCGGCGCGGTGGCGCCGGCTTCCACCAGCGCGTGTTGCACGTAGCCGGCTGTGTCGTCGGCGGTCCACGGGAAGAGGTCAACCCGCAGGTCGATGCGGTGCAGCAGCGGCTCGCTCAGCTTGGCCAGCGACCCCGGGTCGGCGGCGAGGATCATCGTCCAGCGGGCGCCAGGCGACGCCTCGAGCCCCGCCAACCGGACAAGCTGCCGCTGCACGTCGGGGCCGGCCTGGTCGGCGTCGTCGACGAGCAGGATCGACGGTCGCCCCTGCCAGCGGTGGTGCTCAAGCTTCTCTTCGATCCGCCGCCACAACCGCGGCGTGGTGTCGATGGGATCGGGCGAAGCCCCCAGACCGCTGGCGGTCTGCCAGAGCAGCTCGGCGGGCGAGAGCGCGGAGGCCTCGACCAACGCCACCGCCGCCCCCCGGTTGGCGAGCTGCGCTGCAACGGCGCCCAGCACGGTGGTCTTCCCCCAACCCGGTTCGCCGAGCAGCACGCCCATCCGCCGCGACTGGTCGAGCAGGTAGTCGATGCGGGCGGTGGCTTCGTCGAACGCCTCGCTGGGGTAGGCGGGCCCCAAGCCGGCCGATGCGAAGAAGGGCGATCGCTCCAAACCCCAGTGCGAAAGATACATGCCGGACCTCAGTCGGTGGGTGCTGGCGCCGGCGTGGGTAGCGGACCCACGGCGCCTGGGGGAATAATCGGTCGCCGGCGGGGGCAAGCGTTATCGGGGAATCGGCGATTGCGAGGCGTGGCGTGAGCGAGCGGTTCTTCTGCGAGAGCCCCATCAGCGGCGACTCGGCGACGCTCACCGGCGCCGAGGCCCATCACCTGCTGCATGTGATGCGGCTGCGCGAAGGCGCCCGAGTGGTGCTCTTCGACGGCTCGGGGCACGAGTTCACGGCCGAAGTCCAAGCCTGCGGCCGGCGGGACGTGGAGCTGGCGGTGCTAGCCCGCGAGGCGATCGATCGCGAAACGCCCGGCCCTCTGACATTGGCAGTCGCTCTTCCCAAGGGAGACCGTCAGCGGTGGCTGGTCGAGAAACTCACCGAGCTGGGCGTCGCCACGCTGGCGCCAATCGTGACCGAGCGGGCCGTCAACAAGCTGAGCGACGGAGCGGCCGCCAAGCTCCACCGCGCCGTGATCGAAGCATGCAAGCAGTGCCGGCGGAACCGGCTCACGGAAATCATGCCGCCGGCGCCGTGGGAAGTGTTCTCAGCCGACTGCGTTACGGACGGCGCATGGTTGCTCCATCCCACGGGCGAGCCGATTGACGACCGACTGGCAAGCGGCGAGACACCGACCACCATCGCCGTCGGGCCGGAAGGCGGCTTCACCGACGACGAAGTCGTCACGGCGATCGAGCGAGGCTGGCGAGCCGTTTCGATGGGGTCGCGGATCCTGCGGACGGAGACCGCCGCCGTTGCGGCCGCTTCGCTAGCGATCTTCCGCTGACTCCGCCGGGGGCGTTACCGGCTCCGCGGTGGCGGGCCCGGCCTTCGGCAGGCTGATCGTGCCGAACAGGTGGCCGCCGTAGCCGGCGCCGTCCCAGTAACCGGCGTAGCGGCCATCGTGAATCAGCACGCGGGCCGAATAAACGCCCAGCGGCTGGAAGCCCATCTTGTTGACGATGATCACCGCCGTGTCGCCCGCGAACTTCACCGGCAGTGTCAGCGGTAGCGTGACGTCGTTGTCGCCGTAGCGGATGCGGGCCTCGATCAGCCATCGATCGGGCGCCACCTTGCGGACCTCGCCCAGGTCATACCGCTCGGCCTTGGCCGGCGTGTTCGGCCCGGTGGTGAAGCTGCCGACGAGCGTCGCCCCCGACATCTGTTGGGCGAACGCCTTCTCCGCCGGCGTGAGCTCGGGCGGCGCCGCCCGGCCGGCGAGCGGCGTCAGCACGACGATGGCTACGGTTGCGCAGAGCGCGAAGAACATGGCACGGACTCCAACGTTCGCGAGCGAGGTTTCGTTCGACGCATTGTCGGAGCGCGAGCCGCCGAAGGCAAACCGTTAGCGTCGCCAGCCGTTGTAGTAACGGCCGGTGTCGCCGTACCGCGAGACGCCCGGCACCATGGGCCCGCGGGCCGGGGCGGCGGCCGCCTGGGTGCGTTGGGCTCGGCGGCGAAGGCGTTCCATCTCCACACGCTGATTCTCGAGCTGCCGTTCCTGCTCCAGCCGAGGACGCACAAAGGCGTGGTAGTTGGGGGCGCCGTCGCCGAGGTTCTCGTTGTAGAGGTTCAGGTAAGCGCTCACCGTCGGCCGCGTTGCGGCGTGCTCAAACGGCCGCCGCTCGGCGGGTTCTTCGTACGCGGCCTGGGTGACGGCTTGCGGCGCGGCGGGTCGTGGAGCGACGGGCGTCACGCCGCGGCGGGCGCCGTAGTAGCTCAACACCGCGCGGGCGGTGGCGTCGTGCTGGTGCGGCGCCGCGGTCCGGCCACCGGGGTTGATGAGCGGCGCCCTTCGCTTCTCGGGAGCGGGAGCGGGCGTCGTCCGCTTTAGCAGCGGCTCCCACACATAAGCGTCGTTGCGGAGGTCCTGGCGGATGGCGTATTTCTCGCTGGCGGTCTGAGCCAGGGACGTCGTCGCGGCGATGGCCACCAACGCAAGCGTTCCCGCGATTCGCAGCAGCATGATTCGCCTCGGCTAGCAACCGTTGGTGAGACCGCCCGGAGAGTCCGGCTATCCGGAAC
Source organism: Planctomycetota bacterium (assembly GCA_039414355.1). Lineage (GTDB taxonomy): Bacteria > Planctomycetota > Planctomycetia > Pirellulales > Lacipirellulaceae > JBCCQL01. The sequence continues at coordinate 67,908 of JBCDJN010000005.1, read as the reverse complement.
AATCGGCACAATCCGCACCCAGCTTTCACGCAACTACTCAATCCGCGGGCGCCAGCACGGCTTGCAGATGGCCGTCTGCTTGTTCGAGGTCCCCCAAATCGATCGCCGCTGCCGCCCGAGTGAGCCGCTCCTGCTGCCGCGCGGTAAACGGCACGGCCCGGCCGGGCGGCGGCGGATCGGGAACGAGCCGCCGGCCGATGGCGGCCACCAGCTCGGCAAGCCCAGCGCCGGTAGTCGCCGAGACCGCCATCGCTTCGCCGCCTGGTTCGCATCCGGCCATGGCGAGGTCGGCCTTGTTCGCAACGCGGATTGGCTTGCTCGGCGTAGGCAGTCCAAGACGCTCGCACAGGTCTTCGGCTGAGCTCGTGCCGGGCGTTATCGGCTCGCCGAAGGCTTCGACGAGCAGCACCAGATCGGCCGACTCGATCGCGGCGCGGGCGCGCTGGGCGCTGGCGGCCTCCAGCGGATCATCGGTATCGCGAAGCCCCGCGGTGTCGGACAGCTCGACCGGCCAACCCTCGATGGCCGCCACCTCGGACACCACGTCACGCGTCACGCCTGGCTCATCGAAGACGATCGCCCGCCGATACCCCACGATGGCGTTCATCAGGCTGCTCTTGCCAACGTTCGGCCGCCCGGCGATCACCACCCGCCAGCCGCTCGTGAGCCTCCGGCCAAGCGGCCCTAAAGCGAGCAACGCGGCGACTTGGTCTGCGGCGTCATCAGTCTTGCCTGCCGCTAGGGTTCGACGCGCGTCAGCGACGGCTTCGGCGAGCGCTCCGCCGAGCTGATCCAGCAGAACCGCCGCCGCGCGATCGGTCACGCAGTCCGCGAGGGCACGTCGAGCCTCTACTTCGATCAGCGAATCCGCATCGTTGGAATGCCCCGACCACTCTCGGACCGTGCACCCGGCCGCCGCGAGATCGTCCAGCACCGCCCGCGGCGCAGCGTCGCCGCCGTGGCAGTGGACTTCGACACGATCGTCCGCGGTGCGGCAAACGACCACCTCCTCGCCGGTCTCGCTGGACCAGCGGCCGAAGCGGATGGCGCCGAACGGCTGCTGGGCCAGCGGCGGACCATTCGCCGCGCGAAAACAGCGATCGACCGCGGCAACCGCGGCAGGACCAGCAACGTGAACCACCGCCACGGCTCCGCGACCGGGCGGTGTCAGCAAGGCGGCAAAGGTCTCGTGGTGGGAGCTCACGACGGCTCGGCCTGACTCGGCCCGCCCGCGGCGATGGCGATGCCCGAGAGCACCAAGTGCTCAACGTACCGCACCGTAATCTCGGGCCCGCCGAGCAGCCGGGCGACCGACGGCGCCATGCCGCCGGTCAGCAGCACTTGCGGGGGCTCGGTCAGGCGGTCGCTCTGCCGATCGATCAGCTCCCGCACCGCGCCCACCGCGCCCCAGAAGATGCCCGCCTGAATCGCGTCGCGCGTGTTCTTGCCAACCGCGTCGGGCGCCGCGTCGAGCGTGGCGATGCCCAGCTCCGGCAGCAGGTCGGTCTGCTGGTGAAGGGCCCGCGACGCCATGGCGACGCCCGGCAGGATGGCGCCCCCTTCGAAGGCTCCGTCGGCGGTGACCAGGTCGACAGTAATCGCGGTGCCGACGTCGACCAGCACAACCGGCTTGCCGGGGCGGCGCAGCCGGTTCGCGGCGACCGCCGCCAGCAGGCGATCGATCCCCACGCCGCCAGGGTTGTCTACTCGTGCTTCGATCGGCAGATCGCCGGCCAGCAGCATCTTGGCGGGCGGCAGGCTGGCGTCGGCGAGCAGCGACTCAATCATCGCCCGCCCCGGACGATTGACCGAGGCGACCACAACACGCGTGCCCGCCGCGTGGTCGGCGATCCACGCCGCCGCCTGCCGAGCCTCAGCGGCTTCTGGCTCGGCGGGCAACGCCAGGGCGAACGTCTCCGCCGGCTCCGGCAGCACCGGGCCGGCGATCGGCAGCGTCGCCGCCTGGGCGGCGGCCTGGCAATCGGCGGCGACGGCGTCAAACCGGCCGAGCTTCGCCCTGCTGTTGCCTATGTCGATCGCGAGAAGCACCGCGGCCTCGGTAGAAAACGGGTGATTGACGCCCCCATCCGCCCCACGCCCGCCGATGCTACGACGATCGCGCCGGCGCCTCCAGGGGCTCGGCCCGCGGCCCGTCCAGCGGCCCGTGCAGCGGCCGACGCCAGTTGACTATGCCGCGGGGCGAGATACACTTCGGAACTGCCGCCGGCACGACCGGTGGCGATTGGGCCCGTGGCGGAATAGGCAGACGCGCATGCTTGAGGGGCATGTGCCCGCAAGGGCGTGCTGGTTCGACTCCAGTCGGGCCCACTCGGTTGAGCCTCTCTCAACCAGCGGCTGAGTGGTGCGGCCTCGCCGGTTTCAGCCGGCCCGAGCCGCCGACGTGTCTTCGCTCGGCTTCAGTGCGGCGGCCTCCTCTGCCGGCAGGTCGAGCACCTCCCGATAAACGTGGGCCACGCCGCGAGCCATCGCCGTATCGGAGAATCGTTCCGCATGCCGGCTTAAGGCCTGCTTCGAGAGCGACTCGTAGCACAGCTCACCGGTGAGCACCTTCGCCAGCGACGACGCAAGGCCATCCGGGTCGCCCGGCTCAACAAGCACTCCGGTCTCGCCGTCGACAACGGCTTGGGAAACGCCTTCGCATCGCGTCCCCACCACCGGCACCGCGGCAGCCATCGCTTCGAGGATCACCATCGGCAGCCCCTCGCCGAAGAGGCTCGGCAGCGCCAGCACGTCAACGCCCCGTAGCTCGTCAGCGACGTCCTCACGAAAGCCACGCCAATCGACGGCGTCGGCGACTTCCAGCTTGCGGGCGAGGCGGAGCAGGTGCTCCTCATAGTCGCTGGTCTCAAACGGTCCGATCATCCGCAGCCGCGCGTCGGCCCCGTGGCGCCGGAGCTGGGCGAACGCCTCGAGCAACGCCTCGGCGCCCTTCCGGGGGCGGAACAACGCGACCATGCCAATCGTCCAACCACCGGCTGGCGTCGTCCGCGGCTGCACCCCGGCGAAGGCCGGCACGCCGTTTGGCACGCAGGCGATCCGCTTGGAGTCGACCTCCAGTTCCCGCAAGTAGTCGTTGAGCGTCGGCGAGACGGTGATCATCTTGGTCGCCCGTGACATCGAGAGCCGCTCGACACGGTCGTTGAGCCAGTTCTGCCAACGCCGGGTCGAGTCGCGTGCGGTCGGGCTGTGGACGTGATAAACGAGCGGCGCCCCGGTCCAGCGGGCGGCGAGCGCCGCCACCATGGCCGACCGCGGTGTGTGGGCGTGCAGCAGGTGGTAGCCGCCGCGGCGATACTCATCCACAACCTTCGCCACGGCGCGCAGGTCCCAACGACCCAGCATGTCGGCTTCCACCAGCCGCGTCCGCCGCGACTGCCGGACATCGCCGAACCGGCCCGCCTTCAGCGCCACAAAGCCGACGTAGAATCCAAGGTCCGGCAGCCGCAAGGCGAGCAGGTCTTGCACGCGCTCGGCGCCGGCGTAATGCTCGCCGTTGATCACGTGCAGCACGCGCGGCTGGCGGCCGGGCCCAATCGGGCTCGCTGGCGGGCTGGATTGGGGGATATCACTCGGCGGCTGGCTGGCAGCCGGTTGGGGCGTGCTGGGCATGACTCGGGGGCGCGTCGGTTCAGCGAGAGGGTTGAGCCAGAAGGAATGCTGAAACGTAGCTCACCAGCCCTGCGGTAGACTCGGGACCGTGTCCCCCGACTCGGAGCCCCCGCCATGGCCAACGCCCCGCCGACAGGCTGCGTAATCGTCACCACCACCACAGGCGACCGCGCCGTCGCCGACCGGATCGCCACCGAGCTGGTCGACCGGCAGTTGGCGGCGTGCGTCCAGGTTTCGGGCCCGATCGAAAGCACTTACCGCTGGGAGGGCCGCGTGGAGCGCGGCAGCGAGTGGCTCTGCACGGCGAAAACCACCGCGGCGCGTTTTGGCGAGATCGAGCGTCTCGTCCACGATCTCCACCCGTACGACGTGCCCGAACTGATCGTCACGCCGATCCTTGACGGCAGCGACGCGTACTTGGAGTGGGTGCGCTCGCAGGCGGCTAACGGCCTTTGAGATAAAATCGAGACTCAGCGTCATTAGCGGCGGCTGACCAAAGCAAGCGTTCCTATCGTTCATCCGACCACTGAAACCGGTCGTGGACGCGCCGGATCGCGTCAACAACTCCGTTCCAACGCCGATCACCTGATCCGCCCCGCCATGAGAGACCTGATGACCAGGCAACGCTGCCTCTCGGCCCTTCTTGGCCTCAGTCTGCTCGCGTCGCCGGCGGCCGCTCACTTCCCGTGGCTCGTGAAGGATCAATCGGGCCGGGCGTTGCTCTACTTCAGCGAGAGCCTCGACGAGCGTGACTACCACCTGCCCGACGCGGTCCGTGAGGCGGCCGTCTTCGCGCTCGATGGCGGAGACGCAACCGCGCTGGACACGACGGAAGTGGATGAGGAATCACTGCTGGCCCGCCGATCGCCCACGTCGGTTGCTCCGGGCGCCGGCTTGCACACGCAGATCGTCTACGGCATCTACCACGGCACGCGATTGGTCTACTACGCCCAACACGACCCGGCCGTAGGCCCAAAGCCTCAGCCGCGAAACGTGGATCAGCTACCCTTTAGCGCCCAACTCGCGAGTGGCGGCGAAGGCTCACTCGCCGCGACCGTACATTGGCGGGGCGAGCCGCTTGCCGATGCCGAGGTGGAGCTGCTGGACGGGGAGGGCGAAGTGATTGAGTCGGCGGTCAGCGACGCCGCCGGCGGCGTGACCTTCGCTGCCGAAGAGATCCCTGCGGGGCTGGCCGCTTTGCGTGTGGGTCACACGCTTGCCGATGAGAAGGGCGAGATCGATGGCAAGGCCTACAAGAGCTCCACGCACTACCTCACGGCGACCTTTCACATGAGCGACTTGCCGGAGCTTCCCACCCCCATCGCCAGCTTCGGCGCCGCCGTTGGCGACGGCTGGCTCTACGTGTACGGCGGGCACACCGGGACCGCCCACCAGCACTCGGCAGAGAACCACTCACAGCACTTCCGCCGCATCCGCCTCGACGACGCGGCTACCTGGGAAACGCTGCCCATGGGGCAGCCGCTGCAGGGCTTGGCCCTGGTGGCGCACGGTGGGATGGTCTACCGAGTGGGCGGCATGAACGCACGGAACGAGGCCGGCGACGACGAAGACATGCACTCCAGCAACCGCTTCGCGCGGTTCGACCCCGCCAAGGGTGCGTGGCAGGAGCTTCCTCCGCTTCCCGAGCGGCGAAGCTCGCACGATGCCGTGGTGATTGGCGATCGACTCTACGTGGTTGGCGGGTGGACGCTCACCGGCGACAGCGACGGCGAGTGGATCGACGCCGCCTATAGCTGCGACCTGACCCAGCCGACGCCAACTTGGCAACCCATCGCCAAGCCGCCCTTCCGCCGCCGGGCGATCGCCGCGGCGCACCTGGACGGGAAGCTCGTTGTGCTGGGCGGTATGAGTGAGGAAGCGAAGGTCTCCGGCGCCGTCTTCGCTTACGACCCCGAGACGGACGAGTGGGCGTCGCTCGAGGAGTTGCCGGGCGGGGGCATCAGCGGGTTTGGAGTCTCGGCCTGGAATCACGGGGGCGCCCTCTACACCAGCGGCATGCAGGGAGTGGTCTACCTACTCGATTCCTCGACCAGCTCGTGGCAAGAGGCCGCCACGATGCGAACTCCACGGTTCTTCCACCGGCTGATGCCAGCCGGCGAAAAGAAACTGATCGCGGTCGCCGGCGCCTCGCCAACGTCGGGCCACGTCGCAACGAGCGAGATGATTTCGCTCGATAAGTAGTTCCCTCTAGGCGACGAAACACGTTTCGCATTCGCTGCAAGTCGTTTCAAGATTGCCGGTTACGCTGCGTGACCCGCTGGATACCTTCCGACGGCTCCGGGCGCGGTCTCCGAAAGTGTGCGGCGACCCCTAGGCGACGCGACCCGCGGAACTAGTATCTGCGGGTATCCGGATCGGCCGGCTCGTCCCGGCGCCTAGCTGATTTTCCAGGGTTTCAGACTCCTGGAGACCGCGATGCGGCCGACCATCCGCGGCAACGCTTCCAGCGTGCCAGCGGCCCCGCCCAGCGTTCCCCACGCAACAACACGTCCCTCGACGGAGGCCTCCGCCATGCGCGGTCTACTCGCCCTTGGTGCCCTCTCGGCTCTCATCACACCGGTGGTGATCTGGCAACTGGCCGAACGGCTCCAGGCCGACGGGCATACGGTTGAGGTGGTTGGCGGGGATCTGGTGGTGACTTCTGCCGAAGCGGAAGTCGTTCTGCCCGTCACCCGCAAAGCGCTGTCGGCGTTTTGCCAGCAGCAGAGCGTCATCGTCCCCGGGGACTACAAGACCGACATCGAGCAAACCGTGAAGCGTTGGCGCCGGGTCGACGAAATGATGCAGCCTCAGGAGGAAGTCGCTCAACGATTCACCCTTGCGGGCAGCGATGCGCGGGGCGTGCAGTGGCGTGTCGAAGCGATATGCGGCGGAGCAGCACCAACGCTCATCTTCGTTCACGGCGATTGCCTGGCCGGCCCGAGCCGGCTCACGATCCATTTGGCGGAGGCGCTCCGCCGCGCAACCGACTATTCGACCAAGAGCTCGACGCTCTGACCGCCGCCGCGGGAAGTTGGCGGCGACGGCCGCGACGCTTGCAACGATTCGTTCGATTCTGCGGCGCGGATCGGCTTGGTTCGGCGGCGACGGGAAAGCGGCAAGGGCCTTGGGGAACGGTAGAGTTCCGCAGCGTCTTCCGCCTCTCCCCAAGCCGCCTGCAATGCCCTTTCGGCCGATCCTACTCGTCGCTGTCGTGCTTAGCACCTTGCCCGCGGACACGGCCTACGGCCGGCGTCGGCAGCAGCAGCAGGGTCGCCCTGCGGACGCGATGGAGGTTTGGTCGTGCGCTTTCGACGACGACAACTGGGACGTCAACTACGACCGCTGGCCCGATCGCTGGCGACGGCAATCGGGCCCCGGCTATCCCCATTACGTTGAGATCGCCCTCGACGATGACTCCGCCGCCAAGGCGGGGCGAGCGTTGGTCGTGCAGCTGGATGGCGCCCAAGCGTCGATCTCAAGCCCACCGATCCTGGTGATGGCGAAGTTCAGCTACTGCCTGGACCTCCGCATGAAGATTGAGGAAGCGCCCAACAGCGAGGTGTATGTCAAGCTCGACTACCTCGACGCCCAGGGGAAGGTGCGTCAGTCGACGCGATCGGAGCCGGTGCCCGCCACGGGCGCCTATGAATCGGTGGAAATCGAACCGGTCCGGCCACGCTACAACGACATCACCAACGCCACGGTCCGTATCGAAACCGTCAAGAGCGGGTACGGCGACCTGCACGGCAGAATCTCGATCGGCGACGTTTGGCTCGGCCGCCAGCCCAGCCTCGATGTCTCCGCCAACAATCCGTTCCACGTCTACACCGACCCGACGGACGTGAAAATCACCTGCAGTCTGTCGGGCATCCGCGAACGCGACCCGAAGATCCGGTTCCAACTGCTCGACGCCACGAGCCAAGAACTCGGCGTGCGGGGCGAGGAAACCCTCGACGGGAAGCCGATCGTCACGCGGAAGCTGCTTGACGAAGAAACGCGACGGGCCTCGGACATTGTTGACGGCGTCGGCAACCACGCCGAGGGCTACGAGGGCTCAACCGAGTGGACCCCGCACATCGAACGGCACGGCAAGTACGGCTTCTACCAGGTCCGTGTCGAGATGCTCAGCAGCGAGACGGGCAAGTTCATGGACAAGCGCGAGGTCACGCTCGCGGTGATCCCGCCCGAGATTGCGAAGACCCGAGGCGAGTTCGGCTGGACGCTGCCTACCGCCGATCGACCGCTACAGTTCGACGCGCTGGAGAAGATCCTACCGCTGGTTGGCATCAACTGGCTCAAGGTCCCGATTTGGTTCTCTCCGGAAGACCCCCACCGAGGCGAGGACCTGCTGCAGTTCACCGAGCGCCTCGCCGCGAACGACATCGAGACAATCGGCATCCTGCAGCACCCCGAGACGCTCGACCCGGACATCGAGCTGGAAGAAGAACTGCTCGATAGCTACTCCATGGCCAACGTGATGGGGGAAGACTCGTCGCGGTGGGTTCCGCTGTACGACCACATCATGACCCGGCTATCGCTGCGGATCCGCTGGTGGCAGATCGGCGCCGATCACGACACCAGCTTCGTGGGTTACGAGGACCTGATCGGGCAGATCGCCAACATCCGGCGCCAGCTCTACCGTTTCGGGCAGGACGTGGATCTGGCGATTGGATGGAGGTGGGATACCGAACTGCTGCCGGGCCGCTTGAGCTGGGAAGTCCATCAGCTTTCGTCCAAGCCCCCGCAGGACGCCGACGGGCTGAACGAGCGGCTAGGGGCGATTGACGCCGCGGACCGGAAGCTGTGGGTATTAATCGAACCCGCGGTGGACGAGACGGTTCACGTCACGCAGGGAGAGCAGCACACCAGCCGGGTGCGGGAGTTCGTAGAGCAGATCGTGGTCGCCAAACGGCACGGCGCCGACGCGATCTTCGCCCCCGACCCGTTCTCGGGCAAACACGGACTGATGACGCCCGAAGGGAAACCCGGCGAGCTCCTGCTGCCGTGGCGGACCTCGGCCATGCTGCTCAGCGGCGCCCAGTTCATGGGGCATCTTCAGCTCCCCGGCGGCAGCCAAAACTGGCTCTTCCGACGGGCAGACGGGCAAGTGGTGATGGTCTTGTGGAACACCACCCCCGCGGAAGAGACGCTCTACCTGGGCGACGACATCATGGCCTACGACGTCTGGGGGAAGGCGGTTCGGCCCGAAAAAGACGGCGTCCGCGACCGATTACGAGTCGGTCCGATGCCGCTGTTTGTGCTGGGCCTCAACGAGGCGGTCGCCCGATGGCGAATGTCCGTTCAGTTCGCCAAGGATCGCATCCCGAGCATCTTCGGCCAGGACCACATCAACGTCCTGCGCCTCGTCAACGGGTTTCCCCAGGGTGTTGGCGGGCAGGTCAGGCTGTTTGTGCCCAACCGCCTCTCGTTCGGCAGCGACCTGCCGGTTCGCGAGAGCGAGGAGTGGAAGATCTCAACGCCCGCCGACGACTTCAGCGTCGGCGCCAACAAGCCGCTTGAGTTCCCGCTGCTGATCCGATTGCAGGACGCGGCGATCGGCGAACAGCCCATCCGCATCGACTTTGAAGTGGCCGGCGGCAGCGCCGAAGGCGGACTCAAGTTCAGTGTGTGGCGAACGCTGCACGTTGGCTTGGGCGACGTCACCATCGACGCCGGCGCCAAGCTCGACGAAGACGGCAGGCTGCTGGTCCACCAGCACATGACCAACAGCTCGGGCCTGCCGATGAGCTTCAAGTGCTACCTGCGCGCCCCCGGGCGTCGCCGCAAGCGGGCGCAGGTTTTCGAGCTCGGCCCCGAGCCGGATGTGAAGACCTACACGTACTCGCAGGGCGAAGAACTCATCGGCCGCGAACTAAAGCTGATCGCGAGGGAGATCGACGGGCCACGTGTGCTCATCCAGCGATTCATCGCCACGCCGTGACGCTTGATTCCGCCCGTGCGAAGCGGCAGACTCGCCGCTATGACCATCAAGGACATCACGGACTGGCTTGAGGGATTTGCGCCGCTGACCTTGGCGGAGTCTTGGGACAACGTTGGCCTGCTGGCCGGCGACCCGTCGGCCAACGCCCAGCGCGTGATGACGTGCTTAACATTGACAGCCGACAGCGCTGCCGAGGCGATTGAGCGGTCGGCGGATTTGGTCGTCTCCCACCACCCGCTCCCCTTTAAGCCGGTCGGCAGTCTCGTCGACGGACCGGTGGACGGCGGCCTTCTATGGCGCCTCGCCCGCGCCGGCGTCGCCGTCTACAGCCCTCACACCGCCTTCGACTCCGCGTCGCGCGGCATCAACCAACGACTGGCGGAGCACTTGCAACTGACCCAGATCGCCACTCTCCATCCGCACGCCGACGATCCATCCGTGGGTTCGGTTCGAATCGGCGCGCCTTCGGAATCCCACACGGCTGGCAGCCTCGCCGCGCTTGCCAAGCAACGGCTCGGGTTGCCGAGTGTCCGCCTGGTGGCAGAGCCGGATCGCCCCGTCGGCAGCGTTGCCATTGCTTGCGGCAGCGGCGGGAGCTTTCTCGAGGCGGCCCGGACCGCGGGCTGCGACGCGTTGGTGACCGGCGAGGCAACGTTTCACACCTGTCTGGCCGCCGAGGCGCATGGCATCGCCTTGGTGCTGCTGGGGCACTACGGCAGCGAGCGGTTCGCCGTGGAGGCGCTCGCCGACGAGCTGGCCGCCAAGTTCCCCGCAGTGGAATTCTGGGCGTCCCAGGCGGAGCACGACCCGCTCAAGACCGTCTGAACCCGCACATCAGCGGGGGCCACTGAGCCGCTTGACCAGCTTGCCGCCGGTTCTACAATCCCGCGGCCTTTGCCTCAAAAAACCGGGTCGGATCGCCCCGATCGCCGAGCTCAAGCTCGGCCAGGCGCAGGAATTCCCGGGGGTTCCGATTATCCTACAGACGCCCGCCTGACGACTCCCGCCTCGTCCCGACAGCCCGCCGACACCATGTCCAGCCCGCCACGCTGCCTCACCGCCCTGCCCGTTTACAACGAGGCGAAGCACCTGGAGGAGGTGTTGGGCGAAGTGGGCAGGCATGCTGGCGACGTGCTGGTGGTTGACGACGGATCGTCCGACGGCAGCAGTGAACTGCTGTCAAAGCGGAACGACATCGCGCTGCTCCGGCACGAGGAGAACCGCGGCTACGGCGCCGCGTTGGCCTCCGCGTTCGACTACGCGATCGGCAACGACTACGACGTGCTGGTCACCATTGATTGCGATGGTCAGCACGAACCGCAGTTGATCAACGACCTCGCCGCGGCCGTCTTCCCAGCGGGCAGCGGATCGGGCGAGCCTTACGACATCGTCTCCGGCAGCCGGTACCTCGCGACTGACGCCGCCGCCACGGGCGCCGCGCCCGCGGACCGGCGACGGATCAACCACACCATCACGCGTGAGCTCAACGAACGCCTCGGCCTGTCGCTCACCGATGCCTTCTGCGGATTCAAGGCGTACCGCGTCGGAGCGCTCGCCAAGCTCAACGTCACCGAGTTCGGCTACGCCATGCCCCTGGAACTTTGGGTGCAGGCCGCTTGCAAGGGCCTGCGGATCCGCGAGGTGGCGGTGCCGCTGATCTACTTGGACGAAGAGCGGAGCTTTGGCGGCGCCCTCGACCAGGCCGAGCAGCGGCTTGCCTACTACCGCTCCGTGATCGCAAGAGCCTTGGCGGCCACGCGGCGATCGCCGGGCGACTGCCGGGCCGCTCAGCTCGCGGCCGCCGAAACCCTGTAGGCTCACGGTTGGCTATGTCGGATCGCGACGAGGGCGGCTACCGCCGCTACCGGGCGCCCCAGGCCGACGGCCAAACCCTCATCGACCCGCCTGCGGGGGAGCTCCCCGCGCAGGTCGCTGCCAACCGGCAAGCGATCGTCGGCGGGCAAGCGGCCCATCCCGCCGGCTTCGACCCGGCGTTTGTGATTGCCGCTCGGCAGGAGTTGCTCGGTCTCGCCCACCGGTTCACGAGCTCTTTCTGCGACGTGCCGGCGCCGCCCGCCAACGCCGGTTCGCTTCCGCTAGTGCTCTCGGGCCACCAGCCCGACTTGTTCCACACCGGCGTGTGGTTCAAGAACTTTCTGCTCGATCGGTTGGCGAAGGCCGTCGGCGGCTGCGGCGTGCACGTGCTGATCGATAGCGACCTCTGCCGCACCACCGGCGTGCGTTCGCCAATCGGATCGATCGAGAAGCCAGGCGTGCAGACGGTGCTGTACGACGAAGTGGCCGAAGCGTGCCCTTGGGAAGTCAGACCAGTTCAGTCGCACGAAGCGCTCGACTCGTTCGCGGCGCGAGCTGCTGACGCACTCAATGGGTTGGTCGACGAGCCGCTCGCGGCCTCGATGCAAAGCGACCTCACCCAGGCGGCTCGCGCTGGCGTGCGGCTTGGCGAAGCGCTGTCTCGGGCCCGGCGGCTTGTCGAGGGCCGTTGGGGCCTGGCCAACCTGGAGCTGCCGCTGAGCGCGGTTTGCGAGACCGAGGCGTTCGCCGCGTTCGCTGCGATGGTGGTGACGCGGATCGAGGATTTCGTCCACGCCTACAACGGCGCCTTGGACGCGTACCGCACCGCCCACCGGCTCCGCACACCAGCTCAACCGTTGCCGGACCTGAAGTCAGACGACCCGTGGACGGAAACGCCGCTGTGGGTGTGGACCGACGAGGCGCCGATCCGCCGCCCGGCGTTCGTTCGTCACCGCGAAGACGACTGGGTGCTGTCCGATCGGTCCGGCGGCGAGTGGTCACTTGGACCCGACGCGACCGGAATCGCCGAGCTCGCGCGGCAGGGCGTCCGGCTTCGCAGCCGGGCGCTCTTCACCACGCTCTACGGCCGGCTGGTGCTTGGCGACCTGTTCTTGCACGGCATCGGCGGGGCGAAGTACGACCATGTGACCGACGACCTCGCCCGCCGGTTCTTCGGCGCCGCGCCGCCACCGCACGCCACGGTCTCGGCGACGCTCCGCCTGCCTATCGATTTCCCGATGCCCGCACCCGGCGCCGACGCCGATTCCAAGCGGCGGCTTCGCGACCTGTGGTTCCACCCTGAGCGTCACCTCGACGCGGACAACCCAGCGACAGCCGAGCTGATCGCCGCCAAGCTGAACGCCGTGCGTGAGCCCCCCCGAGAGAACGGCTCCAACCTCGCCCGCCACCGGCAGATCGAGCAAGCCAACGCCGCCCTGCGTGAGGCGATCTCAGCCGAACGCGTTGCCTTGCAAGCCCGCCGTGAGCAACTGCTCAGCCAGCAGCGCGCCGAATCAATCCTCGGCAGCCGGGAGTACTCGCTCTGCCTGTTCCCCGAGCCCTGGCTGCGCGAGCAGATGCAGGAAATCGCCGGCGCCGCTCTCCCCCGGTAGCGACCCGCTTCGAGTAGACTCATGCTAGCGGCGCCCACGCCGCGCGGCAGTCTCCTTCGGCAGCCCAAGCCCGGCAGCAGCATGTTCATCCCGGTGTCCACCGACGCGCCGGTTTACTACTGGCCCTTCGCCACGGTCGGGCTGATTGTGGTGAACGTGCTCGTCTTCATCGGCATGGTCGCCGGCGTGATCGACCCCACCGCCGGTTGGGTCCTCACCCACGGCCAAGGCCTACGCCCCATCGAATGGGTGCTCTCCAACTTCACGCACGGCGGCTTGTTTCACCTTCTGGGAAACATGGTCTTCCTGTGGGTCTTCGGCCTTGTGGTTGAAGGCAAGCTCGGTTGGCTGCGTTTCCTAGCGTGCTACTTGGCTATCGGCGTTCTGCAGTGCGCGGTGGAGCAGGTTTGCACGCTCGGGTACTCCGGCTCCGAATCCGTCTCCTACGGAGCGTCTTCAATCATCTACGGCCTGCTGGCGATCGCCGCGGTGTGGGCGCCCAAGAACGAAGTGAAGGTCTTCTACTGGTTTTTCTTCTTTGTCGGCGCCGTCGATGTGTCCATCGGCTGGCTCGCCGGGTTCTACATCGGGCTCGACCTCCTTTGGGTCATCATCTTGCAGGGCGGGTCCGGCAGCAGCCTGCTCCACGTCATGGGCGCCTTGATCGGCTTCCCCCTCGGCATCCTGCTGCTCAAGCGCGGCGTTGTTGACTGCGAAGGCTGGGACATGTTCCACGTCTGGCGGGGCGACGCCGGCGGCAAGGACCAAACGGAGGAAGAAGACCTCGAGTTCTCCAAGCAGCTCAACGAGAAACGCAAGCAACAACGCGGCGAGCAGGTGGAACTAGCCAAGAGCCAAGTGCAGATGTACCTGGCCGAGGGCAACGCCGGCGCCGCGAAGAAGCTGCTGGACAAGCTCGCGGGGATTGGAGCCGACGTGTCGCTGCCACCCAGCGACCTGGCAAAGCTCGTGGCCGGCCTGCACAAGCAGCAGCGATGGGCGGAGTCGGCGCCGCTCATGGACCAGTACATCCGCACAGCCCCAGACCGGGCCGATCCCATGCGGGTGAAGCTCGCCCAGATCTGCGTTGTGGAGCTCAACCGACCCGGCAGGGCGATCGACCTGCTCTCGCGGGTCGACCTCGCCAAGTTGCCCGCCGCAGGCCAGCAACTAGCGAAGAAGGTGGCACGCCACGCCCAGAAGATGCAGGCCGAGGGCGTGGTAGAGCTGGACGACGACCGGTGGTAGCGCCGCCGGTTGTGAGGGCCGATTGCCGCATGCTACGCTGGTGCGATTTTATCCGCCTCAAGGCGGCCAAAGCCCCATCACGCCATGGCGACGCGTAGGTCGCCGGCTGATCGGGCCTGAACCCCGCCTCGCCCCGCCACCCAGCCCCCAGCCCCCAGCCCCTCTCAGCCGTGCCACGCCGCGACGATATTCACAAGATCCTTCTGATCGGCTCCGGGCCGATCGTCATCGGTCAAGCCTGCGAGTTCGACTACTCCGGCACCCAAGCCTGCAAGGCGCTCCGCGAGGAGGGTTACGAGGTGGTGCTGGTGAACTCGAACCCGGCGACGATCATGACCGACCCGGCCACCGCCGAGCGGACGTACATCGAGCCGCTGACGGCCGACTTCGTCGAGAAGATCATCGAGAAGGAGAAGCCGGACGCGCTGCTGCCCACGCTTGGCGGCCAGACCGCGCTGAACCTGGCGATCCAGCTCGACGAGCGTGGCGTGCTCAAGAAGCACGGCGTCGAGATGATCGCCGCCAAGGCGGACGTGATCGACAAGGCCGAGAACCGCGAGCGGTTCAAGTCGGCCATGGAGAAGATCGGGCTGGAGACGACCCGCGGCAAGACCGTGCACACGCTGCAGGAAGCCCGCGACTTCATCGACAACATCGGCCTGCCGTGCGTCGTGCGGCCCAGCTTCACCATGGGCGGCAGCGGCTCGTCCATCGCGTACAACCGCTCGGAGTTCGACACGCTCGTCCAGCACGGCCTGGACCTCTCGCCCACCACCGAGGTGCTGATCGACGAATCGATCCTCGGCTGGAAAGAGTACGAGATGGAGGTGATGCGCGACGCGGACGACAACGTCGTGATCATCTGCGCCATCGAGAACTTCGACGCGATGGGCGTGCACACGGGCGACTCCATCACCGTGGCGCCGGCGCAGACGCTGACCGACAAAGAGTACCAGCGGATGCGCGACGCTTCGCTGGCGGTGATTCGGGAGATCGGCGTCGAGACGGGTGGCTCCAACATCCAGTTCGCGGTCAACCCGGACAACGGGCGGATGATCGTGGTGGAGATGAACCCCCGAGTCAGCCGATCGAGCGCGCTCGCCTCGAAGGCGACCGGCTTCCCCATCGCCAAGATCGCGGCGAAGCTCGCCGTCGGTTACCGGCTGCACGAGCTGCCCAACGACATCACCCGCGAGACGACCGCCTGCTTCGAGCCGTCGATCGACTACGTTGTGACCAAGATCCCGCGGTTCGCCTTCGAGAAGTTCCCCGAGGCGGACAGCACGCTCACCACGCAGATGAAGAGCGTGGGTGAAACCATGGCGATCGGCAGCACCTTCAAGGAGAGCTTCCAGAAGGCGCTCCGCGGGCTCGAAGTGGGCGCCTTCGGCTTCGGCTGCGATGGCAAAGACCTCTGGGGAACGGATGCCCAGCCGGACGACGCCGAGATCCGTGCCAAGCTCATCAAGCCGGGCCCGGAACGCGTTTGGCACCTCCGCTACGCGATCAAGAGCGGCATGTCGGTCGATGAGGTGCACGAGCTCACCGGCATCGATCTCTGGTTCCTCGATAATCTGCTGGAGATCATCGAGACCGAGAACGCCCTCTGCGAAGCGTCGTCCGCCAGCGAGCCCTCGGCGTCAGCAGGGGGAGCGGAAGACTCACCAGCCGCGCTCGCGAAGCTGAGCACGGAGTTGCTGCGCACCGCCAAGCGATTCGGCTTCTCAGATCGCCAGATCGGAACCATCTTTGGCGTCAGCGAGATGGCGGTCCGCAAGGACCGGCTCGCGCGCGGCATCCGCCCGGCGTTCAAGTCGGTCGATACCTGCGCGGCTGAGTTCGAGGCGTACACGCCGTACTTCTACAGCACCTACGAGACCGAAGACGAGGTGCCGGAGAAGGGCGACGCGAAGCGCATCGTCATCCTCGGCGGCGGGCCCAACCGCATCGGCCAGGGCATTGAGTTCGACTACTGCTGCTGCCACGCCGCGTTCGCGCTGCAGGATTTGAGCGACGAAGGCGACGTGAAGTACGAATCGATCATGGTCAACTCCAACCCGGAGACCGTCTCGACCGATTACGACACGAGCGACCTGCTGTTCTTCGAGCCGCTGACCGTTGAGGACGTGCTGAACATCTGCGACCGCGTGCAGCCGGACGGGCTGATTGTGCAGTTCGGCGGGCAGACGCCGCTGAACCTGGCGCGGGCGTTGGCCGACGCGGGGGCGCCGATCATCGGCACCAAGGTGGACGCCATCGAGGACGCCGAGGACCGCGAGAAGTTCGCCGACCTGCTGACCAAGCTCGGCCTCCGCCAGCCGCCCAGCGGCATCGCCCGCACCATGGACGAGGCCCGCCGGATCGCGGATCAGATCGGCTTCCCCGTCTTGGTTCGTCCCAGCTTCGTGCTCGGCGGCCGGGCGATGGAGATCTGCTACGACCACACGCAGCTCGACCGCTTCGTCGCCGAGGCGTTCATCGCCGCCCAGGGGCAGCCGGTGCTGATCGACAGCTTCCTGGAAGGCGCCACGGAGGTCGATGTCGACTGCATCGCCGACGGCGAGACGGTGATCGTCCCGGGCATCATGGAGCACATCGAAGAGGCGGGCGTCCACTCCGGCGACTCCGCCTGCGCGATCCCCGCCTACAGCCTCCCCGGCCCGGTGCTCAAGGAGATCCGCGAGGCATCCGTCGCGCTCGCCGAGGCGCTCGACGTGCGGGGGCTGATGAACGTGCAGTTCGCCGTGCGTGACGAGGACGGCAAGCCGACGCTGTACGTCATCGAAGTGAACCCCCGTGCGAGCCGCACGGCGCCGTTTGTCGCCAAGGCGACTGGGCTTCCCGTGGCGCGGGTTGCGGCGAAGGTGATGGCCGGCGTCTCGCTGAAAGAGCAAGGCGTCACCGAAGACCCGATCCCGGCCCACGTCTCGGTGAAAGAGGCGGTTTTCCCGTTCATCAAGTTCCGCGGCGTGGACGTGGTGCTTGGCCCCGAGATGCGGTCCACGGGCGAGGTGATGGGCGTCAGCCCGCGGTTCTCCATGGCGTTCGCCAAGAGCCAGATCGCCGCCGGCACGGTGCTGCCGCCCGACGGGAACATCTTCCTCTCGCTCGCCCCCAAGCACAAAGAGCACGCGGCGGCGCTGGGCGAGCGGCTGGTGGCGATGGGCTACAAGCTGCTCGCCACCCGCGGCACGGCCGCCACGCTGGCCGAGGCGGGCATCGAGGCGACCGCCGTCAACAAGCTCTCTGAGGGCCACCCGAACCTGATCGACTACCTCACCGACGAGGCGGTCGCCCTGGTGATGAACACGCCCAAGGGCAAGGGCGCGCGGACCGACGAGGGCCGCATCCGCGCCGCCGCCGTCGGCGCCGGCGTGCCGTGCCTCACCACGATGGAAGCCGCCGAGGCCGCCGTGACCGCCATGGAAGCGATCCGCAGCGAGCCGATGGAGGTGATGAGCCTGCAAGAGCGATTCGGGCTGTGAGCGACGCCCCGCTGGACGCCGACGCCGCGGAGCCCAGCCAGGAGCCCCCACCGGCGCCGGACTCAAGCATCCTCACCGAAACTCCGCCGCTGCAGCTACGCCACCTGCTGATGATGATGGCCACCACCATGGTGGCGTTGGCGGCGTTCCAAGTGCGATCCTTTGCCGACGGCGAGTTCGGGTGGGTCGGCTACATCCTTTTGTGGCTGCTGGCCGCCTCGGTCGCGTTCACAGTCTGGATGCTCCGCTGCTCATGGTCACGCCGCGGGCTGCCCATCCTTGAGTCACCGGGCGACTCGTTGCTCGTCTACACGGCATTGGCTGCCCTGTTGGCACTTCCAAGCACGGCTGTCTTCGTCCTCTACGTGAGCGGCGGGGAAGTTCTCACGGACGAGATCCCAATGGCAGCAAGTCTGTGGCTCATGTATGGAAGGTTTCTGACGGGAACACTCCTCTTTGCGTTTTTGATTTACGCGACGACTGTGCCGGTGCGTGAGCTGCGATGGAGGATGGTTCTTGGGCTGATTCCGATTTCCTGGTTGGTGCGCTACGTGCTTACAGCCATCGCCTTTAGTCTAACGTCATCGGCTTTCCTTGACTCCAATGCGTACGTGCTGGTCTATCATGCGTCATCTTTGCTGATATTCGCCGCCGTTGCGTTCGCCGTTCGCGGCGACCGCTTGGCCCGGCGCAAACGCACTTGGACGCACTGGCTGGGAGTCACGGTTTTCCTGGCGCCGGTAGCGGTCTACTTAGTGGGCACGCTCGGAGTGATGGGCTGGGAGGCCTTCGGCGGCGCGCTACCGGAAGACGCCGACTAGTCTCGATTCGCTTCCCGCCAACGCCGCATGCCCCACGGGTCGGTGTACCGCGGCTCTTTGTTCCGCAGCCACGCTCGGTACATTTCGGCTTTGACGTCTTCCCATTGCTCACTCTCGCTCCACTGCGGCTCGACGAGCTGGCTTTCGAAGTCGTCCAGTTTCGCCCGCAGGCTGGCGGCCAGCTCCGGCTGGTCTGCCGTGAGGTCGCGGGTCTCGCCGATGTCTTCGGCAACGTTGTAGAGCCGCCAGCCCGCCTGGTCATGGCCGATCAGCTTGAAGTCGCCGGCGCGAACCGAGTGCTCGCGTGATCGGCGCCAGAAGAGATGCGGGTGGGGGTCGCCGCTCTGTTCTCCAAGCGCGAACGGCAGCAGATCAACGCCGTCCAGCGGCTTGCCAACCGGCGTGGTCACGCCGGCCGCGGCGGCTGCGGTGGCGAGGATGTCGAGGGCCGAGACCAGACCGTCAAACGACGAGCCGGCCTCGATCTTGCCGGGCCAAGACACGATGAACGGCGTCCGCTGGCCGCCCTCGAACTCGGTCCCCTTGTAGCCCTTGAGCGGCGAATTGTCGGCGCCGCTGGCGAGGGCGCCGCCGTTGTCGCTGAGGAAGAACACCAGTGTGTTGTCGCGCTCGCCGAGCTCCTCGAGCTTGCCGAGCACACGGCCTATGCCCTCGTCGGCAGACCAGGTCATGGCGGCCAGCTTCGGCCGCGGGTGGTCGGCGAACTTCGCCAGGTGCTCGGGCTTGGCGTGCATGGGCGTGTGCGGCGCCGTGTAGCTGAGCACCATGGCAAACGGCTGCTCGCGCGGTTGGTTGAGCAGCTCGATGGCGGCGTCGGTGAGGTGATCGGTCAGGTAGCCATCCCACCGAACGTGCTCGCCGTTGCGTTGGATCGCGCGGTCGTCGCCGGGCGTGTCGTGCTTCTCGTCGGGGAAGTACGAACGCGAACCCTCGAGCAGCCCGTGAAACTCGTCGAAGCCGCGGTTGTTGGGGTGGTACGGGTCGGTGGCGCCCAGGTGCCACTTGCCGACGTAGTACGTGCGGTAGCCGCCGGCCCGCATCGTGTCGCCTAAGGTCTTCTCGCCCGGGTCCATGCCACAGCCGTGCGGCGGCACGTTGTTGTGATGGCCAAACCGTTGCTGGTACCGGCCCGTCATGAGCCCAGCACGCGAGGGGCTGCAGGTGGTGCCCGAAAGGTGAGCATCCAAGAAGACCATGCCCGAGGCGGCGAGCCGATCGATGTTGGGCGTCGCCATCAACGCGTTGCCCATGAAGCCGAAGTCGTGGTAGCCGGCGTCGTCGAGCACGATCACCAGCACGTTGGGGCGTTCTTCGTCGGCGAGCAGCGGCCGCGAGGAAGTCAGGGAGGCCAGCGTGATCAAGCAGCAAGCAAGTAGCGTTCTCATCGTCGTCTCAAACGGATTCTCAAGAGGTTCATCAAGAAGTGGTTGGCAGTCAGCCGCTTTGGCCCCACCATCCCTCGCGCTTCTCAACCTTCACATCGCCCTGCACCTTGCACTGGCAGGCGAGCCGCAGGCCCTTCTCGATGCCGCGGCGATGGGGCGGAGCGGCGAGGCGGATCTTCTCGATCCCCGTTGGCGTCGAGAGCCGGCCTTCGACCTTCACCGCACAAGTGCCGCAGGTGCCCAGCCCGCGGCAGTTGGCCAGCTTCATCGGCCCGTTGTAGAGCTTAAAGCCGGCCGCGAGCAGCGTCTTGCGGAGGTTGGCGTCTTGGGCGCAGTCGAACGACGTGTCGCCGATGGTGATGGTGGGCATCGCGGGCTCGCGGGGTTGGGATGAACCCCAGTATCGCACAACCGTCCCACGGTCGCCCACGAGCCAACAAAGATCACGCGGTTGCCGAGGCGACCGGCAGCACGCGGCGATCGACCGTCGCTTTGGGCATCCCCTGGCGACGGGTGACCCATTCCCAAGAGACCCGGTCCGGCGACGGCCCCAAGCCGAGCCGCTCGCGGAGGCGGGCCGTCCAGTGGGCCACGTAGTTGGCGTCCGTTGAGTAACGCACCAAGCGTTGGGCGGCGGTAATGGGGCGGTACTGGTCGGCCGACGCCAAGGCGGAAGCCGCCGCCGCCGCCACGCTGGCGGGAGAGCGGCCGTTGCAAACCTGGCCGAGCCGGAACCGGCGGGTCGTGCGGCCGATCCATCCGTAGTCGGAAGCGAGCACCGGCTTGCCGGCCGACGCCGCCGCGACCAGGATGCTGGAAGTGTAGGCGTGCCACGGGTAGACCGTGCTCACCACGTCGGCCGCGCGGACCGCGAGCCCGAACTCCTCAGCCGAGAGCCGCCGATCGATCGCCACCACGCGACCCGAGCGAACTAGGTGAGCATAAGGGCCCGCGAGCATCTCTCGGACTGCCGGTTCGCACCTGCCGAGGAGAAACAGCCGATCTTCGGCGCCGAAGCGCTTCGCCCCCGTGGCGAACGCCTCGAGCAGCACCTCGATCCCCTTCCGCCGCTCGATGAGTCCGATGACCGCCAAGGCGCGACCTTCCTCTGGCAGGCCCAAAGCATGGCGGGCTGTTTGCGTGGAGGACTCAACGATCGGGCTGCATGGGTCGGGCATTAGGGCACCGAGCCTCGCCATCCGGCCGCCGTGCCTCTGGAAGTGCTCCCACGCCACGTCGTCGTGATGGAAGACCCGAGACCACGGCCCGCCGGCGATGGCGTTCAGCACGAGCCGCCTCCGCAGCCGCCGCCACGGCGAAGGGTTGGCCTGCAGGTAGCGGCCGCTGATCATCAAAGTCTCCGCCTGAGCCCCGCAGCCGCGGAGCGCCGCCCCAAGGCCAAGCGGCAGCACGGCCGTTCGCGACAGGCTGTTGCCGCACGGCACGTAGACGTGCTGGGGACGCGTCTCCCGGATGGCGGTCGTTAGCGCTCGGTACGTGTGCAGCGCGCCGATCGGCCCGCCGGTGCGGAGCTGGCCACGGCGATGGTGCAGGGTGAACCCGTCGGAGATGTGAAGGTCAGGCGGCGGGGCGTCGCCGAAATGCGTGGCGAACTCGGCCGACTCGGCGGCCTGCCGCGACGTGGAGAGCACCACGTCGCACCCAAGCTCAGCCACACCCTTAGCTAGCCGGGCGGCGTGGGCCAGGTTATGGCCGGCGAACTGCGGCTCGAAAATCAGCACACGCATAGCAAGTACGCCGTCGGAGCAGGGCCGTCTGAGCGGGGTGAACCGGCGGACCGTAGCAGAACCTTCGCTCCACAGAAATCTCGTTTGCTGCACGTCGGCGGGTTACACTCGTGCCGTCCGAACCCGGGAGAATTTCCAATGCACCGCCGAGATTTCCTCCGCAATTCCACCGCTACCGGCGCCGGGCTGCTAGCACCGCAGGCGTTTGGCCAGCAGCCTTCAACCGGCCAGCCCGCTTCCAACAAGCCAACGATTGAGATCCCCGGCTACGGGTCGATCTCGCTCGACCCGGCCGATTACGACGCCGCGAAGATCGCCGCGATGTTCGAGCGGGACTTCCCCCAGGCGGTCGGCATGATCCGCAGCCGCCACGCCGACGCCATCAAGGCGCTCTCCAGTGGCGACGCCACGCAGATGGCCAAGCTGGCGGGGCCGCTGATCCAGCAAGCCAGCAAGGCGGCGGCGTTGCCGTTCATCGGCAAGGGGCTGAAGGACGCCCTGATGAGCCCGCCAACGCCCGTCGCCATCCAAGAAGGGGCCGGCACGCCGGTCTACTACGTCAACGGCATCTTCACCAACAAGAAGATCGCCACCGACGAAGCCAAGGCGCTCGCCGGCCGGCTGCCCGGCCGACCGGTGTGGCTGATCTACAACGAGGGAACCGCCCCGAGCGAAAACCAGCAACTCGCCGGCCGCGACATTGAAGAGGCGTACCGCGACCGAGTTTGGCCGGTCTACCTCACCGGCTTGCTGACGGGTCGGTCGTTTGGCGCTGGGTTAACGACGGCCCTGGGTGGCGACTCGCCGCTGCAGCACAACCCGGCCACGCGAGGCCTGGCGTGGCTCATGCATCGGCAAGCGACGCAGTCGCCCGGCGAGCCTTTCGCCGTGGTCGGTTACTCGCAGGGCGCGATGATCGTCCGCAACGCCCTATTCACGCTCGCCATCCTCGGCCACCAGCAGTACGTGGAGCAGCAGATGGCGGCGGTGCTGCCCGGCCTGCCAATCAACCGGCAAGAGGTCTGGCCCGTGCCGAAGAAGCTCACCGTCTTGGTCGACCCCGCCGACCCGATTCCCGCCTACCTGGGCCTGGAGGGCGATGGGTTTCAGGCTCGCGGCGCGAACGTCGAGCACCACAAGTGGTTTGACCAAGGATACGTCAGCAAGATCACGCCAGAGATGCTCTCGTAGTTGCGAGAGCGTTTGGCGTGTCGTCGGCCGCCCGGGCTGCTAACCGACTCAGTCGAGGGGCATCCACTCCACGCTTCGGAAGTCGACCGGGTGGCTTTCGGATTGTAGCGAGATCGTCCCGCCCAGCAGCGGCAGCTCGGCGCCGGCGTCGGTCAGCTTTGTAGCGTCGCCGTCGCGTGGGTCGAGTTGGGGCTTCTCGTATTCAAGGACGAGTTCGCCGTTGACCAAGTGGCGAACGTACTCGTCTCCGCGGGCTTCCACCTCCACCGCCACCCATTGGCCGACGGGGTAGGTTTCGCTCTTTGAGCTGGTGCAGTGCACCTTGTGAAGCTTGCCGCCCAGCACCACGTTGGTGCCCGGCGTGCAGAGGTTGGCCGTGGGTCGCGGGCCCTTGCCCAGGCCGGCGAGCAGTTGCACTTCGAGCGAGACCGGAAAGTTCTGGTCCAGCGCCATGGACTCCGGCGATTGCCCGTAGATCATCACGCCGCTGTTCGCCCGCGCCCAACCCGGCCCGCCGCTCATCTGCTGACCAACCATGCGGTACTCGACCCGCAGCCGGTAGTTGTACAGCGGCGTGTCGCAGAACAGGTGCCCGAACCGCCCGTTGAAGTCGCCCTCGTACTTGTCGAACCGCACCTTCAGCAACCCGTCTTCAACGCGAAACGTGTCGGCGAAGTTCTCGCCGGCCGGGCGGCCCGTGATCTTGGGCGTCCAACCCGTAAGGTCCTTGCCATTGAACAGCGGGCGCCACTCCTCGGCATGCGTGGCGGCCAGCGGCGAGAGGATAATCAGAAGCGCGAACAGCTTGCGGTGCATGGCGGCGGTTTCCGGAGCTTGTCGGTTTGAGTGAAATGAACTCGCTACGAAGTCGGCAGCACGCCGACAAATCGCAAAGCCTCGCGAAGACCCTCGACCGGGTCACCGCGGCGGCGCCAGTCGGCGAGCACCTCCGCGGAGGCCTGCTTCATGCGGTCGGTGTTGGCGGGGTCGGTGACATCGGCAATGGCCTCGCGGAGCGCTTCGCCATCGCCAGCCGGAACAATACGCCCGTTCTTGCCATCGACAATCAGCTCGGCCGCGGCGCCTACGACGTCGGTCGCTACCATCGCCAGCCCGGCGGCCGCGGCTTCGTTGATCACCAGCGCCCACGGCTCGTACGTGCTCGGCAAGACCAAGACGTCGCTCGCGCGGTACAGCGTGCTCACCTCCTGCTGATCGGACAAGAAGCCCGTGCAGGTCACTCGCGGCTTGAGTCGCTCGGGTACCGCGGCGAGCAGCTCATCGCGTAGTTCCCCATCGCCAACAAGCAGCAGGTCCCACTCGGGCCGAACGTCGGCGAGGCGAACGAACGCGTCGATGAGCAGGTCAACGCGCTTCACCTGCGTGAGGCGACCAGAGAACACCAGCCGCCGCCGGTTGGCTTGCAGGCCGTGCTTAGCACGGACCGCGTCGATCTGCTCTTCGGCGAGGTCTTGAATGAGCCGGTAGTCGGGTTCGTAGGGCGAGATGAAGACGCGATCCGCGGGCGCTCCGTAGGACTGCCAGAGTTCTTTGCCCAGGCGGCCGCAGGCGAAGCAACCGGTCACTTGGCGGACGATTGGCGGGATGAGCCACTTCTTCAGAGCCTGGGCCGGCCCCGTCTTGAGCCGCTCGGAAGCGATGTTGCCATCGCCCCAGAGAAAGCACGGCACCTGATTCTTGCGGCACCACCGGATGGCCCGCCGGCGGCCGGCGTCGTTGTAACCGTTCATCACAACGGCTCGGACGCCCTCGCGGCGCAACGTCTCGATGATCCGCCCCCCCCGCTTCCACTCGGGCCACCAGCCACGGAGGCCGCGGGTGGCAGCCATGGTGTCGCCGCCGGTCAGGTCGACCAGTCCAATCTTCTCCGCGTCGGGGAGCTGCCAGTTCCGCGTTGCGTCGTGGTGCGTGTTGATCGTTAGCAGGCGTACGCGAGGCTCTTCGTCGGCGATGCGGCGGTGGAGGTGCTGGCGGTACGGGGGCACGCTGTGGCACACCACGGCCACGGGCGCCGGGGCGCCCGGGGACTGATCAGGTTGCGAAGCGGGGGCGGCCAAGGCGATTGCGGTGGTTAGTCGAAGCGGGACGCCAGAAGGGCCGATTGTGCCGACGATGCCGGCGGCTGCGTAGTGGGCGGGTCGGCCGCGCGGAGGGCAGCCAAGCGACAAGAGGCGGGAGACTTGCCTGGTCGATTATACTCGGTATTGCCGAGGGCCGGGCTGGTTGCCCAGCGGCCCCGTCTCCGCCTTGCAATGCTGTTGATTCCCGTGCAGCCGCCTACCGACCCCGAAACCGCCGAGGCCACGCCCGCCCCAATCGGCGAGGCTGTCGGCGAGTCGACGGCGCTCACACCCGCGCAGCCGGCCTCGCCGACCGAGGGCATGCCGGAGTGGTTCGACACGATCGAGATCGCCGAGCCGGTCACCCTGGGCGGAATCGGGGCCGACCTCCTGATCCACGCCCCGCCCCGTTACGGGCGGTCCTGGCTGCGATACTACGTCGGCCTGGCGATCACGGCACTCACTTCGTCCGGATTCCACATGATGCTGGCTTACCGGATCGGGGCGTGGTTTCATCGGCTCCGGCTGCGTCCGCTGTGCTTGCTTGTTGAGAAGTTCATCTTCCACTGGTACTACTGCGTGATCCCGTGCAGCGCACGGATCGGCCCTGGGCTGTGGGTCCCGCACCCGCTTGGGATCGTGCTCAACAGCCGGGCGAGGCTCGGCGCCGGGGTCTACCTCCGGCAGCATGCCGAGGTGGTGCACATCTGGGAGGACGACATGGACCGCTCGGGCCTGGTTGGCGACCGGGCACAACTGAGCAGCGGCTGCATCTTGCTCCGCGGCGCCGTGGTGGGCCACGACTGCATCGTGGCGGCGCGGGCCGTGGTCACCAAGCCGATTCCCCCCAAACACCTGGCGATCGGCATGCCCGCCAAGGCTTCGCCGCTCACCGAAGACAAGCTCCCCGACCGCGCCCCTCGCTGGCAATAATCAACCAATCCCCCTTCGCCCTCGTTCGTTCGCTGCCCTCAATGGTCGATAACCCAGACCGACTCCCTGAGCTGCTGATCATCGGCGCGATGAAGTCGGGCACGACGACCCTGTACATGCAACTCGCCGAGCGGACCCGGGTCTACCTTGCCGAGAACAAGGAGCCGCACTGGCTTACGAAGGACGAGGTCCTCACCCCCGAAGGCAAGGCGCGCTACGCGGGAGTCTACCGCAACGCCCGACCGGACGAGCTGCTCTGCGACGCCTCGACCGGCTACACCAAGCTGCCGCAGCACACGGCCGTGGTTGAGCGGGCGCTCAAGGTGCTGCCGGACGGCTTCCGGGTGGTCTACCTGGTGCGCAACCCCGTCGAGCGGGCTTTGAGCCACTTCCGCCATGAGTTCGTCGCGGGGAGCGCCAGCGACAAGATCGACGACGAGGTGCGCAACTCCGAGAACTACCTCAACTTCAGCCGGTACGCGATGCAGCTCCGGCCGTGGCTGGAGGCGCTCGGCCGCGAGCGGGTCCGTGTTGTCACCTTCGAGCGATTCGTCGCCAACCAAGAGGAGGTGCTCTCCGAGCTCGCTGAGTTTGCCGGGGTCGAGCTGCAAACCGCGAGCGGCATTCCCGCCAAGGCGTATAATCAGTCGAAGAACAAACCCCGCCGCAATGCGCTGTGGGACGCGATCTACAACAGCAAGGTCTACCGCCGGTTGATCCGTCCGAATCTGCCGGTTGGTCTGCGTTTGCGGCTTTTTAAGCTGCTGCTGCCCAAGACCGACCCCTCCGGGCTGAAACCGAAGGATGAAACGCTTGATTGGCTCCGCGAGCAGCTGGCCCCGGACGCCGCGGAACTGGCGGAGATGCTCGGCGCGGAGCCGCTGTGGCCCGAATTAGCCAGCCTGGCGCCCCCTCCAGAAACCGTGTCTGACTGAGGTTTCCGGCCCGCCCTGGTGACGTAAGCTTCTAGACCCAGACTCCCCCCCCATCGCCAACCGTCGAGCGTCGGCTCCCCGTCGCCGCCTCCCACCGGCTCCCCCCGCCCGCACCGCTGCAATGGCCGAACTCTACGCCTTTCTGCTCTATGCGATGGCGGCGGTCGTAGCGGTCGTGGTGATCGCGCAGGGACTGAGTCGTTCGGTCGAGCTCTTCAGCGCCCGCAACATCTACCTGGCGGGCTTCATCGTCTACCAGTTGTTCAGCCCCGCGGGCGTCTTGATGCGGGACTCGACCGTCAAGTTCCAGGTCAAGGACATCGACGCCGCCGGCCTCATCGCCGTCGGCTACGCCGCGGTGTTCCTGGTTGTCTACTTCCTCGCCTACCGGTTCCCGGGCCCGTGGCGCGGCGTCGCCGGCTGGCTCAAAACGAAGAACACAACCGCTACGGACGCTTCGCTACTGATCGTCGGCTTCACGCTGGTGATGCTCGGCTTGGGGATGCGGCTCGCGCAGTTTATCCCGTACATCCGCTCCATCGCCTTCCACACGGGCGTGGGGCTGGCGGCCGTTTCGTGCGTGTTCGTCGGCTGGGTCGTCGCCCGGCGTTACTCCAACATCTTGGTCCTTGTGGGAAGCGCGGTCATCTTCATCGCCGCCGTGGGATTGGCCCTGGACCGCAGCTACGGGCGTCGGCCGCTGGTCGGCGTCTGTCTGGGGCTGATGTGGGGCATCTACTTCAGCCTGGGCAACCGGCTTAAGCCGAAGACGCTGCTGCTCTGGCTCGCGCCACTCAGCCTCGCCGCTCTGCTGATCGTCTCCTCGTTCACCGCGGTGCGAGGCCGTATTGGCGAGATGACCTTCACGCAGGTCGTTCAAGAGATGGTCTCTTCCAAACGCACGCTTGAGCACGCTGCGGCCATCTTCGATGGCCAGCTCTGCGGCGAGGCCACGCTGTGGTGCATCGAGGCCTACCCGAAGAAGGTTGATCAGCAGCACATCCTGTCGCTGCGCCAGATGGTGCTGCAGGTGATCCCGCGGAGCATCTGGCCGGAGAAGCCGGAGCCGCTGGCAAACCAGCTCGCCAAGATCGCGAATATCGACGGAGTGAACCACTCGAGGATCACCCTGCCGCCGGGTGTGATTGGCTACGCCGCTGCCGAGGGAGGGCTCTATGCGCTGGTGCTGTACGCCATTTTCTACGGAGGGTTCTGCCGGTTCTTTGACCTGATCGTCACCGAGAACCGCGACAACCCCTTCATGATCGCCGCTGCGAGCAGCGTGGTGGGCCACATGCCGGGCCTCGCCCGTGGCGACCTGGCCAACCTCACCAACAACGCGGTGGTGACGTTCGTCGCCATCTACGTGACGCTGTGGATGGTCCGCAAGTTTGTCGGCAAGCCGGTCGAGCAGCGGATGATCTACTGGCAGTGGATCCCGGCGCCCACGCCCCCCACCAACGTGCAGGGCAGGGCCGGAGGCGGCTAGCCGACCGGCGCCAAGCCGGACGCGCGGATCAAGCCGATCCCAGAATCAGCGTCACGTTCTGCCCGCCGAAGCCGAAGCTGTTGCTCAGCACCGTTTTGATGGGCGTGTCCCGCGCCTCGTTCGGAACGTAGTCCAGGTCGCAGTTGGGATCGGGCGTTTCGTAGTTGATCGTGGGCGGGGCGACCCCGTCACGCATCGCCATCAGGCTGATGATCGCCTCGGTGGCGCCGGCGGCGGCGATCAGGTGTCCCATCATGCTCTTGGTGCTTGATACCGGCAGCTTCCGCGCCGCCTCCTCGCCCAGGCCCTGCTTGAGCGCGAGCGTCTCCACCTTGTCGTTCACCGCTGTGCTGGTGCCGTGGGCGTTGACGTAGTGGATGTCTTCCGGGTTGAGCTCCGCGTCGGCGAGCGCCATCTTGATGCAGCTCGTGGCGCCGCGTCCCTCCGGGTGGGTGTCGGTGATGCGGAAGGCGTCCGCCGTGGCGCCGTAGCCGAGCAGCTCGCCGTAGATCGGCGCGCCGCGGCGGCGGGCGTGCTCGTACTCCTCGAGCATGAGCATCGCGGCGCCCTCGCCCAGCACAAAGCCGTCGCGATGGAGGTCGAAGGGTCGGCTGGCTCGGTGCGGCTCGTCGTTCCGCTCGCTCAGGGCCGTCAACAGGTTGAAGCCGGTCACGCCAAACGGGTGGATCATGCTGTGGGCGCCGCCGGAGAGCATCACGTCGGCGTCGCCACGGCGGATGATCTCGGTCGCCTCGCCGATGGCCTGGCTGCTGGCGGCGCAGGCGGTGAGGCAGTTGAGGTTGGGGCCCTGAGCGCCGGCCACCGCGGCGACGTACGCCACGGGCATGTTGGGCTCTTGCTCAAGCTCCGCCTCGGTGTCGAGCCGCCTGAGGCCTTCTTGCATGAAGGTCCGAAGGTCGAAGTCGCCGTCCTTGACCGCGGCGACCATCATCTCGCTGAAGGCGTGGAAGTCCTGCTGCCCCTCGCCCGCGCCAAGATAAACGCCAAAGCGTGTTGGGTCCTCAACGCCGCCGTCGCTCAGCCCTGCGTCGGCGAGCGCCTGCTTGGCGGCGCCCACGGCGAACCGGGTGTGCCTGCCCTTGGCGGCCCAGAAGTCGGGGTCCTCGCCAACTTCGGCGACCGACCAGTCCTTCACCTCCGCGGCAATGTGCGTCGGGAAGTTATCGGCGTCGAACAACGTGGTGGGGCCGACGCCGCTCTTCCCCTCGCGGAGGTTCGCCCACAGGCTCTCAACCGTGGCGCCGAGCGGCGTGACGCAGCCTAGCCCGGTGATGACAACTCGGTTCTTCATCGCTTGATGACCGCCTACGAGTGGTGGGTGTCTCGAAGCCTCGCCAACGACGCGTCTCAGCGTACCAATGATCGCTCGCCGCCCGCCAGAGGAACCGCTCGCCGAGCGTCAGCCGTAAACAGGCAGGCCGTAGTCGGCGGGCTGCATGCGGCTGCCGTCCGCCTTGACGCCAACGCGGAAGACGCCGGTAACGTGCAGCCAGTGGCAGAGGTCGTCGGGGTCGAAGAGCTTGGCGGGCAGGCCCTTATCCGGGGCGCTGTCATTGGCCAAGCGGGCGAAGAAGATCTCGGCGAGCGCCTGCTGATGCTCCGAACCATCCGGCTTGCGGATCACGCCAGTCACACTCGCCTGGGCGCCGATCTCCTTGCGGTGGCCGATCTCCGCCCGGTAAGTGATGCACTGGCCGGGCAGGAGCGGGCCATCGAACGAGAGCCGCGTGAACTTGGCGAGCACCACCAGCTCTTTAAAGCCGTACAGCTCGCTCACCAACAGGCCGGCGGTCTGCGCCATGCCCTCCGCGATGAGCGAGTTGGGCATAACCGGGTAGCCGAGCCAATGGTCGTGCAGGAACTCGTCCGACAACGCCACGCCCTTGTCGGCCACGGCGTGACTGCCGGCGACGTACTCGGTGAATCGATCGACCCAGAACCAGCGCATAGGAAGTGGGCGGCAGGCATTCGGCAGCGGACAGGAACACAGCCTGCCATCCGCCTGTCGCCCCGCGCCGACTCGCTCCTTACTTCAACTTGTGCTCAACGAAACTGCACATGTCCTGAACCGTGAGCTGCTTGCCCAGGTTTTGAACAACGGGGTTCGACTCGAACTCACCCAAGTTGGCGAACGGCATCCGCTCCTTGAGCTTCTCCAAGCCCTCGGCCGTGAGCTTGCCGTCCTGCAGGTACTCGGTGTTGGTCAGGATGTCTTCCGGGAAGAGCTCGCCCCGCTCGATCTTGATGTCGAACGCCTTCTCCAGGCGGAAGACGATGTCCAGGAAGTCGATGCTCTCGGCGTCGAGGTCGCCCTGCAGCTTGGCCTCGGGGGTGACCTCGTCTTCTTCCACGCCGAGCGCCTCGACGAGCGCTTCCTGAACCTTCGAGAAAATCTCTTCTTGCGATGCCATGCCGTTCGCGGCGCCTCCGTTTAGTTGGCCTTCGATGTGGGATACGCCGGCGTCGGCCGGCGGCGTTGTTTGGTTTCTTCTGCCGGCTTAGGCCGGGTTGGGGGTTGCTGGCGCCGCCAGGTCGGCGGCGAAGACGCCGGGCCGCAGGATCGCCGACTCCCACTTGCGGAAGTAGGATCGCATGCGGGCGTCGGTCTCGGCCAGCTCAGGGTCGCGGTCAGCCAGGCTGAAGCGTTCCAGCTCGATCCGCCCGGTCAAAGAGTTCTTCTCGCCGATCGTGCCCTGCACCTTGAACGACGCCGTGCCGGGCTCTTTCTTGGTCTGCGTCACCTCAACTCGTAGCTGCCTGCCGGGTGGCACGAAGTCGGCGTACTTGATGTTCTTGGCTTCCTTCAGGGCGATCACCGTGTCCGCGTAGTTGTCGGTGAGCCTCAGCAGCCAGGCCGCCGCCTGCGTCGCCGCTTCTAGCATGAAGACGCCGGGCAGCACCGGGAACTCCGGGAAGTGGTCCTGCAGATACTCCTCGCTGTACGACACGTTCTTCACCGCCAGCAGACGCTGATCCGGCTCGACCTCTTCGATCGCATCGAGCAACCAGAATCGCATGGACGGGTACCTGGGCGGCAGCAGGAAGGGCGTGGTTCGTCGCTTCCCAGCAGCTCGCCGAAGGATCGGCCTGGCGAAATTGCACAGCTTAGGGATTTTGCGAGCGGCGGATTATAACGCGTGACAAATGACGCCACAACGCCGGTGCAGGTCGCCCCACGACGGGAGTTGGCGGCCCCACAGCGACCGGTACGCTAGCCCTCGGCTCGCCGACGGCGCCGGCGACCGGTGGGGCGAAACCGCTCGCGCACGCTCCGTATCGACTCAATGAGCAGGTCGACTTCAGCGGGCGTGGTGTAGAGGTAGAAGCTGGCCCGCGTGCTGGCAGTGATGCCCAGCCGGTCGTGCAGCGGCTGGGTGCAGTGATGGCCGGCCCGCACCGCTAGCCCTTCGCGATCAAAGAGTTGGGCGATGTCGTGGGCGTGCGGCCGGTCGAGCACAAAGGAAACCAGCCCGGCCCGATGCTGCGGCTCCGGCCCCAGCAGCTGCACGCCTTCCTGTTCCGAAAGGGCGTTCCAGGCTTGCTCAAGCAGGGCATGCTCGTGGGCGGCGATCCGGTCGAGTCCGATCGCCTGCAAGTAATCAACCGCCGCGCCGAGGCCGACCGCCTGTGCGATTGGCGGCGTGCCCGCTTCGAACTTGGCCGGGAGCTCGGCGGGCGTGAACCGGTCGGCGTAAACGCGGTTGATCATGCTGCCGCCGCCCAGGAACGGCGGCATGGCGTCCAGCAACGCCTCCTTGCCGTACAGCACGCCGACGCCGGACGGTCCGCACATCTTGTGGGCGCTGAACACTAAGAAGTCGCAGTCGAGCTCCCCAACGTCGGTCCTTGCGTGCGGAACGCTCTGCGCCGCGTCGACCAGCACCACGGCGCCCGCCGCGTGGGCTTGCCGCGTCAGCTCGGTGACCGGGTTAATGGTGCCGAGCACGTTCGAAACCGCCGTCACTGCCACCAGCTTCGTGCGATCGGTCAGCACCTCGCCGAGGCGAGCCATGTCCAGCCGGCCATCAGCGGTCAACGGGATGTGCTTGATCACGGCGCCGGTCCGCTCGGCGAGCTGGAACCAGGGCACCAGGTTGGAGTGGTGCTCCATCTCGTTGAGCAGCAGTTCGTCACCCGGGCCAACGTTGGCGCCGCCCCAGCTAGACGCCACGGCGTTGATGCCGGCCGTGGTTCCGCCGGTGAAGATCACTTCGTGCGGGTGCTTCGCCCCGATGAAATCCTGCACCTTGCGGCGAGCCAGCTCGTAGGCGTCGGTTGCCCGTTCGCTGAGCGTGTGGATGCCGCGGTGGACGTTGGCGTAGTCGTGCTCGTAGCAGTGGGCGACGGCGTCGATCACCTGCCGCGGCCGCTGGCTGCTGGCCGCCGAGTCGAGGAAGGCAATCGGCTGGCCGCCGTCGGTCGTCTCGCGGAGGATCGGGAAGTCGTCCCGGATCGCCTCAGGCAGCAGGGCGCCGGTGGCGGTGTGAGTTGCGGGCAAGAGAGGCTCTTCTGGAAGAATCGTTAGGAGGTTGCCGACGGCTCAGTCTTCGCGGACCGGCGAGTGCACGGCCTGCTGAATCACCTTCCAAGAGAGCAGACAACACTTCTGCCGGTTCGGGGTCAGGCGGGCGCCGTACAGCTTCAGCATGTCCTCGGCGCTGAATCCCTCAACCTCTTCAATCGTCTTGCCGTGGAGCTCTTCTAGCAGCATCGAAGCACTCGCCTGGCTGATCACGCAGCCATCGCCGCTGAAGTAGCAGTCGCAGACCTTCCCTTGCTTGTCGACCACGAGCTCAATCTTCACCACGTCTCCGCACAGCGGGTTCTTGTCCTCGAATGCGTGCGTGGCGCCGTCAAGCGAACCGCGGTGAAACGGGTCTTCGTAGTGGTCAAGGATGTGCTCTTGGTAGAGCTCTTCGTCTTTTTGATTGAACGCGCTAGGCATGGCAGACGTCGCGGGCATGTTCGTCATGTTTGAGTCTAGGCAGCCAGCCGCGCTGCGGGAAGTCGCCAAACAGAAGTGGCCACCTGCCGACCAAAGGCTAGGGCGACGAGTCGGCCCTTAGCTCATCTGCCACGCCACCACGGCCACGCCAAGCGGGATCAGATACCAGGCAAAGATGCCCAGCCGGCCCTGTTTCACAAACCGGATGAGCAAAGCCAGTGCCCCGTACCCCACGGCAAACGCCACGACGGCGCCCACCAGCAGCGTTAGCAGCGGCGTTTGGCCCGCCCCGGCGCCCTCGCTGGCGTCCTTGGCCATCCTGGCGACTTCGATGAGCCCCGGCCCCGCGATGACCGGGATCGCCAACAGGAAGGCGAACGTGCCGGCCGCCTCACGTCGCAGCCCCGCCAGCAGGCCGCCGGCGATGGTCGAACCGCTCCGAGAGATGCCCGGCAGCAGGGCGAAGGCCTGCATCAAGCCAATGCCTGCCGCCTCGCGGAGCGAGAGATCGGTGTAGCTGCGATCGCCCTCCGGCCGCCGCGAGACCCAGATCAGGATCGCGGCGGTCACCGGGAACATGCAGCCGGCGAGCAAGGCGTTCTCGAGCACCTCTTCGAAGAACATCTTGATCGGCAAACCGATCAGCACGGCCGGTACCGTGCCGGCGAGCAGCGTCACAATCGCCCGGCGGTCTTCGCCCAGCAGGCGGGCGATGGCGCCGCGGTAGAAGACCAGCACCGCGAGCAGCGTGCCGACATGCAGCACGATGTTAACCTCGACCAGGTCTTCCGCCTGCGGCCTGCCGGCGGCTTCGAGCAGTTCGTTGGCGACGACTAGGTGTCCCGACGAACTGACGGGCAGGAACTCGGTGAGCCCCTGCACAACGGCCAGGATCAGGATCTGCAGTAAGTCCATGCGTGTCCGCCGCGGATTGCCTCGATGACCCAGAGCGGCCTAGCCTAGTCGGCATCGTGCGTTCCGCAATTCCCCGACGTCGGCCGCCGCCGCCCAACCGCGCTTGTTCCACTACGAAGACGGCCTGTTCCTCACGACGGCTCGGCTCGCCGTCGACCTCCGTCGCCGTCAGCCGCGGTGCTTCGTCTCGCACGCGCACGCCGACCACATGGCCCGGCACGAACTCGCGTTCGCCTCGCCGGAAACCGCGGCCCTGTACCGCCACCGGCTGGGCCAGCGGCTCCGGGTGCGTGAGACACCCTACGGTCAGCCCGTGGAACTCGGCGACACACGGATCATGGCCCTGCCCGCCGGCCACTGCCTGGGGTCGGCGATGCTGCTGGCGGAACACGCGGGCCGACGACTGCTCTACACCGGCGATTTCAAGCTGGGTCCGTCGCTCACCGCCACTCCGGCCGACCCACCGCGGGCGGACGTGCTGATCATGGAGACCACGTTTGGAGACCCCCGCTACCGGCTGCCGCCACGACAGGCGGTGGCCAACGAACTCGTCGGGCTCGTCCGCAGCACCCTGGATGAAGGCCGCACGCCGGTCGTCCACGCCTACGCACTGGGCAAAGCCCAAGAGGTAACCAAGCTACTCACCACCGCCGGCGTTCCGGTGCTGCAGCACCCGGAGGTCTTCGCCATCAGCGAGGTGTACGAGCGGCTCGGCATGAGCCTCTCAACAGGCGAGGCGACCTGCTGTCGCTACGCGGGGCGGCCGCTGGCGGGGCACGCCGTGGTGACGCTGCCGCGGGGGATGAAGCGATTCCGCTTGGCGGGGCTCGGCGAAACCGTCTCGATCGCGGTCTCCGGCTGGGCGATGGACCCGTCCACACGCCACCGGCTAGGGGTCGACCACGCGTTGCCGCTCTCGGATCACGCCGACTTCGACCAGCTGATGCGGCTCCCGGAGATCGTCCAGCCGGACGTGATCCACTGCACCCACGGCCCGCCCGGCTTCGACGAGCGGCTTCGCGAAGCCGGCTACGACGCCCGGCCGCTGGTGCGAGAGTCGCAGCGGCGGCTGTTCGGCTGAGCACTCCTGCGGCGAAGGGCGCCCGTCGCTTAGTCGTTACCCGGTAGGTACATGCCGGGCTGGTGCGGCAGCGGGGTGAAGAGTGGGGCCGGCGCCCCGGCTTGCTTCAACCGCCGGCCCGCCCAACTGTTGCAGGTGTTGAAGCAGTGGTACGAGCCAACGGCCTGGTAAAAGGCGTCGTACGACGAGTACGCTTCGCCCGCCAACGGCTGAGGGCGGCCGTTCGTATCGAGCGCGAGTGAGTGGGTCATCGACTCGCAGAGCCGACGGTACTGCTCGCGATCGAGCTTCACCTGAACAAACCCGTCGGCGCCCGCCGGGTCGTTCACTCGCCAGACGTGCATCACGGAGCCGCTGGGCAAGAACATCGCCCGCAGGGCCGTCGAGACCTTGAGATCGGCCCAGGTGGGCGTGTCCAAGTAGAAACCACGGTCGCCCCAGCCAATGGCGATGTGCGTCGCCCGGATCTGCTCGGCCGTGAAGTCTTCGTCCGAAAACCACTCTCGCCAGTCCCAGGCGTCGTGGGTGAGTGGGACGACGATGTCCGTGTGAACTGGCGAGGACGTCACGTAGACCACCACCCCGCCCGCCGGCGGCGTGTAGTCGCGATTGGTCGGCCACAATCCAATGACCAAGTACGCCGCGTAGACCGCCAGCAGCACGCCGACCGCCTTAACGCCCCGCCGCGCAGCGGCCCAGCCCATCAGCAGGATCTTGATGACGGCGGCCATCAATCAACCTCGGTTCCGACTGCGAGGGGATCACTCACTCAGATCAACGCACACAAGCTCTTTGTCGTTCCGGGCGAAGACGGATCGCTCGGCGAACGCCGGGTGGGTCCAGACCACGGGGCGGCCGAAGCTGCTGCTGGTCATCTCGAGCAGCTTCTGGCGGCCGGTCTCATTGTAGCCCTCCGGCGAGAGGTCGGCGGTGATCAGGTCGCCCTGCTCGCTGAACAGAAAGTACGCGCCCGAGGCCTCTTGCCGGACGAGAAACGCCGTGCCGTGGCGGCCGCGGCCGTTGCCGAACGTCGGCTTCTTGGTGGCCCACAGCCGCTCGCCGTCGTCCATGCTCACGGCCATGAGTTCGCTGGTCTCGCAATCAACGCCGTAGATGACCCCCGGCCCCATGAGCGGCGTGGCGTTCACGGCCCGCAAGCCACGCTTGCCGCCGCCGGACCAGACCACCTCGGCGGCAGGCTTGTCTTCGGCCAAGTCGATCAGCAACGCCACGTTGCCGATCGCGCTGACGAAGAGCTTGTCGCCCTGCTTCTGCGGCGCGGCGATCGACATGCCGTACGCGGGCTTGATGGCGAGCGACCAGTAGACCTCACCCGTTTCGGGGTTGAGGCTGTTGAGGCTCTCCGGGTGCCAGATGAGCAACTGGTCGACGCCGGCGTGGTTGATCAGCGTCGGCGGGCAGTAGCCGGGTTCGCTGGCGGAGAGGGCTTTCCACTTCACGTCGCCGGTCGCCTTGTCGAAGGCGACCGCCACGCTCCCGGGGCCGCCCGCGACGCAGTACAGCGTGTCGCCCACTACGAGCGGGTGAGCCGAGTGGCCCCAGACGGGCGTCTCGGCGCCAAAGGCGCCCTTGAAGCTGACCCGCCAAACCTCGCTCCCATCGCTGACGCTCCAGCAGACAAGGTCGCCCTCGGCGCCAAGCGTGTAGACGCGGTCGCCATCGACCGTGGGCGTGCAGCGGGGGCCGCCGCCGTAGGAGACCAGGTAGTTACGGTCGTACTGCTTCCGCCAAACGATGTCGCCCGTCGCCGAGTCGAAGCACGTCAGCCGCTCGGCGCCGGTGAGTTGATCACGCCGGCTCGGCTTGTTGGCCACCTCGCCGGAATCGAGCACGTAGTCGAACAGGAATACCTTGCCGTCCGCCACGGCCGGCCCCGCGTAGCCGTACGCCACCGGCGCCGTCCACTTCACGGGCGCCCCGCCCGCGGGCAGCTTGCTGACGACACCCGACTCCCGCCACACGCCGTCGCGTTGCGGGCCCATCCATTGCGGCCAGTCCTCCGCGGACGCGGGGCAAAGGCCAGTCAGCAACGTTGCGAAGCAAACCGCGACGGGCAGAGGTGTACGCATCGAAGACTCCGGCAGGCGGATCGGGACCGAATCGGCATACACGAGCGGCAGCCGATGCCTTGGAGTCTACCCGCAGATCGCCCGGCGCGTCACGCGTGGCCGCGGAGGCTTCGCGAGGCCTGCACCAAGAGGGGGGCCTGAAGGGCCATTACCGCGGTGCTGAGCAGCAGGTCGATCGACAAACGCAGTTCGGCGGCTTCGCCCTTCGCGGCGATCGCCCCGGCCATAAGGAGCCACACCCCCAGATAGATCACCGCCTGCAACGCCAGGAGAAGGGGCGATGCCGAACGCCGCCCCGCGAACAGTCCCATCGCGCCGACGGCCACCAAGGCCGTCCCGACCAAGGGCAGCCCGTAAGCAACACCCGCGCACGACGCGGCCACGATCACCAACCCAGTGGCGATCAGGGTGCCGGCAAGTCTTTGCGCGGTCGGAAGCATGGCGGAGCAGGGCCGTGACGGGAAGACGCTAACCCTTCCATCCTGCTTCGCGCTCACCCACTCCGCCAGCATCACCGTAAGGAAACACTCCATCGAACGAGCAAACGCGCGGCGGCGGTCGCCGCCGCGCGCTTTGTGGTAGGGGCCGGATCAACCGTTACCGACCTCGGTGCCATCAGCCAAAGCGAGACCGTTGCCGACCTCAGTGCCGTCGCTCAAGCAGCAGCCGTTGCCCACCTCCGTGCCGTCAGCAGCGAACGCGGCAGAGGGCGCCACCGACAAACCAACCGCGGCCACGGCGACAGCGGCCAAACGCAGGATACGCGTGTGCATCGGACAATCTCCACAAGTGACGAGCCCGGCCCGGCGCCGGTGGGGCGCCGAGTTCGTAGACCGGTTCGTGCCCGTCTTTCCAGAAGAACAACGAGAGCGCCCCGGGGATCTTCGGCGCCGGCAAGAAAAAACCCGACAGCCCATCCCCTTGGGGACAAGCTGCCGGGTTTGTGGTGGATAGTCGGATCTGGTCGGGCGTTAGGCGGGCTGCAGTTCCTTCTTCCGCTCTTCGACGATCTCCGTCTGGATGCTTGCCGGGGTCGGGGAGTACTTCGCGAACTCCATGCTGAAGGTGCCTTGGCCCTGCGTTTGGCTCCTCAGTTCGTTGGAGTAGCCGAACGTCTCGGCGAGCGGCACCTCGGCGATGATGGTGGTCATGCCGTTGGCGGTTTCGGTCTCGACGATCATGCCCCGCTTGGAGCTGACCTGACCGACTACCGAGCCCTGGAACTCCTCCGGGCACTCGATCTCCATCTTCATCACCGGCTCCAGCAGCACCGGCTTCATGCGGTTGAAGTTCTCGCGGAAGCACTCGCGGCTGGTGAGCTTGAAGGCCATGTCGCTGGAGTCGACGTCGTGGTAGGTGCCGTCCTTGAGCTCGACCGCCATGCCGACAACCGGGTAGCCGGCCACCGGGCCCTTATCCATCATCTCCTCGAAGCCCTTCTTGACGGCCGGGATGTACTCCTTGGGGATCCGGCCGCCGGTGACCTGATCCTCAAAGTACAGCTCGCCCGAATCGCCGGACTCTTCCATGGCAGCGCGGTCTTCGTCCGTCATCGGCCGCATCAGGCCGACGATGTGGCCGTATTGACCGGAGCCGCCCGTCTGCTTCTTCCGCTTGTGGTCAAACTCGTACGGCTGCTGGCCGCTCTCGCGGTAGCTGACCTTTGGGGCGCCCACCTCGGTCTCCACGCCGTACTCGCGGCGGATCCGCTCGACGTAGACCTCGAGGTGCAACTCGCCCATGCCGGCGATGATGGTCTCGTTGGTTTCTTCGTCCGTGAAGACGTGGAACGTGGGGTCTTCTTTGCGGAACCGCTGCAGGGCTTTGCCGAGCTTATCGCTGTTGTCCCGCGAGAGCGGGTTGATGCTCATCTTGATCACCGGGTCGGCGACGAAGATGTTCTCCAGCGAGCAGAACTTCGGCTCGTTGCAATAAGTGTCGCCCGACGCGCAGTCGATGCCCATCACGGCGACGATATCGCCGGCTTCGCCGGTGTCGACCTCTTCCCGCTTATCCGAGTGCATCTTGACGATGCGGCTGAAACGCTCCTTGCGGCCCGAGCGCTGGTTGTAGTACGTGCCGCCCTTCTCGATCTTGCCCTGATAGATGCGGGTGTACGTGAGCTGGCCGTACTCGTCGTCGGTGATCTTGAAGCCCATCGCCACCAGCGGCTTCTCCGTGTCCGACTCCAGCACGATCTTCTCGCCGGTCTCCTGGTTGGTGCCGGTATTCTCGACCTCGGTGGGGGCGGGAAGGTAACGCGTGATGGCGTCCAGCAGCGGCTGCACGCCCTTGTTCTTGAACGCCGAGCCCATGAAGACCGGCGTGAACTCCTGCTCGATCACCGCGTGGCGGGTGATGTCGTGGATCAGCTCCTCGCTGACCTCTTCTTCGGCCAGCAGCTTCTCCATCATCTCGTCGCTGTACATCGACAGCTCTTCGAGCATGTGCGCGCGGGCCTCGTCGGCCTCGCTCTTGAGGTCGGCGGGGATGTCCTCGGTGCGGACCTTCTCGCCGTTGCTGCCGTCGAAGTAGTACGCCTTCATCTTCACAAGGTCGACAACGCCCTCGAACTTATCCTCCTTGCCGATGGGGATCTGCATCGCGACGGCGTGGGCGCCGAGCTTCTCTTTGACCTGCTCGATGACGCTAGCGGGGTTGGCGCCGGTGCGGTCCATCTTGTTGATGAACGCCAGTCGCGGCACGTGGTACCGCTTCATCTGGCGGTCAACGGTCATGGACTGGCTCTGAACGCCGCCGACCGAACAGAGCACCAGAATGGCGCCGTCGAGCACGCGGAGGCTCCGCTCCACCTCAACGGTGAAGTCGACGTGGCCCGGCGTGTCGATCAGGTTGATATCGTGGTCGTCCCACCGCAGGTACGTGGCGGCCGAGGCGATGGTGATGCCCCGCTCCTTCTCGAGCTCCATGTTGTCCATCACGGCGCCGTCGCCGCCGCCGCGGACATCCTCGATCTTGTGGATCCGGCCGGAGTAGAACAGGATCCGCTCGCTCAACGTCGTCTTGCCCGAGTCGATGTGAGCGGAGATGCCGATGTTGCGGACTTTAGCGAGGTTCATGGCAAGGACGGACGGGTTGGGCGAAGGACCGTGTGGGCAACGCCAGGGTGGGGAAAACGAGGTCGGCAGGCTTAGGGGCGGGGCCTCGCATGCCGCGCGGTTGGGCGCCGAAGACTCTCTAGAGCCAGCCGACACACCGCCGCGAAGCTTGCATAATACCTACACGACCGGGCAGGGCTAGGACCAGCGGCGTACAATTGAAGTTCGCACGCCAGCGGCACTGCCGGTAGCGTATGGGGCCTGCGGCAATCGACAAAGATCGGTTTGCTAGCCCCGCCCCGAAATTTGACGCGGTCCGCGGCACAGAAGCGGTTGAACCATCGCGGCTCGGCGGATTGGCGAAGACTTTGGACGCGGAAATCCACGAGCGGACCGCCCCCCGCTCCCTATCGGTAGCAGCCAACCAGCCCAAAGCACGTGCATGGAATCCCCAGAACCGCATTCCGAGGACGAAAACAGCAGCGGACAGCACCACCCGCCTTGCCCGCGGGGCCCGTTTTTCCAGGAGTATCCGTGGCTGGCGATGCTGGGGCCGATGTTCGTGTACCTGGCGGTGCCCATGTTCTTCTCGGCCGCCGAGCCCGGAGATCACCTGACGCCGGACGACTACGAGCGGGTGCGGTCCGCCTATGCGGCCAACTACCTGTGGAAGTACACGGCCATGGCGTCCCTGGCCGTGCCGCTGGCGTTCTTCATGCCCCGGTCGCTCCAGCTGCCACGATTTCGCGTCTCGCTATTGGCGGTCGTGGTGGGCGTGGTGGGAGTTGTACTGTGGGTGGGAATCGATTGGATCGGGCTTAACGACGCCCTCCGCAAGCTGTTTGGCGAAGACAGCCTGGTGATCACCGTCCTGGGTCTGACCCCTCGAGACGCCTTCGACCCTAACGTGCAGTTCGACGGGCAGCCGGCTAGCTACTGGTGGTTCTTGGCGGTGCGGTTCACGGGCCTCGTGCTGCTGGTACCGCTCTGCGAGGAGCTGATGCTCCGCGGCTGGCTGGTGCGGATGGTCGACAACCCCGCCTTCTGGCAGGTGCCCTTCGGTGAGGTGACGCTCAAGGCGGCCGCCATCGGCGTGGGCTTCGCCATGCTCTACCACCCGGAGAAGCTGCCGGCGCTGGCGTACTTCAGCCTCACCATGTGGCTGATGCTCAAGACGAAGAACTACTGGGACTGCGTAGCCTCCCACGCCGTCACGAACCTGCTGCTGGGCGTCTGGGTGCTTTGGCAGGGCGCGTGGCACTTGTGGTGATCCGATGGGCGACCTCCGCGACCCTCGTCTGATGTACCTGAAGGCCGGATTGCTGCTTGCAATCGGTG
This sequence comes from Planctomycetota bacterium, assembly GCA_039414355.1. Lineage (GTDB taxonomy): Bacteria > Planctomycetota > Planctomycetia > Pirellulales > Lacipirellulaceae > JBCCQL01. Next base: position 26,120 of record JBCDJN010000005.1, on the reverse strand, counting down.
CGATTGCGGTGACGCTGCTGCTGATCCGCCACCCGTCTTGGCAAACCGCCCTGCTGCTTGGTTTGGCAATCTGGGCTTTCTGCCGGGCGTACTACTTCGCCTTCTACGTCATCGAGCACTACATCGATGGCGAGTATCGCTTCGCGGGCCTGATCTCGTTCCTGCGTTACCTGCTTTCCGGGCGACGCTGAGCGATTCGGAGTGAGGCACGAATCCGGTTGCTGTAACACCGCATTCGATCCGCCGTACAAGCCTCCATTACCCATCCCGGTCTCGGAGGAATGACGCGATGTTTCGGCGAGTGGCGATCTTTATTTACGGCGTGGCGGCCTACGGCGTTGGCTTTTCGGCCCTGCTCTACACCATCGCGTTCATTGGCGGGTACGGGGCGCCGACACAACTGGACGATCCGTCGGCGAGCTTGTCCGCCGCGCAAACCATCGTCGCCGTGCTGGTGAACCTGGGGCTCGTCTTGCTCTTCGGCCTGCAGCACAGCGGCATGGCGAGGCCAGCGTTCAAACGCTGGTGGACGCAGTACGTGCCGACCGAGGCGGAGCGGAGCACCTACCTGGTCGCCACCGGCGCCGCGCTCGCCGTGATGTTCGCCTTCTGGCAGCCAATCGGCGGCGTGGTTTGGTCCATCGACTCCACGCCCATCCGGTACGGCTTGCACGCCGCCTACTTTGCCGGCTGGGCGATCGTGTTCCTAGCGTCGTTCCTGATCGACCACTTCGACCTATTCGGGCTTCCGCAGGTGTGGCTCTGCCTCCGCGGCAAGCCGTACCAGCACGTGCCGTTTTGCACGCCCATGCTCTACTCCCACCTTCGCCACCCGATCTACGCCGGCGTCCTGCTGGCGTCGTGGTCGGCGCCCAGCATGGGGCCGAGCCGGCTGCTGTTCGCGCTGGCGATGACCGCCTACGTGCTCAAGGCGATCCGCTGGGAGGAACGCGACTTGGTCGCCCACCTGGGGGAGCGCTACACCGCCTACCAGTCTCGCGTAGCGATGCTGCTGCCGCGTTTCGGCCAGCTCGGGAGGAGCGAGAGCGAAGCCCAAAGGCGAAAAGCGGGCTAGAACGCGAAGACCTCGGTCACCGCCTTCGCCACGTCCACGGGGTCGGACACCAGGTAGCCGACGGAGAACGCCATCATGGCCGAGCCGACCAGCAGGAAACTCACCGAACGCGGGTTGGGCGCCACGGTCAGGCCGTCGGCCGTCCGCTGCAACACCCGGCGGAGTTTCCGCCAACCGTCCAGGTCCTGCACGCTGCCGGTGGCCACCAGCGACGTGTTCCGCATCAGGCCGAACGACTCTAGGTGAGCCTGGACACCAAGCCGCGGCAGAACCAGGCTGTCGCCCGCCCAACGGGCATCCGGGTCCACCTGCCCCGCCGCCTCCGCCACCACCGGGCGGAGCTGCTCCAGGCTCGCGTTGTAGACCACCAGCCGCGGGCGGATCACCAGCACGGCCAGCGCCACGCTGGTCCAGTAGAAAACGACCCAGAACAGCCAGACCCCGTTGCCTAGCTCCCCCGTGAGGTCCTGCGGGCGGAAGAGCTCAATCGGTCCCACGAAGACAAAGCCGGTAAGCGCAACGCCAAGCGCCGCCAGGTCTGCCGAGCCCGAGGTAATCAAAGGGCGGCGACGCAGGTTCACCACGCCAAGCAGCAACAGATAGGCGGCCAGTGGGACGCATGCGATCGCGCAGCGGAGGGGGTCCATCGGCTCGGCGGAGGTTCGGGCTTGGGGCGGGCTAAGACTCGTCGGCGCCGCGGCGGGCGTCCTCGAGCGCCTCGGTGAGCTTCTGGGCGGTTTGCACTTCGCGGCGGCGCGACCGCCGATAGTACCGCGAAGTCGCCACCGCGTCGGCCACGCCCAGCACCACAACGATCAAGCACGAGCCTACCAGCAGCGACAGGTAGACGACCATCCAGCCCGCCTGCATGGGCACCAACGGCCGGACGGCAATCAGCATGCCTGCCACCGCCAGGGTTGAACTCGCGGCCATCCGGCGACTGAACATCTGCTGAGCGTAGCGTCGAGCGCGGCCATCGGCGGCGTCCAGCGCCTGATCTTCACCGGCGATGAACCTTTGCCAAGCCCGCCGATGGCTGTCAATCAACACGCCCGCCAGCCCAACGATGGCGAGCGAGGCAACCGAAGTGGCGATCATCGACTGCCCCCGGACTTGGGTGCGTACTTCGCGTCGAGCCCTCGGAGCCACTCCCAAACCACCCAGCCGACCTTGGCCAGCGATTCGCCGGAGCAGTTGGCGGGCACGTCCTGCTCGGTGTGCCAGTACGGGTAGTCGAAGTCGATGATGTCGATGCAGCGGATGCCGCCTTCGTTGTGCAGCGGCAGGTGGTCGTCCTGCACGATGCGGGACATCAGCCGCGGCTGGAACTCGTCGACGCCCAGCTTCTCGGCGGTCGCCCAAATCTGCTTGACCAGCGGCCGGGTGTCTCGCCAGTTCCAGCTGCTCCTGTCGTAGCGGAGCCGCAGGTCAGCGTCGCCCACCATGTCCAGCAGCACGCCCCACTGGTAGGCGTATTTCTTTTTGCGGGCCTTGTAGGCCCGGGCGAAGTACTTGCTGCCGAGGAAATACGGGTCGCCCCGACGGCCAAACATGCTGGAGTCCCGGTAGACCAGCTCTTCGCCATCGAACATCACCAGGTCCACGCCGATGCCGCCGGTAAGCTGCGGCATGAGGTGCGCCAGCTCCATCAGCACCGCCACGCCGCTGCCGCCGTCGTTGGCGCCGATGAACGTGCCGTTGCGGCGAGCCTCGGGGTTGGGGTCTCGGTCAGGCAGCGGGCGGGTGTCGTAATGGCAGCAGATGAGGATGCGGCGCCGTACGTCTGGACGGTACCGCACGATTAGGTTGGTCATCTCCACGCGCGTGCCATTGAGCGGGTGCCGCGCGGGGAAGTTCTGCTCCTCCAGTTCGCCACCGAGGGACTCGAAGTGCTCGGTCAGCAGGGCGATCTGCTGACGCATCCCGTCGCTGCCGGACATCCGCGGACCGATCTCGCAGACCTGCTCCAGATAGCCCATCGCCCGATCGGCATCGAGCGGGTTCTCGGCGGTTGCGATCGGTGAGGCGACCCCAACAAGGAGGGCGAAGCCTGCGGCGGGCCACAGTGAGCTCATCCCGCCATGCTACGCGGACGCGGCGGATGCGGCGAGTCCGCTAGCTCTGCCAACCGCCCGCCAGCCGCCGCCCGCCCTCAACCGGCAGGCAAACGCCAGTGACGAAGGGGTTCTCCAGCAAGAACGCCACGGCGTGGGCCAAGTGGTCGGCGTGGCCGGGCTCGGAGAGGAGCGGGCCGGTGGTGACTTGCCGGACGCGTTCGGCCGGTTCGTCGCCGTCCACCAACACCGGGCCCGGCAGGACGGCGTTGACCCGCACGCGGCGGTTGCGGCCGGCGAGCTCCACGGCCAGCGAGCGCGTCATCACGTCAATCGCGCCCTTCGAGGGATGGTACGCGGCGTACTCCGCCTGCGGCCGCTGGGCGGCGGCGTCGCCGAAGTTGATGATCGCGCCGCCGCTGGCTTGTTCCGCCATGATCAGTCCCGCCTGTTGCGAGCAGACGAAGGAACCCACCACGTTCACGTCGAAGAACCTCCGCAGGTCATCGGCGCCCACCGCGTCGAGCGGCGCCGGCGACCAGACGGCGGCAGAATTGACCAGCCCGTCGAGCCGCTCGAAATGCCTCGCCGCCCGATCGACGACGGATCGGGCTGCCCCTTCGTCCCGCAGGTCCGCGCCCAGAGCGATGGCCTCGCCGCCCGCGTCGTTGATATCACCGGCAAGCTGCTGAGCCGCGTCAAGCGACGTGTTGGCGTGCACCGCCACCCGCCAACCACGGCGTGCCAGGTCCAAGCAGACCGCCCGGCCTACCCGCTTCGCGCCGCCGGTTACGAGGACGGCGGGCGCGGTGTCGGCATCAAGTGCGGTGGCAAGCATGCCGTGTTCTAGAGGCTCGCCACGGAAAAGCAATCGCCGCGATCGCAAGCATAAGCGTCTGCGGTTCCGGCGCAGCGTTGGCGGTGCTTCCGCCGGCGACCGCGTCCCGCCAGATGGTGAAGTCGGCGGAGTCGACCACTTCGTCGCCGTTGCCGTCAGCGGCAAGCCCTTGGCCCGACTGGCCGAACGTGTCGCGCCAGAGATCGTAGTCGGCGGCGTCGACAACCGAGTCGCCGTTGAAGTCGCCCGGCGTGGGCTCGGCGAGCAGGCGGAAGTCGACCACCAAGGGAAGGTGATCGAAAGTGCCAAAGACCGGGTTCAGAACCACGTCGTTAAACTCGAGCCCCGCCGCGACACGGTCTTCGGAACTCATCGTCGTCGTGTTGAGGACGAATCGGTTGGCCGTCTCCAAGACCGAGTCGCTGTAGAGCACGTAATCGAGCACGCCGGGATCAAACGAACTGGAATCGTTCCGCCAGGTGTACTCTTCGGGGCCACCCCCGTTGTGCAGCGGACGGGCGTCGGTGAGCGAGGTGCCGTCCCAATCGGGCGGGGAATCGTTCCCCAAGAAGACCGTTTGCCCGGTGATCAGCGTCTGCAGGGGTTGCCCGCTGCCAACGATATTGAAGTCGCCCACCAGTGCGAAGGGCGTCTCCGGCGGCAGCGTGAAGGTGTCACGGTTGCCGGTCTGCTCGCGTGCGTCCCGGATCCAGTCAACGATGGCGTCCGCTTCAAACTGACGGCCGGTCTCGTTGGAGCAGCAGGGCAGGTGATCGTTGAGCAGGAAGAAGTCCGAGGAGTAGGTCTCGTCGGGGAGGTCGATCAGGGCGTTGGCGTGCCCGCCGTCGCCGGTGGTGAGCAGGAACGGGTAGGGGCTTGCGATGACGTTGGTCGATCGGCGGTAGACGTTCCACCCTTGCCCCCCGCCAAGCGGCGCGAAGGTGTCGAGCAGGCCCGCGACCTGAGACTCGGAGTAATCGCGGATCTCTTGCAACGCCACAACATCAGGCTGCGTAGCGTCAAGCAGTCGGAAGAACTTCGAGCGGTCGGTTGAGCTCTCGAAGATGCTGTCCCAGTTAACGTTGTACGAGAACACCCGCAGGTCGTCCTCATCCCAGCGGTCGATGAACGTGCCGGTGGACGCCACTGCGGACGGCGCAACCATCAGGCAAAGGGCCGCCAAGGCCAAGAACCAACGCGTGCCGGCGAGGCGGCCGCGTGGTGTGAGGGTGCCGGTCTCGGTCTCAGGACGCTGCAACATGAACAGGTTACGCGGGATCTTGGAGTGGGGAGTCATACACCATGGAAGTCGGCGATAAGCTTCCAAGCCTCCTCTGGTTTGTCGGCGTAGTCAATCAATTTGAGGTGATCGTCGGCAATCACGCCCTCGTCGGCCAGTTGCTGGAAGTCGATGACGGAGTCCCAGTACTCCTTGCCGTAGAGGATGATCGGGATGGCCTGCATGCGGTTGGTTTGCCGCAGGCAGAGGGTGTTGAAGAGCTCATCGAGCGTGCCGAAGCCGCCCGGAAAGATCACCAGCGCCGCCGCCCGCAGGATGAAGTGGAACTTCCGCATGGCGAAGTAGTGGAACTGGAAGCAGAGCTCGGGCGTGATGTACGGGTTGGGCTCCTGCTCGTGCGGCAGCTCGATGTTCAGTCCGATGCTCTTGGCGCCAACGTCGAAGGCGCCGCGGTTGGCGGCCTCCATGATGCCCGGCCCGCCGCCGGTGGTGACCACAAACTTGCACTTGCCATCGAGCTGGCAGTGGCCCGACACGATCTTGGCGAACTCCATGCACTCGTCGTAGAAGTGGCTCTTTCCGAGCCGGGTCTCGGCGCGTTCAACCTGCCGCTTGGCTTTCGCGTCGGTTGGGTTCGCGGCGAGCTGCTTTTCGGCTTCGGCCAGCCGCGACTTCGCCTCGGCCTCGGGCACGATCTGTGTGCCACCGAACACAACCACCGTCGACTCGATGCCCTGGCGACGCATCAGCAGCTCGGTCTTCTGCAGCTCAAGCTGCATGCGGACCGGCCGCATCTCCGCGTCCTTCATGAACTCCATGTCGCGCTCAGCAAGCACGTAGCTGGGCGACTTGATGATCGCCTGCCGATTGGCCTCGACACGGTCGGGCAGGTTCTCGTGGTGGGCGTCGAGGGAGAATTCTTGCGGCATGAGACGGGTCTGGGGGCTCGGGGCAGGGGACAAGCAAGTCCCCGTCGCCAGGCGTTTTAGCCTTTTCCGCCGCCCGCATGGACCCCAGCTTCCTCGCCGGCCCTCGTCGGCCACGCTACTGCGCGAAGGGATTCTCCGCCTCGTCGGCCACGCCTGACAGCAGCTCTTGGTCGGCCGCGCTGAGCTTCGCCAGCGGCAGCGTGATCTCGCGGCCGGCGTCGGTCTGAATGGTGACCTTGTCACCATTCTTCGCTACGAAACGGGCCTCGATCTTGAACTGACCCGACTTATCGGTCCACGTGCGGAGGGTCTTCTTGAGGTCAGCAAGGTTGTTGCGGACCGCGCGTTTGAGCGGGGCGAGCGTCTTGGTTTGGATGATCAGTTGATCACGGTCCATCCGGAAGACAATGTCAACGATCGAGTCCTTCTCCTTGACGAGAACCTTGTCGCCGTCATCACGCACCACCGTCGCCGCCTCCCACCTTCGCGCCCAGCAGTAGGCGACGAGCGTGCCCTTGGGCAGGTCGATGCCATCGGGCACCTTCGCGGCACGCTTCGGTATCGCAATCTTGATGGGCCGATCGCGGTCATGGACGTGAAAATCGTCGATGCCGCCGCCAAAGCTGCGGTCGTCATCGTCTTCGTCGTCATCAAAGCCGCTGCCCTGGTAGACGAGGTTGGACTCAAACGAGGCGACCTTGGCCGGGTCGTTCATGTCTTGCAGAGTCTGCCGGTCAATCGCGAGCGTGTTGCGATCTTTCTTGCGCGAATGAGTCTCAAAGTCCTTATGGCCGTTCTTGCCGAAGAAGTCGCGTGTGCTCGGATCGAGGACTTTTACGAAGGACCCATAGTCCATGACCACGTGGCGGACTTCCCAGTCGGAACCCCAGTGCTCAAGCACCGGCGTCCCCCGGGGCAAGCTCAGGTCGCCGGGAATGGCCACTAGGTTGTCCGGCAGCGCATCGGCGCCGCCGGGCAGCACGCGGATGGTGGGCTGGAAGCTAGACGGGTTGCTTGCCGCCTTGCTCAGCGTTTCGGGCCTAGCGGCGAGCCAGTTTTCACGACGGACCGTGGTCGCTGACTCCTGGTTCGTGAACCGGATGGAGACCTTGCCGCTGTCGGCGTCGGCAAGGTACTCCGCATCACGCCAGTCGCCGAAATAGGCCACGCGGATCGGCATCCCGGGCACTAGCGGATCCTCTTTCTTTACCACCACGTATCCGTCTGGCGCCTTCTCCGGTGGAATGTCCCGTAGCTTGTTCTTCTCGTAGGCGGCTCGCTCCTTGTCGGTCCAGGGGCGAGCGGTGGTTACGGGCCCGGGATTTCCTAGCCGAGCCGGATTCGAAACCAGCATGCTGCCGTAGTGTCTCCCAGCCCAATCGGCCCGGACCACAAAATACAGTTCGTAGTCGTAAGTCCCTCCGCCGCTATCGCCCCCGGATCGCCAGCTGAATGGGGTGGGAAAGTGGCCACCGAAACGGCCGCCAAAGCTGCTGAACTCCAGCTCAATCGTGCCGGACTGTTGGTTGTAATCACCGGGGGCGGCGTTGGTGATCGTAATCGGCCCACCACGCGTCTTTCCGGCGAGGTAGACCTGCCCGTTCCCTTCGCGCAGGCGGACGTAGTCGGCCGACAGATTCGCCTGCCCCCCGCGGCCGCGCGTAAGCCGAAGGTTCGTAATGCGAAACTCGGGCGCGTCGTCGGTTGGCTCCAAGATGACCTGCGCCGCGGCTTCAGAACACGCCGAAGCGGTCAAGAGGAGAGCAACAACTACAAGCCGGCAAGCACGCATGACCACCTCACCAGAAGCGGAAACGGATGGGATCGTAGCCGTATCAGGCCACGCAGGATCGGTTAAACACTTTCGGACAGCTTACTCCAATTCCACCGCCTCGCCAAGTTCGGGCACCTCGACGGTCCACCCTCGGTCGTCACGCAGAGTCTCCGCAAAGCCCTCCGCTGAGTCGGGTTCCCCATGCGTCAAAAACACTCGCTTCGGCGTCGGCAGGTCGGCGAGCCAGCGGAGCAGGCCGTCGCGGTCGGCGTGGCCGGAAAGGCCGGGCACCTTCTCAATCGCCGCCCGCACCGGGATGTCTTGGCCGTGCATGCGGAGCGTCTCGGCGCCTTCTTCAAGCCGACGGCCACGCGTGCCGACTGCCTGGTAACCACCCATGACGATGGTGGTCTTTGGGTCCGAAAGCCGCCGCTTGAGGTGATGGATGATCCGCCCGCCGGTCATCATGCCGCTCGAAGCGATGATGATGGCGTTGCCGGTCAGGTGATTGAGCGCCTTCGATTCGTCGGCGCTGCGGCACAGGTGAACGGCCGGCCCGCCCAGCACGGGTCGGTCGCCGTCGAGGTCGCCTTCCGATAGGTCGTGGTCTTCTCGGTGCTCGCGGTAGATGTCGGTCGCGGTGCTCGCCATCGGGCTGTCGATGTAAATCGGCAGGTCGGGGATGCGGCCTTCGCTCTTGAGAACCTGCAGCAAATACACCAGCTGCTGCGCGCGTCCCACAGCGAACGACGCCATAAGCATCACACCGCCGCGGCCGATCGACCGGTGCACAACGTCCGCCAGCGCCTGCAGCAGATCACTCTCGGGATGGTTGCGGTTGCCGTACGTGCTCTCGCAGACCAGGTAGTCGCACTCGGGTGGTGGCGAGGGGTCGTGGTACAGCGGGCTGTCGTACCGGCCGACGTCGCCGGAGAACAGAACGCGCGTCGTCTTCTCGCTCTCGCGAACTTCGACCTCGATCATGTTCGACCCAAGCAGGTGGCCCGCGTCGTGGAACTTCGCGTAGAAGGGCCCGGCAACGTTGACCCACTCGCCACGCTCGCAGTTGCGGAGCAGCTTGACGGTATCGATGACGTCTTTGCCCTCGTAGAGCGGAAGCGCCGGCTTGTGCTTGGAGAACCCCTTGCGGTTGGCGTAGTCGGCGTCTTGCTCTTGGATCTTCGCCGAGTCCAGCATGATCACCTCGGCCAGCTTCGCCGTGCCGGGCGTGCAGAAGATGCGGCGGTTGAAGCCCTCCCGCACCACCCGCGGCAGGTAGCCCACATGGTCCAGGTGGGCGTGCGTGAGCAGCACCGCGTCCAACTCGCCCGCCTTGAACGGCGTGCCGGCCCAGTTGAGCTCCCGCAGTCGCTTGAGCCCCTGGAACATGCCGCAGTCGATCAGGATGCGTGTGCCGCCGGCTTCGAGCAGGTACTTCGACCCGGTGACGGTTTGGGCGGCGCCGTGGAAGGTGAGGGTGGGCATCGATGGCAGAATTCTGATTGCGGAATGCGGAACGCGAACTGGACGAGGGCCCCAAGCCTAAACGGTGGCGTTATCAACCGCCAACCGAGGCCGCTTGCGCCCGTTGCCTGAGCATCAGCCAACGAACAACCAAGCCACGCCGGCAAACGCCAGGGCGAATGCCAACTCGATCGCGGGGTAGACGGGCGAGATATTCGCCTTGCAGTCGTAGCACCGCCCGCGGAGCAGCAGCCAGCCGATGACCGGCAGGTTGTGGCGGCCGCGGATCGGGTGATCGCACTCCGGGCAGTGGCTGCCCCGCCAGACGATGTCCTCGCCCCGCGGCACGCGGTACAGCACCACGTTGAAGAAGCTGCCGACGCAACCTCCGAAGGCGGCGATCCAGAGGTAGAACGCCACCTGCGGGACGTGCTCCATCCAGGTCGGAGCGCCGGCAGAGTCGAGAAGCCAATCGGGCATGCCAGAGTCTAGCACGCTGATCGGTGCGATCGGAGGTCAACCCCGCGACGGTAGATGGCGGATGCCAGGCAACTCAGTGCTCCGGTCGCTGACGCTCGCGGCTCGCCGTGCCTCGCGTGCTACCAGAGCCCCTCGAGCGGCCCCCCCTTGGCGGCCAGGGCGTCGATCTTCTTCGCCACGGCTGGGTCTTCCTCCACGGCTGGGGCGTGGTGGGGTTTTATTCGGGCGTCGATCACCAGCGGGCCGGTGCAGCCCCAGTGTTTGTTGTCGACGAAGGCGCCCACGCCGTCCGTATCGGCCGCGGGGTTGGCGCGCGTGAACGTCGTCCAAACGAAGTTTGCGATACCGCCATTGCCCGACTGGTGGGCGACGAATGCCGAGTCGTCGCACACGATGATCAACCGGAACTTGTGCAGCGGGTGGCCCTCGCCAATCGACTCGCACAGCCGACGCGTATCGGCTTGGGCTGCGTGGCGAGCTTGTTGGAAGGCGGTCGCCTCCATCTGTGGGCCCGACTGCTGCCCGCCGCGGACGGCGTCGTAGTCGAACGTGGGCGCCGTGAGCTTCGGTCCCCGCACCGCCACCACGCCAGGCATCACCACGCGGGGCTCGGCGAAGCCATCGGGCAGGGTACCGCCGCTGTCTAGTTCGGTCGCCAGCTCAAATTTCGGCGGCCCGGCGGCGGCGATCACCAGCTTCGAGCCGGCGTTCATTGAGTCGCCCGTATAGTCGAGCGTGTCGATGGTGGTCTGCGTGTGGAAGTGCAGGTCGCGCAGCCAATCGGCCCGCTCAAGCATGTGCGTGAGGAACTCGCGGAGATCGTGTAGGTCGAGCTGCGGGTTGTCGGCGTGGTTGGCGATGAGCAGGAACTTGGCGAGTGAGAGCTGCCCCTGGCCCAAAATCGCGCACGCTTGCGTGAGCAACTCCTGCGGTCGCTGCTCCTTGAGGAACGGCATGTAGCGTTCGCTTCCAATCGCCAACAGCAGCGGGTGCACGCCCGCCTCGTCAACCGCGTTCACACCCTTCACGCCCGGCAGCACGGTGGGGATGACCGGACCAGTCAGGTCGTGGATGAGCTCGCCGAATGCGGTGTCCTCGGCCGGCGGTCGGCCCACGACGGTAAAGGGCCAGATGGCGCCATCACGGTGGTAGACGTGGTCGACCTTGAGCACCGGGAAGTTGTGCTTGAGCGCGTAGTAACCCAAGTGGTCGCCGAAGGGTCCTTCGGGCAGCGTCTTGTCGTCGACCACGCGGCCGCAGATGGCGAAGTCCGCGTCGGCGTAGATGGGAGCGCCGTTCTTGCGACGGATCATCTTCACCCGCTTGCCGCCCAGGGCGCCGGCGAAGGTCAGCTCGCTCAGTCCCTCGGGCAGCGGCATCACCGCCGCGAGCGTCATCGCCGGCGAGCCGCCCACAAAGATGTTCACCGGGAACGGCTTGCCCGCCGCCATCGCCGCTTGGTGGTGCACGCCTATCGAGCGATGAAGCTGGTAGTGCAAACCGATCTCTTCGTTCGGCTGGTACTCGTTGCCGGATATCTGCACGCGGTACATCCCCAGGTTCGACTTCATCAGCCCGGGGCTGGCTGGGTCTTCCGAATAGACCTGCGGCAGCGTGACGAAGGCGCCGCCATCGGCGGGCCAGCTCACCATGTGGGGCAGCTCGGAGATCGTGGTCTCGTTCGCCAAGACCGGGCCAGTGCGGACCGACCCCGGCAGCATCCGCACCGCGTTAAGCGGCGCCGCGGAGTAGCGGATGGGCGCTTTGAGCGCACGCGTCGGATCGATCTTCAGATCGATCAACCGCTGCACGCCGGCGTAGGTGTCTCGGAAGAGCCAGCGGGCCCGGGCGATGGTGCCGAACAGGTTGCTCACCATCGGGAAGCGGCAACCCTTCACGTTGGCGAACAAGATCGCCGGCCCGCCCGCCGCGAACACCCGCCGGTGGATGGCCGCCGCCTCCAGGTAGGCGTCGATAGGCTCTTCGATGCGGACAAGGTGCTTGTGCCGCTCCAGGTCGGCAACGCAGTCTTTGGTGGAGCGGTAACCCATGGGGGAGTGGCAAGTGCTAGTGGTGGGTGGCTAGTGGACTGCTTGATGGCCCCTCGCCACTCGCACTTGCCACTACCGAACTTTGCGATGGAGGGCGATGCCCTCTTGGCCATGGTAGGTGAGCAGCAGGGCGCCGACCGCCCCGGAGTCGCAGAAGAGGTCGAAGATGATCTGCTCCTCGCCCGGCCAGGGGTAGGCGAAGACCACGTCAAAGTCGTCGGGCTCGAGCCCCAGCCACTCGTAGGCGTCCACGCCGTCGGTCCGCAGCCAGTTGATGTCCCGCTGGTCGGTGAGATCGGCCTGGGAGTCTTCGGGGACGAAGGTGCCGCGGACGAACTCGGCCTGCACCTCGTGGTCGTCGGCAATCGCCTCGGCGATGTCGACCAGCGGGTCCTCGATCTCAATGCCCACCGCGTCCCAGCCGAGCATGGCCGCCAGGCAGGTGACCACGCCCGCGCCGCTGCCCCACTCCAGGAACCTCCGACCGGGCGCCAAGCCGAGCTCGTCGATCCGATCGAGCGCGTGGTAGGCAAGCGCGAAATCGCTCGGCACGAACGCGGCGATAGGGCAGTCCCGGCGGTCGTGCTGCAGCCGCTCGATGCGGCCGTCGGCGTCGTCGAGCAGGCTGGCGACGCGTGTCGATAACTCGACGGGGGGCGGTTCGAATTCAAGTCGGACGAGTCGCATAGCGTTCTCCCAGCCGGTCCAACGCCTTCGGGAAGCCCAACACCCTCGTTGGCCGAGCCCTAGCCAGGGCTCGCCGCCCGCCGATACTCTAACGACTTCCCGCAAAACCCCCTAATCACATCCTTCGCCGCTGGGAGCAGCTTCCGATGCCCGAGTCACTTCGTGTTGGTCTGGTTGGCAATCAGTTCATGGGTCGGGCCCACTCCAACGCCTACCTGTCGGTCGCCAAGTTCTTCGACACCAAGCTCACGCCCGAGATGCAATGCGTATGCGGGCTCAACGAGGAAGCCCTGCGAGCCTTCGCCGACCGCTGGGGCTGGAAGTCGATCTCGACGGACTACGAAGAGATGGTCCAACGGGAAGACATCGACCTGATCGATATCGCCTCGCCCGGCGACACGCACGCCAAGATCGCCATCGCCGCCGCCAAGGCGGGCAAGCACGTCTACTGCGAGAAGCCGCTCGCCAACAACCTGGACGACTGCAAGGCGATGATCGCCGCCGTGCGCGAGGCGGGCGTCAAGCACATGATCAACTTCAACTACCGCAAGTGCCCGGCTGTGTCGCTCGCCAAGCAGATGATCGCGGCGGGCGAGATCGGCGAAGTCCGCCACTGGCGGGCGGTCTACCTGCAAGATTGGCTCGTCGATCCCATGTTCCCCATGAACTGGCGGCTGCGGAAGGAGTCGGCCGGCAGCGGCGCCCTAGGTGACATCGGCGCCCACATTGTTGACCTCGCCCGCTTCCTGATGGGCAACATCACCAGCGTTGTCGGCGAGATGAAGACGTTCATCACCGAACGCCCCGCCGAGGGCAAGTCAGCAGGCCTCACCGCGACCGCGGGCGAAGGGACCGAGAAGGTGACCGTGGACGACTGCTCAACTTTCCTGGCGAAGTTCGAGAACGGCGCCACCGGCACGTTCGAGGCGTCGCGACTGGCCGCCGGGAGGAAGAACCATAACCGCTTCGAGATCAGCGGCAGCAAAGGCTCGCTCGCCTGGTGCTTCGAGGACCTGAACTACTTGGACGTTTACAAGTGCGACGACCCATCGCACGCCCAGGGCTTCCGCCGGATCATCGCCACCGAGGGCGAGCACCCCTACGCCGGCGCGTGGTGGCCGCCCGGGCACCAGTTGGGCTACGACCACACGTTCGTCAACGCGGTGTCTGACCTGATCGAGGCGATCGCCACCGACCAGAACCCCAGCCCCTGCTTCCTGGCGGGCGCCAACTGCGTCTCGGTGCTCGAATCGGTGGAGAAGAGCGTCGCCAGCGGCAAGTGGGAGGCGGTGGAACAGGTGTCATAGGCGTAACGAGACCGCCGAGCAGAAGCCGCCGTGGCGAGATTCCAGATCACCCGCATGAGCGACGTTCCGCCGGTTACCTGCCCGTGCGGGCAGGCTCGGCGAGCGTTCACGGACGCTGGCGACGGCGTCGCCTCGCTGCACGTGGTCGACATCACCGCCGATGCTCGGACGCATTACCACAGGCGCCACACCGAGCTGTACTACGTGCTCGAGGGCGAAGGCCTGATTGAGCTCGACGGCGAGGTGCATCCCCTTCGTGCCGGCGACGCCGTTCTGATCGAGCCGGGCTGCCGCCACCGGGCCATCTGCCCGCCAGGCGGAACGCTGCGGGTGCTCAACGTGCCGGTGCCGTCATTCGACCCCGCCGACGAGTGGTTTGACTGAAGTTGCCCCAGCTCGGCAAGCGTTCGCGCCGAACCGCTAGCACCCGCGCATTCGGGTTTTCTCGCCACCGGCGGTTCTGTTACGGTCCGGCCGCTCGCGGACTCGACCAAGCCGGCCGACTGGTGGCGCTATGCCCAACCTTTTAACCGTCATTATCCCGTGCAAGAACGAACGCCGGCACCTGCCGGGCGCGATTGAGAGCGCACTGCTGGTTGCTGACGAGGTGCTGGTAGCCGATTCGGGCTCTACCGACGGCACGCTGGAAATCGCTCACGAGATGGGCGCCCGGGTCATTGAGCGTGAATACCGCACCAGCGGCGACTTCAAGAACTGGGCGATCCCCCAGGCCCACTGCCCGTGGGTGCTTATCCTGGACGCCGACGAGCGTATCTCGCCCGAGCTAGGCGCGGAGATCTCACGTCTGCTGGCCGGCCAGCCCGAGCAGGATGGCTACTGGGTGCTGCGAAACAACTGTTTCCACGACCACGAGCTGCGCTACGGCGCCTGGCGGCCGACGCGGCTGATGCGGTTCTTCCGCCGAGACCTGGGCCGATACGTGGGCGACACCGACCACGCCGAGGTGGAGGTCTCCACCGGCAAGCTCGGCAAGCTGCGGGCGCCGCTGATCCACCACGCGTTCTACTCGTACGAGCGGTACCTGCCCAAGCTGTACCGCTACGCGGACGTGCAGGCACGCCTGTGGTACGCCCAGGGCCGCCGCGCCAGCCTCCGGCAGCTCCTTCTGCGCGGCCCGCTGCGGTTCCTGCAGGACTACTTCTTGCGGCGGGGCGTGCTGGATGGCGCCGCGGGGCTGCAGAGCTCGGTCCTGGTCGCGTATGGCTCGTATCTGAAGCAAGCCAGGCTGTGGGAGCTTGAGCACGACACGGCCGACGCTAGCACGATCGAGCCCTTCGTGCAGAGCGACCCGACCGCCACAACCGCCCCGCAAAACGGCGGTGAGGGCCAGACGCGAGGCGCCGCCGCTTGAAGCGGCTACCGCCCGCTTCTATTCTGCTGAGTCAGCCGAACGCCAAGAGCCGCAAGCATCGCGGTAGTCTTTTCGGCTGATTGGCTTGGTGAGCAGCAGGGAGGCTGTGTCGCACGCGGCCGGCACATCCCTGGCAATCGGCCCTTGTTGTTCGGCCGAAGAATCGGCTCATGAGCGACCTTCAGCAGCGTTTGGCGAAACTCAGCCCCGCCCAACGGGCACTGCTTGAGCAACGGCTGGGCAAACAATCGGCCCCGTCCACCGATGCCGCGTCGGACGCCCCGCACGCGGAGCCGCTCGCGATCGTTGGCATGGCCTGCCGGCTGCCCGGCGGCGCCACGCTGGACGAGTATTGGGAGACTATCCGCACCGGCCGCAGCGTCGCCACGCAGACCCCCGCAGACCGGTGGGACGTTGAGCGGCTCGCCGAAATCACCGATCACATTTGCCGGTTCGGCTGCTACCTGGACGGGCTCGATCAGTTCGATCCGCAGTTCTTCTCCATCACGCCACGCGAAGCCGCCCGCATGGACCCGCAGCAGCGGCTGCTGTTGGAAGTGGCGTGGGAGGCGCTGGAGAACGGCGGCCTGCCCGCTAGCCAACTTGCCGGTAGCAACACTGGTGTGTTCGTTGGCATCGGCGGGAGCGACTATTCGAAGGTTCCCATCCACCAGTCTGGCGACTACTTCGGCACGATCGATGGCTACATGGGCACCGGCAACGCCCTTTCGATCGCCGCCAACCGGTTGTCGTACGTGTTCGACCTTAAGGGCCCGAGCCTAGCGGTCGATACGGCATGCAGCTCGTCGTCGGTGGCGATCACCCTTGCCGCCCAAGCGCTGCGGCGCGGCGAGTGCGCCGCGGCAATCGCCGCCGGCGTAAACGCGATCCTCACGCCCGAGACCACGCTCGCCTTCAGCAGCGCGCGGATGCTCTCACCAACGGGCGAGTGCCGGCCCTTCGACGCGGCCGCCAATGGCTACGTACGCGGCGAGGGCTGCGGCGTGGTCGTGCTCAAACGCCTGAGCGACGCCCAAGCCGCCGGCGACAACGTGATGGCGGTGCTCCGCGCGGCTGCGATCAACCAAGACGGCCGCACGTCCGGCATCAGCGCCCCCAACGGCGAGTCGCAGAAGCTCTGCATCCGCGCGGCACTGAAGCAGGCAGGCCTGACTACCGACGACGTCAGCTATATCGAAGCCCACGGCACTGGCACGCCGCTGGGCGATCCCATCGAACTACGGGCGCTTGGCGACCTCTTCCCCGAGGCGGCCAACAAGCGCGGGCCGCTTCACGTGGCCAGCGTCAAGGCGAACATCGGTCACACGGAGACTGTCTCCGGCATCGCTGGCTTGATCAAGATCGCCCTGATGATGCGGCACGGCCGCATCCCGCCGCACGCGGGGTTCCAATCGCTCAACCCCCATATCGAACTTGCCGGCACACGCCTGCAGATCCCAACCGACGAATGTCCATGGGAAGGCCCACTGCGGGCGGGGATCAGCTCCTTCGGCTTCGGCGGGACGAACTCCCACCTGATCGTCGAAGCCGCCGCACAGCCAACAAGTGCCGCGTCGCCAAGCGACGAACAGGCGAAGTGGGATTCGCCGTCGCTCATCAAGCTCTCGGCAAAAACGCCTGAAGCACTCAGGGCGTCGGCCGCTCAGTTGGCGGCTTGGGCAGACACCTACAGCGCCTCGCCGTTGCCGATCGCCGCGGCCGCCAACGCCGGTCGATCGGACTTCGCCGAGCGTGCCGTGGTGACCGCGGCCGACACGCTTTCGATGCGCGAGCAACTCCTCGCACTCGCCGAAGACGAACCGACGCCGGTCACGCAGCGCGGGACCGCTCCGGCCGGCAAACGCCCGAAGGTGGCGATGCTCTTCTCCGGCCAGGGGTCTCAGCACCCCGGCATGGGTCGCGACCTGTACGACGCGTTGCCGGTCTTCCAGCGAGAGATCGACCGCGTCGACAACCTGCTTGCCGACGTGCTGGAGACGCCGCTGCGGGAAGTCCTCTTTGGCGAAGGCGACGCCGTCCATCAAACCGTTTACACGCAGCCCGCGCTGTTTGCGGTTGAGTGGGCGCTCGCAACGGTTTGGCGAGAGCTGGGCGTCGAGCCCGACTTTGTCGCCGGCCACAGCATCGGCGAGTACGTCGCCGCTGCGGTGGCTGGGGTGATGACGGTTGAAGACGCGGCCCGCTTGGTCGCGGAGCGAGCCCGGCTGATGCAGCAAGCCCCGTCCGGCGGAAGGATGGCCGCCGCGTTCACCGACGAGGCGACCGCCGCTCTGGCGCTTCGCGGGCTCGAAGACCGCGTGGCCATCGCGGCGGTCAACACGCCCGAGACAACGGTGCTCTCTGGCGAAGCCGACGCGGTCGCGGAGGCGACGCAGCGACTCGAGGGCGAGGGCGTGACCGTCCGCGAGCTGACCGTCTCGCACGCCTTCCATTCGCCGCAGATGGACGACGTGCTGGACGACTTCGAGGCGTTCGCCGCGACCATCACCTTCGCCAAGCCCGATCGGCCGATGGCCTCGAACCTGACGGGCAAGCTCCACACCGAGGCGCCAACCGCCCGGTACTGGCGAGACCACCTGCGGCACGCGGTCCGCTTCGCTGACAACCTGCATGCTCTCGATGAATCGGGCGCCACGCGTTGGATCGAGGCCGGCCCCGGAGCGTCTCTGCTCGGCATGGCCAAACGGACGCTCGACAGCAGCGAGGCCGTGACGTTCCCGTCGCTCCGCCAGGGGCGGCCCGATGGTGAGACGCTCTCCGCCGCCGTCGCCGGGCACTACGCAGCGGGCGGGCGGATCGATTGGCGGCGCTGGACGAAGCTTACCGATCCCTCGTCGACCGCTCGCCAACCGCTGCTGCTGCCGACCTACCCATTTGAACGATCGCGGTTTTGGCTGGAAGACGCCGGCGAGGTCGCGCTCGATCCGGGCCGGCTCGCCGCGCCGCGGGCAACGATGCTGCTTGGCAGTCGGATCGACAAGCCCGGCAGCGACGCGGCGTTCGCCGCCACCTGGTCGCCGCGGGAACCGGGCTACCTGCTCGATCACAAGGTTGGCGGATCGGCCGTGGCGCCGGCGTCCGCGCTGGTGGAGCTCGCACTGCAAGCGGCCCACGAAGCGCTTGGCGAGGGGCGGCATGCCGTGGAGGGCGTCGCAATTGGTCAGGCGCTTTTCTTCCAAGAGGACGCCGCCACCAAAGTCCACACCCGCGTGGAAGCCGAGTCGGCCGGGCGGGCGCCGCTTGAGGTCTTCTCGCAGCCGGCCGGCAGCGACGCCCCGTGGCAGCAGCACGCAACGGCGGTCGCGCTGCACGAGCGGGTCGCTGGTGAGCCGCCAACGCCACCCGCAGACACCTTGCGGTCACTCCGCGAAGGCAACTCGCTGGCGGGAGACGACTTCTACCGTCAGATCAGCGGCTTCGGGTTCGACTACGGCCCCACGTTTCAGGTGATCAGCACGGTAGCCAAGGCAGGCGGCGCCGCTTACGCCGAGTTCCAGTCAACGCCCGCAACTCGGTCCACCGGCGACTCGGTGCTGCATCCAGTCTTAGGCGACGGCTGCATGCAGACGTTCGCCGCCGCGGTGCAGTCAAGCTTTGGCGAAGCCGGCGCCGCCCGGGCCTACATGCCCGTCGCCATCGGCAAGGTCCACGTGCTCGGGCCGGTAGCCGGCGACACCAAGCTCTCCTGCCTCGCGGCCGTAGACGAGTTCGACGGCGACAGCGAGCCCGACGAGCTGACCGGCGACGCCTGGCTGATGGCGGACGACGGCGCCGTAGTCGCCGCGTTCACGCAAATCCGTGTGCGGGCCATCTCGGCGAGCGGCAGCGCGGAGGCGGACACTCCGGCGTGGCGCCACGAGATCCAGTGGAGCCCGGCGCCGCTTCCATCGACGCCCGAAGAGCGAGCATCGGCCTCCGGGCTCTGGGTGGTGCTCGCCGATCGCTCCGGAGTTGCCGACAGGCTCGTCGAACAGCTCGAAGCCCGCGGCGGTCGATGCGTCCTTGTCCACGCCGCCGACGAGTTCACACTCGATGTCGACGGCGACTCGGACCGCACCCAGGTCACGATCGATCAACACGCGGACGACCACTATCAGCGTCTCCTCGACGCGGTGCTGGCGAGCCCGGGCGCCGAGCTGGCGGGCGTCGTCTTCTGCTGGGCGATGGACACCCCACCGGTGGACATCGCCAAGCCCGGACCTTGGCCCGAAGCGGCGTCCGGCAGCTTGCAGTCGGCGCGGCGGCTGGTGCAGAGCCTCGCCGAGCGGCGCCTCCGGCCAAGAGCCGGCCTCAGCGTTGTGACGCGCGGCGCCCAGCCGATCGGCCACTCGCACAGCGCAACGATCAGCCAGGCGCCGCTGCTCGGCTTTGCCCGGGTGGCGCGGTCGGAGCACCCCGATCTGCGGCCGCGGCTGATCGACCTGGACGATGGCTCGTTCAACCAACTAGCGGACGAGGTGCTCGCCACCGCCACCGGCCAAGACGAAGTCGCCTACCGCGGCGGCGAGCGCCGGGCGCCACGCCTCCGGCCCATCGTGGCGACCCCCGAGGTGGAAACCACGCTGCCCGTGCCGCGCGGCCCGTACCAACTTCGGCTCGGCCGGGCGGGATCGATCGACGGCCTGCGTCACACGCCGTTTGAACCCGTCCGCCCCGGCCCGGGGCAGGTGACCGTGGACGTCCACTCGGCGGGGCTCAACTTCAGCGACGTGCTCAAGGCGCTCGGTCTCTACCCGGGGCTCGAAGGGAAAGAGCCGCCGCTCGGGATTGAGATGTCGGGCGTCGTGACCGCGGTTGGCGAGGGCGTCGACCGCTTCGCCGTGGGCGACGAGGTCTTCGGCGTGGCGCCATCGTCGTTCGCCTCGCACGCCACCACCGGCGAGTTCGCCCTGGTCCGCAAGCCGGCGACCATCTCGCATGAGGGCGCCGCGACGCTGCCCATTACGTTCCTAACCGCGCACCATGCCCTCGTCCGCTTGGCCGGCCTGAGCCGCGGCGAGCGGGTGCTCATCCACGCCGGCGCCGGCGGCGTGGGGCTGGCCGCGATCCAGATCGCCCAGACCGTGGGCGCCGAGGTCTTCGCCACCGCGGGCAGCGAAGCGAAACGCGACTACCTTCGATCGCTCGGCGTGCGGCACGTGATGAACTCCAGGACGCTCGACTTCACCGAAGAAGTGTTCCAAGCGACCAACCGCGAAGGCGTGGACGTAGTTCTCAACTCGCTGCCGGGCGAAGCGATCCCCGCCAGCCTCGGGCTGCTCAGGGCGTACGGGCGGTTCCTTGAGATCGGCAAGACCGACATCTACCAAGACCGCCGCCTCGGCCTGGCGCCGTTCCGCGACAACCTCTCCTACTTCGCCATCGACCTCGACCGCGTGCTGCGGCAGCGGCCGGAGTACATCCGCGGGCTCTTCGCGGAGGTGCTCACTCAGGTCGAACGCGGCGCCTACCGGCCGCTGGAGCGGACAAGCTTCGCCCCCGGCGACACGCCCGCCGCCTTCCGCTACATGCAGCAGCGGAAGAACATTGGCAAAGTGGTGGTCTCCAAGAAGGTCACGCCGCGGGCGCCGGCCGAGCAACATGCGACCGTCCGCAGCGATGGCGCGTATCTCGTTACCGGTGGACTCGGTGCGATCGGCCTGCGGCTGGCGAGCCGCCTCGTGGCCGAGGGCGCCGGCGCCGTGGTGCTGCTCTCACGGAGCGAGCCGAAGGGCGAGGCCGCCGAAGCGATCGATCGACTCCGCGCGACGGGAGCCAACATCGTGCACGCCCGGGCTGATGTCGCCGACGAAGCGGCCCTCCGCGGCGCACTCAGCGCCTTGCCCGCCAAGACGCCTCCGCTGCGTGGTGTGCTTCACGCCGCTGGCGTGCTCGACGATGGGCTCATCGGTGCGATGACCGCCGAGCAGCTCGATCGCGTCCTCAGTCCCAAAGCCCGCGGCGGGTGGAACCTGCACCGCGCGACGATCGAGGCGCCGCTCGACTTCTTCGTGCTCTTCTCGTCGGTGGCGTCGGTGCTGGGCTCGCCGGGCCAGGCGAACTACGCCGCCGGCAACGCGGCCCTGGACGCCCTAGCCCACGCCCGCCGCGCTGCGGGCATGCCGGCGGTCTCCGTCAACTGGGGGCCCTGGGCCGAAGGCGGCATGGCGGACGACCCTGACGTGCGGGCGTCGATCGAGGCGAAAGGCATGCGGCTGCTCGAACCTGAAGCGGCGCTCGACCAGCTCTTCGACCTGCTTCGCGACCCACCGCCGCAGGCATGCCTGATCGACCCTGACTGGCCGGCGATGGCCCGGGTCATGGGCGACAGCGGCCCCGCGCTGCTTGCCGAAGTCTTGCCCCAAGACGGTGACGCCGGCCGAGCCCGAAGCGCCGCCGACGCCGCCCTGGTTGCCAGCCTGCTGGCGGCCGGCGACGGCGAGCGGCTCGCCATGCTGGTGGACCTGGTCCGCAACGCACTCGCCCGGGTAATGAGCACCAACCCCAATGACCTCGATACCACCCTGCCTCTGGCGGAGTTCGGCATCGACTCGCTGATGTCGCTCGAACTCAAGAACGGGCTGGAGCGGCGGCTGGGCGTCACGGTGCCCATGGCCAAGCTGCTTGAGGGCCCGAGCATCGACTCGCTGGCCGAAGAGCTCGCGAAGCTCCTCACCGACGGCGACGGTCCGGCGAAACAGGACGAGTGGGCGCCGATCACGCCGCTGCGGCGAGGCGAAGCACCGCCGCTTGTCCTGCTGCCTACCCTCGGCGGCGACGCGCTCTGCTACCGGACGCTGGCCGAGAGGATTGAGTCCCCGGCCGCCGTGACTGCGCTCCGGCCCCGCGGCCTGGGCGATGGCTTGGCGACGCACCAGGACATGAGCCGGCTCGCCGCGGACTACGCTGTCGCGATCGGCACGCTTCAACCCGAAGGCGGCTTGAGGCTGGCAGGCTGGTCTACCGCCGGCGTGCTGGCCGTAGCGGTGGCGGAGCAATTGGAACGCGGCGGACGCGAGGTGGAGCTGGTCGCGATGTTCGATTCACCAACGCCCGACGCCTATCGATCGGTCGAACTCGACGACGAAGCGAGCCTGCTGCACGAGACGATGCAGTTCGCCAGCCAGTTCAGCGGGCTCGAGATCAACCTGGGCCTGAGCGAACTCCGCGCGATTCCCGCGGACGCCCGGTTCTCCGCCGCGGCCGACGCCGCCCGTTCTGCCGGGCTCTTCCAAGGCGCGGCCGCCGAGGAAGCGATCCGGCAGGTGGTGGAGGTCGGCGTCGGGCTCATCCGAGCGTGCGCGGGCTACACGCCCACCGGGCTGAAGTGCCCGCTGCGGCTCTTCGAGGCGGAGTCGGCCGACCGGCTGCCGCGCATCGCCAGCGGCGACTCGGGGGCGGTGGCCGGCTGGGCGGACTTGCCGGGCTTTGAGACGATCATCGAACCGATCGAGGGCGATCACTTCACCATGATGACCGGCCCCGGCGCCAAGCAACTCGCCCGGCGGCTAGACGACCTGCTCTAGCGTGTGCATCGCGACGCTTTGCGGACGCTGTGGTGTTGCGAGCGCCGCCCGGAACCCGTCCGGCGCGTCGAGTCGACCGATCCAGCAGCGAGCGAGCTGGAGTGGATTCGGCCGGGGCAGTTCCGCCCAGCCATCCGCCGGCGGCGTTTCCACCTGATGCAGCGGCAACGCCAGCCCGGCGCCGAGCAGCTTCAACGCGGCTTCCTTCGCGGTCCACGTCTCGAAGAACCACCGCTCGTAGTCCGCCGAGTCGGGGTCGGGCGCCCGAGATCGCTCGAGCTGGGCGTAATGCCGATCCGCGATGGCTTGGGATTCCCCAACCGGTCGCTGCTGTTCGAGGTCGACTCCAACCGGGCCATCGTCTGAGAGCGCCAGCAAGGCCCATTCCCCGGAGTGGGTCAGGTTGAACTCGAGCCGCCGCGGACCGACCCCGGCGAGGCTCGGTTTTCCGTGGGGGCCGGTCTGCAGCGTCACTTCGGCGGGCCGAATTCCAAGGGCATCGCCCAGCACGCGACGAAGCCCATGGTGCGCCACGAGAAACCGCCGGCGATCTCGCTCGTGGTAGAAGCGGTCGGCGCGCCGCGATTCCTCGGCAGAAAGCCCCTCGGCGGTCATTTCCGCGTCGAGCGGCCACCGCCACACGGAGACTTTCCCCTGCGTATCGGCGGTCGATTGGCCCGTCGGTTGCAAGTTTGTGGGTCCCAAGTGCGTCCCGCGTGAGCGACAGCAGCCGCGATCGAGGTACTTTATCCAGTTTGCCAAGCCGCCTACAATCGCGGCAGGCCGCTCGGCGAACCGGACGGATTCGCGGCGATTCCCATGCCCGGCCTTACCCACCGACCCTCCAAGCTTCCGCCCGCCGACGTGATCGAGTCCCCCGCCCGCCCCGTCATCGCTTCGCTTGTGCACCTGCTGAAGCAGCAGGCGATGCGCTACCCGAACCGCGTCGCGTTCCGTTTTCTGCACGACGACACGCAGGAACCAGAGCTCACGTTTGCCGAGCTTGAAGCCCGCGCGCGGGCGATTGGCGAAGGGCTGGCGTCGCGGCTCTCGGTGGGAGATCGGGCGGTCCTGGTCTTTCCGCCGGGCCTGGAGTTCATTGGGGCGTTCTTCGGTTGCCTGTACGCCGGCGTCGTGGCGGCGCCGGCGACGTACCCTAAGCCGCGTCGGCCGCTGCCGCGGATGAGCCGCATTGCCGAAGACAGCGGCGCCAAGGTCGCGCTGACGACCGCGCAGACGCTGTCGGCAATCGACTTCGATCAGCAAGACGACGTGGCGCGGGGGCTCGAGTGGCTCGCCGTCGAGGACATGCCGGGCGGCGCCCCCAACTCTGGAGGCTGGCGTCCGCACGAGGCGACCGGTGACGACCTTGCCTTCCTGCAATACACCTCGGGCTCCACGAGCGAGCCGAAGGGTGTCATGGTGACGCACGGCAACCTGCTGGCGAACCTCGAGGCGATCCGCGTCGCGTTCGGCTTGCCCGAAGAGACCAGCGAAGAAGATGGCAACGCCGGCGTCTTCTGGTTGCCGGCCTATCACGACATGGGGCTGATCGGCGGCGTTCTCACGCCGCTCTACGTGGGCGGCCCCAGCGTCCTGATGCCGCCGCCGGCGTTCCTGCAGCGACCGCTGCGTTGGCTCGAGGCGATCGATCGATACTCGGCAACCATCAGCGGCGGCCCGGACTTCGCCTACCGATTGTGCGTCGACCGGATTCCGGCCGAGCAGCGGAGCCGGCTCGACCTCAGCGCCTGGCGGCTGGCGTTCTGTGGCGCCGAGCCGGTACACGCCTCCACGCTCGACCGCTTCGCCGAGGCGTTCGCCCCAGCGGGCTTTTCCGCCGACGCGTTCTACCCGTGCTACGGGTTGGCGGAGTCAACGCTGCTGGCGGCCGGGCCCGATTGCCATCATCCGCCGGTCGTTCGGGCGTTCGATCGGCAGTCGCTCGGCGAAGGCCGACCCGCCCCACCACGAGACGATCACCCCCATCAGCGCCTGGTCGGCTGCGGCGCGGCGCCGGCGGGGCACGAGCTGACGGTTGTCGATCCCGATACGCTTCAGCCACTGGCCGATCGGACGATCGGCGAGGTCCTGATCGAAGGCCCTTCGGTGGCGCAGGGCTACTGGCGTCGGGACGAAGAATCGGCCGAGGCGTTTCTGCCCGCCGACTCGGTCGACGGCAGCCCGCGGCTGCGAACCGGCGACCTCGGCTTCCTGGACGATGGCGAGCTGTTCATCACCGGGCGCCGCAAGGATGTGGTTATCCTCCGCGGCCGCAATCACTTCCCGCAAGACATCGAGCAGACCGCCGAAGCCGCGCACCCTCAGGTGCAGATCGGCGCTGCGTTCGCCGTCTCAAGCGACGGGGGAGAGCGGCTGGTCCTGGTCCACCAGATCGAACGCACGTGCCGCAAGGACGCCCGCCCGGCCGTGGCCGAAGCGATCCGCCGGGCGGTGCTCGCCGAGCACGAGGTGGAGCCGGCGGCCGTGGTGCTGATCCGCACCGGCGCGCTGCCCGTCACCTCGAGCGGCAAGGTTCAGCGGAGCCAGTGCCGGCGCCAGTACGAGGCGGGCGCCCTACGCGTGCTCTACGAGTCGCAAACCGGCGCAACCAAGCCAGCCGCTCCGGCAGCCGTGGCGGCGCCCGCTCTGGACGGCCTGAGCGCTGAGCTAGCCGCCGAGCGGATCGAAGAGTGGATGGTCGAGTGGCTCGCCACGAAGACCGATCTGGACGCCAGCGCCTTTGACCGCGACCGGCCGTTCGCCGAGCTCGGGTTGGACTCGCTCACCGCCGTCGAGCTGAGCGGCGAACTTGAGGAGGCCTTCGGCGTGCCTCTGCCGCCGGTCGTCGCCTGGAACTACCCCACCCCCGCCGCGCTCGCACGCTACTTGGCGGAGCAGTCACTCGCGAGCGGCAATCCCGATGATAACGGCTCGGAGACGCCCGGCGATGAACAACTCGCGTCGCTCCTCGAAGAGATCGAGGGCCTCAGCGACGAGGAAGCCGCCCGGCTGCTCGCCGAAGAGTGACCGCTACCCGCGGTCCGCTTCGAGTTGCTTCGCGATCGCGTAGACCTCGGCGGCGTCGAGCACCGCGTCGTTGGACTCGAACAGCCGGCGAATGGCGGCTTTGTGGACCCGCATCTTGTCGCCACCCACGCCGATGGCGCCGTAGTGCACCTGCTGGCCACGCGTGACCGCCTTGTCCGTCACGCCAATCCCTCCGACGCCAAGCGGCGGCACCGCGTTGAGATCAACGACGACTCGAAGCGACTCGCAAGCGGCCCGGCTCTCCTCGTCCAGCAGCTCAACCCCGGCGGGCC
>JBCDJN010000004.1:0-107871 GCA_039414355.1 Planctomycetota bacterium | reverse complement strand
CGGCGCTACTCGCAAGTGCTTCCATGGCATTCCGAGAATTTTTTCTCACCGGACAAACCTGTTGGGACAGCTGAAGCCAAGAGCCCTCGACAATCTAGATCGGCTTGGAGTGGATGTGTCTAATCCTGACACGGCCGGTGACCCGCAAAAACCCCCGGTGGAGTTATGTCGGGCGCCGGTCTCGCCTTTGTCTTGAACTACACGGCCACAACGGTGCAACTCGAAGTTGTCGCTGCGGGAGCCGCCACCATCCCCGAGCCAACGACCGCGGCCCTCATTTCAGCCGCCTTCGGCGCGCTGGCCGTTGCCCGGCGGAATCGCCAGCGCTAAATCTCATTCATCAGGGAGTGTTTTCGATGGAATCGACCAACCGGAAGACCGCCGCGTTCACGCTCGTCGAGCTGCTGGTGGTGATCGCCATTATCGGCATTCTGGTTTCGTTGCTCCTGCCCGCGGTGCAGTCGGCCCGCGAAGCGGCGAGACGTGCGCAGTGCCAAAACCAGCTCAAGCAGCTCGGCCTGGCATGCCAGACGTACGCGGACTCCAACCGGGAGCTACCGGCTGCCTCGGGGCGACTAGACCCGTCGAATGCCAACGATCGGGAGCGCTGGGGGTACTTGGTGAGGCTGTTGCCATTTATGGAGCAGGCGAATGTCTTCGACCAGATAGACTCCAGCCAGGAGTGGTTTGAGCCAGGCAATGCCTTTCTTCGCGAGACCGTGATCGATGGCCTCAAGTGCCCAAGTTACGAGCAGATCCAGCCGGTCAACTTCGGCGATCCGGGCGACGGAACCGGGTTCATCGACTCGCTCGCGGCCGCCAGCTACCTGGGAGTCATGGGAGCCAATACTGATTTCGCGGACGGCTTTGTGAACTTTTGCGATGATCGGAACGGGCTGTATGAGATGGCGGTCGAACAACAGGCGAGCGGCGGCTCCTCTCGCAGGGGGGCGGCAAACGCGCCGTGCTTCGCCTTGCGTGCGGGTGGGGTTGCCATCAACGGTCTGATCATCGAGCCGGGCAACGTCGGATTCGGCAAGATCGCAGACGGGACGAGTAACACCTTTGTGATTGGTGAAGCCGCCTTCGGAGATCCCCAGGCGCAAGAAACACGCCCATGGTTTGTCGGGGCTCACGGAGAGTTCTTCTACACGGCAAAGAACGTGGCCTACAACATAAACGGCGGCGCTCGCCCGGGACCTGCCCGCAACAACATGGGGTTCGGATCAGAGCATCCCGGAGGAGCTCATTTCGCGCTGGCCGATGGTTCGGTGCAGTTCCTTAGCGAGAACGTGGAACTAGGCGTGCTATTTGCGTTCGCCAGCCGTGACGTTGGCGAGGTTGTTGATGCCGGAGAACTGTGAATCGATGCACCGCTCCCCTAAGGCGTCGCTGTGTGCCGTCGCCGTTCTGGCGCCGCTGGTGTTCACCCTTGTTGGCTGCGGCTCGAGCCACGAGCTGGAGACGGCCAGGGTGAAGGGCCACGTCACGATTGATGGAGTGCCGGCGACGAGTGGCTACGTGATGGTGTTGCCAAAGAAGGGTCGGATGGCGAAGGGCGCCATTGAGCAGGACGGTACGTTCGTGCTCGGGACTTACCGCGACTCCGATGGCGCCCAAGTTGGTCAACATGCCGCCGTGGTCACGCCGGTACCGTCGGACGAAGGAGGCCCACGGGTAAAGGGTGGTCCGAAGATCCCACGCCGCTACCACAGCGCCTCGTCGTCCCGCCTGACTGTCAAAGTCGAGCCAGGCGGGCTCGACGACTGGCACATCGAGCTTTCGTCGTCAAAGAAGCAGTGAGCTGTCGCGGCTTTGGTGTCGTAACGACTCGGCAACCGCCGCCCGGCGCCGGCGGCGGTTGCCGGTCGCTTCGCCGCCCATTACGCTTAGCTGCCCGGTCGGGTGGCAGAGTGGTCGAATGCACCGGTCTTGAAAACCGGCGATGTGCAAGCATCCGTGGGTTCGAATCCCACCCCGACCGCCTTGCAGGACAACGACTTACGGTGGATCGGCCGCCGGCTCCGGCAGGTCACCGAATGCCGACCTGACACCGATCTGACACCGCGTGGCATTCGCGTGGCAGGCGTGTCGATGGTCCCGGCGACGCCGGCATCGAAGGATTGAGGGGTGCCCCTCCCCCCCCCTCGATCGCTCCCGCCGATGGCCAGCCTCGAACTCGATCCGTCTTCCGGCCGCTACCGGGTTCGCTTCCGCTACGCCGGGCAGGCCTTCAAGCGCTCCCTCCGCACCAAGCGGCAGCGGGTGGCGAACGCCGCTTTCGGCCAGGTCGAGCAGACGCTGCGGCTGCTCGAGCTCGGCATGGTCTCGGTCCCCGCTGGCGTCGAGCCCGGGCGCTTCATCGTCTCCGGGGCCCGCCTCCGCAAGGCGCTCCAGCCGGAGTCCCCGGTGAGGACCGTCGGCGATCTGTTCCGCGTCTACGAGGCGGAGTTGCCGGCGGGCGCCAAGGAGCAGCGGACGCTCGAGGGCGAGCGGCTGCACTTCAAGCACCTCGGGAGGCACCTCAAGCCGACGACGCGTGTCGAGACGATCAACCACGCCGTCATGCAGCGGTACATCGAGCGGAGGTCAACAGACAAGTACCGCGGGCGGTCGACCGGCCCCGACACGATCAAGAAGGAGGTTTCGACGCTTAGGATGGTCTGGAACTGGGCCCGGGCTCAGGGCTACCTCGACGGCCCTCCGCCGGTCGACCGCCTTCTCTACTCGAAACGCGATGAACGCCCGCCCTTCCTGCCGATGGCCGACATCCGGCGACGGGTCGATCAAAGCGGCCTCTCGAAGAAGTAGGTCACGGAGCTCTGGGAATCGCTCTTCCTGACCCGCCCCGAGCTGGACGGGATGCTCGCCTTCGTCGCCGAGCGTCGGTGTGAGCCGTTCGTCTACCCGATGTTTGTCCCCGCCGCCCACACCGGCATGCGGCGTATGGAGCTGGTGCGGTCGGAGGTGACCGACCTCGACTTCGAGGGCCGAACCGTGCTGGTGAGGGAGAAGAAGCGGAGCCGGAAGCACACCGTCGCGTCCCGATGTCGGGCCTGCTCGAGCAGGTCTTCCGAGGCTATCTGGCGGACCACCCCGGCGGCAACTGCACCCTGACCCGAGACGGGGAGTCGTCGATCTCGGAAGACACCGCGACGAACCACTTCAAGGGGACGCTCGACGGATCGGAGTGGAGCGACGTCCGCGGGTTCCACGTGCTCAGGTACTCCTTCGCTTCGAACGTTGCGGCCGAGGGCGTCGATCAACGCATGATCGATGAGTGGATGGGCCACTAGACCGAAGAGATGCGTCGCCGCTACCGGCACCTCGCGCCGAGCCGGCACCGGGCGGCGATCGACACCGTCTTCAACGGCGCCGGTTCTGTGGCTCTGGGGCCAGACGCCGGCCCTTGCG
This sequence comes from Planctomycetota bacterium, assembly GCA_039414355.1. Taxonomy (GTDB): domain Bacteria; phylum Planctomycetota; class Planctomycetia; order Pirellulales; family Lacipirellulaceae; genus JBCCQL01. The sequence continues at coordinate 104,457 of JBCDJN010000004.1, read as the reverse complement.
GACGATGGGAACGCTGAGCGGCGAACGCCAGACCCCCTGCCCCAGCTACGCGGCTTGGCGAAGGTGTCGAGGGGATCCTCGGACGAACGACTTGAGCAGGTGCGGCAACAGGTGTGGTCCTAAGGCCAAGGTGAGCCACGCGGCGGTTCAGTCGCTACGTGCACGGCAACGGGATGGTGGGTGGGCTGGTCGAGCGACTCGGCGGGCGCAGGCATCCGACAAGGTGTGGGCGAGGCCCCTGCCCGGCTGGTCGGGCGACGTCTCAACCGAACAGCTCTTGAAGAAGTGACTTTGAACGCTCGGCGTCGAGCGTCTGCTGGAGCTGCTTGATGCGGCGCTTGGCCGACTCCTTCAGCTCCCGGTGCTCACGCTCGTGCGCGGCGACCTGCTGCTTGAGCGCCTTCAGCGGCCCCTGCCAATCGCCGGCCCGCTGCGACCCGTCCTCGATCAGCCGCATCGCCCGTTCGTGACCCTCTTGGGTCCGCTTGAGCACGCCGTGCAGGTCGTCCACCTGCTGCTCAAGGCGTTCGCGTTCTCGCTTGCGTTCGCGGATCTCGGTGTCGAGGCGCTGCTGCACACTGGCGAGCAGCTGGCCGCCCGGCTGGCCGCCACGGACGCTGTCGATGGCGCCCGTGTTCGCGTGGGGGGAGGCCTTCGCGAAGTCGCCCTCGCTGACGCCGTAGACGCGTGTCAGCTCGGCCCCGTCGATCATCGGCACGCCGCTGGGGCCCTTCTCGACGGAGAGCTCGCCCTGCTTGATGTGCTTTCGGATCGTGCTGGGGCTCTTCCCGGTGATGCGGTGCGCTTGGGTGATGTTGAACTTCGTGGTCGCCATGGTGAACAGGGTTGGTCAGTTGATCGTTTCTGTCCCACCGTAGCACGACTCGATGGGCGAGCGCAAGCAGTATCGTGCGGCGTTGGCGCCGCGAAGAGGGGAGGGGGTTTTGAGGGGTGGTCACCACCCCTTGAAGCTCGACGCGGCGCGGTGCGTGGCGTCGAGCAGGGGTGTTCAGCCCGTAGTGACGACACAGCAGCCTTCACTGGCCGACAGTGACAACTCGCTGGTCACCACTTAACTGTCGAAAACTGTGCACGAATCTGATAGGGTTGCTACGCGGGTGGCCGAATCGTGGCCATCCTTCTCGCGGGCGGGCCCCTCTGGCGCGTCCTACACCAACGAACCAACGAAGGAGGGCGTCACCCCGAAAGAAGCCGCAGAAAGAGAAAGCCACCGTTGCAGCGGTGGCTTCTTGAATACCCGAGGAGCGGGGGCTCGTGTCTTGTCGTGCTACCACCTTAGCGCTCCTCGCCACACGATGCATATAAGAAGTGATTCGGCAAACAGTTATGCACGGGTTGTTGCTGGTTTGCGAGGCCGATGAGGGAGCGCTGAGCTATGCATGGAGACTACCTCTCTATCTTGGGCGCGGTCTAGCGTCTCGGGCACGGTTGTGCCTATCCGGTCGGCGTCGCAGCGGCGGCGCGACTTCGCCGACCAGCAGCGGGCGATCGAAGAGCAGCTGCTGAGCCGGGCGCGTGCGCGTCAATTGGAAGGCGGCGAGGCCCGCCGGCCCGCGCCCTACGACAAGCCGGCGTACAACACGCCGGCCTACTGGCGCGACTGCGCGCGGGGGTGGATCGGCGATGACGAGCAGCGCGCCGACCACGCCGACTTCGAGGCGCGACGGAGGAGGGCGATCGACTCGAAGCACCGAAGCGCCCCGGCGCCGTCGCGGCACAAGCGGCCGCCGCCGCCGCCGACGCCGAGCCGCCAGTTCTGCAAGCCGATGGCGACCACCGCCGCCCGTGACGACCGGCTGACGCCCCAGTCGAAGGCGCTGCTGCAGGTGCTGGTCGCCCGGGCGGGCAGGGGGCGTTCGACCGACGCCACCAAGACGACCCTGGGCCGGGTCTTGAGCCGCTGCCCGCGGTCGATCCAGCGGTACCTCCGCGAGCTTGTTGCGCTGGGGTATATCCGCACGCAGACGATCAAGAGCCGGCGGACCGGCTTCTACGTCGGGCTGCGTGTCTCGGTCATGGACCGCGTGCTGCCGTTCTTCAGCCGGAAGGGAGAGGCGTACCAGCCGGAGAAGTTGCCGGCACGGCTCGCAATCGGCAGAAAGTCAGAGGAGACAGAACTGTCCCCTACTAAGGATAAAGATATTTCTCTGAGGCTTCTCAGGGTCGATAAGCCGCCTTGGTTTGGGGAGTTCGCGTTCCGCTGAGCTGTCCGCACTCAATCAACCATCGAATCGTTCCCGTGATGGACTTGGTATCGCCCCAGGCTCGCCGGCGACTGCGGGGTTGTGCGTCGGGCGGTAGGGACAACAAGGCAGCTGGCTACCTGGCGGGCGTTGCGGTTGGGTGGTGTTTGCGATGCGGATGGATGGCAAGAAACCGGTCAGCACATGCAGGAGCTGTCGAGGCTGCTCGGCGAGGGGCGGGTTAAGAGCCTGACCGAGCTGGGCCGGCGGAGTTATGAGGTGCCGGAGGCCAAGCCGTGCATCGAACGGATCACGGTGCACGTCGCGGCGAACTCCTAACCAGCATCCCCGAGAGAGCGATGATCCGATCAACGAACCCCTACAGCGACCGGGATCCGGAGGGCGTCGACGCCGACTGGTTGGCCTCGAGGTTCGACGCGATCCTGCAGCGGCTCGCCTCGCTCGAGCAGTCGGTCACGCACGCCGACACGCACCCTCAGGTCCCGCGTGAGTACTACTCGACGCACGAGTTCGCCGAGCTCGTCGGACGGAGCGAGTACACCGTTCGTGAGTGGTGCCGCCATGATCGGGTCGACTCGTCGTTAGTTACGCTTGGCAACGATCAGTGCACCATCCGGGGCGGCGTGTCAAGGAATTTCGCACGTTCGGCCTTGTTCATAATGCCCTCCAGGTTCCGACTGTTGAGACACGTTCCAGACCGTTTGTTATCGAGTAATCAGCGAGGCGATCTCCATTAACGGACGCGTTACTTGACCCGCCGTTGGGACCCGTGCTACTGCTCACGGATGGAGAGTGAATACGAGAAGATCGCGGACGCTTTGATTGAGCACATGCAAGCCGAGTTGCCCAGTATAACGGCGGAGCAGCTAATCGAGGGGATGGAGCGGGTGGTCGCCATGGTGGACGATCCGGATTTCAGGTCCTATCTGCAAGCCACGCGGGTGCAGCGACGACGCCGGGTGATGACGTCCGTCTAGGCGATCGGCCGACACGGCGGCCCGCGGGGGCTAGTAGGAAGAGAAGTCGGTTTAGTTGCTGACCGGTTTGAGGCGGTCGCGCCTCTTGCACGAACCGCAGAGGAGCTTGGCGTCGGGCTTGGCCCAGGCGTTGAGCCCGCACTCCGGGCAGGTGTACTTGGTGCGGGTGTTGGGGGGCGGCTTCTTGACCTTCGCCTGGCCGTCGCGGTCGGGGGCGGTTCGGTCACGCCACTTCAGCTTGAAGCCCTTCTTGGTGAGCTCGCGGGTGGCCAGGTCGAACGCCTCGCCCTTCTTGCGTCCCGAGGCTCAACGGTCGGCGGAGAAGGAGCCGTAGGCCCGGCTCCTGCGTTGCAGGGTGATCAGGCAGTCCGGGAGCCGCCGGCCGAAGAGCCGGCGGTTGCAGAAGTTGTAAGCCGACTGGAGGTCGCCGTACGTCTCGGTTGTGGGCTTGTGTCGCGGCACCCGGAACGCCGAAGTCACGGGAAGGCAGTTGCGTGTGTCGTACGATACACACAACACTAGTCTGACGATATGGCAGCGACGGCGCCGTGTTGCAGCAAGGTAGCAGCGAGCTGGCCGAAATCGCCGACTATCGCTAGCCCTACGGTCGGCAAGCAGCTTAGTTGCGTGCTGATCAACGCGAACGAGTGCTGCGCACTACGTTCGCGATCGTACGATTGGCGTCCGACGCCCTCAGTTACCGTCAGCAGCTACCCTGCCTTCGATCCACTAGGTATCGGCAACTGACCCCGCTTTAGATGCCGTCAAGATCGCCCAATCCGTTGAGTGGGGTTGCTGCGACCCCGTACATCTGGAAAGCCGCTCGGCGTTTCGAGTTGTACCCGCAGGTAACCGTGGATGGCTCCGTCACGACGCGTTTCCAGACCGTAAAGACTTGATCGATGCTTCTGCCCGGGCCTAATCCAGGAAACTTCCTCTGCAAGACACGGTGGCGCTCGTCAACGTGAGGTCCCTCGTCCAAGCCGATCTTGTCCTCGGTACACACAAAGCCTCCCTTGAGCCAGCCGGGAACCGCGATTCGTTCGTCCCAGAAAACGTAGAGGTTCGCTGGCTGCCCTAGTGTGATATACATCTCGTAGTCGCGATCGTACTTGAGGTTGCTGAAGCCAAGGACGTAGTCGGCGCCCTTCAGATAGTCTGGCATGCCGACCTCGGAGATGCCGTTCCATTGATGGTAGCCGCGGTCGGCGAAGGCGATCGCGTCTTCGCGCATGCCGCCGCTGATGATCTCGTAGCCGAACGTTGCCTGCTCACCGCGCTTCAGGTTGTCAGAGACCGACGCGATGACACGGCCCATCCTTGAGACCGGCTGCGCGAACAGCTCTTGTGGCAGCACGTAGTCGGCGCACGCGAATGAGATCAACGGCGTGGGCGAAGCTCGGTTCCCAACCTCGACGCCTTCACCAGTTTCCACGGTTTGTGAAGCAAAGGGGGCGGCGAGCGATTCCGTGGACTTCGGTGATTTGACCTCCACTTCTCCGTCAAAGACGACTACCTCGGTGCCATCAGCGGATGAAACCGACACGCCGAATACCGTCCCCAGATCGACAACCTCTGCGTCGATGGTCTCCACGGTGAAGCCCGACGCGTCGTCACCGGCATCGGCTGTGAGGTGGCCTTCAGACATCTCGATCGACAACGGAGTGAGTGGTTTGAATACCGCCGGGGCCAAGAACGCCGTTTGAACGCCGCTCTCGAATCTTACGTGAATGGCCCCCGTGATTAGGCAAACCTCTGCGTTGGCGTGGAGTTCGACGACCGAGTCGCTGTCGACGCTCGAACCATCGATCAAGAGCCGGCATCCTTCGGACGCTTTGGTTAGGTGAGCGACGACCTCCGCCGAGTCGCTCACATAAAGCCGTGGCCCGCGGGCGTCTAAGCGGCCCGCCGGACTTTGGGAAACCCAGTTCATCCAGGCAGCCGGAATGGCTGCCAAGAGCATGGTGGCGGCGATCGTGAGGTAGCCTAGTTTGATCCGGCTGAGCAAGCGGCTCAGCGGCAACCGGTTTGGTGGTTCCACGCCGTCGGCCAATGACATTGGCGCACCCTGCGTGCGTCCGCCTTGTGCCGCTTGCGTCAGCAACGCGGCGTGTGTCTTGCGAACGGACAGGTACGATCGGCGCGCCTCCGCCGAAGTTAGGATTGCCCGCTGAAGTCGATCCAATTCGTCCGGGGTCGGAGCGCGGTCGCAAAAGGCCGCCGCCATCTCGCAGACCTCGTCCGGCGTCAAGGGCGTCTCCTCAGGTTTGAATCCTGAGTGCTGTTCATCAGGCATCGGCGTGATCCTGCTGCATGAGATTCGCCCGTATGCACTCGGCGAGGCTCTTCCGGACGCGGATAAGACGCTTGTAGATTGTGCTGGCCGGTCGCCCCAACGCGTCACCAATCTCTGGCACGCTTCGGTCGTGTGTATACCTCGCCTCGACCAACTCCCGCTCACCCATTGGGAGCTTAGCTAAGCAGGAGCGGAGAGCCTCGCCACGAACGCTCTCCGTCACGCTGCTCTTCTCTAGCTCGTCCGCCAGAACACGCATTGTCGGTTCATCGAACCACAGCCGGCTCTTAGCCGTCTTGCGGCGACAGCGAAGCACCTCAATGTACGCGAAGCCGCAAGCCCACTTATAGAAGTCTCTCGAAGGGTCGTATTGCTCACGTTTCCGCCAGAGGTTTACGCACGTGTCTTGCAGCAGGTCATCGACATCGGAGTCATTGTACGCAAGGGTCGCGATATACGTGTGCAGAGAAGCGTAGTGCTTTCCGACTAGGACGACGAAATCTTCAATCTTAACAATTTCGTGCACAACACCTTTCCGCAGCAACGGCGGTCCACACGTCGCAACGACGAAGCGAGACTCAGCCTAGTGTTCGTTCGCTATTGACCCGCGGCCATTGGTAGTTCAACTCTCGTTGGCCAGCCTGTCGGTGGCGACGGAACTAACCCCGCCGGCCCTTGCCCTTGTCGCAGCGGTGTCAACCGTCAGCAGCGCGCCCTCCCCCTTACCACTACGATGCCGCTTCCTTCCGCATGGGCTGATTCAGATTTCCAAAAAAACTTGGCTCTTCGGTGGTGAATCACCGTATTGCTCGCCTCAGTAGAACGGGGCTAGCGGGATTGGCGAAGAAAACCCGCAATAGTTTTGGAAATTCTGCTGGCGATGAGTGGACATCATATCGAGCGCGGGTCGGCTTCGCCAACACCGGCTCCTGGTCTCTACGGCTGCTCTGATTGCTCATCTCAAATCGCCATTCGTCCAAGCCCTTGCGTCCCTGGGCGCACTCCTGCAGCGGGTACGTAGTAGATATGCCGCTTATCACCATGCTCCGCCTCATACTAAGGTTCGCCGCGGTCTTGGCGCGACCCTCAGTCATTTTGCTCGTTGTTGCTCTGTCACTTGCGGGGCGGGCTGACGCCGCGAATCAGTTTTGGCAGCCGGTAGGCCTGGGCGACTGGTATGCCAGCACAGGCAGCGCTGGGGAGAGCAGCAACTGGGACAACGGCCTCGGGGAGATGTTCATCCCGACCGCGGAGTTCGACGAGATCGGGACAATCAACAACGGCGGTGGAGCGTTTGTTGACATCATGCCGAGTGGCGTGGGGGCCGAGCCAAACCCTGGCGGGGTTCTCCTTGGCGAGGGGGCTGCCGACAGTGGGTCGCTTGAGGTCCGGTCGGGCGGCAGCTTGACCGCGGTGCCGTGGAGCAGCGACGGCTCGAACGGCGGCATCGTTATTGGCGCTAGCGGGCTTGGTGTAGCGAGTGTCGCGCGGGGTGGGTTGCTGGCGGGGCAAACGCTGTCCGTCGGCGGCGCTCAAGGCAGTTCTCTGACGTTGGGCGCGGGCGCTAGCGGCATGGCGTCGGTGCAGATCGTTGGCAACGCGACGCTCAATCGGACGACACGGGTCATCGGGCCCGATGTCGATTTTCTTGCGGGTGGCAATGTCGTTCTTGGCGGCCAGAGCACACTGATCGCGGAGATCAACTCTGCCTCCAGCCATTCGCCGATTGGCGCTTCGGGCGTCGCGCAGGTCGGCGGAACGCTCCGTGTTGAGTTCGATGGGGTCACGCCTCAGCCGGGTGACTCATGGACCTTGCTCAGTGCCGGCAGCATCAACGGCTCCTTCGCGTCGCTTGATCTGTCTGCCGCCCCGGAAATCCCAGGCGGGGGCGGCTACCGGGTGACCACCAGCAGCGGGGGGCTCGGGGAGATCGTTGAGCTGACGATCAGTCAGCTGCTAACGCTCCGCGTCAACTGGGACGACGGGCAGGTGTTCATCGAGAACCAGGGCTCTGCGCCAGTTGATATCGATGGTTACTCGGTCCTGTCTGGGCTCGGTTCGCTAGACAGTTCGCCGGCAGCGTGGACGAGCTTCGCAGACGCGCCAATCGTCGGCTGGGAAGAAGCATCTTCGAGCTCGAACTCCTTGAATGAGTTGCGGCAGAGTGGATCGACGACCCTTGGCGGCGACTTCTCGCAGAGCCTTGGCTCCGTATTTGCGCCCGTCATCCCGGCATTCGGCGATAGCCCTGAGGACCTTGTCTTTGAGTACCGAGAGGCAGACGGGACGATTGTGCAGGGCCTGGTCGAGTATGAGGGCGCCGCCGTGGTTAACAACGTGCGTCTCATTGTTGACCCAATTTCCGGCGACGCCCAGCTGAAGAACGACTCGCCTTACTCGGTCACGGTAGACGGCTACTCGGTCCTGTCCGACGCCGGTGCGCTGATCACCGGGGCGTTCGACGGTCTCGGCCTCGTGGGTTGGGAAAGCGCCGCGCCCTCCGCCAACGCTCTCAGCGAGTTGCTTCAGGCCGGGAGCCTCACGCTGTCGCCCGGGCAAGCGTTCAACCTTGGGGCGATCTACGACGACACCGGCAGCTCGCGCGACCTCGCCGTTGAGTTCAACACGCCGGATGGCCCACTCATGGGGGTGGTGACCTACGGTGCGATCCCTGTTGGCGTCCCGGGCGATTTCAATGGCGACGGCGCCGTAGACGCTGCAGATTACACCGTCTGGCGTGATGGGCTTGGAACGATCTACACGCTAGGCGATTACGTCACCTGGAAGAACAACTTTGGCTCTGCGGCTTCCGCCGCCTCGGCGTCGGCCGCTGCGGTCCCTGAGCCATCCGGACTCGTGCTGGTGTTGATGATGACGGCGGCGCCAAGGCCGCGTCGCCGGTTGTGAAACACGGCTGCCTAGCGAATCTCGTTCTCCACCTCGTTTCTTCTCCTCGATTCCAAGGACCCGACTCGTGAATGTAACCCCCGGATTGACCCCACTGATCCGCCTTTCAATCGCGCTGACATTGTTCGTGCCTGCAACGTGCTCCGCCGCGTTTACGTCCATCAGCGACTTCGAGTCACTAACCCCCGGCGCCCTCGGCTCTCAAGGTGGCTGGACGAGCGAGCTGAGCGCCACCTCGGTGTACACCGTGACCGCCGACCCGGACAACCCGTCGAACCAGGTGCTCCGCGCAACGGGTACGTCAGCGGCTCAGGGCGCCCCGAACGATGGCAACGCCTATATCTCACTAGGGAGCAACTCGATCGCCGACGGAACGACCGGCACGGTTTTCTTCCGCATGCGGACCAGTGATCTCAGCGACCTTGTCTTCGGAGCCTCGGATCTTGCAGCCCCGTTCACCTGGAGCTCTTACGAGGGTTACATGGTGATGGGGGCCGTCGCCGGCAACAACGCGTTCCGAGTGCGCAACGGCGGCGCGTTCAGCGGCAACCTGTTGGGATACTCCGGTGACGAGTGGTACAACGTCTGGCTCGTGCTCGATCACACGGCCGACAGCACGAGCCTCTACGTCTCTCAGGGAGCCGATCCGGCTGCCCTGCTCGGTTCGGGCGGGTTCCGCACAGGAAACGAACCAGACACCGACTTGGTGTCCCTGAATCTCAGGATGGGCGCCGCGCATAACAACAATAACGCCCGGGGTTACCTCGACGACATCTATGTTGATAACAGTGGTGTCAACCTAGCGAACCCGGTTATTCCCGAGCCTTCGAGCGTCGTCATGGCGTTCCTTGTGGCGGTCTTCGGCATGGGGGTTCCGCGCCGATAGACTCGCCTCGGACACTCCGTCGGAGTGTGGCGCACTTGGCGTCGCTTTCCGGAACCGCATGGTCGCAGCCAGCTAATCGCAACTGTCCTTATCAGGAGATCCTAAACATGAGAACCCACTTGCCAGCCCTGACACTGGCGTCCGTTGTCGCCGTGTCGGGTGTTAGCTCGGCTGCGTGGAACTCGCTCAGCGATTTTGAGTTCTTGTCACCTGGCCCATTGGGTTCGCAGGGCGGCTGGACATCCGAACTCAGCACCACGTCCGAGTACACGGTCACATCGGACCCGGACAACCCATCGAATCAAGTTCTGCTCGCGACGGGGACGTCGGCGGCTCAGGGGGCGCCCAACGAGGGGAACGCCTACATACCGCTCGGCGTAGACTCGATCGCCGAAGGAACAACCGGTACCGTCTTCTTCCGGATGCGGACAAGTGACCTCAGCGACATCGTCTTCGGCGCCTCGGATGTCGCCGCCCCATTCACCTGGAGCTCCTACGAGGGCTACATGGTGATGGGGTCCGTCGCTGGCGAAAACGCTTTCCGCGTGCGCGACGGCGGCGCCTTCAGCGGCAACCTGCTGACGTACTCCGCGGACCAGTGGTACAACATCTGGCTCGTTCTTGACCATGCGGCCGACACCGTGAGCCTCTATACCTCGCAGGGCTCTGACGCAGCGGCGTTGCTCGGCTCCGGTGGATTTCGAACGGGCAACGAACCCGATTCGGACCTTGTGTCGTTGAACCTACGAATGGGGTCCCCGCACCTCAATAACAGCGCGCAGGGCTACCTCGACGACATCTTCGTCGATAGCACAGGGGAGAACCTCGCCATTCCATCGGGGATCGGCATGCCAGCCCTCCCGGGCGACGTGAACCTGGATGGCCTAGTGGACGCGGTCGATTACGCACTGATCCGGGACAACTTCCGGACCCAAGTCGCCGACCCAACCCTAGGCGATCTGACGGGCCCCAGCGGTGTCCGTGATGGGTTTGTCGACTTCTACGACTTCGGGGAGTGGAAAGACAACGCATCCGCGGCGACCCTGCGTCAGGTTTTTGGCGCCGCGCCCGAGCCAACGTCGTTGGTTCTGGCTGCATGCCTTGCCCTCGGTGCACCGACGCGTCGACGGTAACTGTGCCGCGTCTGTAATCGCAGCAACCTCCACCACGTCTGGGACAGGGAAGGACATCGTCATGCGTTTGAGACTAGCGCGAGCGTTTACGCTCGTTGAATTGCTTGTCGTCATCGCCATCATAGGCATCTTGATTGCTCTCCTGTTGCCCGCCGTGCAGTCGGCTCGGGAAGCCGCGCGACGGATGGACTGCTCGGCGCGGCTCAAGCAATCAGGCTTGGCGTTGCAGAACCACCACTCCGCCAGGAACGCGTTCCCGCCGGGGGTTGTTATCGATCAAGCGTGTTGCGCCGATCGCAACATGAAGACCTACACGAGCTGGAGCATTGAAGTTCTTCCCTACATGGAGAACGACGCGTTGCAGGGCTTGTACGATCGCAGTGCATCGTCGGGGGACATAACGAACCGAGAGTTCCGAGAGACGTTTATCGAAGAGTACTCCTGCCCGTCCGACTTCGAACCCGAGTTGCTCTTGCCTGACAGCGGTCCCGGTGGCAGCTGGACTGCCCAGAGCACCCGGACGCCGAGGTTGTTCGCGACTTCATCCTACCGAGGTATGTCGGGACGCTCGGACGGTCGCACCACTTGGTACCTTGCGGAAGACCTGCCGGTGTCGACCTCTTCCGAAAACCCGATTCCATTCGGTTGGCGAGGCCCGTTGCACGCGGTCCGAGTCGATGAGGGAGCCTTTTCTGCGGGGGGGAACTCGGTGAGGCTCCGCGCCGAGTCGTTTTCGAAGATCACCGACGGCAGCAGTCGGACGATGCTGCTTGGCGAGCAGACAAACGAGTTCGCGCCACGTCGCACGTTCTGGGCCTACTCGTTCGGCAACTACATCCTCTCGCAGGCCGCCCCCCAGCGGCGGATCTTCAGCTCCGAGTACTCGGATTGCCGTTCTCAAGGCGGCACCGGCGGGGCCCGCCCTTGCATGGCGGCTTGGTACAGCAACCACCCGGGCGGGATCAACGTGCAGATGTGTGATGGCTCGGGCCGGTTCTTGAGCTTCGATATCGATATGGCGGTCTTCGCCAGCTTGGGGAGTATCGCCGGCTCCGAGGTGCTCAACGATGAGATTTGACCGCTTTCGCTGCGTTCTCGCGACCCTGGTCATTGCTGGCTGTTCGCTTGCAATGGGATGCGGTGGCGGTGTTGAGTGGGCGCCGGTCGAAGGGACGGTTACCGACAACGGCAGGCCTGCCGCGGGCATCCAAGTGACGTTCGAGCCGCTCGCGGGGAAGCTCGGGCAGATCGCCACGGGAGTCACGGACGAGGCGGGCAGGTACCGCCTGGCCGGCCCCGACGGCCAACCCGATGGGGCAATCGTCGGGCCGAACCGAGTCACGCTGAATGTCTACATGGAGGATTCGGGAGACGAGCTAACGGCGCTTCCCAAGAGCACCGTTCCGCTGCGGTTCCGTGACGGGAGCACGGTCAAAGAGGTTCCGCCAGCGGGGATCGAAGCCGCCGACTTCGCTTACTGATCGCTAGCGATGACGACCTCCGCAACTTGACAGCAACGAATGGGCAACAGAGACACAAACAAGCGCGAATCAATGGCTAACTCGGACTGCCCCCCATCCTCAACCTCTTGCCGCCTTACGCTATCGCTGACGGTGGTGGCTTCGCTGCTCCTGGTGACGCCCTCCGAATCCCGGGCACAACTCAGCGACCCGATCCCCGGAGCCATCACCAAGCAGGGCCTGAGGGTGCAGGTTGGAGATTTCGCTCAGTTGCCAAACACAACCAACTCCCTTGGCTCCAAGCCCACGAGTGCGGCGAGTTCGGCGGCCCGGATCAACTTTCTTCGCGAAGCGCCCGATGGTCGGCTGTTCGTTAATGACCTCCGCGGGCAGCTCTACACAATCGACCGGCAGACGGGCGCCCAACAGACCTACCTGGATATCGACGCCGCCAACGGCGGCGCTTCGTCACTGCTTCCCGATGCCTGGTTTTCTGGCGGGCTTGCTGCCGGCCTGATTAGCTTCGAGTTTCACCCGGAGTTCGAGACGAACGGCCTGTTCTACACGATCCACACGGAGCGTGACCAAGACGCGGCCGTCTCGCCGGGCTTCGAGACCATCGACGAACGTGGGCCGGGGTTTGGAACTAGGTGGCACACCGTCATCACCGAGTGGGACGCCGCCAACCCCGCCGCGACCGCATGGAACGAGTCAACCGGAACCCGGCGGGAGTTGCTCCGCGTCGGTTCAACGGCGAACACATACTTTCACCCATTCGGCGATCTCCAGTTCAACCCAACGTCGCAGCCCGGTGATCAGGACTACGGTTTGCTCTACGTATCCGGAGGCGATTGGGGGTATATCAACGGGGCGGGCGCACCACAGGGCAGCGACGCCGCTGGTCAGCCGGGCCAGCTACAGCGGCTCGATACACTCGCGGGCACGATGCTGCGGATTGATCCACGCAGCCCCGCCGAGTCCGGCGGCGTCGGATCGCCGCGCGGCGATTTCACGGTTCCGGCCAGCAACCCCTTTGTTGACGGCAACCCCGACACCTTCGACGAGATCTACGCCTTCGGTTTTCGGAACGGCCATCGCATGGCATGGGACGACGACGGGACGCTGTTCGTCAGCAATATCGGCTCGGCGAATATCGAGGAGGTGGAGCGGGTGACCGCAGGCGGCAACTACGGTTGGACCGATCGCGAGGGAACCTTCATCAACGGCGCCAGCGACGGCGACTCAGACAACGTCTTTCCGGTTAACCTCACCCCTCAGCAGGATGTTGACTTCCGAGGCGATCCTTACCAGTACCCCGCCGTCCAGTACGACCACGACGAGGGCTTCGCCATCGCGGGCGGGTTTGTCTACAAGGGTTCGCTGGCGCCGGCCCTTCAGGGCAAGTTTGTATTTGGCGACATTGTCAACGGTCGCTTGTTTGCCGCCGATGTTGCTCAGATGAAGTCACTCGACCTCACCGACCCAACTACAACAGCAGGGGTCGAAGAGATCCAGCTCTTCACGCGAGACTCCGAGGGCGTCGAAGTCGATATCGACTTCCGCCCGGATGTCTTCCCCAGTGGAAGGGTTGATCTGCGGTTCGGGCAAACACAAGACGGAGAGATCTGGCTACTCACCAAGACCGATGGTTTCATCCGACGACTTGTTGGTGGCGGTTCCGTTGCGGGCCTTGAACTTGTGGTCGATCGAGGAACCGGCGGAGTTGTGCTGAGGAACGCGTCCGATGGACCGATCGAGATCGATGGCTATACCGTCGGCTCCGCGTTGGGGGCCCTCGACCCAACCAACGGGGCGTGGGACAGCTTGCAGGATCAGGCTTTCCCGGGATGGGAAGAGGCCAACGCCACGGCAACCGCGTTGTCGGAGCTTTTGTCCGTAGGTGGGTTCTCGATCGCCTCCGGGGCGCAGGTGCCACTGGGCACAGCGTACGCTTCCACGCAAACAGCGTTTGGGGAGTTCGCGCTGGATGTCACGCTGGAGTACCGGACCGCCGACGGCCAGATCGCCGAGGGAACGGTCCTCTACCAAGGCGAGGTGCTGAGCAACAACCTGACGCTGCGGGTCGATCCGGCCACCGGCCAAGCGGCCCTGGTCAACGACTCTGAGTTCCCCGTGACAATCACGGGCTACTCGGTTCTTTCCGATGCGGGCGACTTGACGCCCGCCGACGTCCGCTGGCAGAGCCTTAGCGACCAAGGTGAGGCCGAGTGGGACGAGGCCGCACCAACGGCATTTGCCCTCAGCGAACTCGCCCCGGATGGCGCCAGCCTTGCCCCCGGCGAGGCTTACGACCTTGGCCTGATCGCTTCAAGCGGCGCCGATGACCTGGCGTTGGAGTTCCTGGTTGACGGTGAAACCGCTCCTCGCGCAGGGCGAGTTCTCTACGAACTGCGGGGCGACTTCAATCGGGATGGGATCGTTGATGCCGCTGACTACACGGTTTGGCGCGACAGCCTCGGCGGCAGCGGAGCAGCCGATGGCTCAGGCAGCGTCGCCGGCGTCCCGGACGGTGTTGTGGACGAAGGCGACTACCTGCTTTGGGCACAGCACTTCGGTAATCAAAACCCCTTCGCGCTTGCCGGCACGCTGACCCCCGAGCCGACGTGTTCGGTGCTTTGCGTCGCGGCCCTCCTGGTCACTTGGTGTGGTTCGCGTCGGCGGAGTCTGGTGTGAGCCGCCTCGATGCAACCACCACTCACCTTGCGTGCCTGAGTCAACAACAGCAGGTCGTTCAATGCGGAGATCTATCGTGAACCGCCGGCAATTCGTTACCGGTGCGGGCGTCGCTTGCCTCACTACGTGCGCTGCCGCGGCGTCCCGATTTGGCTCGAATGAGTCGATCCACCTGGGTTTCATCGGGCTCGGCGTGCGTGGGATGCTGCTGCTGAAAGCGTTCAACCGAATCGCCGGGGTGCGGATCGCTGCCCTGTGCGATCCCGACCAGCTTCGCTTGGCGAAGGCCGCAGAAGAGTTTCCACTCGCTCGCACCTCGATCGATCTGCGTCGCGTCATCGAAGACGACGGCATCGACGCCGTGGTGATCGCCACCGGTAACCACTGGCATTGCCTTGCGGCGATCATGGCGTGTCGCAGCGGAAAAGACGTCTACGTTGAAAAGCCGCTCGGGCACAACCTGGCTGAGCAAGAGGCGTTGATCAAAGTCGCACGCGAGACGGGGCGAATTGTTCAGGTTGGCACACAGCAGCGGTCTGACCCCGCCCACAAAGCGGCGCGCCGGTGGCTTCACGAGGAGAAGCTGCTTGGCAAGATCACCGGGATAGTCGCTTGCCGCGCCGGCATCCGGCAACCAATCGGGGCGCGAGAGACTGCGCTCCCTATCCCACGCACGACCGACTACGGGCTGTGGCTGGGGCCCGCCAAGCGAGAGCCGCTCTTCCGCGACAGTCTCCACTACGACTGGCACTGGGATTGGAACACGGGAAGCGGAGAGATGGGCAACTGGGGTGTACACATCATCGATGACCTGCGCTCGGTCGCCCTCGCCGACAAGATCGACCTCCCTAAACGCGTTGTTAGCGCCGGCGGTCGGATCGGTTGGAACGACGCCGGCGAGACGCCGAATCTGCAAGCGGCACTCTTCGAGTGTGCGCCCGTGTCGGTGAAACTGCTGCTGAGCAACCTCAAGGGCAAGACCTCCCTTCCAAGGCACTTCGGCTACCGGGGACCGATGTCTGGTTACGTTGTGCGCGGCGAGGGCGGCACGCTCTCGGCAAGGCGCGGCAAGTATATCGTCAGAGACAACTCTGGCGCGATTGTGAGACAACGGGCTGGTAATGGGGGCGCCAATCACCAACGCAACTTCATCGACGCCCTTCGGCAACAATCCTCTGAGCTGCTCAACGCTCCGCTCATGCAGGGTCACGCTAGCTCGAGTTGGTGTCACCTCGCGAACATCGCGTGCCTGCAAGGGCAGTCGACGCCGGACTCAGACTCCAACCACCCAGCTGATTGGGCAGCGCTTTCCCACTCCCTCAACCGTGTTGCGCGCGAGAAGGGGGTCGGCCCGATGCCCGCAGGCCGAGTTGAGTGCGATGATCCGAGACGCCTCGCCTCCGATCAACTCTCGAGTGAGGCGATGAACCTTGTCGCCAGAATCTCTCCCTCGAAGGGCTTCGATCCGCTCACGGCGTAGAGCAGTTTGTGGATTCACCCGCGTCTTCGAACGCGCCGGCTGGGGTGGGTGAGGGTTTCAACCCGTTGCCACGATGGCGCGTCGCAACCGCTGCGGGCCAGTCCAAGATTCGCCCCGGAACTCGGCGGTCGTGCCCGCGGGGACGTCGACCGTGATCACTCCGTCGCTCAACTCGACCACGATCGGGCCGTGGCCGGTTGGAACCCGAGCCCGGATCTCCGGGAGTGACCGAGTTGTGGGGCCACAGTGAAGCGTCGCCAGCCGTCTCCGACCGGGCGGATCTCGAGGACATCAGCGGGTAAGGTCGTTACGCCTCAATCACCCGCTCCCGCAGATCCATCGAGAACGCCGCCATGCTGAGGTCTCCTTTCGGAGATGCCGTTAGCAAACGTCAGCAATCGCGGCCACATCGATCTACGATCCGCTGTAAGCAAGTCGCTCTAGCGATGGGCGTTAGTGAGTCGTCCATCAAGAGGTGGTGTGACAACGGCTGCCTGGCCGCCGAGCGTACGCCGGGTAGACATCGTCGGATGACGATGCCGTCTTTAGTGGGGTTGGTATGGAGCTCGGGAGAAGCGTTGGCAAACCCGCGATCGCTTGGATTGCTGGCGATCTCTGGGCAGCGCAAGCCGGAACGGATTCGTGGCGACCTCTATAACGCGTTGATCGCCGGAGACGAAGTCGCCCCCGGGGACCTCTTGATCGGCCTGTATCAGAAAGGCTCGTCGGTTGTCGAGCTCGGCGATGACTTACCTGGCCCCGTGTTCCGGGGGCTCGGCGAGGACTGGGACCGCGGCGATGCCGCCGTCCGCGAAGAACGCCGTTGTTGCGAGATCGCGACGACGGTGCTGCACGAGCTGCGACGGTGGATACCCGATCCTCCGCCAGCAGCCCCGCTTGCTCTGGCAGCTACGCCTGGGAAAGCCCTCGCCGAAGTGCCAATCCGGCTCGTGGAACTGGTTCTCAAGGCTCACGGCTGGCGGACACACATGGCGGGCTGTGGTCTTCCGGTCAGTGAGATCAAGGAGGCGATCGCCCGTCACACGCCACGGCTTGTTTGCATCAGTGCAATCCACCTGGAAGATACCGAAGAGTACATCGGGCTTAACACTCGTTTGCTGGACGGCAGTGATCAGCCCGTGGTCGTCGGTGGCGGTGCTTTCACGGCAGATCAGACTGTGCGGCTATCCTGCCAGCAGTTCGCCAGCAACTTTAACGCCCTAGCCCGCTGGCTAGAACAGCATGGCTGAGCACAGCTTCCAAGGACGTTAGTTCACAGTCGAGGCGTCCGTGCTGGAGGCAGCGAAACAAGCTGCTTCCGCAAGCGAGCGTTGCGTCCCAATTTCAACGCGAGGAAGCCGCGCGGGGCGGCTTGCCTGCGAGGCTGAAGTGCTTTCTTAGTTGCCGACGCCAACGCGTTGAATCGCCTAGGCAATCGCAACACTAGGCGTGGGCAGCGCACGGCAAACGCAACTCATCGAGTTCGGGGTTCCAACCGAGCGCAACGGAACCGGTGCGGAGGCTGGCTTCGCGAAGTGACACGGATCGGACACTCTTGGAGACGGACAGTTGCCCTGCGAGCCCAATGCAATACTCACGCGGCGCGTGCCCGGATCGTTGTTTTCCCTGGCAAGCAAACCCAAGTGTCCTGTTGCTCCCACGCAAGCCAAATGTGGAGTCGTTGGTCGTGAAAACCGGCGATGTGAAAGCACCCCTGGGTTCGAATCCCACCCCGACCGCCTTGCAGGGCAATGACTTACGTCGGATCGGCCGCCGGCTCCGGCAGGGCACCGAATGCCGACCTGACATCGATCGGACGCCGCGTGGCGTTCGCGTGGCAGGCGTGTCGACGGTCTCCAAGCGTCTTCACGCCGACCCTCTCCAGTCACCCCCGAACGGCTTTGGCGTTGAACTCTGCGCCGTTCTCGCGGCGGCGCCTCGGCACGCCACTCCGGGCGAACAGATTGCTCAGCCGCTCCAGCACGTCGCTGCGCTAGCGGCTCTTCGCCACGTCGATCGCCAAGCACTCGCGTGTGTGCTCATCGATCAACGAAGCGGCTAAGTCGGCGGTGCTGTAGAACGACGGTTCTCTCGCCATTGCTGGTCGAACGCGCCCGAAATTAACGGCTTCTTCGATCCTGTCAGCTTAGGCGACATGAACGAGGGTCGGGCGGCGCTCGTGAACGATTTCTCTGAGTCGATCTTCGACCGGTGACGTAGCCCCGGCGACGCCTCGAGCCCATCCGGGCCGTCCTGGGAACTTGGCGCAGATGTGCCAGCCAAGAGGTGGAGCAGCGGCACGAGATGTCCGTACTTGCTCCCCAAATTGGGGAAGGTAACAATTGGCGTCGATGGATGTTCCGCCATTTTCCAGCGCAAGCGACATGGTTTCCCTTGTCGCCTTGGGATGGACTAGAGCTGCGCGTTTTCTCTACAAACCCACCGCCGAACGATGGACCCGACGCCCAAAGCCGACGCCATCACCGAGTGGATTCGGCGGCTCGCCGACAACGACCCCCGCGCCGCCGAGGTAATCTGGGCCGAGTACTTCGAGAAACTCGTCGCTGCCACCAGACGGAAGCTTGGGGCTCTCCCCCGGCGTGAGTCCGATGAGGAAGACATTGCTCTGAGTGCGATCGAGAGCCTCGTCCGCGGCGCGGCAGCAGGGCGTTTCCCGGCCTTGCATGACCGAGACGACCTGTTGCGGCTCCTGCTGACGATCGCCTCCCGGAAGGTTCTGATGCTGCAGCGAAACCGGATGGCCGCCAAGCGAGGCGGTGGTCAGGTGCGTGGAGAGTCGGTGTTCCAAGCCGCCGGCGGCGACAGCGACCGGGAAGGCCTCATCGCGGCGTTGGGCAAATCGCCCTCCCCAACGCTTGTGGCCGAGGCCTGCGATGCGCTAAGCGAACTAGTCAAGGGCCTCAACGACCCGACCGCAGAGCAGGTAATCCTGCTCAAGCTTGAAGGGTTCGCAAACAGCGAGATCGCCGAACGTCTGAACTGCGCGAGCCGAACCGTCACTCGAAAGCTCAACCTAGTAAAAGACAAGTGGCGAACCCTAACCACCCACTAAAGCCCGCCCCGGGCGTCGCTCTGAGCCAGCTCGAACGGGTCTGTGACCGGTTCGAGGCGCAGTGGCGTGACCGCGGCGAGGCCGACCTGATCCAGTTCTTGGCCGACTGCGAGTGGCGACCGACCGACGAGGACCAAACGCTCGCGGACGAGTTGGTTTGCATCGACCTGGAGCATCGCTGGCGCAGTGATTATGCGGAACGCGAAACCCCCGTGCATGACGGCAGATCGCTCGGCGTCTGCCCTACCGCCGACGACTACGCCGAGGCCCTCTACGGCTCACCCGGCCGAAAGGCGCCTTGGCTCTGGGTGCAGGCGGAGTGGAACGCACGCGTCGCGGCGAGAGAGTCTGACGCTCTCGGCCCGCTCTACGAGCGTTACCGCGGCCGCCCAGAAATCTCCCGCGCCTTGGAAGACCTAAGCCGGGATGCGACCACGCAGGGCGTCCGCCATACCAGGACAGACAGCCGGGGATTCAAGCTACGCTGCCCCCAATGTCAACAAGCCACGACCATCGTTGTCGATAGCGACCTTACGGATGTCGTCTGCGAGTCGTGCGGATGCGCGTTCAACCTGGTCGACCAGGCGCAAGAGACCCGCGGCGCGACCACGTTAACGACACTTGGCTCGTTCGAGTTGGTTGAGCGGCTCGGCTTCGGCGGGTTTGGCACGGTGTGGAAGGCCCGAGACACGCGGCTCGACCGGACGGTCGCCGTGAAGGTGCCGCGGCGGGGAGTCTTGTCTCGCCAGGAGACCGAGATGTTCCTCCGCGAGGCTCGCTCCGCAGCGCAGCTCCGGCACCCGAACATCGTCAGTGTTCACGAGGTCGGCGTCGCGGAGGGTTCGCCGTTCTTGGTGACCGACTTCATCCGTGGCGTCGCTCTCTCGGACCAGCTGAGTTCGGGCGAACGAATGACGAGTCAGGAGGCGGCCATCCTCGTTCGGAAGCTCGCCCTTGCGATTCACCACGCTCACGAGCACGGGGTCATCCACCGCGATATCAAGCCAGCGAACGTCATGATCGACGACGCGGGCGAGCCGCACGTGATGGACTTCGGACTAGCCAAGAGAACCGTGACCGACGTCGCCGTCACGGTGGAAGGTCAGATCCTCGGCACGCCCGCCTATATGTCGCCTGAGCAGGCGCGGGGCGACGGCGACCGCGCCGATCAACGGACCGACATCTACGCGCTCGGCGCGGTTCTCTTCGAGCTGCTGACGGGTGAGACGCCCTTCCGCGGCACGGTTCAGATGCTGATAAAGCAGGTGGTAGACGCCGAGCCGCCGGCGCCGCGGTCACTCAACCGCAGCGTGCCGGTCGACCTCGAGACTATCTGTTTGAAGTGTCTTGAGAAGGAGCCGGGCCGTCGCTATCCGACCGCCCAGGCGCTCGCCAACGACCTCGGGCTCCACCTAGACGACCGCCCAATCACCGCCCGTTCGGTCGGCCCGATTGGTCGCCGATGGCGGTGGTGTCGCCGCAACCCTGTGGTCGCAACGCTCGGCGTGGCGGTGGCGGGGTTGCTCGTCAGCGTTGCGGCCGTGGCGTCGTTCGCCTACTTGAAGACTGCCGAGACGCTCCGCCGGCAAGAGGTCTCCGCTCGCAAGGCCGAAGAGGTGTCGAGGTTCCTCGTTGACCTGTTCGGCTCAGCGGACACGATCTCGTCAGCGATTGGCGGCGACCAAGGTTTCTTCACCGCCGACCCCGCTTCGGCAAACCTGACCGCGCGCGAGCTGTTGGACCGCGGCGCCGACCGGATC
Organism: Planctomycetota bacterium; assembly: GCA_039414355.1. Lineage (GTDB taxonomy): Bacteria > Planctomycetota > Planctomycetia > Pirellulales > Lacipirellulaceae > JBCCQL01. Next base: position 83,566 of record JBCDJN010000004.1, on the reverse strand, counting down.
GCCGATCGCTTCGGCTCCCAGCCGGAAGCGAAAATCACGCTGCTAGAAACAATGAGCCAGGCGTACGCCAGCCTCGGTCTCTACAGCCGCGGCGCCGACCAACTCAACCTCGCGCTAGACACCGCGAGGCAGCTCGACAACGAAGAGGACGTCGCCCGCCTGACCCACTGGCTCGGCACGCTCGAGATGCTCGGCGGTCGGTACGATCGCGGAAAGCAACTGCTGGACGAGGCCCTGGCGCGTCGGTCGGCGCTGTACGGCGAGCGGAGCATGGAGGTCTCGGCGACAATGGTCTCGCTTGGCGTGCTCTACACCTGCCGGCTCGACAAGCCCGCCGACGCGGAGAAGTACCTCCGCAGCGCGATCTCGATCCGCACCCAGCTCCGGGGGCCAACCGACCCTTCGGTGGCACACGCGTTCTCGGCCCTGGCCGCGCACCAGCTGTCCCAGAGTGACGACAACGCCAAGCATTCCCTTGTCCAGATGATTGGGATTCTGAAGCAGAGCGACTCTGAGGATCATGTGCAGTTTGGAGACGTGATCGCCAACTACCAGCTTGGCGTTGAAGCCCTCGAACGTGAGGACTACCCTCTCGCCGTTGAGAAGCTGGAGGCCGCCCTTGCACTCGGCCGGGGCCTCCTCGGGCCCCGGCATCCGTTTATCGCATTCGGTCTGTTCGACTGCGGCCGAGCGCTTGAGGGGTGCGACCGGCACGATGAGGCGATCGAAGCGATGAAGTCCGCTATCGAGATCGCCGACCCGAGCGTGGGGATGAGTCACCCAAAGGTCTTGACTGGTCGCCGCGCGCTTGCGGAACTGTACTCCCGGTGCGGGCTGCACGATGATGCTCTGGCAGGCATCGAGTCGGTGCTCGAAGACGCCCGCCAGATCGCAGGAACGGAATCCGTTCTCTACGCCGAGGTGCTAGGCGAGTACGCCCGAGTAATCTCCAGGTCGGGCGATCGCACCCGGGCGGCGGTTTCTGCGCTCCGGGCGATCGAGATCGGTGAGCGCGTTGATGGAGCCGACCTCGGCGAGCTGCGTTCCCGAGCCGCCATCGTCCTCAGGCGAGCCGGCCGGCTCGACGCGGCGATCGCGGCCCTGGGCGACTTATTCGCAGAAGAGGAGCCGGGCCGTGGCTCGCTCCGCCTGCTTGCTGAACTGCAGTTAGAGAAGGGCGATCACGCCGGCGTGCTGGAAACGACCGACTTCGCGAATCGGCTTGTCACACGACAGGGGGACGATGACTTCGCCGGCTGGGTCGCTCACTACGACACCCTGAGAGCCGAGGCCCTCGCCGCCCAAGGCCACAACGATGAAGCCCGGCGGCTGCTAACGCGTGCCATGCTCGTGCTTGAGGCGATGTACGACGATGGCGACTCTTGGGTGCAAAAGGCGCGTCGTGTGGATGCCAGGTTGAGTGCGGAATCCGCTGAAGGGAGCGCCGCGGTAGAGACCACGCGCGCTCAGGGCAAGTCATCCAAGCCGTCCGCGCCCGCGACGGTTGAGGCCGCGCGATAAGCGGCCATGTCCAAGTCTTCGGCAACAAAGTCCACATGGCCGTCCGCGTACGCGAAGTTGGCGCCGCCCGGGTGAGGGCTGCGGAATCCGGGGACACGGTGGGGGTTGGCAGGGTTGCTCAGGCTTCCCCTGCAGTTGCGAACCGTATCGTTGTCTTCAAAGAGGAAGTGTGTTACCTCGCGGCGGTTGAGCGGTGTCAGGGTGCATCCAAGGTGCCCCGCGCCAAACCAGCCGTATCCTCGCATTACCGCGCCGGCATTGCCTGAGCCGATCCAGTACTGCCGGGCGTAGAGCGGAGCCGAGGGCGTGAAGCCGGCGCCCGAGAGGATCGAGAGGAGCGTCTCGTCGGGTTGGCAATCGACCTCGACGCACATCGGCCACGCCTCGCCACTGGCGCCCTCGCCAATCAAGAAGGTCTGGGCCGAACCGTCGAGCAAGTCGGACATCCTCGTCTTGGACGCGTAGTCAAACGGGCCACGCTCGGGGGCGGGAACTCGCTTCGGCCACTCGCAGAAGGCGTCGCTCGCCCCTTTGGATAACAGGTAATCAGTCCGACCTAGCTGGCGACCTAGGGGCAGATTGAAGGCCGAACTGAGGATCCCGAACAACGATTCGTCAATCGGGTCATCCTCGTAGTCGCTGCTCGGGCAGCGGTACTGTGCGATCGTTGCCGATGCAATGGCGGGTTGCTGGCGGTACCACGGCTCCTGCCAGTCGTATTGGTCGGCCAGCGCGTTCTCGCCAACATCGGCAAGCAGCATCGAGAAACCGTTTGCGTACACGCCGGCCGCGTTGAAGTTTGCCGCGGCGAAGTTATCGTCTCCGAGTTGTGAGCCAGGCGGCAGCCGCCTTTGACGCGACTCGTAGTTGGCGATGGCGATCGCAATCTGACGCAAATTGTTGACGCACGAGGATCGCCTGGCTGATTCGCGAGCCGCCTGCACCGCTGGCAGGAGGAGCGCCACAAGGATCCCGATAATCGCGATCACCACGAGCAGCTCAACGAGGGTAAACCCTTGATGGCGATGAAACATCGCGTGACGGCTCAGCGGCGGTGTGCCAGCGGAATTGTTTGACACCCTAGCAAACCGCGTCTAGAACACGAGCGAATGCGATTCCAACGACGACGATAACGAACGCGTCTCACTTCGGTGTCGAGTCTATGAAGAACCGACGGGAACGGAAGAGAACAATCCGCTTAATTCTCACGATCCTGGTCCTGGCGGCGCCCGCCTGGGCTTCTGGGTTCGAGTACCAAATCGATGAGTCGCTGAGCTTCATCGAAGTTGTTCCCTCGTCCCCAGGGGACGGCGCCGATCCGGATATCACGGCCGGCACGTTCTTCGCCGACGTCGGCGCCGTGATCGACGCGGCCTCGATCCTGTCGATATCTCAGCCATTCTTCCTACCTCCGTTTCTAACAGACGACACCGAGTACGCCGATATCGGACCGAGCCCCTCCCCGCTCTCAAGCCTGAGGACGGGGCTATCCGGGACGCTGCAAATGGAACGATCGGGCGATGACCTGGGTTTTTTACCGGGCAGTCAGCTCGACGCCGCCCTCAATCCCGACGGACCATTCGACCCGCCCGCATTTGGCGAAGATAACTTCGGCGCAACAGCAGTCGGTCCGTTCGGCATTCCCTTTGTCGACTTGGTCCCGGTCTTGGGCCAGATGGCAATTCGTGACGTAACCGCCTCCGTGGTGGGTGGGACGATCACCCCGGGCTTCCCCGCTAATCAATCGGAGTTCAACCTGGAACTGACCGGCGGGTTTCTCGACTACCGGTTTGATCCCGACTTGGTCGATCTCCTCGGCCTCGACCCATCGGCCGCCAACGGCTTCATTACCCTGATTGATATCGTGAACTCGGCGCCAAATGAATCTAGCGAACTGGTCCTGGAATCTCCGGATGGAACTTTGACCGTTCCGTTTCAGGTCACCTTCCCGTTTGTCCTCTTCGAGTCCGACCCGCCAGCCGTGGAGCCAGACAGTCAACTCGTTCTACGCGGCGTGGTCGTAGCCGCTCCGGTTAACGGGCCTGGCGACTTTAATGGCGACGGCGTTGTCGACGCTGCCGACTACACCGTCTGGCGGGACGACCTCGTGGGTCAGGTGCCGTTCTCTGAATGGAGCACGAACTTCGGTCAAGACTATCGCGCGGTCGCCCCAGTTCCCGAACCAGCCTCTCTGCTAACCGTGGCGCTGATCGGCTTGGGCGCGTCGATATGCGGTGTTCGATCCCACGCTGCCTATCTGAGTTAGCTCTTTCAGCATACGGAACCGCAGCAGGCTGTTCCCACGCTGTGAACGCTAGCAATCATCGATAGGATGATTGCCAAGACCAACGCTCGGGGTTGGGGCCATAGCCGTGTCGCGTTCTCGGTGGATTGGTGGGAGCTTCCTCTTGAGCGCCCGCGCCCGCCTTGCCTCAGGCCGCGACGTAGCGAGGGAAGCACCCGACCGCACTTCGCGCTGCGGCGCCGGTTGAGATGCCGCTGTGCTTGTCGTTGTGCTGGGTGCCGCGGACGTCTGCGACGGTTTTACTGACGCTTGGAATGGCGTAATGACGGGGCGCTCGGGGCGGACGGCAGCAGTGTGTTTGCGAACCGTGGCCGGTCTCGCCGTCTTTGGCGTCGGTGTCGTTGGTCGACCAGCTATGTCTCGCTGTTTCTGCCGAGATGGGATCGCCTTGGTTGTCGACGTCGTTGCGGCCTTGTCGCTGGGGTGTTGCCGGTTTCCGCCGTCGGCCGGCGGTTGGTCATGCCGGTTCATCGTTTCGGACATCGTTGGATCCTCGGGGTACTGGAAGCTAGTAAAAGTGCGAAGACGAGCGTGCCGGGCGGGCATCGCCTCGATGCGCATGTCTCACGTTCGGGCGAAGGCTTCGTCTAAGGTCCCTTCGGAATAGCTGGCGCCCTCAAGCAGTGTTTCGGCGAATACGCTATCGAGTGCCGCGGGCCAGCCTGCTCGATCATCCTCGGCGAAGGCGACTCGATTGAAGTTCTCTTCGAGTGCCGGATCGAGCAGCGGCGTGGCGGTCGTCAAGAGTGTCGAACCGCGTGGCTCGGCCGTTCTGCCACGGTGGACGACAAACCTGCCTGAGCCGTCCCCGTTGTTGGCGGCGCCAGACCCAGATACAGAGTTCGTCGCCAGTGCGAATGCCAACGGGTCGGAAGGGCCGCGCGAGCCCGCGGCTACGATCCCGCTCTCGATAGCGCCCTGGTCGTCTGCCAGGTCGATGACAAACGCGTCAGTCGTCTCGTGGCTGATGGTCTCGGTGGCAGCGAGCTGGGTTGCACCGCGGCAGGCTGCGCAGCTGCATCCGTGATCGTGGTTGTGGCCGCTCCCGGCGGACGCCTTTGCCGCGGTGACCGAGAGCTGCAGATTCGCCCAGTCGTTGTGACCGAAGAGCCTCCCGATGACGCCGTCGTCGTTAAGGTCAACGGATACCCCTGCATCCGTCGTGTCACCGTCGGAGTTCCAGTCCACTGACCCGACGGCCGCGACCACCGTCCCGGTGCGCGGCCTCGCCGCCGTGCCTGGGCCGAACATGGTTTGTGTGCCGCCGGCGACGGACGTGAAGCCGACGCCGGCGGCTTCGTCGAGGTTGCCCTCGTCGAGATCAACCACCTCCCTCGAGTAATCGAGGATCCAACCCGCCATGCCGGCGGTTGGGAACTGCCACAGGTAGTTCATCACACTGAAGTAGTTCGGCTTGAGGTTCACATATCTCAGCCGCAGGTTATCGTTGCCGGACGCAGTCGCCCCGTTTGTCAGGGTGATTGAGGTTTCGTCCACGATCGTGGCTACCTGTGTTCCGGCGGGGATCGAGTCGCCGCTGACCGCCATCCCAACTTCGATCTTTGCGGTGTCGATCCCCGTGACGGTGGTGCTCCCGTCGGTCACGCCGGCGTTGACAACCAAGTCGGGAAGGCCGCCGTGGGTGAGCCCGAGGTTGTGGCCGAACTCGTGCATGAATGTGGATGCTTGCTCGAGCGGCGTGCCGCCGGCGGGCGCGAACGCCCCAAGCGTCACGATCGCGTTGTCGCCGGGTGTGTTAGCAAGGCCGCTGGAGCCGCCGCCGCTGTGGGTGTCAGCGAACATGGTGTAGCGGAACGCCAGCTCCTTGGCCCCGCGGATGTTGTCCCAGTTGGCGTCGGCGCGTTCCGCGGCGGTCCCAAACCAGTCGTCCCGCAGGTCGGCGTAGCCGTCGAGGGCGCCGGTCCCGTTGGTGTCTTCGGTATTGAGCACGCCGTCGGCGTTGAGGTCTTCGCCGGGATCGAGCACGCCATTGCCGTTCACGTCCTCGGTGTCGATGACCCCGTTTCCGTTGGCGTCCTCGCGGTCAAGACCTTCCGGGAAAGCGACCAGAGCAATCGTCAAGTCATCGATGAGAAGGTGCAGGTCAATCCCCATGGTGCCGTCCGGGTTGCTGACGGGGGCGTTAAGGAAAGACTCGATCACCCAGTCCAGCGACGTGTTAGTAGCGAGCCCCGCGGCGGTGACGGCGGCCGGGACGGTGTCGGGGGCGCCATCGCCGTCAAAGTCGAAGGCCGCCGTGACTGCGGTCGGGTCGCGGCCCAGCATGGCGTCGATCTCGACGAACAGGTCCTTGCGGTTGACGTCGGCGCCCAACGCGGGCAGATCGAGGTCGATCGTTCCGTCACCGTTGAAATCGATGCCGTACATCTCCCAGCCGTTCAACAGCCCGTCTTTGTCGGCGTCTTGTTGATCCCATGGTGTGCGGAGGTCGACGTACTCGGCGGGGAAGATCGATTCCCAGCGGTCGCTGGCCCAACCCGTGAAGCTCTCCCAGCGGTCGCTCGTCCAGCTGGCGAAGCTCTCCCAGCGGTCGCTCGACCAATCCGTGAAGCTGTTCCAGCGGTCGCTCGTCCAACTGGCGAACGATTCCCACCGCTCACTGGCCCAATCGGTGATGCCGTCCCAGGCGCCTCCCAACCATTCACCGATCCCGCCGAAATCCGACAAGTCGATCGACACGGCCGACGTGAACTGGTCGACAAGGTCGTCGGCGAACGATTGCCACTTGGACCAAAGCCCACCGAGTTGCTCCTCGAGCTGACTCCTCGCGCTTTCGTACGACGACTGAGCGTCGGCGAGCAAGCCTAGCAGCGAATCGTAGAGACCATCGACGCCGTTGTTGAACTCCCTGACTGCGTCGTCGAGATAGCCCTGCAGTGAGTCGTAGAGAGCATCGACGCCGTTGCTGAACTGATCGGCGGCTTCCCCGAGGTATCCCTGCAATGAGGAGTAGAGCGCGTCAACGCCGTTGTTGAAGTCGCCGATGTAGTCGTTGATCCAACCCTGAGCCCAACCGGGAAGCGACCCCCAATCGGGCAGTGAGATCCAATCCACACCGGTTAGGCCGAAGCCACTGAACACCTGCTCAAGGAACCCGCTAACGCCGCCGCCAACGCTAGAGAGCCAGTTCGCGGCCTCGTCATACGTGTAGCGAATCCGATCGGAGAGCCAATTCTCCCACGCGCCGAACTGGTCGTTGTACCAGCTCCACAGGTAAGCAACCTCTCCGTCGTACCAATTCTCCCACGCGCCGAATTGATCGCTGTACCAGTCCCACAAGTAGTCGACTTGGCCGCCGTACCAAGACTCCCAGGAGGCGAAAGTCTCTCCGTACCATTCCCAAAGAGAGTCGACCTCAAGGTTGTACCAGTTGATCCATTCATTGATCTGACCAACGACGCCGTTCCACTCGCTCTCGAACTGACCAATTGTGTAACCACCATCGGCGTTCCAGACCTCTTGCAGAACGAGGCCCTCACCTTGGAAGGTCTCTCGGACCGCGCTGCCGTCCGCGTTCCATTGCGTCCGGCGATAGCCTTCAGGACCGGCCCACGCCTCCTCGACCGTCTGTATCCCATTGACATAGGTCTTGCGGATGGCGTCTCCCGAGGCGTTGAACCCTTCTTCGAGGGCAATCACGCCGTCTTGGAAGGTCTGCTGGATCGAGCTCCCATCCTCGTTCCAGGCGACACGGAAGAACCCGCCCGTCGCATCCCACGCCTCATGCAGGACGTGGGTTCCTTGGTCAAAGGTGTCGCGAACGGTCGTGCCGTCGACATTCCAACTCGTGATCCGGTAGCCGCCGGCTGTGTCCCAAGCCTCCTCAGTGGTTTGGACGCCGTCGACGAAGGTCTTGCGTAGGGCGTTGCCTTCGGCGTCCCAGGCTTCCTCCAGAACAAGCAACTCGTCCTGATAGGTCTGCTGGATCGAGCTCCCGTCTTCGTTCCAGGCGACACGGAAGAACCCGCCTGTCGCATCCCACGCCTCGTGCAAGACGTGCGTTTCGTTCTCAAACGTGTCGCGAGTGGTTGTGCCGTCGGCATTCCAACTCGTGATCCGGTAGCCGCCGGCTGCGTCCCAGGCTTCCTCAGTGGTTTGGACGCCGTCGACGAAGGTCTTGCTTAGAGAGTTGCCCTCGGCGTCCCAGGCTTCTTCGAGCACCAAGGCATCGCCGTTGAAGGTCTGGCGAACAGAACTGCCGTCGTCAGCCCAGGTCGAGCGGAGAACGTCGCCCGCTCCGGTCTGCTCTTCGTAGAGGACAAGTTGATCGCCTTGAAACGCCTCACGCAGGACCCGTCCATCGGATTCCCACGTCGTGCGGTGCGAACCTCCGGTGGTCTCCCAAGCCTCTTCGACGATCAGCGTGTCGCCATCGAAGACTTGTCGCAGCACCGAGCCGTCTTCGTCGGTGGTGACTCGGACCGACTGCCCGTCAGGGCTCCAGGTCTGCGATTGGACGAGACGGTCCCCCTCGTAGATCGAGCGTGTCTCGGCGCCATCGGCGCCCCAATCGGTTCGAAGGTACGAATCGTCGCTACCCCAGTAGTCCTCGGAAGCGAGCACGCCATCATCGAACGCTTGCCGGAGCCGGCTGCCGTCGGCGGACTGCCTCTCGCGTTGGTAGCGCGTCGACCACATCCCCCCGGCCGCGTTGAAGCGATACGTGAAACCGCGCTCTCCGCTGTCCGGTTGCCCGGCGGCGACGAGGGCGTACGCCGGAATACGGAGCACCGCCCCAATCGCGAAGGTTGGCAGGAGATCACCCTGGACGGACAGCTCGAGCGAGTCGTCGCCCTCGTAGGCGAACACCACAACGTCGCCGACGGACGCCGTCGCGAACGACGTGAGCGACTCGCCCAGATCCGACTCGATGCGAACGACAAGGTCGCCGCCTTGCTGTTGCACGGTGATCAAGTCGGCGCCGGCGGTCCCATGGATCTCGACGTCGCCGGTCAGGGCATTGATCACCGCCTGCCCAGGGGGCGCGGTCACCGAGATGACGAACGTTTCGTCGCGGATCAATCCGCCTGCGTCGACTACTCGCACCGTGATCTCGTGTTGAATCCCGACCTCCTGGCGAACCCTCGAGGCGTCCTCAAGAGTGATCTGACCCGTTTGCGCGTCAATCGCGAAACGCCCGTCCGCGTCCTCTTCAAGCGAGTAGGTCAGCAAATCTTCGCTGTCTGGATCTACGGCGCTGGCGAAACCGATCGATGCACCGCGTTCGGCGTTGGCTGCGACCGAAGCCGAGTCGAGATCGATCGACGTCGGCGCCTCGTTGACATCCACTACACTGATCGTGAACTGCTGCTCGAAAAGGTTCCCTTCTCCCTCCGCGGTGACAACTAGGTGGATCGTCGAGTTGTCTTCGTGATCGAGGACCACACCGTCGCGCAACCGGAGCGCGTCGTTCACGATCTCGAATCGATCATCAGAAACGGAGAAGGCATAGGCGCTGCCGCTTGGCGCCCCGGTCAACGCGAGTTGTCCAATGACCGAGCCCGCTTGGTTCTCTTCGACTGTCGCGCTGTTCAGTTCAATCCTAGGCGTCAACCGATCGAGCGCCTCCTCGGTGGTAAGCCCGAAGTTCGATCGCCAGGCGGCGTACTTTTCGGTGTCGAACCCCTCGGATACAGCGAGGTCACGCAGCACGGTGAAGTCGGCGGCGTCGATGAGACCGTCGCCGTTGAAGTCGCCAACCGACGAGCCCGGGTCAGCGGTCTGGAAGGTTGCTGTGTCGGGACCGATCGACTCAATCGCCGATTGATCCGCGAGCAGGTCTTCAGTCACGTCGGCCGCCATCATCTCGCGGCGTTCTAGCGACTCGATGCGCCTGGTCCGACGACCGGATCGCGAAAAAGCGTCTTGCGGCTTTCGGTTGGCGTTGCGGCGGAGCATGGCGTGATCTTGGTCAAGGTCAGAGAGCGCCCGTCGGTCGTGCGCCGACGGCTTTCTTCCCTTCAATTGCGAACCGTCGCCTGACAGGACGCAGAAAGTTGTGCAGGGCCAGAACTCCGAAGACGCTAGCCGGCGACGCAGCGGAAAGCCCTTGGGATTCACACCTTTGCCGACGTGCGCCGCGGGAGTGGGCGTTCGGCTGAGACGGGCGCGCACTTCTACAGCCCGTTAGCGACTGCCGGAGAATGGCCGAGGAAGGCTGCTGGCGCGGCTGCGGCCAAGAATCGCTATGCGGAGACGCCCGCAGCGGGGGTCGATTTGCCAGCTTCTCAGCCGCGAATCATACTCGTTGGCTTGTCTGATCTGAGCCGTGAGAATTCTGGCTCTACGTGCTACGAAGCGATTGGCAGCAAGCGCGATGAAAGCCCCTGAGCGACGAGTATTCGTAGGTCGTGGTTTCGAGCACCTCGAAGAGCGGTCGATGCTCTCGGTGACGTCAATCGGTGACGAGTTGCTCGTCAATGACTTTGTGCCACGGGTGCAAGACGCTGCGCGGTCATCGGCCGCGGTCACCGCGAGCGCTGAGACCACGATCGTAGTTTACGAAGGCAAAGGCCCGAACGACCGTCACGGAGTCTTTGCGGAGAGACTCTCTGCCGGTGGCGAGACGTTGACGCCGAGTTTCCAGGTCAACAGCACGCGACGCGGCGAGCAGCATTCGCCCGCGGTCGCGTCTGACGAAGGTGGCGGTTTTGTTGTGGCCTGGGCTGGGCGTGGGATGGGAGACAAGCAGGGCGTGTATTCTCAGCGTTTCAGCGCCGATGGTCTTCCGCTTGGCGAGGAAACCAGGGCAAATGAAACTACCGGGGGCAAGCAAGCAGAGCCGGCCATCGCCGTGGCGGGCGACGGCTCATTCACCATTGCCTGGAGCGGCGTGGGACCGGGAGACGACTCGGGCGTCTTCCTGCGGAGATTCAGCGCCTCGGGCGATCCGATCGGCGGCGAGGTCCTCGTAAACCGTGAGATCAGCGATCATCAGTCATCACCCGATCTAGCGTTCGACGATTCGGGGAGTTTGGTGGTCGCTTGGCAGAGCAGGCACCAAGACGGGTCTGACTGGGGCGTCTACGGCCAGTGGTTTGCCGCGGACGGCTCGCGCATGGGTGGGGAGACTTCACTCAACACCACAACAGTCGCTAGCCAGAAGGCTCCCACGGTGGCGAACGATCCGACTGCGGGAGTGGTGGTGGGTTGGCAGAGCCGCGATCAAGACGGCGATAGCTGGGGGGTAGTCGCACGGGAGTTTACCGCCAACGGTGTCGCGAGCTCGGCAGAGGTTCTGCTCAATGAAGAGACCGAGGGCCACCAGCAAGATCCCGCAATCGCCGTGGCCGATGACGGCCGATGGCTGACCGCCTGGACCGACGGCAAGTCAGACGGAGCAGGCCGAGAGGTTGTTTCTCGGACGTTTGACGCAAGCGGCATCGCTGGCGACACCGAACCGGTCAACCGTGAAACGTCTGGCAGGAACTCCGGCCACCAGCGGTCGCCCGCGCTGGCGACGTTGGGCGACGACGCCGTAATTGTCTGGTCCGGCAACGGCGCCACGGACCACGACGGGGTGCATGGCCAGCGGTACGCGATTGATCTCGATGGCGGCTTGCAGCAGCCGCCTCAGTTGGCGCCGATTGACGATCGATCCGCTGGCGCCGGCATGCCGCTTGAGATCATCGTCACAGCTACCGACCCCAACCGCTTTGACATGCTAACGTTCCTGCTGGACGTTGATGACTCACCCGCTGGCGCTACACTCGAGCCGATCGACAACAACACGGCCCGCATAGCTTGGTCTCCGCCGATGTCGTCAATCGGTCAAAACGTTCTCTTCCGGGTCATCGTTATTGACGACGGCGAGCCACCACTCGCCGATTCTGAAGACTTCTTGATTAACGTCACCGAGACGGGTGTCGTCTCACCGTCCGCGCAGGCAGTCGACGAAGCCTTCGGACACTCTGGTTGATTACTGCCTGTCGCGATCGGCTTGGGTGACAGGATGCCTGGACTTCGTGACATCGCTCGCCGATTGGTGGTGGACTTCACAGAAATTGCCGGTTAGTTTGCCGCCGTGTGCGTTTGGCCACTTGCCATTTGTTGGTAGTCGCCTAGCGGTTCCTTCTGTCTGATCGGCACCGGTGACGATATGTCTAAGCTGCGTCGTGTCCTGCGCCCGTTTAAGGTTAAGGCAAGTCAGCTGAGCAAAGGGCCTCGAAGAAAGGGCCGCCGCCCGCACCTCCAGGCGCTCGAAGCTCGCCACTTGCTCGATGGCGCCGGGTTGTTCGCCGGGAATGACTGCCCGCCCGACCTCGACCTCTCCGGCGTGAGCCGCCAGACGATCCGGTTCGGCGAGACGCTCGCCTTCAATCTGTTCAGCGAGGGCGCCACCGCGGTGGACCTCGACGCGTCGGGCAACCCAACCGGCGATACGATCCGCGTGCTCGCCGACCCGGATATTGGGACCGACACGCCTGTTGGAGTCACTCTATCTGAAGCTGGCGACTTCTCCTGGACGCCGACTGACGATCAAGTTGGTCTGCACACGATCACTGTAATCGCGATCGATCAGGGCGTCCCGGCGCTCGCCGACGCGGAGACGTTTGAGGTGCGTGTTCTTGGGGTGAACGAGTCGCCCGATATCGAAGCGATCGCCGACCAGCAGGCACGGGTTGGCGAGGAGCTCGTGGTCAACGTCACCGCGACCGACCCCAACGACGGCGATTCGCTGACGTTCTTCCTCGATCCCGAGAACACGCCCGCATCGGCGACGATCGAGCAAACGAGCAACACCACGGCAACGATCCGCTGGACCCCGGAAGCGGGCGACCTTCCGGGGCCGGCCAGCTTTACGGTTCTTGTCTCCGACGATGGGAGCCTGCCGCTGGCGGACAGCGAGTCGTTCAGCGTGACGCTCACTGGCTCCAACGAAGCCCCCGACTTGGCGGCGATTGCCGATCAGGCGGCGATGGTCGGGACGCAGATGGTCGTCAACGTGACCGCCACCGACCCGGACGCCGGCGACACGCTTACCTTTAGTCTCGACACGGATAACGGCGCCACACCCGCCGGCGCGATCCTTCAGCAGACGAGCAACACCACCGCCACCATCCGTTGGACGCCCGAGCTGGCGGACGTTGGCGCCCCGGTCCCCTTCCGCGTGCTGGTGACCGACGACGGCAGTCCCGCGGAAGGCGACTCCGAGGACTTCGCGGTCACCGTCTCACCAGCGGACGGGATGATGGTGCTGGCCGAGGAAGACAACTTTCTGACGACGATGACCGAGTCGGTGCAACTGGGCCAGAGCGAGGGCACCCGCACGCTGGCGTTTGACCTCGACGCGGCATTCGACCAGGGCGACACCGCCCCCGCCGTGGAGGACTTGTTCCAGGTCTTCCTGGTCGATGCGAGCGACCCGACGCAGACGCTGCTCGACAACGGCGAACCGGGCACGGCGGTCTTCTCCCTGGCGGGTGGTCAGGCCGAGTACCAGCCGGGCCAGGTCCGTTACGACGGCGCCCGCGTTGAGATCGACGTCACAAGCCTCGGCGACCTGACCGACGCGACGCTCGTCTTCCAGGTCCTCAACAGCGACAGCGATGAGGGCACCAGGGTCGCGCTGGGCCCCGTCAGCAATACGATCGACACCGAGGCCCTCGCGCGGCCGATGCTCGCCCAGGCGAGCAATCCAATAAGCCCCGGCGGCGAACTCGCGTTGGGCACACTCGCCCCGACGAGTCAGGTCCAGGTTTCGCTGCAGAACGTCCGGTTTGACCCCGATTCAGGCGACTACACCGCCGAGGTCGTCGCCCGTAACAACGGGCCCGACATCGGCAGGCAGCTGGCGGTTGTCTTTCCCGGGTTGCCGAGCGACGTGACGTTCGAGAACGCCTCCGGAGGCGATGGATCGGGCGACCCGTACATCAACCTGACCGCCGCGATCGGCAGCGGTGGACTCGCAGCCGGCGCCTCCTCGCGCCCGGTCACCATCCGCCTGGCCAACCCGAACGGCTCCCGTTTCAGCCTGACGCCCACCGTGCTCTCCGGCGGCGCCAACACGGCTCCAACGCTCGGCGAGATCGCGCCCATCACCGCGGTGCCGGGCGACTACATCGCGATCCAACTCGACGGGCAAGACGCCGACGGCGACACGCTTACCTACTCGCTCGCGTCGCCCGACCCATTGCCCGGCGGCATGCTCATGGCCGACGGCAGGCTCATCTTCCAACCCGCGCCCGGCCAGCAAGGCAGCTACGACTTTTCGGTAAGCGTAAGCGACGGCATGGAGACGGTAACGCGGAGCTCGTCGATCACAGTCGAGACCGACCCGATCACAACGACCCGCTTCACTGGCCGCATCCTCGACACCAATGAGGCGACTCTGGTCGATATGCCGATCGAGATCCGCGGCGCCGATGGCGCCGTGCTGCTGAGCACGACCACCAATTCCGACGGCAGCTTCTTCGTGGAGAGCGCCACGCCAATCGCCGCCGACACGGTCGTGATCCGAGGCGACGCCTTCACCGGTACCGAGACGTATCCCTTCATCGCGGAAAAGCTACCACTCGTCCTCGGGCACGAAGTCTACGACGGCGCCAAGAACGTGATCTTCCGCCCGGTCTACCTGCCCGCACTTGATGTCGCGGGCGGAACCACCATCGATCCTGCTCAGAACACAACGGTTGACCAGGAAATCGCCCCGGGCGAGATGGCTTCCGTCTTCGTCCAGGCGGGCTCGCTGCAGATGGACGATGGGGCGGGCAACATGGTTGATTTTGACGGAACGCTCAGCATCACCGAAGTGCCCACGAGCCTTACTCCCGCCGCCCTGCCGGTCAATCTGGTGCCCGACACGGTGGTCACCATCCAGCCCGGCGAGATGGTCTTCACCGACCCGGCCGAGCTGACCCTGCCCAACCGCTCCGGCTACGCCCCGGGAACTGAGATGGACCTCTGGTCGATCAACCCGGAGACCGGCGACTTCGATCTGGTAGGCCGAGGACGCGTGACACCGGACGGTCAGTCGATCGAGACCATCTCGGGCGGCATCAACAACTCCTCGTGGCACATGTTCGTCCCGCCTCCGCCGCCGGAGCCGGAGACGATGACCCCGGATGAGGACGAGAAGACGCCCCCGGAGGACTGCCTCTGTCCTAAGGAAACGGCCCCGGCCAAGTCGGAGGTGGAGCTCCACTCCGGAGCGTTGCAGGAAACGATCGACCTCGTGACGTACCAGTCACTGGGCGAGGTGCGTGGCGTGCAGCTGTACTACGACAGCCTGAACGCCGACCCGCGACCGATCCTCCACTTCGGCTACAACAACATCCCCGCCGCCGATCCGCGGCTGCTCGTCGCGGAGCTTGAGTTCATGCGCGGCGACTTCATGTACCAGGTGCCGGGCTTCGCCGGCGGCAAGGGCCTGGACGGCGGCGAACACTTCTGGTCCCTGCCCGCCGAGGGCGGCGAAGTAGAGGCGGCCCTTCAAGCCGATCTCTCCGCGCTCCCCACCGGCGTCTACAACTACACGCTGCGGACGGGCCTGTTCCTGGAGGGCGCTGACGGGCAGCTGAGCGGCTCCTTCAACGGCATCACGGGCGACGTCACCATCTCCAACATGGTCGACAGCCCCTTCGGCGCCGGCTGGAGCCTGGCCGGCCTGCACACCATCGTCGAAGGGGAAGACGGCACGGTGCTGCTCATGGACGGCGGCGGCGGCCGCCTCGTCTTCGAGCCCGACCCGGACAACCCCGGCGAGTACCTGCAGCCGCCGGCCGACTTCAGCACGCTTGAGAAGCTCCCCGACGGGACCTTCCGCCGGACAACAACCGACCAGACCGTTTACGCCTTCAACGATCGCAACCACCTGGCGACCATGACCGACAGCAACGGTCGGGTTACCGAGTGGCGGTATGACGCGGCGGGCCTGCTAACCACCTGGATCGACCCGACCGGCCTACAGACCGCGTTCAACTACACCGAGGGACGCGTCTCGTCGATCGTCGATCCCGCCGGACGGACCACGCAGCTCCGGCATGACGCGGTGGGCGACCTGATCGAGATCACCGAGCCGGACAGCTCCACCCGCACGTTTGGCTACGACAGCAACCACCGGCTCACGACCGAGGTCGACCAACTCGGCTTCACCGAAGAGGCGACCTACAACTTCGCGGGCAGGGTCGTTAGCGCGACGCTCAAAGACGGGTCGGTCAGGCAGTTCATGCCCGCGCAGGCCCAGGTGTTGTTGCCGGCTTCGCAAACGATCGACCCCGACTCGCCGCCCGTCGCCGTCTCGCCAAAAGAGGCGGTCGGCATGCAGGCGGATGAGAACGGCTCGGTCGTCGAGACCAACCTCAACCGCTTCGGCCAGGCCGAGACATCCGTCGACTCCGAGGGCGCGCTCACCCGCTTCGGCCGCGACGCCAACAACCTGGTCACGATCACCGGCGACGGCCGCGGCAACGTCACGTCGTACGAGTACGACGACAACGGGAATGTGATCACCGTCCGCGACACGATCGCCGGCAGCGGCGATGCGCTGTTAAGCAATTCGGGCACCGAGTTCTGGCTTGCCTTCCAAGCGAACGATCAAGGCGGGCGATCGACGGAATCGCTTTTTCTGTCGAGCCAGAATCAAGCGACCGTCGTTGTCGAAGCACTTGCACTTGGGTTCAGTGAAACCGTCAGCGTCACACCCGGCGAAATCACCACGGTAACGCTCCCCGATGCCATTGGCATCCGCACAAGCGATCAGACGGGTGACCTCGGCGTTCATGTGTCAGCCGACACCGCCATCTCGGTATACGGCCTGAATCAGGTTGACTCGTCGACCGATGGATTCCTCGGCCTGCCTGTATCTGCTCTGGGCACAGAGTACCTGGTCATGTCCGCACTGAACTCGGTCATTGACGGAACGCAGTTCGCAGTCGTTGCGACCGAAGACGACACGGTTGTGACGATTACACCAACGCAAGCCACAGGGAGTCGTGCCGCTGGCATCCCGTACTCGATTACCCTGGATCGCGGACAGACCTACCAATTGCAGAACACCTCCCCAACTGGCGATCTAACCGGCACCGTTGTCGTATCTGACAGGCCGATCGCGGTATTCAGTGGACACAACTGCGCCAACGTCCCAACGACCTCGACTGCTTGCGACCACCTAGTTGAGCAGCTTCCATCTACAAACACGTGGGGCCAAGCTTTCGTCACTGCACCACTGGCCACGCGTCAGATGGGCGACACGTTCCGAATCCTCGCTTCGACCGATGACACGAGCATCTTCATCAACGGAGAGCTGGTCACCACGATCAACCGCGGTGAGTTCCATGAGCAGCTAATCGAGACGGCGTCGACAATCACCACCTCGAAGCCGGCGCTGGTGGCTCAGTTCTCGAATGGCACAAGCTTTGACAACGTAACGGGCGACCCGTTCATGGCGCTCGTCCCGCCGTTTGAGCAGTTCACCAATACCTACACCGTCTCAACCCCGGCGTCGGGGATCAACAACAACTTCATCAACGTTGTTGCGCCAACCTCGGCTATTGGCGCGATCAGGCTCAACGGCGAGTTGATTGCCGAAGACCAGTTCGCCGAGATCGGTGGCACCGACTTCTCGGCCGCTCAGCTGACCGTGCCCATCGGCACGCACACGCTCGACAGCGTGCTCAACTTTGGCGTGCTCGCGTACGGCTTTGATCAGGCCGACTCCTACGGCTACCTCGGCGGTCAAGCCTTCTCGCCCGCGGCGAGCCGGTCCTTCACCTACGACCCCGTCTTCAACCAACTCACCAGCTTCACCGACGAGTTAGGCCGCGTCACGCTCTACGAGGTCGACCCCGCCAATGGCAATCGGCTCTCCACGCGCGAGATCATCGGCGAGGTCGATGATCCGAACGATCTCGCGCCAGACGACCTGGTCACAACGTTTACCTACACGTCGCTCGGCCTGGTCGACACCACAACCGACCCGCTCGGGCGGGTGACCGACTTCGATTACGACAGCCTCGGCCGGCTTACCACCGTCACCTTCGCCGCGGGGACGGCCGACGAGGCGATGCAGTCGTTCGAGTACGACGCGGCGGGCAACCAGAACGCGGTGATCGACGAGAATGGTAACCGGACGGAGTTCGCCTACGACTCGCTCAACCGCCTGACTCAGATCACCGAGCCCGACCCCGACGGCGCCGGGCCGCTCACGGCGCCCGTCACCTCGTTCGGCTACGACGCCCGCGGCGACCTGATCGCCACGACCGACGCTCGGGGCAACGTCACTACCAACGCCTACGATTCCCTCAGCCGGTTGGCGACCACAACCGACGCCGACGGTCAGGTCACCACCTTCGGCTACGACATCGCCGGCAACCTAGCCCGGGTGACCGATCCGCTCGGCTTCACCACACACAACGAGTATGACGGCCGCAACCGGCTCATCGAGACCACCGACCCGGAGGGCGGCGTCACCCAATTCGCCTACGACACAGACAACAACCTAGTAGGCGTGCTCGACCCGGTGGGCAACGAGACCCGTTTCCGCTACGACGCCCGCGACCGGCTGGTGCAGGAGACCGACCCGCTGGGCGCCACCACCAGCTACGCCTATGACGCGGCGGACAACCTCATCCGCAAGACCGACCGCAACGGCCGGGTGACCGAGTTCGCCTACGACGACGTCGACCGGCTGACGGCCGAGACGTGGCTCGATGACGACGGGGTCACCGCGCTCAACACCGTCACCTACGCCTACGACAAGGCGAGCAACCTGCTGTCGGTCGTCGACGCCTTCAGCGCGCTCGCGTTCACCTACGACAACCGCGACCGGGTAGACA
This sequence comes from Planctomycetota bacterium, assembly GCA_039414355.1. Classification (GTDB taxonomy): domain Bacteria; phylum Planctomycetota; class Planctomycetia; order Pirellulales; family Lacipirellulaceae; genus JBCCQL01. The sequence continues at coordinate 64,945 of JBCDJN010000004.1, read as the reverse complement.
CGGTCGATAACAGCGGGACGCCCAACACGCCGAGCGTGGTGCTCGATTACGGCTACGACGGCGTGGGCAACGTAACGAGCGTCACCGACACCATCGAAGGCGCCGCCGGGGCGACCACCAGCTACGCCTACGACGCCCTGAACCGCACCACGTCGATCCAGCAGTCAGGAAGTGGCGTCGCCGACAAGCTGGTTGACTTCGTCTACAACGAGCTGGGGCAGTTCGACGAGATCGCCCGCTACTCCGACCTGGGCCGCAACAACCTCGTCGCGATCTCTGGCTACGAGTACGACGAGCTGAACCGGCTGACCGACCTCGACCACACCAACGCCGCGGACGAGGTGCTGGCGTTCTACGACTTCGAGTACGACCCGTCGAGCCGAATCACGAAGATCACGGACATCGACGGCGCCACCGACTACGCGTACGACGACCGAAGCCAACTGACCGGCGCCGAACGCGACGCCGGCGACGCCCGGGGTGACGAGTCGTACGCGTACGACGAGAACGGCAACCGGACCAGCAGCCACCTGCACGGCGCCGGCTACGTGACCGGCGACGGCAACCGCCTGCTCTCCGATGGCACGTACGACTACGAGTACGACGCCGAGGGCAACACAACCCGCCGGACCGAGATCGCCACAGGCGACTACCGGGTGTTTGAGTGGGACCACCGCAACCGCCTGGTGCGAGTCACCGACTTCTCCTCCGGCGACATCATCACGCAGGAGGTTGAGTTCGCGTACGACGCTCTTGAACGACGTATCTCGGCAGGTGTTGATTCAAACGGCGCCGCTGAAGGTGGAGACAAAGTGACGTTCTTCGTCTATGAACGCGACAACGTGCTGCTAGATTTTGTCGATGCCGACGGTGGCGGCAGCTTGCAAACAGTGGCGTTGAGCAAGCGATACCTCCATGGGCCTATGACGGACCAAGTAGTGAGCCAAGAAGCCGAGGCTGTAGAGTGGCTGTTGGTCGACCAACTTGGCACCACTCGTGATCTTTTGGGGAATGACGGGACTCTACTCGATCACTACAGGTACGACAGCTACGGAGGAAATGTACAAGCGACAACCGACGGCGCAACTACCAGGTATTTGTTCACCGGCAGAGAGCTTGACTTGTCTACTGGACTGTATTTCTTTCGACGACGGTATTTCGACCCGTCTATCGGTGCATTTCTGAGCGAAGACCCGCTGGGCATTCATGCCGGCGACGCCAACTTGTTGCGGTATGTCTTCAACCATCCGATTGGGCTAACTGATCCCAGTGGACTGCAGGCCGAATGCCCTCCTCGCAGGCCGCAGTCTACCCCTGAAGGCTGGAAGCCGTACTATGGTTACCCCGAGTTTTTCCACTGCGGTTTCGATGGCATTATTGAAGAGAGACTTCCAAGGCCGGGCAGTCCGCAGAACGAGTGCTTCTACGATGACCTTGGAGACCTCGTAGACGAGTCGCATCCGTATTCAGGGTGTGGCGGCACTCCGAACTACTACGACTCTGAGAACAATTGGCTGGGCCACACCACGATTGACCCGGGTGGCATTGTTCGTGCTGGCATCCCAGCGATGTGTGAGTCTATCAACTATGCAGTTGACGAGGCGATTGACAACCTTAGCGACAGCGTCAGAGAGACCTGGAACAAGCTAAATGACCCGAGAACACTCGAGTGCTTGTTTGGCGGGCGATGCTGAGCCGGGGCTCCAAAGGAATTGATCGAAGCCATATGCAGGTACGACGATTCGCCGCGGCGGCAGCACCCGACCATCGAAGTCACGCACGAGCTCTTGCGGCACCCGAGTGTTAGCGTTCGCTTACTGCGTCCTAAGTGTTGGGCGGCCTGAAGAACTGCGAGATGATCGCGGGGGGACACGAGCGAAGTCATCGGAATGCCGGAAAGCGCAATCTCGGTTCGCTGTGAGCCGAAATTAGAGGCCTTTTGTCGTCACAGTAATCTAGCTCCGCCGCTACAACCAAAATAACTGGATTCCCTTACGCAGCCCCCCGATAACCCCTAAGGCGGAAACACGCCCGGGTTGCGTTTGGCCTCGGCACGGCCGTTGGGGGGGATCGATGGTTACGAAACACCTTGTTGCCGCGCTGGTTGCCGGCGCTGCTGTTGCTGCTAGCTACGCTCAGGCCGGGGAAGCCGGCAGCGATTTCTATTCGCAACTCACTCAGCAGGACGAGTTTGTGGAGCCCGCTGGGTTCTTCTCGTCGGGTGGTGGCTGCGCTGACTGCTGTGGCGACTGCTGCAGCGACGGCTGCGGCTCGGATTGCTGCGGCTCGGATTGCTGCGAATTGGGCTGCTGCGACACCGGCTGCTACGGCGTCTGCCTGCCCGCGGCGGTCTTCTACGCCGGGTTTGAGGCGGTTTTCGTCAAGCCTCGCTTTGAAGAAAACGTCGCCTTCACCGTGATGGAGGCCAACGGCGCCAGCTTCGAGTCGTTCTCGGACAGCGAGTTTGACTTCGACCTCGAGTTCACGCCCCGCGTCTTCCTCGGGTGGCGGCAGGGCGACGGCGTCGGCCTTCGCGCCACATGGTGGCGACTGGACAGCGCCACCGCGGCCGCCAGCGCGAACCCCCCCACTAACGGGTTTGGGTTGATCACGCACCCCGCGTTTGGAACGGTGGACATCTCAAGCGAGATCCAGACCGACCTGTTCACCGCCACGGCGGACCTGGAGGCGTACTCCATCGACCTAGAAGCGACCAAGGAAACCAGCTTCTATGGCTGGCGACTCGGTGTCGCCGGCGGCGTCCGCTACGCCCGCGCCGAGCAGGGCTACGTGGCCGAGCTTCTCAATGGCGGCGGTCAGCGACGCGGCTTGATCGATTACCGCCAGTCGATCGACGGCATCGGGCCGACGATCTCGCTCGCCGCTTCCCGGCCGTTTCACAACAGCATCAACCTGTTCTGCAAGGCCCGTGCCTCGGTGCTGCTTGGCGACGGCGAGAGCCGGCTGACCGCCATCGAAGACGCCGACCTCTCGACGCCGTTCGATACTACGCGCACCACCGGCCGCGACGATCTGCTGTCGATCAGCGAGTTGCAGGTTGGCTTTCGCTGGCAAGCCGACAGCGGCCGGACCTACCGGCCATTCCTGTCGGCGGCCCTCGAAGGCCAGGTCTGGAACGGAGCAGGCAATGCAACTAGCGAAGACGGCACGCTAGGCTTGTTTGGCTTCAATACGGGCGTCGGCATGGATTGGTGACCAAAGGCGGCTAGCGGCCGCACGCGTCGCGAATCCTTCTAAGGACGCACGCAAGTCAATGCCGCCGGTGCAATTGCTCTGATCTGATGTCGACCGTGAGTGCCGTGTGCGAAACCGCAGAAGGAATCACCCGGTTGCACAGCAAGAGCGAGGCCTGTTGCGTGACGCGGAACCGGCGGCGCTCGTGGCAGACTGCTGCCTTGAGCATGTCTCGGTGACGGCTGCAACACATGAGAGAGACCAGCGCGAGATCGCAGTAGCGCCTCGGCAGTAGGCGCAGCTCTGATCCGACCCTTCAGTACCGGTTGATGGCAGCGATCGCGAAGGTAGGGTCGGTCAAGCGGTCTCCGACCCCACGGGCAGCCAGCTCTGTGAAGACGGTGTTCCGACATGCCCAAAGCAGCGGCCCCACATGCTCCACCAAGACGTTGGTGCGCGCAGCGGCAATTGCGGTCGACGCAAGGGCCTTGCCGATGAAGTGCTACCGCGAGATCAATCCACGGAGGGGGGCTCGTCGCCCCGAAGCCCCACGAGTTTGCGGCCCGAAGACTCAGCAATCACTGGCAGCTCCGTCGCCACGTCACCGTCGATCACGGCATAATCCGCACTGTACTTGCGTCCGAACTCCATCAACGCCTCGTCACCAAGGTCATTGTAGTGCGCGACCAATGCAGAGTAACTACTCTGACTACCGTACAACCGTAAGCAGCGATCATACCACTCGAGAATCGCATCATCCTGAAACGGGAACGCCTTGAAGTCGACAACGATCGCCCGCTGCGAAAATAAGCGAACTTGGCCATCGTAGGGTGGTACGATCAGGCGACAGCCCGGAGGCGTCTGCTCGCTCACTGCCGTGTAGAAATCAAGTCGGCCGTACCTCACGTCGCGATCGCCAAGAACAACCCGTGGGACCTGTGTGTCGATCGTGTTGGAGATAGAACCATGTGGTTGGTTGTAGAACCAAACGAGCGCAGCAATCAATCCAACTGCGGGTGCTGCACTCAGCCATTGGCGCGTTGGTCGTCTGTGCACGGCAAGGACGGCCAGCACTAGCGGTGCACCGATCAGACTGAGTCGATCGTACAGTCCGTCATTGATGGCCGCCGACAACACCCAGCCGCATGCGGAGGCCACCGCGGCCACGGCAAACGTCAGCAGTCGAGAACGGCCGAGTAACCCTCTGTGTCCAACGACGGCCAAGATCGACAACGCGAGGAGGCCAGCCGGACCCCAGCAGCAGTTGATCACGAACAATGCCGCCACAACCCACCTTGCGCCCTTGAGGGTGTCGCAATACACCGCTTGAGTAGCGAGCACGCCGAGAAAGAGATGCTTCACCATGCCTAGCACATTCCAAAGTCGCTCTGGCTGGATCGTCGCAACCGTTCGGACCGGGTAGACTTCCACCAGAACGTACCCGGCGGTGTAGAACGCGGCGCAACACACTAGCATCACGCCGTACGGTGCAAGCTGTGGCATGGCCAAGCGACGCTTCTGTAGTATCAATCCCATCGCTAGTACGGAGATGGCGAACCATCCAGCCCAGTGTAGTAGCAGCGCGACAGGCAGAGAACTCATGATGTAGTGATGCGGATGGCGATAGTGACCGACTATCTGGACAAAAGTCGCGGAGTCAATGGTCTTGTGCTGCCAAAGAAGATACAAGACGGCAGTCGCAGTTGAGGTGGCAGCTGTTACCGATACGAGGGGTGCCCATCGGTAAATAGCTGAATGCGATTGAGTCGAGAGTGCTTTCGTCAAGAGAAAGATCAGGTAAAAACCACATGAGAAGAGCCCTATCAACGGATGCATCATCAAGGAGAAGATACAGGCCGATACGCACCACGCGGGATTCACTGTCCCAGCGACGGTAATAAGCCAGAAGAAGAGTGGCCAGCAGATGCTGGCTGGCACAAAAACTGAATCGTCAAAGGCCGGAAACATCAGCGCGGGCAAGATCACTTCGCCGGCAGGCATGCCAGGTAAGTGGAGCCTCGCCCAAAGGTTTGCCGTCCACAATCCAAGGAAGTTCGCGGCGAATAAAGCGGCGAGCATTACAGCCGGTAGTGGGACTGCTTTGCCGAGCATCGCCATGAAATGATAATAGTAATAGCGAGGTCCAAAGCCTTTGCTGATCTGCACGAATTCATCGTTGGCAAGCCAGTTAGAATCGATTAGGCCCAGAATTGGCGGTAGTTGCTCGATGTGATTTACAAATCCGTATCGGTACTCCGGAAGAGTTGCGAACAACGTCAGAGTAATCAGGTAGGTAGAAATCAACCACGAGCTGAGACGGTTGTTCATCGGCTTGACTTGAAGTGAAGTGTCTTCTGCTGAGCGTGGTGTATTGATGTGTCGCTGATTGATCGTTGTCATGCCGCGTTCCGATCGCCGTTCACATGACGATCGTATATCTCGTGTGGTAGTCGAAGGATGCGAGAATTGGGCGGAGTTTTCGTTCCTTGCCTCACGCTGCCAAGAGGTTGGCTTCGCTCATGCTTTTCGTGCGAGGTGGCAATGAAGTGCGACTACCGCTGGGTCGGCCGGCCAGTTCGTCGAGCAAGAGCGGTCCCGCATGCATGCCTGTGCCGGACTCGGCGCAGTCTCTGTGGCGTTGTCGTCTGAGGCGTGGCGAAGGCGGTTGCCGTGGCTCTAAGTGTTATAAACGAATACGGAGTATGTATCTCAACTCGAGTCAAGAAGCTGGCAGATGCGAGAGTGAAGTCCGCGGAGCAATCTTGCAACGACGAAACGTCGTGGAGGGTGGAAGCTTAGTTCTGTCGACGTTTGTGCGGAATGATAGTTGCCGGCGATTATCGCGTCACCGATGGGCTGGCGGAAACAGCAGAGTCGACGCCTAGAGGCTCTGTTAGTGAGGTGGTTGGATGTCCGCCAGCGATCTCTTGCGCCTTGGGGTGGAATGCGTTTGACTAGTTTGCGCCGAAGCGACCGGCGAAGCTGAGCCCGTTTGGCACCAAGTTGGCGGCGGCGTTTTCGCCTGCCGCGCGCAAAGCTTCCGCGGCGATGCGTACGCTGTTGTTAACGCTTCGCTCGTCTGGGTAAAGGTGGCACATGCTTGCGACATACAGACCATCTATTGGCGAGCGATATTGCGGGATGAGACGCGGGAAGTGCAATCCGGTGACGGGCGCGGCGTGGCGACTCCGAAAAACCCAGCTTTGCCGAAGACTGCTGTTTATGTCTGTCGAGAAGAGTGCTCCGAGCTGTTCGATTTGCCTTGTCTTGATCTCTTCATCGGAAAGCGACCAGTAATCATCGGCGAGTTGGACGTACCTTGAGAGATAGACAACGTGTGCGCCGTCGTATTCCGATGCGGGAACGAGATGGGTCTGTTCGATGACACCGCCAAAGTCGTAGCCCTTGTCAGCGACATTCAACCAATAGACCGGTGACAACGGCTGGTCGAGAGTAAGTACTGTGCAAATTGCGCCGTAGTACTCGATACGGCTCAGCTCTTCAGCATATGATTTATTGTGAGGTTCTATGAGCGTGCTTAGCACGGACGTCGGCAGTGTGCTGAAGACTCGGTCGGCGTGATAGTCGCCGTTGATTGTGCGCGCCCCGCATACCGCATTGTTGTGATCGTTAACGAGCTGAAGCACTGGTTCACCAAGACGGAGTTCAACACCTAATTCTATTAGCTTCTCAACGAGTCGGTCGACCAGCAGCTGCGAACTGCCAATCAGGTATCCGAGTCGTTCGCCGCCTTTCCTGCGCGAGAGCACACGTTGGCGAAGTCGGCCGGCCATCCATGCGAGAGGCACCTCTGGTGCGGCGTCTCCAAACTTGATTTGCATCATCGGTCGCCAGATCGCGTCGGTAGCGCGAGGCCCGGCCCAGCGAGTGAACCATTCCAGCGCTCGCTGGTCGTCTGCCGACGCATACTTCTTGCGCGTCGCGAGAAGCGCTGAGCTCGCCAAGAAACGCAAACGTCCGAGCCACGGCACCGGTGCGAAGCGGAGTGCGTCGACTGGACCATCGAATCGGTGGATACGTCCTTCGCGATAGATACCCATCGTGGATTTGGAGAACGTCGCGTGTTCCTTGATGTCGAGTTCTTCGAGCAGCCAGTTCAGTTCCGCGTCGTGCGTAAAGAAGTGGTGATAGAAATACTCAAGTGGGCGGCCGGGCGCGACCTCAAAGGTTGCCAACAGTCCGCCTGGTCGTTCAGCTGCGTCGTGGATTCGAACGCGTTGGCCTGACTTAGCCAACAGGTATGCCATTGCGAGGCCCGTTGCGCCCGCGCCAAGAATCGACGTGGTCATCTGATGGCCTCAAACCCGGGCGGAGCGGCGTTCGCGGGCGTCTCGACTTTGGCGTGGTCGGCCGGTCCGCAGAGGCTAGCCAGCGACAATCCCGACGCCGGTAGGAGTATGGCGCCGGTGAAGGTGATCGGGAGGTATTGCACTGCGTGGATGAGGATGATGCAGGCGAGTGCTTCCGGTTCGCCGATGCCCCAACGCCCGTAAGCGTAGACGCCTGCCGCTTGGAACACCCCGACGTATCCTGGAGCCGCAGGGACAAGGATCCCAAAGTTCACTACGGCTAGCGCAAATAGGGCGAGCCAGAGAGATGAACTCAAGCCCATCGAGTATGCCGCAAGCCAGAAGACGGCGGCCTCAGTTGCCCAAATGGCGATCCCCAGGGCAGCGGTCGCCGCGAAGGTGGTGCTGAACTCGATGAAGCTAACCGCACGCACGCTGTCGGTGGCCACGGACATCAGCTTTGCGTGAAGTGCACCAGGGGTCCAAGATACGAAGCGTGCGAACCATTGGAGAGCCCTCTCCGGAGCGATGCGAGCGACGGCAAGCCCCGCGAAGCCTGTGCCGCATGCCGCGAGCGCTGCGGCGGCCAAAGCGGTGAGCGTGTGGTCTTGGCTTGAAGCCGACGGCAGTTGCGAGAGGGAGAGCCCGAGGAACAACAGCAGGATCGTGGCGTCGAAGACCCTCTCGACGAACACCGACGCAATCGCTGTCGACGTGGACACTGACGTTTGAGCCGACAACGCGACCGCCCGGACGATCTCGCCAAGGCGGCCCGGCAAGATGTTGTTCGCAGCGTAACCGAGCACAATTGATGAGAATGAAGCGCCGGCAGGAACCAAGGCGACCGGCGCCAGTGTGAGCCGCCATCGCCACGCTCGCAGCAGAAAAGAGCTTAGGTAGATGGCGGCGAGAACCAACGCCCAACGGGATGACAACCTTGACAGCGCATCACCCAGCTCACTGAAGTTCACTCCAGAAAAAGCCCACCAGAGCGTCGCTAGGCTGACGAGCAAACACGCAATGAACTTCAAACGCGTCACGGCAAGAGAGTGTCGGGATTGCGGTGTGCGTCGGTTGCAACGGGCGTCGGCGGATTCAGATCGTCCGGCATACTTCAACGCTCATTAGCTCACGCGACATTCTTTTGGTTCGTGTCGATGTCGAGCACCCGCGTTGGTTGCATGCCACGCGTTTCGCTCAAAACGTACTGCGGCCGGCCTTTGACGCTCTCATACACCCTGGCTACGTACTCTCCGAGTATGCCGAGGCAGACGAGTTGCACCCCGCCCAGAAACAGGATCGCGATCACGATCGTGGCGAAGCCCGGCGCCGGAGCCAAGCCGAGTGCGACGAAAGAGCTCGCAAAGACCCGCTGGACCAATGTGAAAACGGCGCCAAGGAAGGCAAGCAGAGAAACGAAGAAGCCGAAGTAGGTTGCAAGGCGTAGCGGACGCGTCGAGAAGCTAATGATGCCGTTCATCCCGAGCCGGATCAGTTTGGCGAAGGTGTACTTGACTTCGCCCGCTGCTCGTTGGTGGCGCTCGTAGGCGACGCCGATCTGCTTGAAGCCAAGCCAAGCTCGCAGTCCTCGGATGAATGGGTCCGGCTCCGAGATCGAGGTTAACGCGTCAACAACCCGTCGGTCCATCACACAGAAGTCGCCCGTGTCTAGCGGGATGTCTACCTCGGACATGCAGGCTAGAACTCGGTAGTAGGCGAGGTACGCGGCCTTCTTTAGCGGACCCTCCTTACGCTTGGTCCGGATGGCGTAGACGGTGTCGAAGCCCTCGCTCCATTTCTCGAGCAGCTTGGGAACGACTTCGGGTGGGTCCTGCAAGTCGGCGTCAAGAACGGCAACCACGCCGCCCTCGGCGTTGCACAAGCCGGCCCACAGCGCGGTTTGGTGACCGAAGTTTCGCGACAGTCGCAAAGCCTTCCATCGACTGTTACGCGACGCGAAGCCCGAGAGTATGTCCCAAGTCGCGTCTGTAGACCCATCGTCAACGGTCAAAACCTCGAAGTCCGCGCCCCAGCCTGCCGCAGCTTCCTCAACTCGCCTGTAGAGCTCTTCGAGGACGTCTTCCTCGTTGTAGCACGGGATCACCACGCTGATCAGGATGTCGCCGATGCTGCGGCGGTCGGTGGTGCTCATTGAAGATCGTTGCCAGGAAGGAGCGACAGACGGTGTTGGCGATTAAGGGAGGTCTTGCTGCCGTGGGTTATCGCCGAACGGGGCGGCCTTCGGTTGCGCGGTTGGACCCGCCGCGAGGGTTTGATCGGTTGCCGGCTACGGACCAGCGACGCTTCGCGCCATGCGAATCAATCGGTTCTTTGTCGCGTCGATTGGCACGCCGCGACCGGACACCGTCTACCGAAGCTGTAGCAGATCACCCCGCCTCGCGGCTACACCGATCTAGGAGCCGTCATCGCGGTTGCCAGGCGGTGGCCATCTCCAACTCTTGAAGAGCGTCGCCCGCCGTTGCATGGCGAGGGAGTTGGCTGGTCATTCGAGAACCTCGACCCTGTCGCGTCTGCAAGCTAGCACTGCATGCGATGGCAGCGGCTATCGAGGTGCGAAGGCCGCTGCGGTGCTTTGCGCGACGGCGTTTCGGTCCTAGCGCCCCGAAGCTGCTCGTTGGCTCTATGCAGCTTTGTCTGTCGCAAGCACCGTCGTCCGCGGCAGTGCTGGTGGTTCGAATCCCACCCCGCCCGCTCTCACCTTTGGAACGCCGCGAGCGGTTGCTCGGCTACTTGCTGGCCTTCGTCCAGTCGCGGCGTTCGCGGCTGCTGGGGATCTGCATCGCCTTGCGGTACTTCGTGACCGTCCGGCGGGCGACGGTGATGCCGTGCTTGGCGAGTTGGTCGACCAGGGCGTCGTCGGAGAGCGGCTTGCTCTTATCCTCGGCGTCGACCAGCTCTTGAAGCTTCAGCCGGACGCGGTCCCAGGCGATGTCTTCGCCGTCGGCGCCGGTGGTGCCGCCGACAAAGAACCGCCGCAGCGGGTAGATCCCGCGGGGCGCCTGGATCCACTTATCGTCAACCGCCCGGCTGACCGTGGTGACGTGCACGCCCACCTTGTCGGCGATCTGCTGCATCTTGAGTGGCTCGATGAACTCGGGGCCCTCGTCGAGGAACCGCGTCTGGTGATCCACGATGGCTTGCGAGACTCGCGTGAGCGTGCCGCGGCGTTGTTCGATCGCCTCGATCAGCCATTGGGCGGAGTTGATCTTGCGCTTGATCCAGTCGATGGTTTCCTTTTGCCCGGCTGCCACGGCTTGCTGCAGCATCCGGCGGTGGCCGGGGCTGATCCAGAGGCTCGGCAGCTGACCGTCTTCCAGGCGAACCTCGTAGCGGCCCTCCTCGTTCTTGTCGACGTAGACGTCCGGCGTCACGGCCGGCGCCGCCACCTCGCTGAAGTCGGCGCCAGGCTTCGGGTTGAGCTTGCGGAGTTCTTCCCAGGCGTCTTGGATCTCTTCGATCGTCATGCCGGTCTTCTTGGCGATGACCGGCAGGCGGTTCTTCTCAAGGTCGACCAAGTGATCGGAGACTAGCTGCTGCACCTCCTCACGGAGCGGCGTGGCGGGCGTGATCTGCAAGAGCAGGCATTCGCGTAGGTCGCGGGCGCCAACGCCCGGCGGGTCGAGCGACTGCACTAACTGCAGGCCGCGCTCGGCGATCTCCCGCTGCCGCTGCTGATACGCCTCGGCGGCGCCGTTGAGCTGCTCGGGAGATGGCGGGATCAACTCCTCGAGCGGCGACTTCAGGTAGCCGTTGTGGTCCAGGCTGTAGATGATCCGCTCGGCCATCCGACGGACTTCGTCCTCGGCTTCAAACCACGAGAGCTGATGGCTTAGGTAGTCCGCCAACGACTCGGGCCGAGCGACCATGTTGGCCATCTGGTCGTGAGCCCGATCCGCGTCCGCCTCCATCTGGCCGCGTGACGGGCGGCTCCGCTCTTCGTAGTCGTCCGGCAGGTTGTCTGCCATGTTGAGGAGGCGTTCGAAGTCCTCCTCGTTGTTTTGCGTCTCGTCGATGACCAGCTCGCGCTCGTCTTCGCTGCGCGTGTCTTTGCTCTCGGCTTCCTCGGCCGGCGGCCCGTCGGAGTCGCTGGGCTCCTCGGCCTGCTCCAGGCACGGGTTCTCTTCCATCTCCTGCTCAATCCGCTCTTGCAACGCCTGAATGGGCAGTTGCAAGATCTCCATCGACTGGATCATGCGGGGCGCAAGCACTTGCTTCTGGGCAAGCTGCATCTGCTGTCCGAGGGACAACCGCATGTTTCGTCCTGAGCATCAGAGGAATGGACTCCCGACGCGCTGCCGAGACTGTGCGCGGTTTAGCATACCGCCACCGAGCGGATAAGGCCAAACGGGCAGCGCAAACGCGGGGCGGGCCACGCCCAAGTGTACCTTGCGGCGGGCGTTCAGGCGTTTACCGCGACAGTGAACGGCCGCCGAGGGGGGGCGACAGCAAGCAAATGCCGTCGCTTCAGAGGCAAGAATTGACCGTGTCGCGGAGGCGGTCTACTGAGCGCCGCCGAACCGGTTTAGCATGTCGCCCAACCCGGGAATGTTGAGGTCACCGGCAGCGTCTTGCATCGTCTCGGCGTACATCTGCTTCGCCTTTTGCGACACGTCGTTTACGGCCGAGGCGATCAGGTCCTCAATCATCTCTCGATCGGGACCTTCGGGCTTCTCCATCAGCGTCGGCGCAATCCGCACGGCCAGCACTTCCCCCGCGCCAGTGGCCTCGATTTCGACGAGTCCCCCGCCGGCGGCGCCGGTAACCCGCTTCTCCTTGAGTTCCGCTTGCATCGCCTGCAGCTTTCCCATCGTGGCGCCGAGGTTGGCGAGCTGCCCCAATCCCTTAAACATGGTCGTCTCGTTGTTGGTCGTCTGGAACGGTTTCTCAACCCGCCTGGATCGTTACTGCCGCGTCGCCGCAGAGTAGCAAAAGTGTACCGTAGGCTAAACATGCAATGTAACGGAGATCACCGTCGATCCACACTATTTTGCGCACAAGTCGCAAAATGCTGGTTCAGTTCGCCGGCGGGGTATACCGGAGCTTACCCGGCTCAACCTCGAAGAGGTCGGTAGCCTTCTTGACGAAACTGTTTTCCGAGACTTCCGCTTCGAGTTGTCGGCGGCTCTTTCTAACCGCTGGCTGGCCGGCGGACGCGGAATCAGCCAAGCGGGCTTGTAGCTGCTTGGCTAAGCCCTCGTCGTCGGGGCCAGAGCCCGCTTGTTCGGAAGAAGGGGCACTGGGCGCCGCCGGCTTGGGGGCGGGCGGCGGCGTTGGCGTTTGCGGCGGCGTTGGTGCTGTCGGTCGGCCCGCCGCGGCGCTCGAGGTTGGCTCGGGGGCGGCGCGCTGCGACGGCGTCGCCGGCGCGGCGGGCGGCGGCAGCGGCGATCCTTGCTTGAGCGTTGCGGCGAGCGTGGCGATCTCTTCCAAGTCGCCCAGCGTTACCACGCGTACCATGGCCATCTCGGCCAGGGTCCGTGCGTGCACGCTCACGCGGAGTCGAGCTGCCGTCTGATCCAGCACCTGCAGCACCGCCATGACCGTGTGAACCCCAAGCCGATCGGCAAGCGCGCGGAGCGAGTCCGCCTCGCCCGGCGGCGTGGCGAGCAGGCGATCGACGCCGCAGCCCACGCACAGCGTCAGCGCGTCCCGGAAGAACGCCATGAGCTGATCGATGAGCTGCCCCGGATCGGCGCCGCCGGCGAGCGCCGCGTCGAGTTCGGCCAGGGCGGCGGCCGCGTCGCGGTTGGCGAGGCACGCCGCCAGGCCGGCGACCCGCTCGGTCGGCGCCACGCCCAGCAGCGTGTTGACGTCCGCCGAGGTAATCTCTCCGCTGCACGAGGCGAGCAGTTGCTCCAGCAGCGACTGGCTGTCGCGCATCGAACCGGCGGCACGCAGCGCGAGCGTTTGCAGCGCGGCGTCTTCGATCGCCACACCCTCGGCCGCCGCGATTTGAGCGAGCCGCTCACGGATGCTGGCGGACTCGATGCCCGCGAAGTCAAACCGTTGGCACCGAGACAAGATGGTGATGGGGATCTTGTTCGGCTCGGTGGTCGCGAAGATGAACTTCACGTGCTCCGGCGGTTCTTCGAGCGTCTTAAGCAGCGCGTTGAACGCCTCCTTGGTGAGCATGTGCACTTCATCAATGATGTACACCTTCATCCGTGCGCGGCTCGGCCGCACGCCGGCGTTTTGGCGGAGCTGCCGGATCTCGTCGATGCCGCGGTTGCTGGCGCCGTCGATTTCGAGCACGTCCACGTCGTCGCCGGAGGAGACGCTCACGCACACGTCGCAGCGGTTGCACGGGTCGGGCGTTGGGCCGTCGGCGGTGGTGCAGTTGAGCGCCTTAGCGAAGACGCGGGCGGCGGAGGTCTTCCCCACGCCCCGGGCGCCCGTGAACAGGTAGGCGTGCCCGATCCGACCGGTGGCGATCGCCTGGGTCAGTGCGCGGGCGACATGCTCCTGACCGATTAGCTCCCCGAACGTCTGCGGACGGTAGCGCCGGGCGACGACCACGTAGTCCGCGCCCGCGGGGCCGGCGGTGGGGTCGGCGGGTGGCGTGGCGTCGGTCATTGGAGAGCGGCGCGCAGCCGAGCGATTGCGGCGGGTTGAATGGGCGTCACCGCGGACCGCCGCGGAAAGGGGCGAACGAGGGCCCGCAGAAGACAACGGCGGGTCGGCGAGGGACCCCCACACAAAGAGACGCAAGCTTATGGCTGCTGCGTTTCCACCCTGACCAGGTTCGCAAGGCCCCCTTCGCAGGGGCCCCTCGCCGACCGTCGTTACCACATTATTGCGGGCCGCCAAGCCGATCGCCAAGGGCCCAAATAGCCACCCCGCTACTCCGCTGGCTGCGGCAGGTACTTGGCACGCGCCGCCTCGGCCGCTTCGATCGACGCCCTGCGGGCCGCGGCCCGCTCGGCTTGGGACTGCTCCTCGGCGAGTTGGGCCTGGATCTCCCGCTTCTGGCCGGCGATCCGCTCGGCTTCCGCCTTGGCCTTGGCCGCCGTCGCCTCCAGTTCGGCGAGCTTCGCCTTGAGCTTCTTGATTTCGTCATGCATCAGGCCCACGGCCGACTGACGCTGCGTTGCCTGCTCGTTCGCCGCGGTCATTTGCTGCGCGATGCGCTCGGCTTCGATCGAAAGCCGTTCGACCGCCGCTTGCCGCTCAGCAACCTGTTGTTGTGCCATCGCGGCGGCGGCGCGGTACGCCTCCTGTTCCGCGCGGATGCGTGCAATCGATGCGGCGGCCGCTGCCAGCCGCTCCTTGGCCACGGCATGCTTTGGCTCCGCCTTCGCGAGTGCCGTCTCGGCGGCGGTGAGGTTGGGGAGGCCGGAGCGTCGCGACTGCGTTTGCTCCACGGTCGTTGCCGCGAGCTTGGCGGTCTCAGCGGCTTTGGCGCCCGCCACCGCCTGCTTGGCGGCCGCTTGTCTTGCCGCCTCAGCCGCGGCCGTGCGTTGGCGCTCTTCGTCCTTTGCGG
Organism: Planctomycetota bacterium; assembly: GCA_039414355.1. GTDB lineage: Bacteria > Planctomycetota > Planctomycetia > Pirellulales > Lacipirellulaceae > JBCCQL01. The sequence goes on along the minus strand of JBCDJN010000004.1, from coordinate 49,942 downwards.
CTTTGAGGGCGGCTGCCAACGATTGAACCACCGCCCCGGGCGAAGCCTCCGGATCGTCTGAGGACGGTGCGTCCGGTGAGGCGAGCTTCTCTTCGGCCATAGCCATGGCTTTCTCGGTGGCGGCGCGAACTTCGGCGGCCTTCGCGGCCGCGGCGACGGCCTCCTTCGCGGCAGTCGCCGCCGCGTCGGCGCCCCGCGCCGCCTCGTTGGCCAGCTTCTTCGCCTCGCGCGATTCACGTTTCGCGTCGGCGAGTTGCTGCTCAAACGCCGCGTGCGCTGCGGTGGCCGCCTTCTCGTCTGACCGGGCCTTGGCCAAGAGCTGTTCGGTGAGCCGAGACTCCTCGCTCAGTGACTTGTGCTGCTGCTCGGCCGTCGACAGTCGCGTGGCAAGTGTTGGCGGGTTGGCCGCCAGGTCGCCGGTGGCCTTCTTCGACTCGATCTTCAGCAGCCGCACCCTGCCCGAGAAGTCAGACGCGAGCACCTGTTTGCCGTCGGCTGTGAACGCGGCGGCGAGCCCCTCGTCGGTCATCGGCGGGAGTTGGGCGATCGCCTTGCCGTCGGCGGACCACACTGTGACCTTCTTGTCGCGGCCGGTCGTCGCGAGCCGGCCATCGCGGGCAAACGCCACGCCGAGCGCCCCGCCGCCGTGGGCTCGGAAGTTCTTGATCGACTGGCCGTCCCGCTTCCAGAGCCGGGCTTCGCCGTCTTCGCTCACCGAGGCGAGCACCTGGGAGTCGGCCCGCCACGCGAGGTCCGCTACGGCACGCTTGTGGCCGCGGAGGTCGGCCCGCGGGTTGCCCGCCCGGGCCTGCCAGAGCAGGAGCCCGGAATTGCGGTCGGCGGTGGCCAACAGCTTGCCGTCGGGGCTGAAGCGGACGGCGGTCACCCAGTCGGTGTGTTTGGTGATCTCGTACGCAAGCTCCCCATCGGCGGTGCGATAGACCCGCACGCGCTTCTTGGGTCCGCCGATGGCCACCAGCTTGAGGTCCGGGCTAAGGTCCGCGGCGAGCACCGCGTCCATCTCTTCGCCCACGGTCACTAGCCGGTCGCCGGTCTTCACGTCGAACACCGTGGCCGAACCCGCCTTGGCGCCCACACCGCCCGCCACGAGCAGCACGCTGCCGTCGCGGCTGAAGCGGACGACGTTGGGGTCGCCTTCCGGGTAGGGCAGCACGCCGAGCAGCTCGAGCTTGTCCGCGTGGTAGAGCGAGACCTGCCGCTGCCACGGCACGGCCACGACCGGCGCCCATGGGCTGGCGGCGAGCGAGGTGATTGGGCCTACCCGAGGCGAAGAAACGACCGGCTGCCGAAACAGATTCTCCGGCATTGCCGGTTCGCCCTGCGGACGGTTGTCGGCGGAGACCTTCACCTCGGCCATCGCCGAGCGCTTCGCCTTCTTCGGCTTCGAGCCGGCGTTGTCGAGCAGGCCGCCTTCGATCCACTTCTTGATCACCGCGAGTTGCTCCGCCGGCATCTTGTCGCCCGGCGGCATCTCGGGTTCTTCCTCGTGCGTGATGAGCTTCCAAAGCCGCGAACCATCGACGTCGCCCGACGCCAAGACCTCGCCACTCGCCCCGCCCGTGAGCACCGCCGAGTAATCGTCGGCCGCGAACCCGCTCGACGCGTCGCCCTGCGTGTGGCAGGCGAAGCAGTGCTCGCGGAGGATCGGCTTGACGTGGTCTTGGTACGTCACCTTCTCAGCAGCCGCGACCGGCTCCGCGAGCGCGGCGGCGAGCAAGATCAGACTCGGCAGCTTCATCGTTTGCATGAACCGACCGGCGGTTAATGGTTGAACACAAACTCGCGTGAGTTGAGCACCGCCCAGAAAACGTCTTCCAGTGGCTGCAGCGGGTCGCCCTCGGCCATCATCTCAGCGTACTTGGCGTGCTCGTCAGGTGTCGCTTTTCGGGCGAGGCACCGCAGGTAAATGGCGTCGATTACCTCGGGCGCCGTCTTCCCCTCGCCCAGCAGCCGCTTGATCACGCCGCCGCGGTAGATCTTGTCGTTGGTCGTGGCGCCGTTGATCAGATGCAACGCCTGCGAGAGCGTCGGGTCAGTTGTGGCGCCGCACGCGCAGACGCTCTGCCGGCTGGATCTCCCAAACGCCTGCAAGAAGTAGTTGCGAGGGTTACCGCCGGCGATCTCCACCGCCTTCGCCCCCAGCGGCAGGCCGGAGAGCTTCTCCGGTGACTCGGTCGCCTGGCTCAGGCAATCCAGCAGCGTCTCGGCCGGCAGGCGGCGGGGGATGCAGCGGGCGAAGTTCCGCGTGTCCGCCTCGTTTGACGGGTTGGCGAGCGACGAGCGTTGGTACGTGTTGCTCGTGCAGATGTCCGCGACCAACCGCCGCAGGTCGTAGTCGTACTCCACCAGCTTCTGGCCGAGCGTCTCGAACAGCTCGGGGTTGCTGGGCGGGTTGCTGATGCGGATGTCGTCCACCGGGTCGACGATGCCCATCCCGAAGAAGTGCGCCCACACCCGATTGGCCACGCTCGGGGCGAAGTACGGGTTGTCCGGCGAGGTGATCCACTCGGCCACCTGCTCACGGCGAGTAACGCCTGGCTCGGGCTCGGCCTGATCGCCGCCCAGGTACTTGGGCTTCATCACGCGGTTGTCCACCGGGTTCCGTGCGTCGCCCGAGCCGCGGTCGTAGATAATCCACTCGCGGTAGTCCTCGCCACGCTTCCGGCCGACCTGAGTGAAGAACGACGTGAACGCGTAGTAGTCGTCCATCGTCCAGCGGTCGAACGGGTGGTTGTGGCACTGCGCGCACTGGATCCGCTGACCGAGCATCGCCTGGGCGACGTTCTCGGCGACTTTCTTGGGGTCGGGCTCGATCTGGTAGAAGTTGGTCGCCGGCGTGTCGAACGTGGTGCCCCGCGCGGCGATCAGGTCGCGGACCATCTCATCCAGCGGCCGATGGCTGGCGATCTGCTCCCGCAGCCATCGGGCGTAGAGGAACATCGGCTTGTAGTCGACGCGGTTGTTCTCCTCGCGAACCAGCAGCAGATCGGCCCACTTGCCGGCCCAGATGTCGCAGAAGGCGGGCTCGCCCAGCAGCCGATCGACGGCGGCCGAGCGTTTGGCGGGGTCTTCGCTCGCGGCAAACTCAGTTAGCTCCTCGGGCGTTGGCAGCCGGCCGGCGATGTCGATGCTGACACGCCGGAGGAATTCCGCGTCGCTGCACGGGCCGGAAGGCGTGATCCGCATCGTGTCGAGCTTGGCGCCGACGAGCTCGTCGATGTAGTTGGCCGGCGCTTCGGCGAGCGGCTCAAAACCGTCGCCCGGCGCCAGCGAAAGCACCTGGCTGCCGACGGTGTGCGTATCGAATCGGGCCATCACAAACGATTCGCCTGGCCGCCCGGGGGTGACGTTGCCGTTCTCATCGATCGCCGCGGCCGACTCGTTGTTCGACTGAAAGAGCGCCAAGTGCGAGACGTCGCGCGTGGCGCCGTCGGAGTACTCGGCGACGGCGACAAACCGCTGCCCTTCGCCGCCGCTCTCAAGCGTCGCCTTCGGCGGGTAGAGGCGGACGGCGGTCACGGTGGGCGCGCCGCTCACGTCGCTGGGGGCGCCCCGATCGATCCAGTCGTGCAGCTTGCGGTAGTAGTAGCTGTCCCGCTCAAACCGCTTGCCGCCGGTGTGCGGCGCCGAGGCGATGCTCTTGGTGAGCAGCAGGCTTTCGTCCGGCAGGGCGTAGTTGATGCGGCGACCGATCTGCTCCCGCGTCAGCCGGTGGTGATCGCCTGAGGGGTCGTAACCGAACAGCGACAGCATGAAGCCGTCCTTGCCGCGCGAAGAACCGTGGCAGCCGCCCGCGTTGCAGCCGGTGCGGAGGAAGATGGGTATTACGTCGTGGCGGAAGCTCACGTCGCGCTGCTTGTCGACCGCCACGGCATGCAGGTCGACTTCGGCGGAGAGCCCTCCCAACTCGGCCCGCAGCCGCGCGAGCCCGTTGCGGCCCGCCGAGACCACGGCCTCCTCGCACGCAAAGGCGCCTTGGTCCGTCTCGGTGCTGAGCACTTCCCAACGCACCTCGTCCGTCACGTCACGCGTGGTCCCATCACCGCGCGTCGCAACCGCGATCACTCGCTGACGGTCCTCGGCGTGGTGGAGCGTGACCTGCTCGGGGTAGACGTCGAGCGATACGAGTTCGCTGGCCGACGCGTCTACCTGAGCGGCGCTAAGCAACAACGCAGCGGCGAGTGGGTACCGGATCATTTCGCTCCTCCCGAGCTTGCCGTCTGGGTGGCTTCGGGCTTCTTCGTGTCGGCCGCGGGGTCGACCACAATCTCGCCCCCGCCGCGTGTGTGGGTGACGGGCTCGCCCGAATCGGTCAGCACCGCGCGAACGCTCACGTTGCGCTGCCGCCCCAGCCGGGCGTCCTTGGTGGCGGTCAGGCGGAATGTCGCCTCGGTGGCGCCGTGCTCCACTTCGAGCGGAGCCGCGGTGACGCCGTGGGGCAGGTTGATAAGCTCCAGCTTGGCCGGGCCGGCGAACTCCGTCGCCGGCTCGATCGCAACGCGGAAGTCAGCCGAGGCGCCGCGCTCCAGCGACGTCTTGGGGAGTGAGAGCGTGAAGTACGGCTCGGCAATTCGCAGCTTCACAAGCTGGGTGCAAACCTGAACGTTGCCGCCAACGTTCGCCTCGGCGGTCATCACCACGTCCCAGTCGCCCAAGCGGGCGTTGCCGGCGGCGGTGACCGGGATGTCGACCTCGGTCTTGCCGGCGGCGATGGAGCGGGAACGATTCGAGGAGACGCCCGGCGAGTGATAGAGCATCCGCACGCGGATGGCGCCATCGAAAGTCTTGCCGTCGGCGCCCGCCAGCCGCTCGGCGACCACGCGGAGGTCTTTGGCGCCCGACTGCACCAGCGGCGCCTTGGGCTCGGCCAGCTTCACGCGGAACGGGACCGGCTCGGTCACCGCCACCGGAGTGCGGTGGGCGTTGTAGGTCCACATCGGCACGTTGTTCTGACCCCGCACCAGCCAGCTTTGATGGTCGAGCTCCGCGGCGAGCGGCTTGCCGTCTTCTCGTTGCGCGGTGGGCGTGGCCAGCACGCCGGCGTTGGGCGCCGCGTCGGTCGCGGAGAAGACCACCGGCCCGCGGTAGTAGTTGCCGGCGATGGCGGGCGCCTCGACCGACACGCCTTCAGGCAGGCCGTCAAAGCCAAGCGTAACGGCGCCCCCAACGTCCTTCCGCGACGCATTGACGAGAATCGCCGTGCGGTTGCCGCGCGGCACATTGACCGTGGTGGCGATGTACCGACGGAACTCGTGGATCGTGAGCTCGACCCGCGGCCGCGGGCGGGTTGCTTCGACGGCGTAGACGTACTCCGGCCCACCACGCTTCATGTAGTCTTCAACGCGAACGACGAACCGACTGTCGCTTGGCGCCCGGAAGCGGACGTAGCCGTCGGGGTGGCCCTGGTCATCGTCGTTGGCGGCCACCTGCTTGCCCGACTCGTCGTAGACACGCAGGACCGGGTCGATCGGCGACCGCAACCGCCTTGCCAGCACCCTCAGTTCAAACGTCTCGTTCTTCTTCGCCGTGAACGGGAAGTGATCCAGGTCGCCCGGCTGGCCAATCGACCCGACCATAGTGGCGGGCAAGGCGATTGGCTCACCAGCGTTGCGATCGTTGTTCGGCTCGGCTTCCGCGACGATCGGCGCGTTGACAACCCGCACCGGCATGCCACTCGGCCCGACGCCGTCGGGGCCGCCCGCAAAAACCTCGGCGACGCGCGAAGCGTGCACGCCTCGCCGTCCTACGCTGTGAGTCGCTTCTTGCGTGATCGGCTCGGGGCTTTCGTCGATGAACGTAAGGTTCGTCGCTTCGCCAGCGCGGACCGCCGGCGGGAAGACCGCCGCCGGGCGGGCGAAGCCGCCGATGTGCAGCCGGTACGTGCGGTCGTTGCCGCCTCGCAAGGCCGATTCACGCAGCCGCACGAGGTAAAGCCCCGCCTCCTTGGCCACGATGGAAAGGCTCGGGTCTTGTCGCGTTGCGGCGGTGTCGTCGCAGGCGGCGAGCAGCGCGCCGCTGGGGCCGGCAATCTCAAGGTACGGGTCGAAGAAGACACGGCCGAGCCGGATGCCTTCGACTTCAACGGAGAGCCGCTGGCCGGCGTTGAGTTCCACGCCGAAGCAGTCGGTCTCTTCGCGGGCCACGAACCCGTTGATCACGGTGCCGAGCGGGACGACCTGGGCTTCGTTGTCGTTGTTGTTGGGTTCCTGCTCCGCGACCTCCGGGTAGTCGCCAACGTGCAGCGTCACTAGGTTGCTCAGCCCGGTGGCAGTACGCAGCCGCAGAGCGTGCGGGCCGGGCTGGCAGTCGGGCGCGATGCGGAGCTTTGCCTTCGCGGCGTCGTTGCCCTCGGCCGTCAGCTCCAAGAGTTCGACGCCCGGCTCATAGAACAAGAGCTGTTCCGGTCGGTCGCCGAGACGCTGACCAACGATGCGAATGGTCGCCTCGGTCCCACGCTGGGCGCCGTGCGGCTCAAGCCGGCTGACGCGCGGGTCGGCCGCGATGGCGACGCCGACGCAGGCCATCAAAGCGATGGCCGCAAGCGAACAGCTAACGAAACGATTCGATCTCATCACCGCCCTCCCGCGACAGAATGAAGCCGATTTGAAGCCTGGGCCCGCGCGAGCTCAGCCGATGATCTCGCTGCGGACGCGCCCGCCGTCGACGATCTCGATCGGCCGGCTGCCGGGCGCCATAAGTTCCTTCTCGGGGGCGATGCCGAGTTGGTGGTAGAGGGTGGCGGCCAAGTCCTCGGGCGTAACGGGGCTGTCCTCCGGTTCGTTGGCGGTGGGGCCGGACGAGCCCACCACATTGCCGCCCCGCACGCCGCCGCCCGCCAGCGCCACGCTGAACACCCGTGGCCAGTGGTCGCGGCCCGCGTCGTTGTTGATCTTGGGCGTGCGGCCGAATTCGGACGAAACGAGCACGATCGTCTCGTCCAGCAGACCACGCTCCGACAGGTCGGAGATCAAGGCGGCGATCGCCTGGTCGAGCCTTGGCACCTGGCGGCGCATCCGGCCGGTCACATCGTTGTGATGGTCCCATCCGCCGAAGCTGATCGTCACAAACCGGGCGCCCGCCTCCACCAGCCGCCGGGCCAGCAACAAACGCTGCCCCTCGGCCGTCCGACCGTACCGGTCCTTCTGCTTGTTGGGCTCCTTGTCGAGGCGGAACGCGGCCCGCGCTTCGGGCGAATTTATCAAGTTGAACGCACGCTCGTAGAACGCGTCGAGCGCGCCAACGGCGTCCGACTGGGCCGAGCCGGAGAATTGATGGTTTGCCGCTTCGAGCATTGCGAGCCGCCGAGCCTGGCGGTCGCCTTCCACGCCGCTGGGCGGGCTGAGGTCGCGCACCTTGAAGTCTCCGCGGCCGGGGTCCGATCCGAGGCTGAACGGCCGGTAGGCGGAGCTCAGGTAGCCCGATCCGGCATGGGGGCCCGGCGGGTTGGGGATGCAGATGTAGGGTGGCAGGTTCTTGCGGGGCCCGAACTCATGGCTTACCACGCTGCCGAAGCTGGGGTAGCTGAGCGCCGGGCTCGGGCGGTAGCCGGTTAGCATGCTGTGCACGCCGCGTTCGTGGGCCGCTTCGCCGTGGGTCATGGAGCGGATCACGGTCATCTTGTCCGCCACGCCGGCGGTGCGGCGGAGCAGTTCGCTGAACTGAACGCCCGGCGCCGAAGTGTTGATCGCTTGCAACTCGCCGCGGTACTCGATGGGCGCGTGCGGCTTGGGGTCCCAAGACTCCTGGCAGGCCATTCCGCCCTGCAGAAAGACGTGGATCACACTCTTCGCGCGGGCCTTGGGCGTGACGTACTGGTTCTGCGCCGCCTGGGCGTGCTCCAGCGCGAAGAAGTCGCCCAGCGTCAGGCCAAGCCCGCCAACCGCACCGGCGGCCAAGAAGCCACGGCGGTTGGTTCGCCGGGCGCGGTTTTGTGTACGCGAGTTGTTGTGCGCCATGAGTGGAACACTCGGGGTGAGCAAAGATCCGCAGCCAGATGTGGGGCTGGGTGGAACCGACGGAAGGATCGTCGCGAGGCCTGCTGCGGAGGTTTGACCGGGATAGCGCGTGGCCGACAGCAGGCGGGGTGGGTGAAAGGAGGGTTACGCTGCCCGGCAGTTGCTCGTGCTTGGCACGGGGTTGTGCCATGACAGCGGGCTGAATCTAGCGCGTCGGTCGCCGAAAGTCAAAAACTCGGTTTCGGCAAGGCGCACGGCCTATGACGGATTCTACTCACTTCCCGACTCTGGCGCCGGCCCGCGGGCGCAAAAAAACGGACCCTTCGGGCGTCGCCCAAAAGGTCCGTTTAGCGTCTACTCGATAGTCGTGGGCTTTATGACGCCGCCGGCTAAGCCGCCGAGGCCTCGGGTTTCGCGCCGCTCGGGCATCCGTCTTGCCACGCTTCAAGCTCGTCTCGCAGCACCAGCACGTCGTCGGGGGCCTGAATCCCCACTCGGACTTTGTCACCGGCGATTTTCACGATCGTTAGTACGATTGAATCACCGAGTCGGATCCGCTGCGATTCCTTGCGGGAGAGTACGAGCATAGCTTGGGGGCCTCCGTGCTATCTGGTTCGACCACTCAGTACGTGTGATCGTATGTATACTATTGGCGGCGTCGTGCTGCAACCACCTTCCGTCAGGTATTGCGAGACGACCGCCTCGTTGCCAGTTTGGCGCCGGTTTGCCAGAGCTAGAGGCCGCGGCAGAGCCGCGATCAAGCCGCGGTAGCGGGGTTATTCAACCGAGCGGTCAAGAAGCGTTCACCACGCGGGCCGTAGCACAGCACCACGCCGGTTTCTCGATCCCAGATCGCCGTCAGGCGTAACAAGCGTGGCCCGTGCAGGCAAAAGTAGACGCCACAGACCGCCGAGCCCCGGTGGACGGGGGTCTCGGAAATCGCGAACGCGCCAACTTCGAGGTTATCTCGCGAGCAAAGCGTCTTCTTGACGAAGTCTCGAACCTCGTCGAGACCCAGCATCGCGTGTTCGTCCTCACCCTGCATTGGCTGTTGTGTCCTCCCTGACTCCGTTCTCTCGCAGCTTAGCCCCGGAGCTCTTGGCACAGGCGCCAGCACAGTTTGTATCGGTGCGGCAGCCGGGCGAGCTTTGGGGGACTTGGTAATTTGCGAAGACTCGGATGCGTTGCGGTTGGCTAAGTGACTAGCGCGTCAGTCGAGCGCTCAGATAGCGTGAGCGTGCTCGGTTACTCGAGACGCGCTGAGTTCGTATCGGTTGGCAACCGCCGGTGGTTGCAACCGTTGACCAATCGCTCGCAACCGGCGGCCGACCGGCACGCCTTCTCGTTGGCACGCTAGCTAGGCGACGATTTACGGCGATCCGGCTTCAGCGAACCGCGCGAAGTGGTCGGCGACCCGCCCCTCGCTTGCATCACCACGGTGAAGCAGCACGCGGTAGCGGAGCGTCATCGTTTGGTCTTCGCCGAGGGTGATCGGTCCCTGCTCGGTTGTTGCGTCCTCAGGGAACTGAGCCTCACCAAACGGGTTGGCGGCAAACAGTCCGTAGCTCCTCACGTGCCAACGCGGCGACGGCCGGAAGTTCGACGGGTGAGAGAACAGAGCGACGCCGACCGTTGAGCCCGCAATCGGCCCTTGGTAATCGACCCACGGAGCGGAGCGCCCCCAGGCTGCTTTGTTGGTCTTTCCCGTGCTGGAAACGATCCGGCCGGCGCCGGCATCCACCTTGATGGCGTCCGGAACACGGATCGCGAAGAATCCTTCCTTGGAGTCGCCCAAGCGGACGTTCGAGCTCGGGCCGTTGGGCGCCGCTCGCAAGGTGATGGTGAAGTCGACCCAACGCGCCGCGTCCGATTCGGCTGAGAAAAAGAGGGTGCGCCGGTCGACGGCGACGGCTTCTTGCTCGGGGCCTACCCAAAGGTTCTCGGTCACCAAACGAACGCCATGGGGCCGAACGGATTCTTCAACGAACCGCTGGTGAACCTGCCTGCCGCGGCGTCCGCCACCCTCGGGCGGCGGGTCGTGCCAGAAGTCGAAGCCGTTGACTTGGTCGTAGCCAACCCACACGCCGCGGTGGTGGGGGTGATCGTCACTCTCACCGTCGACCAATGGCCCCACCGGAAAGCTCCGCGTCATCGCGACGCCGCTCGAGCCAACGAGAGGCCAAACAACCGGTCGCCCACCCGAGTCAGTTCGGTAACCGGCGAAGAGTTCGCCGTTGAGCCAAACCTCTCGGCCCGTCTCGGTGGCTTTGAGCTCAAAGGTGTCGCCGGTCTCGGCGCCAGCCACGGCGACGACCAGGAGCAGGGCCGCGGCGGCTGAGCAAGAACGCATCGTTGTCATGATGTCAGTCGAAGATGCCCGCACCGAAGCCGTCGCGATCCTTGGGCGGCGTGTCTTGCTTGGCCGTGCGTGAGGGCGCAGGACGTCCCGGGCGCGAATGGGGTCCGCCGCCGCGGCTGCTCGGATCGCCCTGCGGCGGGTGGTGAGGAGCGTTGGACTCGCTGCGATCGTGCGCCACGTCGTAACGCTTGGTTGTGCCGGCCTCGCCGCTCGAGTAGTCGCCGCCATCGAAGTCGTCGTATCGCGAGATGTAGCCGGGCTTCTTGGCGAGTTCCAGTTCCTCGTAGTAGGCCGTGACAACGCAGTCCTGGATCATCTCACGGCAGGACGAGTTGATCGGGTGCGCGATATCGGCGTAGAGCTTCGCCCGCCCGTCGGCGTCCTTGATCAGTCGGGCTTCTTCCAGGCGCGTCCCGCATTGGTTGCAGTAGTTTGCACGTAGGTGGTTCTTCATCCCGCACCGGGGGCAGTGCGAGGTCAGCTTGCGGCTTGGCATCGCCACAAAGGGGCCGCTGGCGCCCTCGATGATCTTGAGGTCGCGCACGACGAAGCAGTCGTCAAAGGTGATCGAGCAAAACGCCTTGAGCCGCTCGCCCGGCTCGTCCATGAGCTTGATGCGGACTTCGGTGATCTCCACAGCGAGTCTCCTTTGGTTGTTGGCGCCCCCGTGGCGCCCCGCCGTCACGTCTTCTCTTGTTGCCCTACTCGGTGCTCGCCTCTCACGCGTGTGGCGAACGGCGTCGTTCCAGTCGTGCCGCCACCCGCCTCATCGGCTTCCAGCCGAAACTCCGTCTTGGATGCGTTTTCTAGGAGTACGAAGCGCTGCTTCCCATTGTGGTTGTGACGTTGACCCAACCCAACCCTTGTTGCCGGAGTTTGGCGGCGACGCAGCGGGCTTGCCGGAGCGATTGGCAGAGTCCGAAGTAGGCCGCCCCGCTGCCGGTCATCTGGTGGGCGAGAACGCCCGCCCGCGTGAACGCCTGGGCCACCGCGGCTACCGCTGGCGCCAACCGCTCGGCGGGGGACTGTAGGTGATTGAGCATCAGCCGGCCCGCCGCGGCGAGCTCGCCACCTCGTAGAGCGAAAACCAGTTCGCTCAACCCCTCTGGGCTGCAACGCGGCAGGCTTGTCACGTCGAGCGACTGATAGACCTGCCCGGCGCCGAGCGCCGCCGGGGGCTGCACCACCACGCACGGGATGCCTGCCGGCAGGTGGACGGGTTCGATCTTCTCCCCCCGGCCACGGCAAACCGACGGTTCGCCGGAGAGCAGCACGGGGACGTCGCTGCCGATTTCACTCGCCAACTCGTGCAGCTTCCGCTGGCCGAGCGACACGCCCCAAGCCGCTTCGCCCGCACGCAACGCCGCGGCGGCGTCGCTGGAGCCGCCTCCCATGCCGGCGAGGCTCGGGATCCGCTTTATCAGTGTGACCGTGGCGCCGCGGGTTACGCCGGCCGCTTCCCTCAACCGGCGGAGCGCTCGCACGATCAGGTTCCGCTCGTCGCTCGGCACCGGCGAGTGCTCTGGAGAGGCGTCACCGCGGGGAGCGAGCGCCGGGGTGACGCGGAGTTTGATCTCGGCCGTCGCCACGTCGGTGGCAGAAACGACGATGGTGTCGCAGAGACGGAGCGGAGCGATCAGCGTTGTCAGCTCGTGAAAGCCGTCGTCCCGCCGGCCGTGAACCTGGAGATAGAAGTTGAGCTTGGCTGGCGCCGGGAGGACCCAACCGCGGGCGGTCTTGCGGGGCTTGATGGCGGCTCGCGTCACGCGGGCATACTGCTGGGCGCCGTGGTTGAGGGCTCAGCTCGTCGTGGCTGGGCTCGTTGTGGCTGGGCTTGTTGCGCCGGGGCTCTTTGCGGGGTCGCGATCGTCGTGGGTAAGCTCGTTCGATTCGGCGGGCATCACAGACGCGCTCACGGTGCTTGCCGGACTCGTGCAAGCACATCGTCGCGAGGCCCCATCGGCCGATTGCCCTAACCTCATTCGGTCAAAAATCTTATAGCGGCAATGCAAGCGGGTCAATCGAAAGCACCGCCGCCGGAACCGTCCGCCCTCGGCTATATTCGTTCGGTTGCGGTGTTCGGCTTCCCTAGCCTTCCTACCCTGCCCCCCATCATCAAGCGGAGCCCGAAGTGGCCCAGCAGCACAGCGTTACAAGCGACGCAGCCAATTTCTTTCGCGGCGCCCTGATGGGTGCGGCCGACGTCGTCCCCGGCGTTTCGGGGGGGACAGTTGCGTTAGTGCTTGGCATCTACGAGCGGCTGCTTGGCGCGGTTAGCCACTTCGACCCAACCTTAATTGCGAAGCTCGGCAAACGAGACTTCGCCGCCGCCGCACGACACATCGACTTGCGGTTCCTGGCCGCGCTCGGTTGTGGTGTCGTGGTTGCGGTCGTTGCGTTGGCGGGCGTGATGCACCATCTGTTAGAGCATCACCTCGACGTAACGTACGCGGCGTTCTTCGGGTTGATCCTGGCGTCGAGTGTGCTGGTCGGCCGCATGTGCCGGCCGCAGACTAAGGCGGCGACCTTTGTTTGCGTTGCGATCGGCATCGCGTCGGCGGGGGCGGCGTTTTGGCTCGTTAGCCAAGACCGGCTGCAGGGTGACGACGGCATGCCGTACACGTTCTTCAGCGGCGCCGTGGCTATCTGCGCGATGATCCTCCCAGGCGTCAGCGGCTCTTACCTGCTGCTGATGCTCGGCAAGTACCACGAGATCACCGGCATCATCAAGAGCGTGCCCAAGCTCGAAGTAACCGGCGGGCAGTTGGTGACGCTCGCCGTCTTCGCTTCGGGCTGCTTGGTGGGGCTGCTGCTGTTCAGCCGCGTGCTGAAGTGGCTGCTCGCCCGATTCCCGTCGCAGACCATGGCCGCGCTGTGCGGAATGATGGTCGGATCGCTCTACAAGATCTGGCCCTTTCAGCGGGACACGACGCCGTCGGTGGAAGAGTTCAAGGAGAAGGTCTTCCAGCCGTACTGGCCCGAGAGCTTCGACGCGCACACCATCACCTGCGTCGCCGTCGCCGCGGCAGCGCTCGTCTTGGTGCTCGGCGTCGACGCCATTGCGTGGAAGCGTTCCGCGCAGAAGGTGGCTTAGAACAGCGGTTCGACGATCGCACGCACGTCGGCGTGCACCGCTTCCGGCGATTGGTTGGCGTCGATGACGTGGATGTTCGGGTCGCTCGCCGCCTCGGCGAGGAAACCCTCCCGCAGTCGATGTCGGTAGTCCGAGCCGCGGGACTCCATGCGGTCGCGCGATCGCTGGATTCGGGCGTCGGCGACGGCGGGGTCCATGTCGAGCACGAACGTGGCGTCGGGCTTCAGGCCGCCGGTCGCCACGGCGCCAACCTGCCGAAGGGCGTCTACGGGCAGGCCGCCGGCGTGGCCTTGGTAGACGAGGTTGGCCAACAGGTAGCGGTCGGAGACGACGACCTTCCCCTCGGCGAGGGCCGGCTGAATGACCTGCTCAACCAGCTGCGCACGCGACGCCATGTACAGCAGCATCTCGGCCGGCATGCCGAGCGGCGTCTCGTCACCGGCGTGCAGCACCAGTTCGCGGAGGCGTTCGCCCAGTGGGGTGCCCCCCGGGTCGCGGCACGTGATTGGGGGTTTACCTAGCTCGGTAAGCCAGCCGCAGAGCAGCGAGATCTGCGTGCTCTTGCCTACGCCGTCGACACCGTCGAGCGAAAGAAACATGCCCGGGAGTATACGCGCTCGCCGGCGATGGCGGCACTACCGGTCTTCGTCGGCCGGGCGGTAGATGCGGGCCATGCCCTCGATCCGCTTCGCCACAAGCCGGCGGAGCTTCGCCGGGGCGATCACCTCAACCTGGTCGCCGTACTGCAGCACCCACCACGAGATCTCACTGATGCCAGACACCGTGGCGTAGAAGTCGATCGACCCGTCCTCGCGTTGCTCGATACGCTGCGTAGGGTGCCAGTGGACTTCGCTCACGTTGGTCGCCACGAACTGCGTGAACCGCAGGTGCACTTTGTGGTCGGGCCCGGGCTCGCGGATCATCCGCCACGCGTTGCCAAAGTACCGCTTGAGGTTGAAGCCGCGAGGCGTCTTGAAGGTTTCGTCCAAGACCCTCAGCTCGACGATGCGGCCGACGTTGAAGATCCTCACCTCCCGGTGCAGCGAAGAACGCCCAATGAGGTACCAACTGCGATTAATAAACGTCAGGTGGTAGGGGCGGATGGTGGTTTCAATCCGCTCCCACTCCGTAAGGCTGTCGTAGGCGATCCAAACCTGCCGTTGGCTTGCGCGGGCGTCGATCAGCAGTTGGTAGACGTCCTGCTTGTCCGCGAGCCGGTTGAGCTGCGGGCTGCGGATCTTGACGTGCCGGGTAAGCTGCTCCACTTGGCTGCGGAGCGCCGGCGGCAGGGTGGCCTGCAGCTTGAGGGCCGCTCGCCTCGCCGGTTCGAAGAACGGTAACGCGTCGCCTCGGCCGCGCTCCGCCGTCAGGCCGATGAGCGCGAGCGACTCTTCCGGCGTGAAGTTGGTAGGCGGGAGCAGGTAGCCGAGCGGCAGCGAGTACTTTTGCGTCTCGTGGTCGAACTCGACCGGCACGCCCGCCTCGCGGAGCGTCTTTATGTCGCGGAAGACTGTTCGTCGGCTCACTTCCGCAGCGGCGGCCAGGCCGTCGACGTTGTCGCCCGACCGCGCTTGCAGCATCTGCAAGAGCCGGAGCAGCCGCGTGACCCGTTTGCTGTTCATAGGCGTCGATCAGGTCGACGCCGCGGCGCCGGGTCAGTTCGTAATGGGCTCTTGGTAGCCCACGCCGAGTAGTCGTTGCGGTTGTGCCAGTTGTTGCGTTTGCGAACTCGGTCCATCGAGCGTCACCGACGAGAGCGATCCCTGCGATGGCGGCGGCAGCGGCCCGGTTGGCATGGGCATGTCCGCGGGCATCTCCATCGGGGCGCCCGGCGCGGGCTCCACCGGCACGCTCTCGATCGGGTACCCCTCAACCGGCACGCCCGCGGGCGTTGGAACCCCCGGCGCCATTTGGCCGCCGTGGTAACCCATCGGCCCCGCCTGCTGCATGTGCGGCCCGCGGCTGATCACGCCCGGTCGCGTGAAGCCGTAGTCAAGCGCCACCGCCGCGTCGCGGCTGCGTGCCCGACGCAGGGCGTCAAACTGGGCCTTGCCGGGCCAGGGCCCTTCCGCCAGGTAAACGCCGTTGTAATCGAGCAGCGAACCCTTGCGGAAATGAACGTCCGTGACCGCCAGGTTGTAGTCGACCAGCGACCGGTAGTAGGCGGTCTCCGCATCAGCTCGCCGCCGCTGCGCGTCGAGCAGCAAGTCGAGCGTCACGCGGTCGGCCTCGTACGCGGCCTCAACCGCCTCGACTTCCCGCTCCGCCGCGGCCCGCCGGTTGAAGTTTGTTTCGGTCAATCCGTAATTCAAGTCCAAATCTCTAAGAGCGTCGCCCAGTTGGTGGGAAACCTCTAGTTCCAGATCGCGGAGCAGGGCGCGGTCGCGAGCCAGCGAGAGCTGATGGTGCCGCACGGTGGAGAGCTGCTGCCGGAACCCGATGGGCACGCTGAGCTGCAAGCCGAGCTGCCACTCTTGGAAGTCGCCGCTGGTGAGCGTGGAGAAGGCGTCCGAACCGTCGACGGTAAAGCCGCCGGGAGGATTACCATCCGGGTCAATGAGCTGGTCGCCCAAGCCACGCCATCGGTAGGTGCCGATCGCGTCGAGACGCGGCAGCAAGCCGTTGCGGGCCGCGATCAGTTCCAGTTCGCGTCGCTTGATCTCCCACTTCTGGCGACGGAGTTCCACCCGGCGAGCCAACGCTTCGCCATGAATCGAACCCCAATCGAAGGATACTTGGGCCGTGGTCGGCTCATCCGCTGGGCGGATAAGGCGGCCATCGGACATTGAGAGACCCATGATGTACCGCAGCCGGTTCTCGGCCTGGTAGAGCGCGGTCAAGCCTTGCTCGACCTGAGCCTTGAACTGGAAGTACTGGGCACGAGATTGGGCCTCGCGGTCGGCGCTTCCGCCCTTCGCCCCTTCGAGGAACAGGGCGTTCACTTTCTTCCACGTTTCGAGCGACGAGTCGCGACCGGTCTTTCGGCTCTCAAGGTCGCGGTAGGCGAAGTAGAGCGACCAGTAGGCGGTTTCAACATCCCGCATCAGGTTCCGCACGCCGCCCTCGAAGTCGGCGAGCGACTGGTCGGTGCGGATACGGGCGATCATCACACCGTCGATTGGATTGACAGCGCCCGAGGCGTACTGCTGAAACGTCTGCGGTCCCGCGATGCGGTTGTATTGCGTGCCCTTGCCTTGAAGCAGCGGATGGCTGAAGAACGCCTCGAAGTTGGTTTCCCAAGCACTCGTGAACGCCTGAAAAGCGTTCGGCGCGCCGGGTGAGGTGTCTTGCGAGGTGATGTTGTTGCTCGTGTAGTTCGTGTTGTTGCGGAGTCCCCACTGGGTGCCGCTTGCGGTGAGCTTGCTCAGACCAATCTGAGCGGCGCCCAGCTCCTGACCGAGTACCGGGGGAGCGAAGAAGATCCCCGCCGGTCGGTTTTGCGGCAGGTCGCTCTTGTCCCAGGTAATGGTTGCATCGAGCTGGGCGTCAAACTCCGAGAGCGCCGCCTCAACACCGGTGCCGCTGAACGGCGAGCCAAACGAGCTGCCCGTTGACGTCTCAACAAGCGCCGGGTCGTACGTCGTCGCAACATTCACGTTATTGATGATCGTTCGGCTGATCGTTTCCGGGGCGCTCTCCGCCACGGTTCCGCCGAGTTGCCGCATCACTTGGCTGTTGCACAGCGTGATGCGGGTAGCTTCCTCGAGCGTGAGGTCCCACATCTCGTACGCGCCGGTGTTGGCCAGTGTGAGCGGCGGCAGGGCGCCGGTCACTTCGTCGAGCGACGGCTCCTCGACATCGGGGTACTCGATGTCGGTGGCGCGGTCGACGTAGTGCGACAAGTCGCCGTCTTCCATGAAGTAGAACGGCTGTGTCGGCGTGCAACCGGTCGATAGCACGGCGCCGCACAGCAGCAAACGAAGCGAGATCGACCGCCAGTCCTTCGCGGACTCGGTTGTCTTGGGGAGGGGCCCGTGCATGAGGTTGCGTCCCTGACGTGGGTATTTCGTGGGGGCATGCCCGACCGGCGTGGCCGGAGATTCCGGGCAATCAGCACGATTGGTATCGTCGGCCTGACCGGCAGACTTTGACAAAACCACGCAATCTCACCCTGCAAGCACGCGCAAGGCACGCAGAGAAACGCCGCGGCCGGAATCAGAAGGCCGCTAAAGACACCAGGAGCCAGCCGCCCGTCGCCTCTGCGGAGGTGATGGCAAGACCTCGGAGGCCTGGCTTGTTGAGGCGGGCGAGGTCGATCGCTTGCAGCTTGATTGACTTCGGGAAGCCGGCGCCAGCGGTGGTGCGCGCTGCTAGCTGATCGGCAAGATTCCGCCGCAGGGCTCGTTGCCGGCTCCCCATGCGGGCGCCGGGCGACGCCGGGTCGAACGCCGTGGGGAGCACCTCGACGTCGCCTTCGAGGACCGCCCGCCAGCTGCCGCCTTTGCGAACCAACCGATAAGCGAGCTCGATGTCCCAACCCCGGAACGACTGCTCACCGGCCTTAAGCCGCGTAGTGTGAACGAGAACCCGCGCAACATCACCATCGAGCGAGAAGGACACGGGGCGGCTGCGCCGCAGGGTAATGGACCAGGGCTGGAAGTCTTCGACGCTTTCGTCGTCAGGACTCTTCGACCGCTCCGTAAGTGCTGCGGCGAGTCGCGCGGGCAGGTAGGCGTCGGTCTCGATCGGTTGATCGACCGCTTGCCTGCCGATCGTCGCGCCGCCGAGCATGGCGTCCGCCAGGTTGTTGAGCGCCGACTGATGGAGCTTAACGCACACATCTCCGCCGCTGGATGACGGCGGGCGACCGTCGGCGCCAAGCTGTCGGCGGGTCGCTAACAGTCCGGAGCCGAAGAGCCGGTCGTTGGTCGTCGCCAGCGCCACGCGCCGGGGCGCCGCGCCGCGTCGGCGGAGCGGTTTGCGGACACGCTGGTCGTACTCCCGCCGGGCGCCGCGGACCTCGGCCAGGACTTCGCGGTCAAACTCCGTGGCGATCTGCGCCTCCGCCTTGCGCGACGCGATGGCGTTCGCCTCGCCGCGGCTCTGGGCAACCCGCTTGGCGGCGATCGCCTCGACCAGCCGCTTGCCGAAAGGTCCGCCCAGTTTCTGGATCGACCGCGTACGGCTGCTGGTGCTGGCGCTGAGACTCGCTGGGAGAACGGTGAAGCGATCGTCCGTCAGGTCAACAACCTTGGCGCCGTTGAAGCTGGTGTCGGCCGCGGTGCGAATGACGACAGGCCCGTTGTAGCCGCGTGTTGTCGAGGCGACGGACCCGTCGAGGTGAAACGCCAACCGCGCGGCGTGCGTCGCCGGCCGGAGGTCGAGCCGGATGTAGCCGCACGTCTCGCCGGCGCCAACGACGCGGGTGCCGAGGATAGTGTCGCTGACCGGAGTCGTCCGAGCGACCGGCCGTTGGGCGAGTTTGCCAAGGAAGCTCTCCGACGCCTCAGCGTACGCGTTGGGGCGATTGAACGCACTTCGAATCGCCGCGGTCAGCTCACTCGCTTGGCCTACGCCGGCTAGCCGGGCGTAGCGTTGCTCAATCTGGTAGCTCGCCCGCGGGTCGTCCCAGGCTTTGGAGCGGGCCAAGAGCTTCTCAAGCGACTTCGCCAAGCCGCTCAGATAAGCCTGCTGGTCCTGTCGCCGCTGCACCAACGCGAGGTCGAGCAGGCGGTCCACGGCATCGGCGGCGTTGCGGAACTCGGGTCGTTCGAGCCCGGGGTGGCCGCTGCTTAGCAGGTCGAGCGTCGCTTGAAGGCTGGCGGCGTCGAGTTCGGCTTCGAGCGGAAGCTGCTGCTGAACGCCTCGCCACTGAAGGAACTCCAGCCACTCGGCGCCGCTGACCGTGCCAATGCCAACCGCCCGTTCAAGCGTCACGGCCCGGTCGGCGAGCTGCCGCTTGGCGGTTTCGACTTCGTCTGCGCGAACCGGGCGAACCTCGTTCGAGGCCGCACCAGCGACTTCGACCAGTTTGGTTAGTTCGCCCTGCTCGGCCGCCGCGGGCGGAGCGAAAGCCAGCACCGCCGTGGCTAGCCATCGCGCCGCCAGCCGGGGGAAGAATCGGGGGGCAGCGTTGGCTTGCAACAAGTAAGGGCTCAGGCGGTGGAGTCGGCAAACCCGCAGTGTATGCCGAAGCCGCCCATCGCGCCTACTTTCCCGAAGCCGCAAACTCCGCGGCGAATGCAGATCAGAGCTGGTCGCGGAGCTTCTCGAAGTATTCGCGTGCGTGATCGCGGCGGGCGCGGGGGAGCCGCTGCTCGTCGAGGGCTTCGGCGTCCGCCGTTTCGCCGCTCTCGAGGGCTTCTTTCAGCGACTGCCGGACCTGGCCCTTCACGTTGGGGCCCTCGACCTGCCCGCCGAACACGGAGTTGCCGCGGCCCGGCTTTTGGCGGACGCGGGAGTCCCGCGTGGCGGTGGGGTTCTCCTCGTCCGGGCGTGGCCCGCTGCCGCGGCCCTTGCCCATGCCTTGGCCTTCCCCCTCGCCGTCGCCTTGGTTCTGGCCGAAGCCCATCCCCTGGCATTGCTCGCACATCGCTTGCTTGGCCATCTCGATCTCGTCCATCGCCGCGTCGAGCATCTCCATCTCTTCGAGCTCTTGCTGCATCTGCTGGAGTTGGTCGCTCATCTCCTGCATGGCTTGAGCGGCGGCCTGCTGGTCACCCTGCTGCATCGCCTCCTGAGCCTGGCCCATCTTTTGGGCGAGTTGCTCCAGCTGGCTCATCTGCTGCGACTGCTGCTGCATCTGTTCGAGCTTTTGCTGCAGCTTGTCCGCCTCGGCCTGATTGCCTTGTTGCTTCTGCTTCTCGATCTGCTTCTTCAGATCCTCCATCGCCTTCTTCTGCGCGTCGACCGCCTTCTCCAGCTGCTGCTTCATCTTGCCGAGTTGCTCGCCGAGCTTCTGGCGGTCCTCGGCAGACATGTTGCCCTTGGAGAGCTTTTCCTGCAGCCGCTTGACCTCGTTGAGCGCTTTCTGGAAGTTGCCTTGCTTCATCGCCTCGGCGGCTTTTTCGGCGGGGCCTTTGCCGAGGTTCTTGAGCTTGTTGAGCTCGTTTTCCAGTGACTTGGTTCCGCCGAGCTGCTTCTTGCGGTCCTCGAGCTGCTTAGCGAGATCATTCAGTTTTACTGTGGCGTTCTTGCGGTCCGTGTCGGGCTTGTTCGCGACTTCTTCCACGCCTTTGCCAACTTGCTTGAGCAGGTCGGCGGCGTCCTTCAGCGACTCTTTCTCGGCGGCTTGCTTCGCCTTCTGGGCGAGCTTCTTCCGTAGCTCCTCGGCAGACTTCTTGACCTGCTCTGCCGTGGCCGTCGTCGTTGGGTCTGTCTTTGCCTGGGCGGGCTGGCGGTCGCCGACCAGCGTCATCAGCGCGAACGCCACCACCGCCGGAACGACGGGCAGCAGCACGCGGCGGCCGACGCGGATCGGGAACTTCTCTGAGACATCAATCCGCTCGACACTCCGCGCCGCGTCGTTAACGAGGGCCTGCCCGATCTCTGACTCGCGATCGCTCTCGGGCAGCGACAGGCTGCTGGCGACCCTTTCGCGCAGCTCGAACCGGCGGTCGATTTCGGCGGCGGCTTCGAGTTGGTTCCGGCGCCACGCGTAGGTGGTGATCCCGGCGCCGATCAGCGCGACCAACGCGGCGCCCCCGAGCCAGCCAATCGCCCATGGCTCGGGGAGCCCCTGCAGGACCAGAACCTTCGGCAGCCCGATGGCGATCGCTGCGACTGCGAGCATGCCGCACAGCCACCACACGAGGTGCGTGGCGTATTGGTCGCGGATCATCTTCCGCTGGGCGCGGGCAACTTGTTCCAGCAGCGTGTCCACGGCATGCCTCCGGGCAGAATCGGTCGAGGATTGCCCTGAAGTATACCCCCACGGCCCGCGGGCGGCATCCGCGGCGGTGCTATTCGCCGGCGGGCGTGCCGGTGAGCTCGTTGAGCTTGGAATCGAGGTCATCGACTCGCTTGCCCAACGCCGCGGCGGAGGACATGGCGATGATCGCAAATGTGAAGCTCGTCATGCCGAAGACAAAGCCCATGATGCCAAACGCCTCCATCAGCCCGCCTCCTTGAAGGGTTCGCCGAGGATGAAATCGCACTTTGAGGGGTTCGCCGGCGGGCGGCTGATCTTGGGCTCGCCGGGAGGCTCAGTCGTAGCCGTGCTCGGGCTTGGGGAACCCGCCCTCGCGGA
Organism: Planctomycetota bacterium; assembly: GCA_039414355.1. Lineage (GTDB taxonomy): Bacteria > Planctomycetota > Planctomycetia > Pirellulales > Lacipirellulaceae > JBCCQL01. The sequence continues at coordinate 28,325 of JBCDJN010000004.1, read as the reverse complement.
CTTCGCCGCAGAACTGCTCGGCAGCCCGGGTGATCTCGCCGCGGAGGTCCGCGTACGCCTTGACGAACTTAGGCGAGCGGCCGGCGGTGGCGCCCAGCACGTCGTTGATCACCAGCACCTGGCCGTCGCACGCCGGCCCGGCGCCGATGCCGATGGTGGGGATTGAGAGCTTCTTGGTGATGGCGGCCGCCACGTCGCTCGGAACGCACTCCAGGACAACGCCAAACGCCCCGGCGTGCTCCACGGCCTGGGCGTCGGCAAGCAGTTGGCGCCGGTCACGCTGCACGCGGTAGCCGCCCAGTTGGTGCACGCGTTGCGGGCCGAGGCCCACATGCCCCATCACCGGGATCCCGGCGGCGGCTAACGCGGCGATGGCGTCCGCCTGGGCGGCGCCGCCTTCGAGCTTGACCGCTTGGCAGCGGGTTTCCTTGAGTACCCGCGCGGCGTCCTCGACCACGCGTGCCCGATCGAGGTGCGGCGTCGGGAACGGCAGGTCGACCACCACGAGCGCCCGCTCCACCGCTCGGCCGACCATCTCGGCGTGGTAGATCATCTGGTCGAGCGTGACCGGCAGCGTGTTCTCCCGCCCCTGAACAACCATCGCCAAGCTGTCGCCTACCAGCACCGCGTCCACGCCCGCGGCGTCGACGAGCTTCGCCGTCGGGTAGTCGTACGCCGTGAGCATGGTGATCTTCCGCCCCTCGGCTTTCATGGCGGCGAGCGACGGGACGGTGATCGGCTTGGGCATTGGGGGCGGGGAGCTGGGAGCTGGGGGGAAGGTCAATCGAATTGTCGCGGACGGGGTCGGCTTGGGCAACGGCGGCGACGCTACGCCTGGCACACCACGAGCCAGCCGTTCGCCCGCAGCGAGGGCAGCAGCCGGGGTTTGGCGAGCGCGTGGCGACGCGAGACGTCCAGCGGGATCCAGCGGCGAAGGATGAGCCGCTCCGCCCGCAGGTCGGCCCGCAGTTCGCGGGCCCGGTAGACGTGCAGGAAGAAGTTGGGCACGCCGCGGTAGGGGTACCACTTGTCGCCGACTTCGATCTCCTTGGAGACTGCCGCCCGGCCCAAACTCCGAAGCACCCACCACGGCCCGCTGCCATCGCGGAGGTTGAACCAGAAGTTGTGCCCATGCAGCACCAGCTTGCCGCCCGGGCGAAGAATGCGCCGCATGTGCCCGAGCGCGGCCCGCCGGTTGCTGCGGCCGCGGATCATGCCCAGCGTGCTGAAGAGGCACATCGCGTAGTCGACCGATTCGCTCGCCACCGCTTCCAGCTCGACGAGATTGGCTTGCACGCAGCGGACCGCCAGGCCCTCGTAGTCGGCTTTCTCCCGAACCAAGGCGAGCATCTCTTCAGAGAGGTCGATCGCCAACCCGGTGTGCCCGGCCCGCACCAGCGGCAGCAGGGCTCGACCCGTGCCGCACCCCAGGTCGGCAACCACGCCGGGCGGAGAAAATTCATCGGCAAGAAGCTGCTCCTCGAAGTCGAAGAGCGGGTTGCCCTCGTGGTACTCGTCGTACTGCTCGGCAACGGCCCGGCTGTGGGCATAGTCCAGCGTGCCGCGATCGACGCCGGGCGGGAGCTGCCAATCGGGGGTTCGCGACAACGGCGTGGCCATGCCGCCAGCTTATCGCGACGCGGTTACTCCGCCACTGCCCGTTCGCCCGTGGAGTCGCCGAGGTCAAGGGCATGCCACTCGGCCAGCGGGCGGCGTTCGCGAAGGTCCATCTCGATCAACAGCGGCGCGAAGAGCAAGGCGAGGCCGCTCCCGAAGAACCAGTAGATGCCGAGCGTTTTGCTGGCGATCGGATCGTGTGAGACAGCAAGTGTGAACCCCCAGCCGAGCGCCGCATAGGTGCCTGACGCCAGAGCCCACAAGCCGAGCAGGCGGAGTCGATCGCCGGGCCTGCCGAACCGACGCTCGAAGATGCGCCACGCAACGTCCGAGTACATGATCCCGAAGAACATGCCCGTGCCGAACAGGAGTCCCAGCATCAAGCACATGCGGATGTGAATCTGCCCTTCGCCGTTCCAGCGAAGAACCTCGGCGAGGTGAGGCGGCAGAGCGATGAGGGCTTCGACCAGCAGCAGAGCGCCGCCCGTAAGCAGGCCGACCTTCGCGGCGTGACGCACGAGGGGAACGCCGGCGCTGCGGCGAAAGACCCGATTGTTGGCGTGCTCAATCCGGCTCTCCCAGCCGACGCTCGCCTGCAACGCCGCGCGTGTCTCGCCGGGCTTGCCAAGCCGAGCAAGGGTTCGGCGGAGTGCAACTGCCGGGTCGGACCCACCCAGGCCTTCATGCTCAAAGGCATCAAGGGCGTGGGAGTACAACTCTTCACGCATCTTGAGCTTGTCCTTCTCGGACGCCGCAACGGGGCGGACGATGCGCTCGACAAACACCTTCAATTGCTCGTACGTGTCCTTCATGCCGTGCCCTCTGCCGGAGTGGGAACCAACGCCCGCCCGATGACAATCCCGCCAACCACGTCTACGAACTGCGTCCACGCCTCACGTCCCGCCGAGAGTTGCCGCGTGCCCTTGCGAGTGATCTTGTAGATGCGACGCCGCGGGCCGCGGCGGCCCGTCTGGTTGTCCTCCCACCGGGCCCTCACCTTGCCGGATTCCTCCAGCCGGTAGAGGGCCGGATAAAGTGTGCCCTCCTTCAGCCGCAGAGCGCCACAGCCGGCTTGTTCGAGCCGTCGCAACACCTCGAACCCGTGTGCTTCGTCCTGCTCCAAGACGGCGAGGATCATCGTTTCCAGGTGGCCCCGGAGATAATCGCCGTCGATGGCGGCGCGCGGCTGGTTGTTGGCGGGTGGGTGCATTTGGCGATCCTGTTTCGGTCGCCGGAATACTATGTTTGTCTAGGTATTTGGTCAACTGCCGGTCTCGCCTTCGGGCTCGCAGCGTGAACGCAAGGCACGGCGTCATTTCGATGCCAGCCCACCGACGGGCCATTCGCGTCTCAAAAAAACCTGCAGTTATTTGTTGCCGACCAGCGGCGGGCCGATACAACTACAAAAGTAGCTGGCCGGCTGCGTTGTGTTGCGCTCCCATCGCGTCCGCGCGTCCTCTCTCGCCCAAACCGTCATGGAACAAAGCCCATGAACCTCGCAAGACGAACGTCTGCCGCCCTGCTCGCCGCTGTTGCGGTTTGCCAAAGCACCGTTGGTGCGGAACCCATACCGCCCGAGTTGGCCGACCTGTTTAACCAGCTCGGAATCGTTGTCGGCGATGGCGGCCAGATCGTACCGCCCGAGCCGCCGGTAACGCCGGCTCCGCCCGTCGATCCGATCGACCCGATCCAGCATCTGATAGATCTTGGGATCCTCCCGACGGACTTCGATCCGAACACGCCGCCGTCTTCGCCTGATCCAACGCCACTCCCGCCCGCCCCGACGGAGCCGCCCACGAATCCGCTCCCGCCAGTTGACCCAATCCAGGAACTGGTGGACCTCGGAATCTTGCCACCGGGATTTGAACTGACAGCCCAGGCCGATCCGCCTCTGGTCGATCCGGCGCCGCGGCCCGTCGAGCCGCCACTGTTCGACGCCCCAATTGAGCAGCTGATCGCGATCGGCGTGTTGCCGCCCGACTTCGTCGTGACCGAACCTGTGGACGTCGCCCCGCCGCCGGTTGACCTCGCCCGTCCGTCCGATCCGCTCGATTTCCTCCGCGAATTGGGGCTGATTCCGCTAGATACTACGCCAGTCAGTCAGACGTTGGCGGCGTCTCCGGAACCCGGGACCGCGCTGCTGCTCGCGTCGCTGGTGGCCGGACTCGGCTTTCGGCGGGGGCGGGCGGCGCCCCAAGTCGTCGACTCGTGCGGCAGATAGAGCGACGCTTCCTAGACCACCGGCTGCTACCAGTCTTCGCTGGCCTCATAGCCCAGGGCGATGAGGTCCGCTCCGTGCAGGTGCTTGAAGGCCGAAATGTGTCGCTGCTCCCACGCTTCCCGCCACTGCTGGGTGGCGCCGGAGCGGTAGTGGCTCTTCTCTTGCACCTGCCCCACGTTGCGGCCGTGGTCTGTCGGAAGCCGCGGGCGGCGACGACCTGCATGGCGGACTCGATCGCTTCGCTGCTGAAGCCGTATTCCTAGAAGACAGATCGCAAGATCGCTTCTTCGCGATTAGCGATGTCCTCCATGCGGAACTCGACAAAGTCCGGATTCTTGTAGTCCCACTGGGTAGTGTCCGGCATCGCGGCGTGCGAGACGAACAGCAGTTCCAGCATCAAGCCGTCCGACTCGTTCAATGAACTGAGAAACTGCTGATACGAAAGCCCTTCGGGCCAGGGGGCGGGAACGAGCTCACGCCACGCCCGCTGCACTTCCGGGGTTTCTTCGAGTGGCGTGACCATGCGTTCATGGAATCGCCGGATCCCCTCGTAGGCCGTGCTGGTCCACTGCGAAGGCGTCGCTAGAGCCCAGGGCTCGCTGGTCCACTTGTGGTAGTGGTAGCCCTAGACGCACATATCGCGTGGGTCGCGGATTGCGTGCGAGCCACGCACAGGACGCCCTTCGCCCGCTAGAGCTTAGGGGTCAATTCGACTACGCCAGTCGACGACGGTGTCCGATCTTCTGCCAGACGTGCCCTCGTGAGTCAGGTCGACTCGCATCCCGTACGGCCGAGCGACCTCGCGGAGCAGGCCCATAAACCATCCCGACCCAACCCGGTGGTAGCACGCGTGGACGATAAGCGGCGAAGGCCCATCGCCAGCAAATGGCGAGGGGCCCCGCCAACGCTTGTACCCGCGCCGGAGCTCACCGATCGCCTGCTTCGTTTGGTGCTTGACGATCTGCGGTGGGTTCATCGACGGCGTCTTCGGGGATTCGCGCAGGAGAGGCTGGTTGGGCTCGGTCGGCGGACCCGATTGGCCTCTGCCGACGTCTCGCTCCAATCTAGTTCGGGCGCCGGCGCCGGGCAAAGCTCGGGCCCAAGGGCCGCCGATCCGCACGCGACGTGGCTCAAATCGACCGCCAGCCCACGTGGCGGTGGTTGAGGGCCGGCAGGGCGGCGGTATACTCACGGCCAGGCATATCCGCCTCGCCGCGTGCCGCGATCCTCTGTCCCGGCCGCCGCCGCTACCTGTCAACGCACTGGAGAACTACGACTGTGGCCATCAAAGTCGCCATCAACGGGTTCGGCCGAATCGGCCGCTTGACCTTTCGCCAACTGACCGAGCGGTCGAGCGAATTCGAGGTCGTCGCCATTAACGACCTCACCGACAACAAGATGCTGTCGACGCTGCTGAAGTACGACAGCACCCACGGCCGCTTCCCCGGCACGGTCGACTTCGACGACGAGAACCTGATCGTCAACGGCAAGAAGATCAAGGCGACCGCCATCCGCAACCCGGCCGAGTGCCCCTGGGGCGATCTGGGTGTAGACATTGTGATTGAATCGACCGGCGTCTTCGCGTCGAAGAGCGGCGGCGGCAAGCCGGGTTACGACACGCACGTGGAGGCGGGCGCCAAGAAGGTGGTGCTCAGCCAGCCGGCTAAGGACGGGGCGGACCTCACTTGCGTGCTCGGCGTCAACGACAGCGAGTTGACCGCCGACATGAAGTACGTCTCGAACGCGAGCTGCACCACCAACTGCCTGGCGCCGGTCGCCAAGGTGCTGCAGGATTCGTTCGGCATCGACAGTGGCCTGATGACCACGATCCACGCCTACACGAACGACCAGAACGTGCAGGACCTGCCGCACAAGGACCCGTACCGGGCCCGTGCCGCAGCGATGAACATCATCCCCACCACCACCGGCGCCGCGAAGGCCGTCGGCTTGGTCATTCCCGAACTGCAGGGCAAGCTCACCGGCTACGCCATGCGGGTGCCGGTGGTTACGGGCTCGGTGGTCGACCTGACGGTCAACCTTTCGAAGGCCGCCAGCGTTAGCGGCATCAACGACGCGATGAAGGCGGCCTCCGAGGGCCCGCTCAAGGGCATCCTCGCCTACACCGAGGACCCGATCGTATCGACCGACATCGTTGGCGACCCGCACAGCTCGATCTTCGCCGGCCCCTGGACCACCGCCATGGGCGACAACTTCTTCAAGGTTGTGAGCTGGTACGACAATGAGTGGGGCTACAGCAGCCGCACCGCTGACCTGTGTGCGAAGCTCGGCGGCATGTAGAGCGTGGCCAGTACAGCAGATATCGAGAGACAGAAGCCCCGGCCGATCTCGGCCGGGGCTTCTTCTTTGCACCGCTGATTGCCGCGTCTTGCCTCGGCCTACGACGTGGTCGCTCGCCTCGTCCATCCGCGTTCGGCGGTGGCGGGCTCAGGCTCTTCGGTTGCGCCGGCGCCGCCGAGGGCTTGCCACTCGAGATCGCTCGGTTCGCTATCCATAGCCGGTTGCTCGGCAGACTCCTCGTCGGCGACAAAATCTTCCGCCGACGCCAACACAACGCGGCTCCGCTTCAGCTCCGCGAGCATCGGCGGGGGCGGATCGTCGTCGTCGCTGGCGTCGCTCGGTATACCGCTGGCGACGGCGGACTGGGCCTTCTCGATGGTCGCGCGGGCCAGCAGTTGGGCGCCGGCGGCGTCGAGCAAGCGGACCCAGACATCGAGCGGGCGATTAAACGGCGTCGACGGGGGCGCGACGACGTGCAGCACGAGCTTGCGGTCGTCGACGGGGCCGACCCACGCGGCGGCGAGTTCGTCGGCCGTGTAGTCCCACTGGGCGATGACCCGCTTGGCGGGCGGGGCGGCCGGGTTGCGGAGCAGCACGCCCGCGGCGCCGGCGAACTCGATCGGCTCACCGCTGGGGTCCAGCGGCTGGGCGGTGATGACCATGGTCGGTCCGCCGTCCGCTTCGATCACGCCGGGTCGGCACTTAGCAACCAGTTTCGAAGCGACCGGCCCCGCGTTGCTGAATGGCGGCGCCTCGGGCAGCCCGCCCGGCTCGGCGCCCGGCAGCGGCACCGGTGGGTCGTTCACCGGCGGCGCCAGCGACTCCGGCCCCGTCGGCACATCAATGCCCGGCAGCGTCTCTGCAGGGGCGCTCGACGGCGTCGGGCTGAAGGGCGGCGCCTCGGCGGGCTGGCCGCCGTCGATGGTGGGCAGCTCAATCTCCGGGGCGTCCTCCACCGGCGGCCGCTCCGCCGGCGGCTCGGGCGCGGGGCGTTCCGGCGACCAGTCGCCGCTGTCGAGCAGGCTCCGCTCGTCGTCGTCGTCCGGCTTCGAATCGCGGCGGCCGGGATCGATTGGCTCGGCCCGCAGCACGGTCCCGCTAGCGACGCCGGCGTCGGTCTGCATCCGCAGGTCGGCGTTCTCTTTTCGCATCTGCCGGATGACGGCGTGGCACTCCTCCAGGCACTCCTCAAGCCGGTATATCTCGTCTTCCTGAATCCGCAGCTCGCGGTTGTACAGGTCCCGCTGCATCTGCGGCCCGGTATTGCAGCCGGCCACGAGGAGCAGGCAGAAGGCGGAAGGCAGGAGGCAGCACCAGTGGCTTAGTCTGATGCTGGCGCCAGCACGCGGCGGATTTGTAGAACGGCCCGACATGAAGGCGGGCAATAGTGGATTGGCCGCGGGCGGTCAATGCGACTGCGTCGTCTGCTGAGCAACGCCCATCCCTACCTTTAGGCTTGGTCGGCGAGATACGACGACCATGTCGGTGAAGTTGCTCTCTGCGTTCGGATCGCTACTCCGACTGAACTCTAGCCAATCGACGTTGGAATCCCGCTGGTGGAATCGCCGAACCGATCCCACGTTGACGAGCGATAACGACGCCCAAACTGTCTCACTCGCAGCGGGAGGGACGAGCGTTATCCCAACGGCTGTAAGGCAGAGGCTGATGGATAGCGACAAGGCAACGTCGCGTTCTTCGACGCAGTAACGCAGCGTTCCACAGCAGCCTTCAGCACACAGGGGCTCGAAATGGGGTTCGACTTCAAGGCACGCCATTACGTCGGCGGCCCATCGAGGGTAAACATTCGGCTGCTCGGGCAAACGGACCGCCACCTGTCAGTCCCTTCTCGCTCACCCCGCCATGTTCTCAACGATCTTATCCACCAGCCGGTACTCGGCGGCTTCTTCGGCGCTCATGAAGTTGTCGCGGTTGGTGTCCCGCTCGAGTTCTTCGAGCGTCTTGCCAGTGTGGTTGGCGAGGATGCGGTTGAGCTTCGTCTTGGTCTTCTTGTACTCCTCGGCGTGGATCATGATGTCTTCGGCGGTGCCCTCCATGCCGGCTAGCGGCTGGTGGATCATGATCCGGCTGTTGGGCAGGGCGTGACGCTTGCCCTCGGCGCCCGCCGCCAGCAGCACGGCGCCCATGCTCGCGCACTGGCCCAGGCAGTAAGTCGCCACGTCGCAGGTGACGAACTGCATCGTGTCGTAGATCGCCATGCCGGCGGTGACACTGCCGCCGGGCGAGTTGATGTACAGATTGATGTCGCTCTTGGCGTCGTCTGACTGCAGGAACAACAACTGGGCGACGATGTTGTTCGCCACCTCGTCGTTGATCGCCGAGCCGAGGATCACAATCCGGTCGACAAGCAGCCGGCTGTAGATGTCCATCGCCCGCTCTTCGCGGCCGGACTTCTCAACAACGTAAGGGATTAAAGGCATAGGGAATCGTCCGTGGATGGAGCCGCTAACCAGAGCGGCGTTTGTTCGTGGGGGCGTGGCAAGTGCTGGTGGCAAGTGGCAGCAAGCGGTGGACCGAACGCCCCACGCCCGTGCTGATCGCCGCGACTCGTCAGTCGTCGTCCTCGTCTTCGGATCCCGGCGGTGTGAGCATGATCTCATCGACCAAGCCGAAGTTCTTGGCCTCCTCGGCGTCGAGGTAGTAGTCGCGGTCCACGGCGTCGGCGATCTCGTCGACGCTCTTGCCGGTGTGGTCTGCCAGCACCTGATTGAGCACGGCGCGGGTCTTAATGATCTCGTTGGCCTGTATCTCGATGTCGGACACCTGGCCGCCGACGCCGCCGTGCGGCTGGTGGATCATCACCTTGGAGTGCTTCAGGGCGAACCGTTTGCCCTTGGTGCCGCCTGCCAGCAGCACGGCGCCGCCGCTCGCGGCGAGGCCGACGCAGTAGGTGGCCACCGGGCAGGTTACCACTTGCATGGTGTCGTATATGGCCATGGTGGACGTGACGCTGCCACCGGGCGAATTGATGTAGAAGTGGATGTCTTTGCGGCGGTTCTCGCTCTGCAGGTACAGCAGCTTCATGACCAGTTCGTTGGCGTTGCCGTCGTAGATCTCACCCTGCAGGAAGATCACGCGGTTCTCAAGCAGCAGATCGCCAAGGGTCATCTGCCGCTGACGCTGGTACGCGGTCGCCAGCCGCGGAGCGGTGGCCTCGGCGAGGGGACCCAGCGGCGAGCCCGCGTCGGCGAGCGGGGAGGGGTCGAACATGGCAGCTCCTTCTTGATGGCGCTGGCGATGAGCCAGCGTTGTTGGGCGTTCGTCTCGTCTAGCCATTATCGGCCCGGCGCCCCGGAGGGCCAGCTTCGAGCCGTCGCCGGCGGTCTACTCCTCGGCCGCCGCTTCGGCGTCGTCTGCCTGCTCATCGATGGCCTCGGGGATGGCGCTCTCGCCCCCGCCGCCCAGGGCGATGTTCACGGCTTCAACGTCCGATTGCTTCTGCTCGTACGGCTTGTCTTGGAACTTGGCTTCCGATTGCACGAGCTCCAGGACCTTGCGCTCGACGATCTGGTTCCGCAGCACGTCCATCAGCCCACGCTTCTCGAGCTGAGCCCGGACTCGGCGTGGCGATTCGCCGCTCTGCATGGACATGAGGAAGATCTCCTTCTCGTAGTCCCCTTCCTCCACGTCCAGCTCCTCGTCTTCGGCGATCCGTTCGAGGATGAAGTGCTCCTTGAGCGCCGTTGCGGTCGACTCGGCGCTGTTTTGCCGCAGCACGTTTTCGCGGGCGCGGATCTCGGCTTCGCTGAAGCCGCTGCGGCGGAGTTCCATGACCGCCCGCTCCACCTCGCGGACACTCTGGCGTTTGAGCAGCCCGGGCGGCAGCTCCCAGGTGGCCGACTCGGTGAGCAGCGACGTGATTTGCTGCCGGTACTGCTGCTGCTGCTCATACTCGAGCTGCCGCTGAAGATTCTGCTTCACCGCGTCTCGCAGGGCGTCAACGGACTCAAAGTTGCCCAGCTCGTCGAGGAACTCCTCGTTGAGCTCGGGCAGCCTGAGCCGCTTCACGTCAAGCACTTCGAGGTCGAGGTCGACCTCGGCGCCGCGAACATCGGGGTTGGGGGCGTCGCCCGTTAGCTCGGTCTTCGCTTGGCGTTTGTCGCCCGGCTCGGCGCCGGCGACCAGCTCATCGAAGCCCTGCAGGGCGCCGTCGACAAAGCTCAGTTCGCCGCGGACTCGGGCAACAACCTCCTGGTGTTCGGCGACAAGGGCGTCGCCGCTTGTGACCTTGATGCCCAGCGTAACGTAGTCGCCCGCGGCGACCGGCTCCTCGACCGGCGCCAGTTGGCCGTACCGGGCGAGCATCTGCTCGACCTCTTTGTCGATGTCCTCATCGGTGAACTCCCGAACGGGCCGCTCGATCTTCAGGCCCTTCCACTTCGGCAGGTCGAACTCGGGGCGGACCTCGATATCAAACTCAAACGTCATCGGGCCCGTATCCGGCACCTCGACCGCGTCGAGGTTCAGGTCGGGCTCGCTGATCGCGGCGAACTCGCTCTCCTCGCTGATTTGGGTCAGGCTGTCCATGAGCAGCGAGCTCTTGACCTGCTCAGAGGCTTCCTTCTTGAACCGCTTTTCAACTAGCGGCCGCGGCGCCTTGCCCTGGCGGAAGCCCGGAACCTGGGCCTCGTCAACCATGCCGCCATAGGCGTCGTCGAAGTACCGGTCGATGTCCGCCCGGGAAACGGTCACCACGACATGGCGTTCGCACGCGCTGGGGCTCTGGATATCGACGATCAGGTCCAGGCGAGCCGGCTCGCCCTCGCCCTCGGTTTCGACGGCGACATCCGTCTCGGGCGAGTCGACCGGGTCGTTGTCGATGTTGGGGTCGTCGGCAGGTGGCATGGCGGCTTTCCAGACTCAGTTTGGGGGCGGTCGAGGGGGCGGCGCCGGGCACTCGCCGGTGTCGCCCCTGCGTCTTCCGCACGCCTTTAGAAACAAATCAGCCCGCCGCTCCAAGGGGGAGCCGCGGGCGCGGGTGGATTCTAGATCAGAGCGCTCGGTAGTCTCTCCGCTGACGGCCGCCTGGGAGTGAACCAGGGAGGTCGCCAAGAAGAGCGGCTGATCGGATTCGAACCGACGACAATCACGTTGGCAACGTGATGCTCTACCAACTGAGCTACAGCCGCACGTAGGCGATTTCCTTCAATCGCGACGCAAAAGTATAAAATCTGTTTGGCCCCCTGCAAGGGGTGATTTCGCCCCCCGGTAAAGATGGGTACGCTCGCTCGGGTTCTGAACGCCCCGGGGAGTCTTGTCGTGCTGCTCTTCAAACGCAAGTTCCTGCCCGCGATTCTCTCGGGTGAGAAGACCCAAACGATCCGGGTCTGGCGTCGCCGACTGGTCCGGGCAGGTCAGCGGAGCTACACGCCGGGGGTCGGGCGAATTCGGATTGACCGGGTGGAACCGGTCGACATCGACCAGTTGACCGACGACGACGCCGAGCCGGATGGTTTCCCGACCGCTGACGCATTGCGTGCCGAGTTGGCCAGCTTGTACGCCGACAAGATGGACGGCGGCTACCAGGCGTACCGCGTGGTCTTCCACCGAGAGCCCGACGCCGACGATGCTTAGGCCTGCTCCCAGGCGGCTAGACCCCCAGCGACACCGTTTGCTTCGACAGGTTCATCTCTTCGGGGATCAGCGGGCACGGGTAGAACCCATCGTGGTGGTAGCAGCGGTTGGCGCCGTGCTGTTCGCTCTCGCCCAGAGCCTCGTCAAGCTGCTGCAGCAATTCGCCGCGTGAGACGCCCTCCACCGCTTCCCCAAGAGCGCAGGTAACGGTCGTCGAGACCTGCTCGTCGCCCGCTTCAAAGGTCGTCTTCTCAACCTGCTGACGCAGACGGTCGATCCGGGTAGTCGCCGACTCGACCGTATCGCCCGTCATAACGAACAGCAGGCTTCCGTCTTCGCGGTTGGCGACCTGCTGGCCCTCTTCCATCCCGTCTGCGGCGATGCTGCGGATGGCGGCGATCAGCTTCTGCTGGTCGGCGGAGTCGGCAAGACCGCCCGTATCGAGGCGGACGGTTGCGATTACCAAGTCGGCCGAGTTCGACGCTAACTCGGCGTCGATCCTCGCGTGCAGCTGCTGGAGTTCGTCGCTGGCGTCGGCCGACTGCTCGGCCGGGGCGTCGTCGCTGGACGCTTCGTCGTGGTCTTCATCGTCGTCATCGAGTTCTTCTTTGCTCGACTCGGCGGGCTGAGCCGGGGCGGCGGCGCCGCTCCCCTCGTCCAGATTCTCCATCCGCTGCTCGCTTTCGTCGACAACCTTCTCAAGGCTGCCGGCCTTCTCGATGAGCTTCTCGCGGCCGGCGCGGTCGGGGACCCCGTCCGCCAGCAGGTTGTTGATCTCGTCGCTAGCGTCGCCCACCTTCTTGACGCTGTCGGCCAACACCTCGCGGCAGCCCTCGACCGGTTCGCCGGTGACCTCGAACTCCTCGAGCGCGTGGTGCGCCTGCTCGAGGTACTCGTTGTTGGCCTTCTGGAGCCGATCGGCGCACTTGCCGAAGGCCTGGTCATCGTCCGCTGAGGCCTGCATCTCCGAGCCAACGTGGGCGAGTTGGGCCTGGAAAGCCGCCATGCTCTGCATGATCTGGTCCGAGCTCGGCGCCGGCCGAGCGCTCCGCTTGGGCGGGGGCGTCTCTTCCAGGGGCTCGGCGGCGAAGTCGTCTTCGTCGTCCGCCGAGAGGTCGAAAGCGGGCTCGGGCGGCTCAGCAGGGCGGCGCGTTGGCAGCGACGGGAGCACGCCAACGTGCACCCCCAAGACGTAGCCAACGCAGAGGTTGAGCGTGGCGATCAGAGCAACAAACAACAACATGCCGGGCATCCCGTAACCGCCGAGCGGGCCCTACAAGCGGGGCCTTCTGGAAAGGCTACGGCACGCGAGCGGCAACTGTGGGGGCGGCCACGCCAGCCAGCGGGCAATCCGTTTGGCCGAGACGGGTTGTCCGGGTTGCACGCGTTGTCGCGGCGCGGTCGCTGCTGGGGACGACCGCTACCGGCGTTCGCCCTTGCTGCCAATGGCCAGCAGCAGCCTGACCAGCTCCGGCGATGCGCTATCGAGCGTGATCACTTCGCTCTGTCCGCCCGGCGATTTGGGGCGGACTACGCACACCACTTCCGACTCGGCCACGCGTCGCGCGATCTCGCCCACAGCGGCCCGCTCGGCGGTGGAGAGCCCGGCCACGAGGCGATCGACACTTGGCCTTCGGGCCGGGGTGCCACCCTGGCCGCGAACCACCGCGGGCTGCGGCCAGTCGGTCGCTCGCTGCAGGCCGGGCTTGGTTGCCGGCGCTTCGGCGCGAGCCAACCCGCCGGCAGCCGCCGGTGTCGCGGGCGGAATCGCGGCGGAAGCCAACGCCGTCGCCGGTTGACCGCCCGGTCGATACAGCTCTTGCAGGCCGAGCTTGTCGAGCTCGGCGTAGATGGACGACAGCTTCGCGTAGAAGCCTTCGCCATCCTCGGCAACGGCGCCGAAGCAGACGCCGATCAATTCGCCCCGCTCGTTGAACAGCCCGCCGCCGCTGCGGCCGAGCTTCGGCGCCCCGCCCGTGGTCAGGCTGGGAGGGCTTAGGTAACGGTCGACGGTTTGCACCCGGCTGTTCTCGATCGTCGGATCCGCCCCTAGGCTGCATCCAACGCTCTTAGTAGCGATACCAACCGAAACCGCCGCCGGCGAGGACGCGATTGGGGCCGCCGCGACCGGCGTACGCGGCTGGCGGATGGCGACTAGTGCCACGTCATTTTCGCTGTTGGAAGTCAGCAACTGACCGGCGACGCGTTCAACCACACGCACGCCACCCGCGGCATCCGCCTCGAACAGCTCGATCATGATGGCCGGCTGCGTGGGCGAGTCTTCAGCGAGCTCACGGAACAGGTGAGCGCACGTCAAGACGAGGGCGTCTCCGGAGCGGGCATCGATAACCGTTCCGGTGCCGTAGGAGCTGCCGCCGCGCTCGCGGACGCGGAACCGGACCGTTGAGTTTAGGAGCCGACGATCAGTTTTACCGAGGGGTGCGGCGCGCTGCGTCTGGCTTGAAGTATCGGCGACCCCAGGGATCGCGACTTCGGGCACGGCGCCCAGGTCGCTCCCCACTTGGAAGGCGCTGCCTTGCCGAAAGGTGCCCTGCGGTGTCGTGTTGCTGGTCGCCGAGAGCGTCGCCTGCGAGGCGGAAAGCAGGGCGTCTCGAATGACCGAGTAATGCTGCACGCCGACCCAACGCGCGGTCGCTTGGCCGCCGGCGACAACGATCAACGTCGGGTAGCTCGTTACGCCGTAGCGCGCGGCGAGGGCCGGCTCACGGTGGCCGTCAACGCGTCTCACGGCGAAGCCTTCGGCCTCGAGTCGGCGGATGGTGGGTTCGAGCTGTTGGCACGGACCGCAACCGGCAATCGAGAAGTCCAGCAGCACGGGCTGCTGGGCGAGTGCGGGTGCGGACAGGCAGATGCTCGCCATCACGGCGAGCCACAGCGGGCGGACCATCGTATCCCTCCTTGGATCGTTTGGTCGCGTGAGCAGTCGTCATGGAGCGAACGCTTCCTGCGTCCGCGTGTCTCTTCTCATAAGAGGCGAGGCACTTTGGCGAACTCACGCCATCGTTACAAGATCAGGTAAGTTTGGGTGCTAGCAACGCGGGCGGTTGGGCGCCGGTTGCACGCCTGACGACGTGAGCGACGCGAAGCCGGTGCGACGCCCCGACGTCGATCACCCGGTGGTGCACACCGCGTGCCGCACTGTCTCGTGCCACCGCGGAGTCGCCGCTAGAATGCCGGCGGTCCGGCCTCGCCTTGGGTGATCCGCAGTCGGAAACCAGAAAGACAGCACCGCCGCATGCCCCGCAAGATCCTCGTCACCTCCGCCCTGCCCTACGCCAACGGGCCGATTCACATCGGGCACTTGGTGGAGTATTTGCAAACCGACATCTGGGTCCGCTTCCAGAAGCTCCGCGGCAACGACTGCCGGTACTTCTGCGCCGACGACACGCACGGCACCGCGATCATGATCTCCGCCAAGAAGGCGGGCGTCACCGAAGAGGAGTTCGTCGCACGGGTCAGCGAGGAGCACCAGCGGGACTTCGCCGGCTTCGGCATCGAGTTCGACAACTACGGCAGTACGCACTCGGACGAGAACCGCCAGCTGTGCCAGCAGATGTGGGCGAGCATCCGCGAGGCGGGGCTGGTCAAGGAACAATCCGTCGAGCAACTCTACGACCCAGAGGCGGAGACGTTCCTCGCCGATCGCTTCGTCCGCGGCACATGCCCCTGCTGTGGACTAAAGAACCAGCCCGGCGACAACTGCGACAACGGCGACACCTATAGCCCGATCGACCTGATCGACCCCAAGAGCACGCTGAGCGGCGCCACGCCGGAGCTGCGTTCGGCACAGCACCTGTTCATCGAGCTTGAGAAGCTGCACGGCTTCCTGAGGGAGTGGGTTGATACCGCCGACGCCCTCCAGCCGGAGATCGCGAACTACCTGCGAGGTCACTTCCTGGGCCCGGCCGACAAGCCCGAGCCGCTCCGTGATTGGGACGTGAGCCGCCCGGCGCCGTACTTCGGCTTCGAGATCCCCGACTCGCCGGGCAACTACTGGTACGTGTGGTTCGACGCCCCCATCGGTTACATCGCCAGCACCAAGCAGTGGTGCGACCAAAACGGGGAGTCGCTCGACGATTGGTGGCGGTCGGAGGACTGCGAAATCCACCACTTCATCGGCAAGGACATCACGTACTTCCACACGCTATTCTGGCCCGGCATGCTCAAGACGGCCGGCTTCTCGCTGCCCACCAAGGTGCACATCCATGGCTTCCTGACCGTGGACGGCGAGAAGATGTCTAAGAGCAAGGGCACCTTCGTCGCCGCCGAGACCTACCTCAAGCACCTCGACCCAAGCTACCTGCGCTACTTCTACGCATCGAAGCTGTCGAGCAAGGTGGACGACATCGATCTGTCGATCGATGAGTTCATCGACAAGGTCGACAAAGACCTCCGCGGCAAGGTTGTGAACCTTGCGAGCCGCAGCGCGAAGTTTGTGCAGCAGACTGGATTGTCGGCCGAGTACCCCGACGACGGCGGGCTGTTTGCCTCGGCCGCCGCTGCCGCCGACGAGATCGCCGCCGCTTACGAGGCGTGCGACTACAGCCACGCGATGCGGCTGATCATGGCGCTGGCAGACAAGGCGAACCCGTTCGTCGAAGAAGCCAAGCCATGGGAGCTCCGCAAAGACGACTCGCAAGCAGACCGGCTGCAGGACACCTGCACGATCGCGCTGAACCTGTTCCGCCAGATCGCCATCTACCTCGCCCCGGTGCTCCCCAAGCTCGCGGAGCAAACCGGCGAGTTGCTGAACGATCCCATCACGTCTTGGGACCAAGCCCAAACGCCTCTGGTGGGAACGCCGGTCGCCAAGTTCAAACACATGATCCAGAAGGTCGAACCCACGAAGGTGCAGAAAGTGATCGAAGAGAGCAAAGAGTCGAGCGAAGCCACAGCCAGCGAGCCGGCGGCGTCAGCCGCCGGAGCAGCCGCAGAGACGACCGACCGGTGGAACGACCCGGGCGACCAGCTGGAAGCCGAGCCGCTCGCCGATGAGTGCACGTTCGACGACTTCGTGAAGGTCGACCTCCGCGTCGCCCGCGTCGTGGAAGCGGAGCAGGTGCCCGAGGCCCGCAAGCTGCTGCGGCTGAAGCTCTCGCTTGGTGGCGGCGTCTATAAGCAGGTGTTCGCCGGCATCAAGGCGGCGTACGAGCCGGAGAAGCTGGTCGGCCGCAAGATTGTTTGTGTCGCTAACCTGGCGCCGCGCAAGATGAAGTTCGGCCTCAGCGAAGGCATGGTCGTCGCCAGCGGCCCCGGCGGCGAGGAGGTGTTCGTCCTCTCGCCGGACGACGGCGCCAAGGTCGGCCAGCGTGTGCACTAGGGTCAGTCTTCCTCGATGGCGAACTCTTGGAGCTCCTGCAGGGAAGCAAACTCGAGCGTCGAGATGTGGCAGCTCGATAGCACGACCTTCGGTGCCATGCCGGCATCGTACGCTTCTCGCCATCGCGGAGCGCACAGGCACCAGCGGTCGCCCGGCACGAGGCCGGGGAACTGGTACTGCGGCATCGGCGTGCTCAGGTCGTTGCCGCGGGACTTGCTGAACTCCAAGAACTCGGCGGTCATCTCGGCGCACACGGTGTGCACGCCGCCGTCGCCGGCGCCGGTGTTGCAGCAGCCGTCCCGGTAGAAGCCGGTCATTGGGTCGGTGCTGCAGGGCTGGAGGTCTTCGCCCAGCACGTTCTTGGCGGTCCGGCGGGGGGCGTTGGCTTGGCTCATGGGTTGGTCTCCTCGGCCGCTTGGGTTGTTGGTACGCGAAGGCCGGGGCGCTCTCGACACACCGCCCCGTTGGGCAGCCGCACTTCGTAGTTCGTCCCGAATCGCGTGTCTTTGAGATAGTAGTCGGTGCTCACGATATTGGCGCCGCTTGCGAGCGCCGCATCAAGCCGACGGCGGTCGCCGGCTCGGGCTTCCGAGGTCCCCGCGTCGGCGCGGGTTCGTACCAGGTAGCCGGCCTGCACAAGTTCGGCGATGCGCGGCCCGTCTTTCAGCGGGTCGTTCATCACCAGCACCGCTGCGTCGTCCTCGCCAGGGCTCGGCGTCGTGAACATCACCCGCTCGCGTAGCGACGCGTGCCCACGCAGGTACTCCCGCCGCTTCTCGCCGCCTTCGTCCATGGCGAAGAGGAAGCGGTCCGCCAGATCACCGAGGGTCGGCCAACCCCGCTCGAGGACCGCGCGGTTGAGGGTCTCGGCGTCGCCTCGGACCAGGTCGGGTGTGATGAGGCGATCTCGGCCGAGGCCTTCGATGAGCTCCGCGTCCAAGCGGTTGAGCGCGTCCCGATCGAAGGGCAGCGGCTTGACGGCGCCCGGCACGGGGGCGGGGTCCGTCTTGAGATTCATCGTGACGACGATCGGCAGGTGACCGCGGTGCGCTTCGGACCAGCGCCGCAGCTCGGCGAGGCAGCCGGCGAGCGTTGGTTGATTGGAACGGAAATCAATGTCCGACACGTGCAGGACCTTAAAGCCCGGGCGGAGCATTGGGCCTTCGTCAAACGGGTCGGGCGTCTTGCCCAGGCGCCGGACCATCTCCAGGCCGAGTGGCTTGGCGTACCGGCCGCCGTCGGGGTCGTGGTAGAGATCGAGTTCCAGCCCACGCACGCCCATGTCCAGCTGCTCCGTCAACGGTACGTGGGCGTAATCGAGCGCTTGGGCGTCCTGAGAGAACGCCTTCAGCAGATCAAGCAGCGGCCCGTCGATCGCCAGCTTGTAGCTGTTGTGGCTGCCAATCACTTGGACTTCGTTCAAGCGGAGGCTCGCGAGGCGCTGGTCAGGTGCCGCCGCGGCTGCGGGAGCAAGGAGCGACAACACGATGGTGAGGGCGCGGGGCATTCGCGTGGTCCAAACAAAGAGAACACCGGCGGGGCCAATTGGGCCCCGCCGGTGTTTGTAGTTTGAACCGTGTGACACGTCGAGTAACCGATCGGCTTAGGCGCCGGCTTGTTCGAGCTGCTTCCGCTCGCTCTTCGGCCCGGTCACCTGCAGGTGCGTGACGCGGCGGTCGGTCTTGCACGGCACACCATTCACAACCGAGCCGATGAGCTGCACGCCCACTCCGCGGAGCAGGTCGTCCGACTGCTTGATCTTGGGCAGGTTGGTGTAGTCGCGGAGGACCGACAGGATCGCCCCGTCGCAGTGCTGGCCGAACAGCAGCGAGTCCGCCAGGCCCAGCACCGGGGCGCCGTCGATGACAATAAAGTCGTACTCGCTCCGCAGCTTCTCGAAGATCGGCTGAGCCTGGTCGGTGGCCAGGGCGTGCACGGCGTCCGCGTCGCAGTAGCCGGCGGTCATCAGCCACAGGCCCTCGGCGTGGGTCGGCCGGACGACATCGGCGACGTCGCACTCGGCGCGGAGCACCTCGCAAAGACCGTCTTCCAAGGGCACGTCGAACAGCGAGTGGAGCGAGGGCCGCCGCAGGTCGCCGTCGATGAGCAGCGTCCGCCGACCGGCTCGGGCCAGGCTGGCCGCCAGTTGGCTGGCGACCGTAGTGCGGCCCTCCATGGCGGCCGCGCTGGTGACCAGCACGACCTGTCGCCGCTTGCTTGTCGACTCGTGCATCAGGGCGGTGCGTACCGAGTCGATGGACTCGGTGAGCTGTGCCACAACCGGGTTCGACGGATCAAGCTGGCGGCGGCCAGAGAGCGGCGGCAGCGTGCCGATGACGCGGATGCCAAGGCCCTCGTCAACTTGGTTCGGGCCGTTGAGCTTGCGGTTGCGGAACTCCAAGTAAGCGACCCCGAAGCAGGTCAGCACAAACGTGGCCAGCCCGCCGATGCCGGAGATGGCGATCCGCTGCACCCGATTGATGCCGGGCAGCGGGTTGACGCCCGGGATCCGCTGCACACGCTCTCGGGCGCCGGACTCGATGCTCCAGGACTGGATCCGCTCGGCGATGCTCCGCTGAAGCTGCCGCAGCGATTCGATCTCCGCGAGACGCAGCTCCAGGTCGGCGTTGACTTCGCTCTTCTCACGGAGCTTCTCTGAGACCACCGTGATCCGCGCGTCCGCTTCCTTGATGCGGGCATCGATTGACGTCTTCTTCAGCTCGTACTGAAGACGTGCGGCAACCAATTGGGCGTCCGGCTCGTCTTCTTGCTTGTCGGCGTACGCCTGGCGAAGTTGGGCTTCGTACGTGGCAAGCTGCTGCTGGACCGCAGCGATCTGCTGCTGGTAGGGGTTCTCCTCGCCGCCTCGCCGGCTGTTGCTCGGCGGTACCGTCATCGCGGCGAGCTCAAGCTGGGAGAGCTGATCCCGCAGGTTGGCGAGGGTCGGGTCGGCCTGCACGGCGTCGTTGATGCGGCTCTGCAGGATGGTTGGATTCGACATCATCTGCTGCGTGTACGCCCAGATGGTCTCAGCCTCGATGCCCTCATCCTTGGCGGTCTCTCGGGCTTCGAGCAGGTCCTTCAGCTCGGTCTGCAGGATGAGCACCTCGGGGTCGGTCGTGAGCAGGTCCTGGCCGGTGCCCCGCTCCTTGACCAGGGCGAAGTAGGCATCGGTCTTTCGCCGCAGCTCTTCGGTGATCTTCCGCTCGCTGTTCCGGAGGATCTCAACCGGCTGCATTCGGTCGCGGTGGGTGGCGAAGGCGACCTCTTCGTAGTATGCCGTAGCGACCGCCTCGACGACGGCTTCCAGCTCAGCCGGTGGCGCCGCGCCTTCTAGCGTGATGTGCAGCAGTTCGGACTCTTGCGGGAAGAAGACGTCCAGCTCTTCGGCGAGCCACTGAACCTTCCGCTCCTCTTCAACGCCGTCGAAGATGCTCAGGTCTTTGATCTGGGCGACGCCAAGGTCGGGGTTGGTGACGGCCGCGCTGAGTGCCGCGTTGAGCACGTAGGGGCTCTTGAGCCACGCCTCTTGGGTGCGGCGGAAGGTATCGAAGTCGGTGGCTTCGTCGACCGGTTTCAGGATCGTGTCGGGCTCGGCGTCCACCTGGAACATGGCGGTGGCGCTGGAGGACTCCTCGAAGAACCAGTAGAGGCCCGCCGCGGCGCCGGAGCCGAGCAGGATGCCCAGGGCTGTGGCGAGCAGCCAGCGGCGACGGAAGGCGTGGAAGAGCGAGGAGCCGTCCATGCCGCCCTTCACCACATCCATCTGGGGCGAAGCCGGGGCCATGCTCATGGCCATGGGGGCAACCGTTCCTTGCGGCACCAACGCCCCACCGCTGGCGTGGCCGTTGGACGCCTGGCCGTTGGCCTGAGCGCCGGTGTCGTCGTACGGCTGCTTGCCGGGTTCTTGGATGGACATGACGCGTTGGTCTCCGTGGTTTCTAACAATCGCCGGCGCCGAGCAAACGGCTGGCAGCTACTGCTCACGCGGCCGGGCCGCGCGACGCCGAGGGGTTGTTGCCCCCCGCGTTCCGCTTAAGCAATCGCCGGGCCGGAACTGCCGCCCGCCTTCCACTATCGCGGTTCTTCCCTGAAAACGCTCACTTATCGTTTTGGTTTCCGCTGCCCGCGGCCGCCGCCCGTTGCTTTGTGGCAACGCTGCCCGGCTTCGTGTTGCCGCGTGGCAACAGGCAGCCGATTAGCTGGTTGCAGCGCCCTCCGCTGGCTTCACCACGGCGGGCTGGCTTGCCTCGATACCCTCTTCCTCAACGGTCAGCATGGAAAGGAGCGTTAGCTCCAACCAATACAGGCCGAGGGCGAAGGGCATCATCAGAACAATGCCGGCGTAGCCGTGCAGGGTGTCACGGAAGCTCTGGGCAGCCTCAGGCTCCATGGGGATCAGGACGTCCGCCAAGATCCAGATGAAGCCGGTCATAACGATTCGGAAGATGTTGGCGACGATCGCGATCGGCAGGGCGGAGAGCAGGATGACCAGCTTGTCCCACACCGGCCGCTTGACCACCATCACCATGGCCACAGCCATGGCGGCCAGGATGGTGCTCATGCTCAGCCCGCTGCACGCCTCGATGACCTCCATCGGGATGCCTTGCACCTCAAGGCGGTTGCCATCCCGCGTCACGTTGACGCCAATCAGCAGGTAGGCCGACTCGGCGCCAGCCACAGCCACCCCCTGCAGCCATGGCAGCAGTCGGTTCTCCAGTATGGACGGCAGCGGGTACATGAAGAGGCAGAATGCGACCGGCGCTCCGGCCCAGCGGATTAACCGCAGTCCGCCAACCATCGCGAAAAGTCCGAAGATCACCGTGATGAACGAAAACCGGAATAGCGGGGCCATGTCCACCTGCACGGCGAACACCCAGCCAACGACCGAGCACATCACCATCACGCCAGCAAACACGGCCTCGGCCATGCCCATCCTGGTGGGGGGCTTGGTAAGGCCCGAGACAGCCAGACTGCCAAGCATCAGAGTCGCCAGAGCCGCCACCTGGATGTAGCCCGCGTGAGGGCCGGGGATCGGCAGGCCAAAGCCCTTCGCCATGCCGACAGCGAAGATGGCGGCCGAGACGCCGGTGATGGCCAATAGGGGAACGTCGCCGCTGCTCTCAGAGCGTCGCCAACCCGGCGCAAACGGCTGGCCGAGCAGACCGCCGGCAAGCAGGCTCAAGCAGAGACCCCCCAAGCCAACGCCGGAAAGCAACGCCGATTGGGTGGATTTCCCCACCACCATTAATGCGGCCATCGCACCGGCGACCCGCATCAGCAGGTCCTGCATCTCGCGGTCGCTATCGGGGATGCTCGCTTTGCGCTCGCGTCGGGCCCAGAGCACTCCGAGTCCAATGAGCGGGATGATCCACCCGTGGGAATACTGCGGCTGCGACCACTCGGCGGCCGTGAGCGTGAGCACCTCCCAGTAAGCGGCGATAGCAACGACCAGCGACGCCAGCAACGCGATCAGCGCATTGCGGCCCTCGCCCTGATTCGAGGCGAGGCTGAAGTACGCAGGCTTGGTAGCGGGCGTCGCTTTCGCCTTCGTCGTTGGGATCGAGGTTATCGTCGCAGCCATGGCGCCCGGATCAGTAGTGAGAACTCATGCGATGATGAATCGCGTTGCCATCGACGAGGGGGCTTCACCGCGGTTCTCAGCACAACGAGCCCGGCCGCACTGATTGCCCTCTGCAATGCGAGGCAAGTTCAGGCGGGCCCAGCCAAGTGTGCCCAGCAGCGGGCCGGCGGGGTAGCGGGACGAAGCGATGCGTTAGCAGTCCGCAGTCCTTGCGAGAGTGCCCATCCGAACCCGCTGCTCATGCTTGCGGCATGGTCCTTCGGGCTGGCCGCACACGCGGAAAACTGGCCGCGTGCGGAGCCGTGACAAAACCCCTGCTACGAAATCGAGAATACGCGTGCCCCGGAATTCTGTCAAACAGTCTCCTATCATCGTCTCGCCACTGCGGCGATCACAAAAACCCCTTGTTTTCGAGTGTCATTTGCCGGTTTGAACACTGCTTACAGGCCGGCGCCGGCGCCCGGTCACGAGGCGCTGGCGGGCCGGTGATAGCGGTCGCGCTGAGCTTATCGCGTCGATGGCTTGGCTACGCGGCGGGGGCCGTGTGGGTTCGCTGGTCCGCACCAACGGGGCGAGTTCGGCGTCGCGACAGCACGGTTAGGCAAATTGCGGCCTCTTTTTTGCCGGTGCGGGCAAAGTCAGGGGTCCGGTCGTTCCGATTAGTACGACTGTACCGGATGAAGCGGTCGCACCGTCCCACTGCGCGGGCGGTGCCGCTGCTGCACGCAACCGCAGGCGAACGATGGCTATGACACAACGCCGCACTCTCAGTACCGCCCTCGCCACGCTCCTGCTTGGATGCCTAGGCCTCAGCACCGGCTGCAGCTCGCTGAGCGTGGCCGAGCGCTCGCCCGTGCCTCACACGCCCGAAGGCCCACCGCCCACCAGCCCGGTTCCTCGCGAACTGCAGATGGTGTCGATGCCGCGGTACGTGATCGAGCCGCCGGATATCCTCCTGATCAACGCGGTGAAGATCGTTCCCAAGTCACCCCACCGGATCGAGCCCTTTGACGGCCTGCTGATCCGCCTCGAAGGCGGAATCGCCGACCAGCCGCTGGCAGACGCCTACTCGGTCGACCCCGAGGGCATGGTCGACCTGGGCCCCGTCTACGGCAAGGTGAAGGTTGTGGGGCTCACAATTGACCAGGCTCAGGACGCCATTCGCGAAGAGCTGGAGCTGGTCCTCACAAACCCGGAAGTGAGCGTCTCGCTCGCCTTCGCCGCCGGCGCCCAGCAGATCGCCGGCGAGCGGCTGGTGGCGCTGGATGGACGCGTCAACCTCGGGACGTACGGGACCGTTCACGTGGCCGGCATGACATTGCCGGAAGCGAAACAAGCCATCGAAGAGCGTCTCTCTTACTACCTGGAAGACCCCGAAGTAGTGGTGGACGTCTTCTCGTACAACTCCAAGAAGTACTACGTCATCACCGAAGGCGGCGGATTCGGCGACACCATTACCGACCTGCCGATTACGGGCAACGAAACGGTGCTGGACGCCCTTTCGGCCATCGGCGGCATCAGCCAAATCAGCTCTACCAAGATCTATATCGCCCGCCCGGCGCCCAACGGCGTAGGCTGCGAGCAGATCCTGCCGGTGGACTACGTGGGCATCACCCGTGGCGCCCAGACAGCCACCAACTACCAGCTCATGGACGGCGACCGGCTGTTCATCGAGGTCGATCCGCTCACGCGATTCGATTCGATCATCGGCAGCCTGACGCAGCCGTTCGAGAGGCTCCTCGGCTTCACCTCGCTGGGTGTCGCCACACTCAACCGGATCGACCGCTTCGGACTTGGCCAGCTCAACTAGCGATCTCCTTCGCCGGGTGGCCTGAGCGGTCCGCCCGGTGGAGCGAAGGCAAACCCACGGCGGCATTAGCCGACATCAAGCGACTACCACCACGGGGATCGGACCTGCCCCGCCTGAAAGAGGAACGAAGAGCATGAACGCCCGCCGCCACGCCGCCTACGTATTGGCCGCGGCCCTTGCCGCGCCGCTGACCTGCAACGCTCAAGTCGCATCGTCCATGGGGTGCGCCGACTGCGCCGGGTCGTCCGCCTATGGCAATTGCCAAGGCTGTCAGAACGGAGCGGCCGGCTGTATTGGCGGTCCGACCCCAGGCCCCTGCACGGCGGACGGGGTGTGTTACCCGCGATTGAAGACGTGGGGCCACTACCAAGGCAGCTGGGGCCGCTGGCCTGGTGACTTTGACGATCCGTTGCCGGAAGGGCCACGCTCCATCGACGAGGTAGAGATTCCGAGCACGCCGGTCATCAAGCCGCAGGACGAGGATCGCGAAGCCCCTCCCGCCGCGGACGACGAGGCCGCAGACGACGAAGGCTCGGAGTCTGCCGAGGCCGAAGGCCCGACGGTCGGTGACGAGCTGCCACCGCTGCCGCCGCCACGCCAGCTTGGCGCGCCTCCGGCCGGCGACGACGACGACGATCCGCCCCCCGCGTTCCCGGGTTTCAATCCGCCCCCGGCAGGCGGCGCCGGGCCAGGTCTGTTGGACGGATTCTCGGCGCGGCCGATGAAGCAGCCCACGCCGGCCATTCGTCGACCAATCGCCCGCACGCCTGTCGCCATGCCCAGGCCTCTACCGGCGCCTGCGGCCGCCAAGGCGATGGACCAGGACCTGCCACCAGCTCTGCCGGCCGAGCTTCAGGCCGTAAGCCAGCGGGTGCGCCAGGCCGCGGCCTACAGCCAGGGGCCGGGATACGTGACGCCGCTCGGCGCCTTGCCCGCCGCCCCGGCATACGCGTCGCCCACGGTTCGGTAAGCCCGCCGGCCGCCGGGGCGGAACTGCTTGACCACCCGTGTTGCGGGGCCTACGGTTGAAAAGGCGACCCTTTGGCGTTGGTCGCCCTCCGTACGCACCCACATTCTCACGGGCGCCATGATCCGCTACCTGCCGCTGGTTTTGTCTGCGGTCGCGCTCTCGGGAGCGGCCGTCTACAACGGGATGGTCACCAACCGCTGGAGCGGGGGCATCAACTCAAAAGCGCTTGCCTGCGCACAGTATCTGGAACTAGTCCCAACCGAGTTCGGCCCCTGGGTCAGTGAGACGAACCAGGACGTCGACGAGAACATTCGTGAGACCGCCGGCGTCGTGGGCGATCCGGTTTCGCGTCGGTACACCAACCGCGAGACCGGGCAGGTTGTTGATCTCTGGCTGATTGTCGGTCACTCTAACCTCATCATCCGCCACACGCCGGATGTGTGTTTGGTGAAGTCGAACTTCGCGCCGCAGTTGCCGAACGACACGCACCACACCATCGCGGTCGAAGGCCTGCCACCCGCCAAGACCTGGACCAACATCTTCTTCAAGGACTTCGGCGGCCAAGCGATCTACCAGCGCGTGTTTTGGATGTGGCACTGCCCCCGGCCGGGCGAAGACGTCCGCTGGGAAGCCCCCGGCCACCACGTGAGCGACGCCCGCTATCGTTTCGCTGGCGCCAAGGCGCTGTTCAAGATGTACTTCACCGCCCCGGCGGTTGGCCCGAGCGAAGACGCCGAAGACAGCCCGGCAATCGCCTTCGCTAACGACTTCCTGCCAGAGCTAGACAGACTGCTCGCCAGAGCGTCCGATGCCAAGCCTCCTGAGGCGACCGAAACCGCCTCCGCTAGCGATCACCTTTCCGACGCCAAGGGCTCGGTGCAGCAACCGGGGTGAGCGGCCTTTACTGAGGGCAGATTCACACCTGGCTCAACCAAAACGAGCCCCGTGCCTTGGCACGGGGCTCGTTGATTCTTTGGGCGCCGCCGATGCCGGCTCGCAACTAGAAGTCTTCGCCGCTGGGTTGCGGAAGGTCGCGATCAAACTGCAAACCCTGCCCGGCGTTGAACTGCGCCATTGAGCGCTTGCGGTTGGACGTCATCAGTTGAGCGTAGACACGCTGCTCAATGTTCTCAGCGAGGAACAGCACGTGGTTGTCAACAAAGCAGACGTTGACGCCCTGCGGGTGGTTGCTGTTCGGGTAACCAAACGCCTCGTTTTGCGAGAGCGCCGCGAGCTCGGACGTGGTGGAATTGAACGGCAGGATCGCTTCCCTGGCGCCGTTGATCAGCCGCAGCTCAGGCCGCCTGTCCGCCGGCACCGTGTTGTGCCAGACGAAGCCGAAGTTTTGCTTTTGGTCTTGAATCAGGGAGAGGTCGAGCGCCTGAGTTGGATTGGAGGGCGGGCTGTCGTAAGCCCACAGAGCGGCGTGAATGTTCTCGCTGACCATCAGTGTGTTGCTGGTGCCGTCGTTGGTTTGCACGTAGTCAATCGAGCTCTGAATCCGCGGGGCGCCCTCACGCCCGTCAGCGGTCGAACCGGGCGACTCGAGAATCGCAAGGTTCTTCGCTAGGTCGAAGAAGACGCCGTTGGCCAGCATCTCGAGGTTTTGCGTTGAGCTGTCGGCGCGGGTGCTGTCCGCCATTGCTTGGCCGGCGTTCACGACAAAAGACAAGCTCGGCACACCCGGCGTCTCTTGCACGTCGCTCGGGCAGAGAAGAATCTCGAGCTCAGGCGTGTTACCGGCTTCATTGGGGATGCTCCTCCAATTCGCCTCGACGTAATCGGTTGCCGTCGTTGCGTTGGGGAGTTCACGAGACCACTGGTCCCATAACGCCGTCTGCTCGATGTACGGGAAGAGCATAACTGCCCAACTGGCGCGACGGCCCTCGTCAGGATTGCCATTGGGGTTTTGAATCGCGTTCACGTAACCCGGGAGCTTTCGGAGCGAAGCGTCGTACTGTTGGAACGCCAAGCCGACGTTCCGCATATTGTTGCGGCACGTATTCGACCGGGCCGACTCGCGGGCCGACTGCACCGCCGGCAGCAGCAACGCCACGAGCGTGCCGATGATGGCGATCACCACAAGCAGCTCAACCAGCGTGAAGCCTTGTTTATTGGCCGGTGTCTTTGGCAGAGGACGCCTCATTCTCAGTCTCCTAAGTCGTTTCTTGCCTAGACCTTCCGCGAGCCGCCAAGGTCTTGGAATGAACAAGTGAGGCGAGCCGGTTCCGGGCGGCGCGCCGGGAGTGTGCATTTGGAAAGGGTAGGAGCGAGGAGTGGATGGTTGGCGAGCGCACAACGCCCGCGGCACGGCTCTCGCTCAACTCATCATTCTGCCGAACATCGGGGGAATTGTCCACCAAACGACACCACGCGTCTCCGGCTGGGCCCTTGTTAACGCGGCTGCCGCTGGTATGCTCGCGCCGACCGCCTCGGATCATTCCCCACTTGGGCACGGACTCGGCGCGGCGTCTTTCCCTCATGGCCGCAAGGCCCGCCGGCCCAATCCCCCCGCGGGAGGGGTCGGAGAACGCGTTCACGCTTTTCGGAGAATTTTTTCTGTCATGTCGATGCACATCGGTGAAGCCCTTCATGGCGAAGGGAACGAGATTGCTCACATCGACCTCTTGATCGGCAGCAAGGACGGCCCGGTCGGGATCGCCTTTGCCAACGCCCTGTCGACCCAGAGCGAAGGCCACAACAACCTGTTGGCGGTCTTGGAGCCCAACCTGGCGGTCAAGCCGGCCACGGTGATGATCACCAAGGTCACCATCAAGGGCATGAAGCAGGCGGTGCAGATGTTCGGCCCCGCCCAGGCGGCGGTCGCCAAGGCGATGGCCGACTCGGTGGCCGATGGCGTGATCCCCAAGGATCAAGCCGAGGGCCTTGTCT
>JBCDJN010000003.1:0-108687 GCA_039414355.1 Planctomycetota bacterium | reverse complement strand
GCGCCGGCATCGATTGCGACAAGCTCAAAGAGAAAGCCATCGCCAAGGGCATCCTTGCGCCCGAGAAGGCAGAGGCGATGAGCGAGCGCGAAGCCCTGCGGCTGATCTTCGCCCCCGGCTTCTCAACCGCCAAAGAAGTGACCGACGTCAGCGGCCGCGGCGTGGGGATGGACGTGGTGCGGACCAACATCGCCAAGCTCGGCGGCACGGTGGACGTGGAGTCGACCCTGGGCGAAGGCAGCGCGATGATCGTCACGCTGCCGCTGACGCTCGCCATCATCCCGTCGCTGATCGTGCAGGCGGGCGGCGACCGCTTCGCGATTCCGCAGGTCAACATCTCCGAGCTGGTCCGCGTGCGGGGCAACGAGCGAGAGACCCGCCTGGGCCGCGTGAAGGACGCCGAGGTGCTCCGTCTGCGGGGCAGCCTGCTCCCGCTGGTCCGGCTCCGCGACGCGCTCGGATGCCAAGACACCAACCCCTCGGCTGACACTAGCCAGCCGGCCGCCACGGACAACGAAGCGACCAACATCATCGTGGTCGATACCGGTCAGACCCGGTTTGGCATGGTGGTGGACGGGCTGCACGACTCGGAAGAGATCGTCGTCAAGCCGCTGGGCCGCCACCACAAGAACTGCCGCTGCCTGGCCGGGGCCACCATCCTGGGCGACGGCCACGTTGCCTTGATTCTCGACGCCGCGGGCATCGCCTCAGAGGTCGATCTGCGGGCTGAAGAGCAAGCGGCCGACCCAATCGATCCGGCGGCCGAAGAGGAGAAAGCCGCTCTGGAACTTCAGTCGACACTGCTGTTCGACAACAGCGAGACCGATCACTTCGCGCTGCCGATGGAGGTGATCGCTCGGATCGAACGCGTGAAGAGCGAAGACATCCACCTTGTCGGTGGCTGCGAGTTCCTCCAGTACCAGCACTCCACGCTTCCGCTCTTGCGATTGGAGCAGTGCCTGCACACCACACCGCCCGAAGAGCTCTCGAGCGTCTACGTGGTGGTGTTCGAGGCGCGGGGCCGCGAGATCGGCCTTGTGGCGCCGAGGCTGCGTGACATCCGCCAGGTGCCCACCAACTTCGACACGATCACCTTCCGCGAGTCGGGGGTGACCGGGTCGCTGGTGATCGAAGACCGCACAACGCTGCTCCTCGACGTCTTCGAACTCACCGAGACGGTCCACCCCGAGTGGCTCCCGCAAGAAGAACTGCAAGCCGACGTCGCCGAAGGTCTGCCGCCGCTGGTTCTCTTGGCCGAAGACTCCGCGTTCTTCCGCGGGCAGGTGCAGAGCATCTTTGAATCGAAGGGCTACCGCGTGGAGCCGTGCGAAGACGGCCTCCAGGCGTGGGAGAAGCTTGAGAGCGGCGAGTACGACTTCAACATCGTCGTGACCGACATCGAGATGCCCAACATGGACGGCTTTGAGCTCTGCCGGCGACTGAAGGACCACCCGGCAACCAAGCACTTGCCGGTGATCGCGCTTACGTCGCTCGCCGCGGCGACCGACATACAGCGCGGCGTCGACGTCGGCATCGACGATTACCAGATCAAGATGGACCGCGAGAAGCTGCTCAACTCGCTGCGTAACTTTTGCGACCCGGCAGGAGGCAGCGGCGCCAATAAGAACACCCCGGCGGAGATGCTTGTATGAACGCCCTAGCCCAAGGCCCCGCGACCGCCATCGCGGCAGACGAGAAGCAATACGCCACGTTCCATGTTGGTGAGCTGCTCCTCGGCGTCGACATCCGAGTGGTGCAGGAGATCAACCGCCAGGTTGACGTCACCCGCGTGCCCAACGCCCCGCCGCATGTACGCGGCGTGATCAACCTGCGGGGCGAGGTGGCGACCGTGATCGACCTGAGGACGGTCCTCGGCTTGCCCGCCGCCGAATCGACGCGCGACACGCGTAACCTGATTGTGCACTCGCAGGGCGAAGCGATCGGCCTTTGGGTCGACAGCATCGCGGACATCGTCACCGTGGCTGGCGGTGACGTCCTGGCGACCCCGGCCAACGTGAACGGCGTCGACGGGAAGTTCTTCCTCGGCGTCTCGCCACAGGAATCCAAGCTGCTTGTGCTGCTGGACGTTGAGCGGGTTCTCACTGACCAAGACTGACCCCTGAAGCTCACGCACCTCCGCTTCTCCCACATTCTGAAAAGGCCCCCTGGCGATGCCTCTTCGACTCAATTCCCTCGGCGTCCGCATCACGGCCCTGACGCTCGGTTCTGCATTGCTGCCCATGCTGGTCGTGACGTTTGTCACGCTGCGGGCTACTCGCGACCTGACCATGGAGTCGGCGAAAGAGTTCCAGGCGATCGCCGAGTCCGTGGCGGACACGATCGATCGGAACCTCTTTGAGCGTTACGACGACGTGCAGGTGTTCGGCCTGAACGCCGTTGTGCAAAACCGCGAGCTGTGGAATCGCCCCGGAGAAGAGACAGAGCTGGTCGCCGCGCTCAACAGCTACGTTGACACCTACGACATCTACTACTTGATGCTGTTGGTCGACCTCGACGGCAACGTGGTGGCGGTCAACACCACGGACGAGCACGGCGACGCGATCGACAGCGAGCCGATCTACCAGCACAACTTTGCCGATGCTGGGTGGTTCCGCGACTGCCTGGCCGGCAACTTCTACGAGTCAGAAGATGGAGCCTTCACCGGCACGGTGGTCGAAGACGCCGCCGTCGACCCACTGGTTTGCGATACCTACGGCGAAAACGAGATCGCGATCGGCTTCTCGGCCCCCGTGCGAGACGACCAGGGCCGCGTGATCGCGGTTTGGAAGAACTACGCCCGATTCAGCCTGGTCGAAGACATCGTCTACGAGGCTTACCGATCGCTTGAGCGACGCGGACTGCCGTCAGCGGAGCTCACGGTGCTGGACTCCGGCGGCAATATCATCGTCGATTGCGACCCCTCAGCCAACGGCGTTGACGGAGTCAATCGCGACCTCCTGACTTGGGGTGACTTTAACCTCGCTGAGAAGGGGGTCGAGGCGGCCGAGCGGGTCGTCAACGGCGAGTCGGGCTGCTTGGCCGAGTCCTGGCACGCGCGGAAGAAAATCAACCAGGTCGCCGGGTTCGCCCCGTTCTCGGGCGCCTTGGGCTTCCCCGGTATGCCCTGGAACATGATGGTCCGCGTGCCGACCGATGAGGCGTTCGCCGGCAACAACCGCCTGGCCTGGACGCTGTACGGCGTGCTCGCCGTGACGGCGACAGTGGTCACGCTGCTGAGCGTCTATATGACGCGGACCATTCTCAAGCCGGTTCACTCGATGCTCCGCATGACCAGAGAGATCGCCGAGGGCGACGCCGACCTGACCAAGCGGATCGAAGTCACCTCGTCCGACGAGATCGGCCAGCTTGGTGGGCTCTTCAATAAGTTCATTGAGCGCGTGCAGGGCATCGTCTCTCAGGTGGCCGGCAGCACCCGGACGCTTGCCGAGGCCTCGGGAACGCTTTCGGGCGCCAGCGAGTCGCTCGCCGCGGGCGCCGAGGGCACGACCCACAAGTCGGCCACGGTTGCCTCGGCCGCCGAGGAGATGTCCGCCAACATGAAGCAGGTGGCCGACAGCACCGCCGAGATGTCTTCCGGCATCCAATCGGTCGCCGCTTCCACGGACCAGATGACCGCCACGATCAACGAGATCGCCAAGAACGCGGAGCAGTCCGCCTCGGTCGCCAACGAAGCGGCACGGCTGGCCGAGACCAGCAACGAGAAGGTCGGCGGCTTGGGCGAGGCGGCCGACGAGATCGGCAAGGTGATTGAGGTCATCCAAGACATCGCCGAACAGACCAACCTGTTGGCGCTCAACGCCACGATTGAAGCGGCCCGCG
Source organism: Planctomycetota bacterium (assembly GCA_039414355.1). Taxonomy (GTDB): domain Bacteria; phylum Planctomycetota; class Planctomycetia; order Pirellulales; family Lacipirellulaceae; genus JBCCQL01. The sequence continues at coordinate 104,847 of JBCDJN010000003.1, read as the reverse complement.
CCGGCGAGGCCGGCAAGGGCTTTGCCGTGGTCGCTACCGAGGTGAAGGAACTCGCCAAGCAAACCGCGACCGCCACGGACGACATCCGCCAGCGGATCGAGGGCATCCAAGCCTCGACCGGCGAAGCCGTTCAGGCCATTCAGAGCATCACCAAAGTGATCAACGACGTGAACGAAGTCTCCCGCACTATCGCGGCGGCAGTCGAGGAGCAGAGCATCACCACGCAGGAGATTGCCTCCACGGTTGCCCAGTCGGCCACAACCGCCGATGTCGTCGCCCGCGGCGTTGGGGAGTCTGCCGTGGCGAGCCAGGAGATCACCGAGAACATCACCGGCGTTGACCGAGACGCCAAGCAAACCGCCTCGGCCGCCGGCGAAACCGACAACGCCGGCCGCGCCGTCTCGCGGCTAGCTGAGGAGATGCAGGCCCTGGTGTCACAGTTCCGCGTTTGAAGCTAGGCGACTCTTTCGGTGGCGTCCAACGACTCGGCGAGCAACCCATGAATCCTCAGCGTGACAACCTTCGTGTGGTCGTTGTTGACGACTCCACCCTTTATCGGAAGATCGTGCGTGACGTCCTCGCGTCGCTGCCCGGCGTGGAGGTGGTGGGCGCCGCGTCCGACGGCCAGCAGGCGCTCGAACAGATCCATGCTCTGAAGCCTGACTTGGTGACGCTGGACTTCGAGATGCCACGCCTCAATGGGGTGGGTGTGCTCAAGGCCATAGCCGGCAAGCCGGACGCGCCGGCAGCGATCATGGTCAGTGCGTTCACCGCCGCGGGGGCTACCGCCACAACGGACGCTTTGGCCGAGGGCGCCTTTGACTTCATCCTGAAGCCCAACACCAAGTCGTTGGAGGCCAGCGTGGATCAACTCCGCAAGGACCTCACGCCAAAACTCCACGCCGTCAGGCTCCGCAGCCGCGGCACATCGGGGCAGAGAGGCGCCGTCGCCACCAGACGCGTCGCCCGACCCGCGCCGCCAAGCGTGCCGAGACGAACGTTCGGCGGGCCGACCAAGCCGAAGCGGGTGATCGCCATCGCTGTTTCGACCGGCGGACCGCAGGCACTGACGAAGTTGTTACCGCAGTTCCCGGCGTCGACTCCGTGCCCAATCGTCATCGTCCAGCACATGCCGCCGATGTTCACCGCCAGCCTGGCGGCCGACCTCGATCGGCGTTGCCCGCTCAGCGTGGTCGAAGGGGCCCACGGCATGCCGGTGCAGCGCGGCAGCATCTACATCGCCCCAGGCGGCAAGCAGATGCGTGTGGCCGGCGGCGAGAACGCCGTCCGCCTCGAAATCACGAACGACCCGCCGGAACGCAACTGCAAGCCGGCCGCCGACTACCTCTTCCGGTCGGTCGCAGACACCTACGGCGACACCGCCGCGGCGGTGGTGCTGACCGGCATGGGAGATGATGGCACGCGGGGCTCGGAGAGCATCAAGCAGAAGGGCGGCGTGGTCATCGCTCAGGACGAGGCGAGCTGCGTGGTCTACGGCATGCCCAAGTCGGTTGTCGACGCGGGCCACGTCGACCTTATCGCCCCACTTAGCGAAGTTGCGAAGCGGGTCTTGCACGTGACTGAAGGGGGCGTGCTGCGATGACACCAACTCCGGACGACATCAACGCGATCTGCGGCCTGGTCGACGACCTGTGCGGCATCGCCTTGGACGAGTCGAAGAGCTACCTGATCGAGGGTCGCCTGGCGGACCTCGCGTCGCGTCACGGCTGCGAAAGCTACGCGGAGCTCGCCCGCCGCGCACGAGCGGCGACCGGCCGGCAGATCAAGAGCGACATTGTCGACGCCATCACCACCAACGAGACGCTCTGGTTCCGCGACAGCTCGCCCTTCGAGGCCCTCCGCTACAAGCTGCTGCCAGAGATGATCGACGCCAAGGCGGGCACTCCAACGCCAAAGAAGTTCCGCATCTGGTCGGCCGCTTGCAGCACCGGTCAAGAGGCGTACAGCATCGCTATGGCGTTCGGCGACATTGTGCCGAACTTGGCCGACTGGGACCTGGAGATCTTCGGCAGCGATATCTCCCCCGCCGCGGTTGAGAAAGCCAAACGAGGCGCCTATAGCGACCTGGAGCTGAGCCGCGGGCTTGAGCAGAAGTACCGCGGGGCGTATTTCGTCAGGCAGGGCCGTGAGTGGCAGGTCAACCCGCTGCTTAGGTCGAAGTGCCGATTCGAGGTTCGCAACTTGTTGGAGCCGTTGACCGGCGTTGGGAAGTTCGACATTGCTTTCTGCCGGAACGTGGCCATCTACTTCAAGCCGGCCGACCGGAAGCGGTTCTTCGAGCAGATCGCCGCGCAGCTCAACCCCGGTGGTTGGCTCTTTGCGGGATCGAGCGAGTCGCGGATCGACCTCGGGCCCAAGTGGACGCCGCACCGTCACTGCCGGGCCGTCTGCTACCAGCCCACCCCGGCGCTCGCCGCCAGGCGTTGAAGCTGTCACCCACCGGCGGCCAGCACGGTTTCGATGGCGTCCGCCAGGCGTTCTTGATCGCTCCAGAGGGCCGATTGGCGATTGGCCAGCTCGGCAAGGCTCTTTGGCCGCCGCCAGATCGCCCCTGCCGCAGCACCAAGCCAACCGGCGGCGGTTCGTTGCCGACGGACGTTCTGGGCTTCGCGTGAGAGCGTGCCCGGCTCGGTCGAAGCGACGGTCGTAGCCACGGCCGCCGGCCACGCCATCTCCGCGCAGGCCTGAGCGAAAGCGTAGCTCCAGTCGTTTGCGGCAACGCAGCCTGCGGGCGCCGACGCGGCGTCTCCCTCAAAGACTGACGCGGCGGTGACCTCTTCCAAACGCTCCGGGATGGCCATCTCAAGGGTTGGCATCTCTGAGCGAAGCACGCGGCTGGCGAGGAGCCTCGTCCCGGCGGAACCGTCGCCGCATCGCGTCGAGAAACCGGCGCCAACGACGAGTTGAGGGTGGAATGCGGAGCGAATCGCCACGAGCATCGCGCCGACGGCGACCTGCTCACTAGGCTTCGCATCGGACGGCATCGCCGCAACCACGGAGCGGCCCGCGAACTCGCCGGCCGTGGTCTGAAAGCCGGCGCCGATCAGCCGCCGCGGACGCTTGATCCGCTCTAGAACCCCGGTGGCCGAGGCGCGGTCAGCGAAAACGACCGCGGCAGACACCGGTGCGGGCGGATCGGGCAAGTTCGTCGGTCCGGCGGAGGGGGCGATCAGCCCACCACTCTATCAGCCCCCACCAGGCGTAGGCACACCCCGCGGCGAGCGGTGGGGCGTTGCGTGGGCTCATCGACCCTCGGCAGCCATGCCGCCAAGGCGGCAACGGCCGCCGCCGTCGCGGAAACGTCGCCGGCGCCGCCGAACGACCACGCGCCGTCTTCCCTCTGCGTGTCGAGCAGCAGGTCGGCCGCCTCCGCAGCCACCGAGTGAGCGGCGAAGCCTGTGGCGGAGAGTGCTTCGAGGGTCTTCGCGGCCGCGGCGAATGACGCAGCATCGGCTGCCGACTCGTCGTCGAGTGGCGCCGCGTTGGCCATCAGCCAGTTCGCCCCGGCGACGAGCGGTTCTTCGAGCACCGTCGACCGGCACGACGCCAACGCCAACACCGCCTCGGCGGTCGCCAGCGTTATCGCAGCGTGGTTGTCTTCATCGCCCCCAGCGACGCGGACGGGCCAACTGCCGTCAGCACGCTGCGCGTCGACCAGCCAAGCGGCGGCCCGAGGCACGGCCGGCCGGCCGGAGTCGCTATCGGCCAAAGCCCGAACCGCCGTGGCAATCGCGCCGGTTGATTGCGTTTCCCAGTTGCCGGTCACGGTCTGTCGGCTGACCAGAAGATGGTTGAGTCGATCGATGGTCGACGCGGCGTCGCAGTCCGGCGTGGGACTCTCGACCGAGAGGCGTGCCAGTCGAAGCGGCGGCGGCAACTCGCGATCAGCGTGCACGCGGTCCTGGATCGAACGTATCGCCGCCAACGTTTCGGCAAGGTCGACGACTGGCGACGCGTCCATCATACGCGACGCCGCCTCACTGAGCCACGCCGTGGCGTGATTCAGTTCCGCCGAGTCACCCTCAAGGCCACTCGCTGTGATCGCCATCGCGGCTTCGCAGGTCGATGCGAGTCGTTGATCCGCGCCTGGCGTGGTTGTCTCGGGCGCTTCCCGACCCGCCAACCGGCGCCACACCCATTCGGCCTGAGGCGGCAACCGCCACGGCTGCTCACTCGCCGCCGGCTGCGGTCGGGCGACGTCGAACAACTCGCGGACACCCTGCGTTGCCGGCAGGCCGGCTTGCGGACGGTTGTCGAGCGTATCGCGAACAGCACGCGGCGCCGAAGATCGCCACGCGTCGCTGGCGTCGCACTGGCCGAGCCACACCAGCCAAGCCAACGCTTCGCCCGAAGCGGCGTTTGCCCCACCCGCGGCTTGGATCGCTCGCCGCGCGCGGCGGAGAGCCGGCAAGCTCTCGACGCCGCCGTACAGCTTGACCGCGGCGTAGCAGATGAGACTGGCGCCAAGATCGATCGCTCCACCGCGTCTGCCGCAGGGATCGCCGACCGACCAGCCGCCGGTTGGGAGTTGAGAATCGATTAACCGATCGACAAGACGGTCGGCGCTTTTCGGCGTCGCATTTGTCTGCCGTGCCGCGAGCATCCGCCGAGCGACGTCGACCGGTGAGCGGCGCGTGGCGGCCTGGAACTCACCGCTGCCCGTTTGACGCGAGAGGAGCCACTCGCGTCCGGCGAGAACCGCTTGCCGTACCGAGAAGTGAGCAGCCGAATCGACGACCGGCAGGTCGGGCGCGAAGCTCGGTGGACAGACCAGCCCAAGTCGCGGCCCGCTCGCGGCGGGCTCAGAAAACACCTTCATGATCGCATCCTGCACAAGGCAAACACTCGTCATCCATGACGGTGCGCAATCTATGCCGGGGCGAGGGAGGCCATCAAGGCCGCGTCTGCTCGGCGCCGCCGGTGCTGGCGCCCGGATCGGCGACGGCGGCGGGGCGGGGCAGGGCGATGGTGAACGTGGCGCCGGCCGCGGGGGGGCTTTCGACCGTGATCGTGCCGCCGTGATCGGTCACGATCCGCCAGCACTTGCAGAGCCCGAAGCCGAGGCCGCGGCCCGCCTCGCGCCCGCTGTAGAACGGGTCGAAGAGCCGCTCACGCTCCTCGGCCGAGACGCCGGGGCCGTTGTCCCGCACGGCGATCTCGAACTGCTCCGCCGCCGTCCGCCAGGAGACATTCACTTCACCGCCGGGGCTCACCGCCTCGATGGCGTTCTCGATCAGCGCGCCGATCGCGACGCCCAGATGCGTGCGATCACCACAAACGACGCCGCGTGAATCGGCGTGCGTCGCCGTCAGGTCGACCGAGCGGTCGGTCGCCAGCGGCTTGAACTCATCGATCAGCTCGTCGACAAGATCGGGCAGCGGGAAGTCCAGTGGCTCCAGCGCCGGCGGGCGGGCGAAGAGCATCAGGTCGGCGATCATGCCGTGGGCGCGCATCGCCTGGCGGTGGATCGACTCGAGCGCCTTCCGCTTCTCGCCGTCGGACTCGGTCTTGAGCAGCGTCTGGGCCCGACCGGCGATGTTCGCCAGCGGGTTGTTGATCTCGTGCCCGGCGCCGTACGCGAATTCTTTCAGCGCTTCGAGCTTGGCGTGCTCGACCGCGGTGCGGAACTGCTCAGTATCCATCGAGCTGAGTGTCCATCAAGCTGGGCGTCCATCGAGCCGTATCGATCGATCAGTTCTTGGCCGCGGCTTCCACGTCGAGCAGTTGGCAAACGCGGAGGGTCAACGCGTCGACATCGAACGGCTTCTTCATGAAGTCGTTGGCGCCCGCGTCGCGGAGCTGCTGGATGCGGTCCTCTTCTACCATGCCGGAGATGCAGATGATGCGGACCTCGTCCATCGACTTGTCGCTGCGGACAAGCTGGCAGACCTCCATGCCGTTGATGTCCGGGAGCATGATGTCCAGGATCACCAGGTCGGGCCGGAACTCCTTGATCAGCATGCCGGCGCCGAAGCCGTTGTTGACCGAACGGACGTCGAACCGGCCGTCGCGCTCAAAGTGGTCAACGAGCAGGTCAACCAGGTCTTGGTCGTCGTCAACAATCAGCAGCTTCCGCTTGCCGGAGTCGAGGGCGTCGGTCGGGATGCCGTTGTCCCGCATGAAGGCGTAGAGCTGATCCCGCGGAATCCGACGGAACCGGCTGCCGGGAACGCGGAAGCCCTTGAGCTGCCCGGAATCGAAGCAGCGGATAATGGTCTGCTGACTAACCTTGCAGATCTTTGCCGCTTCGCCGGTCGTGAAGACGGTTTTCATACGCTCAACCACCCCTCTCCCTAGTCTGTGGTAAGACGATCCGTGCCGATTGTGGCGTGCCGACGAAAACCGGTGTGCTGCGACTTTCAGCGATCGGCGGCTGCTGAACGACGTTGCCGGGTCGCGTTGCTGGCGGCCTGCAAATTGCTTGCTTCGCCAATCTCCTGCAAACCCCCCGACCAGGTCAGCCATCCAGGTTGGTGAGACTTTCCCGGGGGAGCCGTTCTGCCTCGGCAAGCCTAAACCGGCTGCCAAGCCCGGCTTGCGGAGCAGTCCGTTGCAACCGAAGTTGCCTGAATTGCCCAAGGCGGTCGAATTATATCGGCTGCTGGGCGTGCGTCAATATTAGCTCGCCCTCGTTAAACACTTGCCGCGCAATACTTTAGCGAAAAGCTCTGCTCGCCTTGCGCGAACCGTCGAGCAGCTAGCGACCGAGGCGATTCTCAATCGATACGGGCCCAGCAGGACAAGTTTCAGCCCGTTGGCTGAGCGGTGTCCTTCGGCGAGCGACGCACCGGCGCGTCCAGATACGCCATCAGCAGGGTGATGTCGGCGGGGGTGACGCCAGGGATGCGTGAGGCCTGGGCGATGTCGGTTGGCTCAGCCCGCGTGAGCTTCTCTTTCGCTTCGGCACGGAGCTGGCCGAGCGCCGCGTAGTCGAAGCCCGTTGGGATCCGCTTCGAGGCAAGCCGGCGTTGCCGATCGACCTCGACCTTCTGGCGGGCGATGTAGCCGGCGTACTTGGTGTCGTTCTGCACCTGCTCGGCGATGTCGCGTGAGACGTCGCGAAGGCTTGCCGCGCGGTCGCAGAGGGCCTGCCAGTCGACTTCCGGCCGTTTGAGCAGCTGCGTGAAGGACGACTCGCCTTCGCGGGTGTTGTCGAGCAGTTTGGCGACGCGGTCGATCTCGGTTTGCTTCCGCCGGAGCACGTCCATCCGCTCAGCGGTGACCAGTCCGGCGGCGTGGCCAACGGGCGTCAGGCGGCGGTCGGCGTTGTCGGCCCGCAGCAGCAGGCGGAACTCGGCCCGGCTGGTGAACATGCGGTATGGCTCGTCCACGCCGCGGCTCACCAGGTCGTCGATCAGCACGCCGATGTACGCCTCGTCCCGCCCCAGCACCAGCGACTCTCGCCCGGCGACGGCCAGCGCCGCGTTGGCGCCGGCCACTAGGCCCTGGGCGCCCGCTTCTTCGTAGCCGGTGGTGCCGTTGATCTGCCCGGCGAAATACAGCCCGCCCACACGCTTGGTTTCCAGCGTCGGCCGCAGCTGGTCGGGCGGAGCGTAGTCGTACTCCACAGCGTAGCCGTACCGCATGATCTCGGCCCGCTCGCAGCCCGGGATCAGCCGGAACATGGCGTCCTGCACGTCCCGCGGCAGGCTGGTGGAGACGCCGTTGACGTAGACCTCCTGCGTCCGGCGACCCTCGGGCTCAAGGAAGAGCTGGTGCTGCTCCTTCTGAGCGAAGCGAACGATCTTGTCCTCGATCGACGGGCAGTACCGCGGCCCGGTCGACTCGATCTCGCCGCTGAACATCGGCGCCCGGTGGAGGTTCGCTCGGATCAGATCGTGCACCGCCTGATTGGTGTACGTGATGTGGCAGGCAATCTGTTCTTGGTCGATTCGCTCGGTCAGGAACGAGAACGGCCGCGGCTCCTCGTCGCCTGGCTGGAGCTGGCACCCGGCCCAATCGATGGTCCGCCCGTTGAGCCGCGGCGGCGTGCCGGTCTTGAAGCGCTGGAGCTGAAAGCCCAGCCGCTCAAGCGCGCCGCTGATGCCGGCAGTCGTCCCTTCCCCCGCGCGGCCGCCGGCGGTCTTCGCCTCGCCGGTGTGCATGATGGCCTGCAGGAACGTGCCGGTCGTGAGCACGACTGCCGGCGCCCGGTACTCCACCCCGCCGCGGACACGGACGCCACGAATGTGAGGGGCCAGGGTCGAGGGGCCAGGGGCCAGGGAATCGCAAGCGGCTGCTCCACCGTGACCTGCCGCTTGCGCGTCCCCTGGCCCCTCGCCCCTAACTCCTGGCCCCTCCACCAAGAGATCCTCAACCACTTCCTGCCGCAGCGACAGGTTCGGTTGCTCCTCCACCCTCCGCTTGATCTCAGCCTGGTAGGCCCGCTTGTCTGCTTGGGCCCGCGGGCCGTGCATGGCGGGGCCCTTGCGGAGGTTGAGCATCCGGAACTGGATGCCCGTGGCGTCGATCGCCTGGCCCATGGCGCCGCCGAGGGCGTCGATCTCGCGGACGATCTGCCCCTTTCCCACGCCGCCGATCGCCGGGTTGCAGCTCATCTGCCCGACGGTGTCGAGGTTGGTCGTCAAGAGCGCGGTCTTCGCCCCAACCCGGGCAGCGGCCAGCGCCGCCTCGGTCCCGGCATGCCCGGCGCCGATGACGATCACGTCGAACTGGTAGATCGAGTCGCCCATCGCCCCAGCGTACGACGGTCGCTACCCGGTGGGTAGGAGCGTTTTCGAGGGCGGACGGAGGAGGGTGGAGGGCCGAGTCGGGCTGACTCACCACCCCACCGGCCTTCGCATCGACGGCCGATAAGAAATCGGCCCAATCTTTTTCGACCGCCAACCCGCCAAGAAGCCGTTTCAAGCGTGTCCCGGGGCGAATCCCCCGTTAGCCCGCCCGAGTGTGGCTCGGGAAACGACTTACGTCACGGGCCGCCAGAAAACCGCCACCAGTTTGGTTCGCGGCAATTGTTAGCCTAACACGCCGATGTCCAAATCTGAGCACGAACCGGATTGTGCGCGGAATTGGACGCGTACAGAACGGTTGTTTGAGTGTCTGGAACAACCGCGGAACCCGAGCGGCTTGAAAGGCGAGCCTGCCGGCGTTGTCCTCAATCGAGGACACCAAAACCGACAGGGCCGCCTACCGAGCCAGTTTCTGATATCTACTTTCGGGTGCCAGCTGCGGCCTAGAACCGTCTGCGTGAGTGCACCAGCAGAGCCAAGCAGATGACGGCATAGCAACTTGTTGGCTCGGGAACTGCGCTCAATCCTTGCTGCGACGAGTAGCCGAAGTGGGTCAGCAGGATGGTGTAGTCGCTGTTGTCAACGGTGCCATCGCCGTTGAAGTCGCCGTAAGACCATCCTGCGTCAGTGCCCCAGCCGAATGTCAGTCGGTCCAGGTCCAACACATCGACGTCACCGTCTAAGTCTGCGTCGCCGAACTCGGTGCCGAGCTCTTCGCGGACCAACTGGGTTAGGTCATTCGTCCCCAAGCCCGGCGGTTGATAACTCGCCTGGACGTTGAGGTCCCCGTTAATGTCGTAGAAGGGCGTCGCGCCGACTAGGCCGGGCCCGCGGGGGATAACGCTCCAGTGATTGCCTGCAGCAATGTGGTCACGCACATACTGAGTGAGCGTGTCGATGTCGCTGGCGTCAAGGGCGCCGTCGAAGTTGAAGTCGCCGAAGCCGATGTACGGCGACTCACCTGATGCCGTTTCCGGTGGGGTTGGAACCCACCATGTGTATGAGCCGGCTGCACCGAAAGAATTGCCTTGGTGGCCTTCGTCTTGTGCCCAACCGGTAATCTGAGGGTAGACCGATACATTGTTGTTGCTAGACCCTAATTTCAAGACCAGCGTTGCTCCGTTGCCTACTCGAGTCTCGATGGCATCAACGGGGATGGTGATAACTGGCGGGCCCCAGTTGCTATCGCTGAGGATGAGCCCGTCGGCCCAGGCGCCAATCCCCGATGTGATGTTCGGAGTGCCACTGGCGGCTCCCCCAACATAGAGCAGCGTGACTGCGAATGAAGGCGTAGTCGGCTCGATGTTTGTTGCGTCGGCTTCCGCATAGACTTCCGAGTAGCCGGCCCCGGAAAAGCCAGGCGTCATCGACGCGAAGGTATCCATGGACTCCGAAACGACCACCCCCTGGATGATTCCGGATGCCGTTGATTGCGACACTGTGCCGTCTTTCATGAAGGCCGAGTACGACCCGGAAACGGAGGCGAAACCATGATCCCCAGTCCCGGTCGTTGCTGCGCCGTCGGTTGCGACGCCGACCGGCGGCCCCCAAGGTCCGACTGTGCGTTCCACCGCTTCGCCATCTCCGTTGGGGCCGCTGACTCTCGCGCCGAACGACAACCTGCCTTCAGCTTGACCATTCGCCAATGAGGCGTGCGTTGCAACAAGCAACATGGCAACAAGGAGCCGCACCCGACTCGGCCGCGCTTTACCGATCCTAGCAAACGACATCCGAACCTCCTCAACACCACGGGGACAGTGATTGGGCGTTGGCCCGCCGTGGGCAACGCCAAAACCCACAAACCCAATAAGCTGAATCAGGTTAAACTGCTAATAATTTACACTTGTCTTTTATTGGTTCTGGCACAACCTGTCAAGCGGCGCGAGTCGCGTGGGTGGTAAACACAAGGTTGGGAAGTCCTTGGCGAGAAGCAAGCAGTGTGGCCCTGATGGCAGTCGCGTCGGTTGACTGAAGACGCTTTCTTCTAACAGCAGAACTACCCACGTTACCCGTGCTTACTCCGCCGCCCAGTCGTAGACCGCCAGCGCGTTCAGCTCGCGGATGAAGACCTGACCGCCGCAGACGGCGAGGTGGGCCCAGGTTTCGGCGCCGCTGATCTTGCGGGTGGCGATCACATCGAACTTCTCGGGCGTGGCGCGGAAGAGGATCAGTTCGCCGCGTTGGTCGAGCGCCAGGATCCGGCTCTCCCCCTCGGCGCCGGGCAGCACGACCATGCTCTGGTACTTGCCGAAGGGCTTGGTCCGCCACGCCTCTTCGCCCGTGGCGAGGTTGATGCACTGCACGCGTCGGTTCTGCAGGTGCAGGTAGAGGTGGTCGCCGACGACGACCGGCGACGACATGTAGGCGGACGATTTGTTCTCCCAAACCTCTTCCAACTCGCCGGCGGCCTGGGGCGTGCGGCGCCAGAGCTGCGAGCGGCCGGAGTGGGCGCTGGTGAAGAGCATGCCTTGGTAGACCACCGGCGTAAGGATGTTCATGCCGCGGAACGCCTGGATGGGCTGCGACCAGAGCTCGCCGCCGGTGTCGGGGTCGACGCCCTTCAGGCTGTTGCGGGTCTGGACCACGGCGATAGTCTTGCCGTTCTCTTTGGTCAGATAGGGCGAGCTGAAGGCGCCGCCGGACGTGCCCCCGGCGCCGTCGCGGGCGACCTGCCAGAGCACCTCGCTGGTGCGTTTGTTGACCTTCACAAAGCTGCCGCCCATCTGCGCGTAGACGAATTCGCCTTCGAGAAGCGGTGAGGACGCGCAGCCGAACCGGGGCGCCTCGGCGTTGTAGTCGGCGGGGAAGTCGACGCGCCACCGCTCTTTGCCCGTCTGTGTGTCGATGGCCACCAGCACGTCGAGGATGCCGGCGATGTACAGGGTGTCTTCGTCGGCCACGGGCGTGGCGCGGATCCAGCTCCCGTTGGCGGCGGCGAAGAAGGGCACCGTCATGGCGCCGGGCCACTCGTGCCGCCAAAGCCGCTCGCCCGTTTGCCGGTTGTAGGCGGAGGCGACCTCGTCCTGTTTGTCGCGGGTCTCGGTGGTGAAGACGCGGTCGCCGATGACGATGGGCCCGGAGTAGCTCGGGCCGAGTTCGACTCGCCAGCTCAGCTTGAGCACGCCCTCGTCAAGCGAGCTCGGCCAGTCGGCCGGCGCCGCGACGCCGTCACGCGTGGGGCCACGCCACTGCGGCCAGTCGGCGGTTGTGTCTGCCAACGCGACCGATGCGAGGGCGAGCAGCAGGGCTGCGAAGAGGGATCGCGTTGTCGATGGGTTGAGCATTGTGGTTCCTTGAGTTCGCGGCAGCCTGGAGTTCGCCGCCGCGGAGTCGGTGGTCGGCTCCCCTGACGGTCGCGTTTCGGTTGGCGGGCGTTAGGTGATTGGCTGGGCGCCGGGGTCGCCGGTTTCGGCGATGGCTCTTAACAGGGCGTCGGGGTCGATCGGCTTGACCAGGTGGACGTCGAAGCCGGCGGACCGGGCGTTCTCGCGGTCGCGGTCACGGCCGTAGCCGGTGACCGCCACGAGCAGCGTCTGGCGGTGGGCCGGGTCTTGGCGGATCTGCCGGGCGACATCGTAGCCGTTGATATCCGGCAGGCCGATATCGATGATCGCTACGTCGGGGTTGAACCGCGTAGCGGCGTCCACCGCCTCGCCGCCGTTGGCGACGGCGTGGACCTCGAAGCCCTTGAGCTGGAGCGCCCGCTGCAGCATCTTCCGCACGCCGTCGTTGTCTTCGACGATCATCAGCCGCTGCCCGTCGATGTCGGCCGCCTGGACTCCCGAGTGTCGCTGCGGGCGTTTCTCGGTGAGCGGCAGCCGTACGCTGAACGTAGCGCCGCGGCCGCGGCCGGCGCTCTGGGCGGAGACGCTGCCGCCGTGGGCCTCGGCCACCTTGCTGACGAGCGTAAGCCCCAGGCCCATGCCGCCCTGGGCGCGGTCGATGGTCTGCTCCGCCTGGACGAACGGCTCGAAGATGCTGTCGATGAGATCGGCGGCGATGCCCTCGCCGTTGTCGGTGACGGAGATGACCGCCTCGTCTCCCTCCTGCTCGGTGCGGTAGTCGATGCGGCCACCCTCGGCCGTGTACTTCGACGCGTTGACAAGCAGGTTGACCTGCATCTGCTGCAGCCGGCCGACGTCGCCCTCAACGAAGATCGGCTCGCCGCCGGAGTGGACGTGCAGCTCCTGCCGCTTGCCGTCGACGGCGTGCTGCACGCATTCGATGACGTCGGTGGTGAGCGTCGTGAGTTCGACCACGCCGCGGTGCAGGTTGATCTTGTCGTTGGTGATCCGCGACACGTCGAGCAGGTCGTCCAGGATGCGGGCGACGTGGCGGACGTTGTGGTCGATGACGCCCTTCGCTTCGTCAAAGGCGGGCCGCTCGCTCTCGGCCTCGGTCAGCAGGTTGGTGGCGTTGAGCACCGCGGCGAGGGGGTTGCGGAGTTCGTGCGAGAGCATCGCCAGGAAGTCGTCGCGTCGGCGGACCGCTTCGAGCACCTTGGCCTGGGCTTCCTTGTAGCTGGTGACGTCCTGGGCCACGGTCGAGGCGCCCACCACCTCGCCGCCGGCGCCGCGGATGGGGGAGAGCGACAGCGCCACGTCCACCTGGCCGCCATCGGAGCGGCGGTGCACGGCCTCGACGTCTTCCAATGACTCGCCACGGGCGACGTGGCTGAGCATCTGGTTGAGCTGCATCTCGCGGCATTGCAGCCCTAGCATCTCCACGTGGTTGCCGATCACCGCGCTGGCGGGCTTGCCGAAGAGCTGCTCGGCGCCGCGGTTCCAGGTGCAGACCGTGCCGTCAACGTCTTGGCGGAAGATGGCGTCGTCCGAGTGCTCGACAATCTCGGAGAGCTCCGCCAGCTTGAGCTCGGCACGCTTGAGCGACGTGATGTCGATGAGCGTCAGCACCGCCCCGTCCACCTGGCCGCGGGTGATGTACGGCATGATCCGGAGCAGGTACCAGTTTTCGTGCTGGTCCTGCACCTCGCGCTCGATGCTCTGGCGGGTGTTGACCACCTGCACCACCTTCTCCAGCAGGCGGTCGTAGCGGATGTTGTGCGTGAACGTGTCCAGACGCCGGCCGACGTCCTGCGGGATGAGATTAAAGGTGTTGGCGATGCCGGGCGTGAAGCGGCGGATGTTGAGCTGCCGGTCGAGGAACATCGTGTGGACGTTCGTGCTGTTGAGCAGGTTGTCCATGTCGTCGGTGAGCTGCGTTAGCTCGTCGATTTTCCGCTGGTGCTCTGCGTTGACCGTGTAAAGCTCCTCGTTGACGCTGTGCAGCTCCTCGTTGGTGCTCTGCAGCTCCTCGTTGCTGGCGGTGAGCTGCTCGTTGGCGGCCTGCAGCTCTTCGTTGGTGGTTTGCGCCTCTTCCAGCGTGGATTGCAGGCTTGCCTTAGTCCGTTCCAGTTCGCGCTCGAGCGCCTCGTACGCCTGCCCGCTCACCTCCTCGACGCGGAAGTCCATCGGCTCCGTGGGGGGCGGCGGCGGGGCCTCCGCCTCGAACATCATTAGCGCGCACGCGGCGTCTTCGAATCGGCGGACCGTGATCCTCACGCCGTGTTCGGCGTCGTCTGCGTTGTCATCCTTTGGCAGCACGGCGTGGGTGCTGGCCGGCAGCTCGGGTGTGGCCTTGCGGAGCGCGGCCGCCGCCGCCGTCCGTAACGCCGGATCGACCATGTCCAGCACGTCGCCGGAGGGCCGCCCCGTGGGCACACGCAGAAATTTGCTCGCGGCGCCAAAGGTGTGCATCAGGGTGTTGCCCGCGCCGACCAAAACGCTGGGCGGCACGAACTGGGAGAGCAGTGCGTCGTACGCCCCCATCAGATCGCGGGCGGTGACCGCGTCGCTCGGGCGGCTGGTCGGCGTCGCCGCGGGGGTCATCGGCGAGGGCTGGATCGTGCCGAGAGGTATCCGCATGGAGACCGGGAGGCTGACGTCGCGTTGCTTGCGGTAGATGCGGTTCCGCTCGTCGATCGCCTCGAACTCGTGTGACAGCTCGCCGGGCGTCTCGCTCGAACCCAGGCAGAGCACGCCGCCCGCCTTCAGGCCGAAGTGGAAGAGCGAGAGCACCTTCTTCTGCGTCGCCTGCGTGAAGTAGATGAAGACGTTGCGGCAGGTGATCAGGTCGAGGTTGGTGAACGGCGCGTTGGTGATGGCGTTGTGGTGGACAAAGACCACCCGTTTCCGAAGTTCCGGCGAAGCATGGTAGCCGTCGACCTTCTCGGTGAAGTAGCGGTTCTGCTGCGCGGCGGTGAGGCCCGCGAGCGCCTCGCCCGTGTAGACGCCACGCCCCGCGAAGTCCAGCGACTCGGCGTGCACGTCCGAGGCGAAGATCTTCACGCCGCCGGGCCGGCCCATCTTCTCGTTCGCCTCGCCGAGCAGGATCGCCAGGGAGTACGCCTCCTCGCCGGTGGCGGCGCCCACGACCCAGGCGCGGAACTCCTGGTCCGGCTCCAGCCGGCCGAGCAGCGACGGGATGACGTCGTTCTCAAGGCGCTCAAAAACCTCGCGGTCGCGGAAGAACCCGGTGACGCCAATCAGCAGGTCGCGGTACAGGGCGTCCAGCTCGGCCGCCTCGGTGCGGAGCCGCTTGGTGTACTCGCCCACGCTCTCGCACCCGCTGAGCGTGAGCCGCCGCTCGATCCGCCGGGAGATGGTCGCCGTTTTGTAGTGGCTGAAATCGATCTCGTAGCGACGCTTGATCATGTTCAAGATCGCGTAGCTCGGCGCGTCGGTGTTGAACTGCCCGTCGGCGTTCTCCAGACGCGAGGTCACCATCGGGCTGTCGATGTACGCGGCGAGGTCGGGGCCCATGGCTTCGGGCTTGGTCACCAGGTCGACGATGCCGGTGTCGCACGCGCTGCGCGGCATGCCGTCGAACCGGGCGGAGCTCTCCGACTGGGAGACGACAAACCCGCCCGCCTCGTGCACGTCCACGATGCCCCGCGACCCGTCGCTGCCGGTGCCCGAGAGCACCACGGCGATGCCCCGCGGCCCGGTGTCTTGCGCCAGCGAGCGGAAGAAGCTGTCGATGGGGAACGACAGCTCGCCCTTGGCGGGGCGGTGCGTCAGCAGCAGGCTGCCGGCGGAGAGGATGACCTCTTTCTTTGGCGGCAGCAGGTAGACCGCGTTGGGCTCAACCCGCATGCCGTCGTCGATCAGATGGATCGGCAGCGTGGTGATGCGGCCCAGGAGCTGGTCCATCAGGCTGTCGAAGTCGGGCGAGAGGTGCTGCACGACGATGTAAGACAGCCCGCGGTCCACCGGGGCGTGGCGGAAGAACTGCTCGAGCGCTTCGAGCCCACCGGCCGAGGCGCCGATGCCGACAATGAACTGCCGACCGGTGGCGGCGATACCATCCGTGGCGGGGGCGTACTCTTCCATTCAACGCTCGCTGGATCCCGCGGCTGTGGTTAGGCCGGGATCGTGAAGGAGAAGGTCGAGCCCTCGTTGGGGATAGACTCCACCCAGATGCGCCCGCCGTGGCGTTCAACAATCCTTTTGCACAGCGCCAGCCCGACCCCGCTCCCCGGGGCGTCTGGCTTGAATCCGAGGCGTTGGAAGATGACGAACACCCGGTCCTGGTGCCGCCCCTCAATGCCCACGCCGTTGTCCGCCACCGAGAACCGCCAGGCGCCGTCTTGCTCGGCTGCGGCAACCGCGACTTTGGCCGGGCGGTCGTCGCGGAATTTGATGGCGTTGGTGATCAGCTCCTTCAGCAGCCGTCGGACCTGGCCGTCGTCGCCGGTCACCGTTGGCAGCTCGCCGCGGCTCACCTCCGCGCCGGCAGCGATGATCTCCGCCGACAGGTCGTCGATCACCGAGTCGAGCAGCGGGCCGCAGTCCACCGAGCCGAACTGCTTGCCGCGCGTCGAGATCCGCGAGTAGGCCAGCAGCGACTGGATCATGCCGGTCAGCAAGCCGGACGAATCCCCGATCTGTCGGAGCAGCGCCCGGCCATCGTCGTCGATCTCTTCGAGCCGCCCGACCAGCTCGCGGCAGGCGTCGCCGATGTGGCGGAGGGGCGCCTGCAGGTCGTGCGAGACCGCGTAGGCGAAGTCTTGCAGGTCGCGGTTGGAGCGGGCGAGCTCGGCGTTGCTCTCGCGGGCGCGCTCGACTTCTTTAACCGCCGAGACATCGGTGAAGGTCATCACGATGCCGTTGATCCGCCCCTCAGCCGAGCGGTACGGCCGCACGCGCTGTAAGAAGGTCTCGCCCTCGCCGTTGGCGACCTCACGCTCCGACGAACCGCCACCCGCCAGCACGCTGCGGACCTCGCCCAGCAGGTCGGGGTGGTCGAGCTTGTAGGCGATGTGGTCGATCGGCCGGCCGATGTCCTGCTCCAGCATGTTGAACGCCGCGGAGATGGCGGGCGTGAACATGCGGATCCGCAGCTCCCGGTCCAAGAACACCGTGCCGATCTGGGTGCTCTTGAGCAGGTTGTCCATGTCGCTGGTGATCTGCGTCAGCTCATCGATCTTCTGCTTGTGCTCCGCGTTGACCGTGTACAGCTCTTCGTTGACGCTGTGCAGCTCTTCGTTCGTGCTCTGCAGCTCCTCGTTGCTGGCGATCAGCTCTTCGTTGGTGCTCTGCAGTTCCTCGTTGCTGGTCTCCAGCTCTTCCACCGTGGACTGCAGCGACTCCCGGGTGTAGGTGAGTTCTTGTTCGAGGACGGTGATCCGTTCGCTGGACTGCGTGCTCGCGTCGAACCGCTCCTCGCTCGGCTCCGGCATCGAGGGGAGCTCGAGCTCCTCCAAGCAGATGAGGAACATGCGGTTGTTGCCCTTGATGTAGGGCTCCACCACCACCTTGTACTGGCGGTCTTGATCCGCCTGGGTGACTCGCACCCCGCCGTAGACCACCCGCGTCCGCTGCTGCGTCGCCTTGTGCAGGCCCGCGCTGAGCGCCATCCGCAGGTCGCCCTGCACCAGCTTCAGCACGTCGAGCGTCGGCCGGCCCTCGGGCTGCTTGAGCAGCTCGCGGGCTTCGCCGAAGCTGTGCACCAGTTCGTAGTACTCGTTGACCAGCAGGCTCGGCGGGACGTACTTGGAGAGCAGCTCCTCGTAGGCGCCGGAGAGCTGCACGCCCGAGTCGTGCGTGGGGCCTTTGGCGACGAACGGCTCGCGGTTGGAGACCACGCGCGAAAGGGCCGGCGTCATCGGCATGCGCGTCGCCATGGGCAGGCGGACATCACGCTGCTTGCGGTAGATCCGCCAATGCCGATCGATCGTCTCGAACTCCACCGAAAGATCGCCCAGCGTCTCGCTCGGCCCCAGCATCAACACGCCGCCGGTGCGCAGGCCGAAATGGAAGAGCGAGAGCACCCGCTTCTGCACCTTCGGCTCGAGATAAATCAGCACGTTGCGGCAGCTCACCAGATCGATCTTGGTGAACGGCGGGTCGCGTGTGATGTCGTTGGGCGCAAAGATCACCGCCTGCCGCAACTGCCGCGTCACGTGGTGCAGGTCGCCGTTGGCGGTGAAGTACCGGGTGCGGAACTCGGTGGGCACGTTCTCAAGCGACGCCGCGCTGTAGACGCCGGCGCTGGCGTACTCCAACGACCGCCGGTGCACGTCCGTGGCGAAGACCTTGATCGAGACGTCGAGCCTGGCGTCGGTGATGTGCGCGTGCAGCAGCATCGCGATGGAGTACGCCTCTTCGCCCGTCGCACAGCCCGGCACCCAGACTCGGATCTCGCCGCCGGCCGGGGTGCTGCTCACGATCAGCGGGATCACCTCTTGCCGCAGCCGATCGAAGGCGTCGGGGTCGCGAAAGAACTGAGTCACCTCAACCAGCAGGTCGCGGTAGAGGGCTTCCAACTCCTCGCTGTCACTCTCGAGCAGCGTGATGTAGTCCGCGAGTGCCCGCACCCGGGTCATCTGCATCCGCCGCTCAATTCGGCGGTCGATGGTGGCCGCTTTGTACAGCGAGAAGTCGATTCCGAACTTGTGGCGGAACAGCCGAAAAATCTCGAACCGCTCGCCGACTTGGTTTAGTCCCTCGGGAAGCGTTACTTGGCCGCGCTCAAAGTCGGAGGGCGCCATCAGGAACTCGGCGATCCGCGCCGCCATCATCTCCGGCGGGCAGACCACGTCGGCAACTTGGGTCGAAGCGGCGGCGCGGGGCATGCCGTCAAAGTCGGCCGAGTCCGGGTCCTGCACCAAGACCAGACCGCCGGCGTCGTGCACGTCCTGAATGCCGCGGCTGCCATCGCTGCCGGTGCCCGAAAGGATGACGGCAACAGCGCGCGTGCTGGCGTCTTGGGCGAGCGACCGCAAGAAGACATCAATCGGCAGATTGACCGATTGCCCCAAGTCTTGATCGGTGAGCAGCAACCGCCCCTGGGAAAGCACCATGTCTTTCTTGGGCGGGATCAGGTAGACCGTGTCCGCCTCAACCTCCATGCCGTCTTCGACTCGGCGGATCGGCATGTCGGTGTGCCGAGACAGGAGCTCATCCATCAAGCTCTTGAAGTCCGGCGAGAGGTGCTGAACGATGACAAACGCCATGCCGGTCTTGGCCGGCATGTTGTCAAAAAGGCGTTCAATAGCATCCAGGCCACCGGCCGACGCTCCAACGCCCACCACGTACATAGGGCGCTCGCCGGCTTGGCCGTTGTCCGGTTCGGATCCCTCGGAAACTCGGGCAGCGGCGTCAGACGAAAGCGGGGGCGGCGGTACGTCCATTGACAATCCCGGGGCGCGAAGCGAGCGGGCCGAGTATAACACCATGCCCCCTAGCTGCTAGCGACTCGCGCCGCGGCGTGAGGATCGCGAAAGCGAACTCGACGAGATTTGCGTTATGGACGTTTCGCAAGACCACACCGTCACGATCCTGCTGGTCGAAGACGATCAGATCGACGCCGAGGCCATCAAGCGCGCCTTCCGCAAGGCCCGCATCGCCAATCCCATCCAGGTGGTGAGCGACGGCCTCGCCGCATTGGAGCGGCTGCGCGACAAGACGGGTGAGGGGGTGTCACGACCTTTCCTTATCCTGCTCGACCTGAACATGCCACGAATGAACGGCATTGAGTTCTTGGAGGAGCTGCGGAACGACAAAGAACTACACAACTGTGTTGTCTTCGTCCTCACGACGTCGGATGACGACCGCGACAAGGTCGCCGCCTACGACCAGCACGTGGCGGGCTACATGGTGAAGTCGAAAGCGGGCGAAGACTTCATCAACCTTATTGGTCTGCTTGATCACTATTGGCGAGTGGTTGAGATGCCCCCCTCCGCGTAGCCGCTTGACGTTTTGCACGACTTGACAAGCTGCGTGACCTGCGGCGTGCGAGAGCTTCTTGTCGCATTTTGTGATGTTGGTTTTTTGGCGGCGAAACCGCTTGCCCTTGGAGGTGGAGCGGATAGGTTGACGATCTAGGAGCTCACGGATGTGGCTCACGCGGGAGCGCAAGCTCGGCACGGCGGCCAACTCCCGGGAACGACGCGAGGGCCGGTTACGTTCCGCCTTCTGCGCGTCGCTTGCCAAACCCCGCTCGGAAAGAGGTCGGCTCGATGCTCGTCATCACGCGCCGCTCAGCGGACAAGATTTCGTTCCCACAGATCGGGATCACGGTCCACTTCATTCGGGTTCAGGGCAGCTCCGCCAAGGTTGGCATTGATGCGCCGCGGGACATTGTCATCGTCCGGGACGAGTTGCGGGACGATCCCGCCTCGGCTTCCAAACTACGCGAGCAGTGGCTCCGCCTGCCGCGTGCGGTGCGGCATGAGATCCGCAACGAACTGCACGCGTTGAGCGTCGGCCTGCACCTCTACAAGCAACAGGTTGCCGCCGGCCTGCACGAGGACGCCGAGGAAACCTTCGACGAAATCCAAGATGCGCTGACGCGGATCGACGAGAACGACGTGCTCAAGCGACCCGAGGAGCGCGAGAGCAACACGCTTCCCGGCACGATTCTGCTCGTGGAAGACGACGACAACGAGCGCGAGATGCTCGCCGGCTTCCTGCGGCTCAATGGGCACACGGTGGTCACCGTGAGCGACGGGCTGGAAGCGATCGAGTACCTGGCCGATCACGACACGCCCGCCATCACGCTGGTGGATATGAAGATGCCCCGCTGCGGCGGCAGCGAGATGATCGAGCGGATGCGGCAGGACTCCCGCCACGCGGACGCCAAGGTCTTCGCCATCAGCGGGTCGACACCCGAAGAGAACGCCGTGAAGATCGGCGAAGGCGGCGTGGACCGATGGTTCCGCAAGCCGCTCAATCCGCAGTTCTTGCTCGAAGCCATCTAGCGCCGTCGGCTACGGCTTCGCCGCCAAGGCGTCGACCGGCCAGGTGAAACGCACGCGGGCGCCGCGTGGGTAGTTGGAATCAACCCACACCCGCCCCCCAGCGGTTTCAACGTGCTTCTTCACCAGCGGCAGTCCCATGCCGCTCCCCTCAAGCTCGTCGCGTGGCCGCAGCGTTTGGAACATGCCGAACACCCGGTCGCGCATCTCCTTGGGGATGCCGGGGCCGTCGTCGGCGACGGTGAACTCCACCTCGCGCGGCATCTCCGGGTTGAGCCGCGTCGACACCGTGACAACGCCACGCTCGCCGTCGTGATGCTTAATCGCGTTGGCGACCAGATTGCGGACCACGGTTTCCAGCGGTGTCCGGCGCCCGATGAGCCGGGCTCGCTTAAGGTCGCATCGCACTTCGAACGAGGGCGACGTGTCGACGGTTTCGGCGACCGTGTGAACCAGTTCCGCTAGGTCGATCTCTTCCGGCTCGGTCCTGGCGCGTCCCACGCGGGCGTACTCGTGCAGGTCGTCCAGCAGCGTCTCCATGCGGAGCACGCGTTGCCGGAGCTGCTGCAGGTGGTGGCGGCTGTCCCCGGAGATCGCTGCGGCGGAGTCTTCCTCGATCCAACTCGCCAGATGGTCAATCGCCCTCAGCGGCGCCCGCAAATCGTGCGACGCCACATAGGCAAACTCTTCCATCTCGCGGTTGGCTTGTTCAAGGTCCGCCGTGTGACGCTTAAGCTCGGTGATGTCGACCCACGAGGCCGCGTACAAGACCCGCTCGCCTTCGTCGTCGTAGACGCCGGCAAGGTTCAGCGCGGCCGGCGTGCGCGTGCCGTCGGCGTTAAGCAGGGTCACGTCGAGTGTTGGTGTCGGCGATTCCGATTTCTGATCTCCGATCAGTCTCATCATCGCCTCGCGGGACTCCTCGGCGCAGAGTTCGAGCGCGGAACTTCCAATCACTTCCCGCTTGCAACCGTACCCCAAACGCCGGGCGAGTAACTCGTTGCAATCCGTGATGGTGAGGTCCGCCGGGTCGAGGTTGGCGTGCATCACCGGCGAGTACTCGAAGAGCGCACGGTATCGGCGTTCGCTATCGCGTAGAGCCTGTTCACTCGCCAAACGCGTGGCGACGTCCGACACGGCCGCAAGGACGAAACGCCCCAGCGGCGTGGCGACCGGCTGCAGGCCGACCTCGACAGGGGTCAGCCGACCGTCCTTCCGCACGCCGAACAGCGAGCGGCCTTCGCCCATGCGACGCTCCTCAGGCATCTCGAAGAACCCACGCACCAAGTCGGAGTGGCCCCCGCGTACGGGCTCGGGCACCAGAACCCCCACCGACTGGCCGATTAACTCTTCCGCCTTGTAGCCGAAGATCTCCTCCGTCCGTTCGTTGACGAGAACGATGGTCCCTTCGTCGTCCACCATCAGAATCGCCGTCGGCGCCGACTCGATCACGGCGCGGAACATCGACTCGCTCGACCGCGCACGCTGCTCGCTCTGAATCAGGTCGCGGTCGACGCGGCGCTGCTGTGTCACGTCCAGCACCAGAGCGACCAAGCACGGCCGCCCCCGATAGTCGCCAGCCTGCAGCCGAACGTCGACGTCGTAGCGGGTGCCGTCTTTGCGGGTGTGGACGGCGGAGAAGAACTGCTTGGCGACAACCCCGTCAATGACCGGGGCGATCCGCGCGCGGAACTCCGCTTCGGTGTACCCGTGCTTCACGTCAAAGGGCGTGAGCCGGAGCATCTCGTCCAGCGAGTAGCCCAGGTTGGCGAGCGCCCCCTTGTTCACATACAGGAAGCGGAGGGTCTGAGCGTCGAAGATGTAGACCTCGTTGACCGACTCATCGATCAACCGGCCAGAGGCGGCCAGCGACGACTGCTGCTGGATCTCTTGCGTGAGGTCGCGGAACGAAGCAACGACCAGGTCCTCGCCGCCGGCGTCGGGGTCCGCATCGTCCGGCAGGAAGGTAACGGAGATCTCGCAGGGGTAGACTCCGCCGTCTTTTCTGCGGTGCGTCGAGTTGAGCGTGCACTGCCCCAGCCGCCGGGTCTCTTCCCACTGGTCGGGCCACTGGCGGGCGGGGTGGTTCGGGTCGATGTCGCTGACGGTCATGCCCACCAACTCGTCGGCGGTGTAACCAAGCAGCTTGCACGCCTTGCGGTTGGCGTAGCGGAACACCCCGTCGGCCGCGATGAACACGACCGCCTCTGACGACTCGGCGACCGCTCGCTCGAAGCGCTTCAGGCGTTGCTGTTCATTAAGCATGCGGAAGTTCTCGGTCGCCGATCGGGCGCCCCGCTGCGGCCCGCGGTGCTGTAAGCTGAAGGCCCGGCGGCGGCGGCGTCAACCGCGTGACCGCCACTCACACGCCGCGAAGCCCCCATCGATCCAGTAACGACTCCATGAAACCCAACCGCCGAACGTTCGCAAGACTGGCGGGCGCCGCCCTGGCCGCCCCCGCCGCCGCCCTGGCCCGGCCGGCGTCTCAGCCGTCGCCCCAGCCGGCCACGCCGCCCGTTTGGCGGAATCCGATCGCGGTCTCCACCTACTCGTTCTGGCGATTCCAGAAGGACTCGAAGCTGCCGATCGAGCAGTGCCTGGACGAAGCCGCGAAGATGGGCTTTGACGCCGTCGAGCTGCTGCTGATCCAGATGGAGAGCGAAGACCCCGGCTACCTGCAGCGGCTCAAGCAGCGGGCGCTGGTCAACGGGTTGGACCTGTGCGGTTTCAGCACGCACCAGGGCTTCGTCTACCCGGACGCCGCCAAGCGGCAGAGCGAGATCGACAAGACGATCCACCAGCTTGAACTCGCCTACCAACTGGGCATCCCGACCATGCGGGTCAACACCGGACGCTGGGGAACGAGTGAGAGCTTCGACGCGCTGATGGCCAATCGCGGCGTCGAGCCGGTGCTGGAGGGCTACACCGAGGAAGACGGCTTTGGCTGGGTGATCGACGCCTTCGAGAAGATCGTGCCCGAGGCGGCGAAACGCGGCGTGACGCTGGGCCTGGAGAACCACTGGGGCCTGGGCCTGACGCCCGAGGGGGTGCTGCGGATCGTTGACGCCGTCGACTCGCCGTGGCTGCAGTGCACGCTGGACACCGGGAACTTCCTCGAAGACCCGTACGACCGCCTGGAGCAAATGGCGCCCCGGGCGGTGTTCGTTCAGGCCAAGACCTATTACGGCGGCGGCGTTTGGTACTCGCTCGACCTCGACTACGAACGCATCGCCACCATGCTCCGCCGGCACGGGTACCGCGGGTACGTGTCGCTGGAGTATGAAGGCTTGGAAGCCTGGCAGACCGCCATCCCCAAGAGCCTGGCCGTGCTGCGGGGCGCCTTTGGCGGGGCTTGAGGGCGGCAAGGGGCGACGCGAGCGAGACGCAGTCGCAACACGGGTGCAACTTCGTGGGCGGCCGGTTGACGCTTGGCCTGCAGGTCGCAACAGTGCCGTGAGAAACCAGCACTCTCGCGGCTTGGCCGACCCGGCCCGCCATCACGCCTCAACTTACCGGAACCACTTCTAAAGGAACCCAGATGAAGAACCCCCGCATGTTCACCTTTCTTCGCCAGAGCGCGGAGACGGACAAGCAGAAGGCCCTGATGACGCTCGAGCTGCTCTCCGAGCACCCGGCCGGCATTGGCGACCACTCGACCGAAGACTTCTACAAGAACGCCGAGGAGGCGCTCGCGCTGCTGTGCGACGCCGAGGACCGGCTGGAGAACCTGGATAAATTCTTCGGCTTCGTGGAGAACGGCAGCGGCCCGTCGGCCCTTGGCCAACAGGCGGCCGGCGCCCTGCCGCACGCCCCGGGCAGCGTGCCGCAAGCCACCAGCACGGCGGCCAACGAGACCGCAAGCTGAGCCCCGGCTCCCAAGCAAAACCAACGCGGCTGCGGTCTCGAACGACCGCAGCCGCGTTTCTTGTGCGCCGGTTCAGCCGCTCGCGTTCGTGGCCAGCGAGAGGCACACCAGCGAGTCCGTGCCGCGCAGGTAGAGCTTGTCGCCGACAAGCGCGGGGCAGCCGAAGAGCTGCACGTCGGGAGCATCCGCGAACGGCATCAGTCGCGACACCACGGTGAACTTCTTCGCCAGCGGATCGAGCAGTAGCAGCTCGCCCCCTTTCGCCACGGTGAGTACGCGGTCCTTGGTTGCTAGCAGCGGCGCGTCGCTGGGGAAGTCGCGTCGACCGCCGATCCAGACCTCGGCGAGCGTCGCCGCGTCGAGGCAGTAGATCTGGTCGCTGCAGCACAGCACACGGCCGCCGACCGCGACGGGGCTGCTCATGTCTGGCTTAAGCTTGCGGTAGATGGCCGTGGGGTTGGGATCGATGACGCCGTCGTCACCGAAGCGGTGCAGGCGGGCGCCGTTGATCTCGCCGACGATGAGCAACTGGTCGCCGACAACCAGCGGCGTGGGGACGTTGAAGCCGCCCGAGGTCGGCGGCGTCAACGTCCACAGCCGCTGGCCCGTCGCCGGGTCCCAGCCGCCAAGGCCTTCGCGGTCGCAGGCGACAATCTGCCGGCGGCCTCCGAGGGTCGCCAGCACGGGCGACGCGTAGGCGTGCGCCGGCCCGGGCGATTGCCAGAGGGGCTGGCCCGTCTCCGCGTCGAGCGCCGCCAGCGACGCGTCCGGGGCGCCGGGCGTGACGATCAGGGCGCCGTCAACCAGCAGCGGCGTAGCGCAGATGCCCCAAACCAGGTCCACCTCGGCGCCGAACGTCTGGCGGAGGTTCACCTGCCAGAGGACGTCGCCCGTCGCCAGGTCGACCGCCAGCAGGTCGCCAAACGCGCCGAGCAGGAAGGCCCGGTTGCCGTCGATCACGGGCGTCGCCCTTGGCTGGTTGTCGTAGTCCAGCTTGCCCAGGGCGGGCGTCTCCACCGTCCACAGTTCGCTGCCATCGGCCGCGTCGAGGCATCGCCACGCGTCGAGGTTGTTCGTGGGGTCGCGGTCGCCGAACAGCACAACGCGGTCGTTGGCCGCCACGCCCCCCATGCCGGGGAAGAGCAGGGGGGTCTGCCAGATCACCTCGGGCTTGGCGAACAGCTCCGCCGGCAGCCACGCCACGCGGCCGTTACGGTTGGGGCCGTGGAAGTCGCCCCACGCCGCCGCGTCCGGGGGCGCGGCGCTGGTCTCTTCCAGCTCCTCGGCGTTCGGCTTGGCTTCGGTCCGGCGGCCGTAGTCTCGAAGGTAGTCGTCGTCGAGATCGACGAACCCCTGCATCGACTCCAGAGCCATTAGCAGTTCCGGGTAGGCCGCCGCGTCCAGCAGCGCCGAGCGGAGCATCACGGCAACGTCCTTTGGCACGCGGTCGGTGACGAAGGCCGTGATGAACGGCACCGGCGCCGACTCGGCAACGACCCGCAGGTCACCCTTGTCGATGGTGCCGCAGCCCTCCAGCAGCGGCGCCGCGTAGCTGGAGATCACCGCGGCGGCCTGCTGCGACTCGCCCCACTCAATGATCTTGCAGGCGCCGTCGCTGCACGCCGAGGTGGTCTCCGCCTGCTCGGCCGGCGTGACGGTGATGCCGGACTCGGTCAGCAGCGCTCGCGGCGCGCCGAACTTCTCCTCGCACTCCGGCGGCCCATAAAGAATGCGGTAGCCGCTCAGGTCGGCCAGCGTCTTCGCCGAGTCCGCCGAGCGGACCACAAAGAGACCGGTCTGCGTGGCCGCGCCCTGCTGGTCGGTCAGCCGCGCGACGGCCGTCACGCGGCCGCCGACGACGCCGGCCTCGGCCCTCACCACGGAGTCCTTGCCGATGACCAGGTCGGCATGGTCACAGCTGTCTTTCGCGAGCGCCTTCTCAAGCGACTCGGCGAAGGTCACCTGCACCGGCTGGCCGAGCGTCTCCTCCAGGTGCTTGGCGAGGACCTCGTACTTGCGCTGGGCGTAGCCCTCAACGCAGGGGCACGAAAGCGGCGCCGCCAGCGGGTCCATGACCACCAGCGAGAACGGCGCCGCGGAGGCGGCCGAGTCGTCGGCGAAGGATGGCGTCGCTATGGCGAACATGCCCAGCGTTGCCGCGACCACGGTCGAGGCTAACCGAATCATCAACATGCGGAGTCCTCCCTTACGGTTCGTGTGGGTCCAAAGCAAAGGGACGCGGACCAATGCGGTCCGCGTCCCTGGACGGAGTGTTGATCGCTCAGCGGCATCAACCCGCGTCGCTGCCGGTTTCAAGGCTCGCGGTGCGGGTCTCGGTGTAGTCGGCCTGCTCATCGGGGCCGAGTCGCTGCATCAGCACGATGTGATGGCGGGTGATGTCGAGCATGTAGACGCGGTCGCCCGACTGATCAACAGCGATCGACACCTTCTTGCAGCCGGGGACGATGTCCACTTTGCCAACCAGTTCAATCAGTTCGCCTTCGGGCGTGTACCGCTTGATGCGGCCGGTGCCGCTCTCGGCGGTGTACACCGACTTCGCTTCGTCGGCGGCGCCTGCGGCGGGGGGGCCGAACGCCACGTTCATCGGGTTGCAGCAACTGCCGAATCCCTCAAGGCCCTTCCGGGCGCCGTGGCCCCACGCGCCCAGTTCTTCGCCTTCGCGGCTCACGTGGTAGACGCGGTGACGGGAGTTTTCGGCGACGTAGACGCCGTTCTCGCAGCACTGCACGTCCATCTGGCCGCAGCAGCCGCGGAGGCCCTTGGTGATCACTTCGCCCTCAGCGAACTCATTGTTCATCCGCCAGACGCAGAAGCCGTAGCCGGTGGCTTCACGCGTGGCGATGAACACCTCGCCGTCGGCTTGGCTGATCGACGCGACCGCCATCGAGCTCTTGAGCGACGCGTCGACCCGCTTCTCAATCTCCTCCTCGGAGAGCGTGTCGCCGCCGTCCGCCGCGCCCATCTGCGCGAGGATGGTCACCCACTGGTCAGCCATCTGCTTGCTGCGAGCGACGGTCCGTTGCTGCGCTTCGTCGAGGCGGATGCGGTTCTTCTCGAGCACCTTCACCGCGTCGGCCAGCTCCTGGTGCCGCTCCTTGTAGCGGTCGGCCATGTCCTTGTAGCGTTTGATCGACTGCTCGAAGCTGGTAATGACGGACTCGCGGATCTTCGCCCGTTGATCGTCCGAAGCATTCACATGCGGGCCGGCGGCTTCGAGCAGCACCTCGCCCTCGGGGCTCATCTGGATGAGCTTGCCCTCGCCGGCCACGTAAACGTTGCCGTCGCCCCCCACATTGATCGCTTCGGGTTTGATGGGCAGTTCCCACGTGTCCACGTACTCGCCATCGGCCGTGAACCGGCGGACCTCGCCGCCGTCGGCTTCGCAGGCGGCCAACACGGCGCCGTCGTGCGCCAGGCAGAAGCTCTTCAGGCTGCTGCGGGAGAGGTCCTCGGTGTTGACCTTGATGACGGCCGTCTGCCGGTGGGTTGCGTAAGCGAGCTTGGGATCGACACCGCCGTCGCCTTCCGCGTCGTCACTTGCCAGCTCAGCTTCCTCGCAAGGCTTGTCTTCGCAGGCGCCTTCTTCGCACGGCCCGTCTTCGCACTTGCCTTCTTCACAGGCCTGGCCTTCGCACGTCGCTTCTTCCGCCGCCGCTTCGCCGACTTCCTCTTTCGATTCGAGGGTGATGGTTAGCGTATCGACCTCAATCGTGATCGGGCCTTCCCGCTCATCGTCAGCGAACCCAACGGTCGGCACGACGAGCAGCGACGCCACCGCAAAAACCGCGATTAGTTTGGACAGACGCACGGCAAGGCTCCAGGCGAGTGTTGCGGCAGCCAGTCCGGCTGGCGCGGGATACGGGCGAGGGGACGCGTTAGCCGATGGGGCGTTGGCCTGGCTGGGTTCAATCGACGGAGCGGACGACACCGGCTGTTACAGCGGACAACGTACTCCTGTTCGCCGTTGGCCGGCAAGTCTTTTCCTGAACCAGAAAAAACCTCGCCCCGTGGTTCGATGCGTCAGACGCCGCACCTTGTGCAACGGTTCCCAGAATCGGCGGAAAAACCGACCGCGAGCCCCCGTCAGGGTCGCCCCGGCGCCTGGTCTTCCATCATCTGCCGGGCCTGCTTCTGGGCCGCTTCCCAGTTGCCATCGCGGCACTGCTGGCAGATGGCTCGCAGCCAGTCGGCTTCGTGAGCCGGCAGTTCGCCCGCTTCTTCGGCGGCGGCGATCTTCTCCTCCACGGGCTCCACGCGGTCCGCTGCCTGCCGGTTGGCCAGCCCGTACAGCGTGAGCGCCAGGTCGTTGCCCTTGGGGCTCATCGGCCCGTAGCCGCAGCCGACCGCCGACCCGAGCACTGCCAGCAGCAACGCCGCAGCCAGCATGACTCGGTGGCTAGAGCGATTCACGGCTGACCTCGCCCTCGCCGATGCTGGAGTACTCGGCGAACAGAAAGAGATTCACGTCCTCGCTGACGAACCGCACCGACCCGTCGCCCAGTGCCACGTTGCCGCCGCCGGGGTGCTCGGCGTACATCTGGCCGACGTGGAACGTGGGGAAGTTCACCGGGTGGATGATGGGCTGACCGTCGTCGTCAATCTCACCGCCGGACGGGCCGGCGTGAGCCAGCACGAGCGTGGCGGCCGCGTCGGCGCCGTTCTGCCCCGAATCGAACCGCGGGTGAACCGTGGCGCTAGGAACCACGCCGACCCAGGTCTTGTCGCTCAAGGCCGAGCCGTGCTCGCCGAAGAAGATGGTGTTGCTGGTCCCGTCGGTGACCTCACGGAGCCGCGTTTGGGAGTTGCGATAGAACGGGCCATCGGAGACCAAGGAAACGTCGCCGTTGTGAACCACCTCCTCGGTAAGCCCGGCGTAGATGTCCGTGAAGACCGGCCCCGACCCCTGGGCGCCGCATTCGCCCCAGCAAGACTCCTGCCCGTGCGACGCCACGTAGTGCGATCGCCCCAGCAGCAAGTCGGCAATCAGCGGCGAGTCCGGGCCTGAAGCATCGGCCGGCACGAACGGGTCGACCGGCCCGCTCGAAGACGGGCACAGCAAGCCGGGAATCGTGTTCGCCAGGAAGGCACGCGGGGCGTTGAGGAGTGACTCCTCGAGGTCAACGGCGCCGGCGAGCGCGGACTGCTCAAAGTACGGCAGCAGATGGGCCGCCCAGCCCCAGCCCGGCATGGCGTCCCAAGTTTCGCCGTCGCGGCTGGGGTCATTGATACTCGCCACGTAGCCCGGCGGCAGCCGACGCAGGGCTGTCTCGTAGTTCAGAGTCGCAAGGCCGATCTGCTTCAGGTTGTTCGTGCACTGAGTGCGGCGAGCCGCCTCGCGAGCCGCCTGGACGGCCGGCAGCAGCAGGGCGATCAAGATGCCGATGATTGCAATCACCACCAGCAGCTCAACCAGTGTGAAGCCGCGACGTGTGGAGTTCATGCGATTTTTCTCGTGCGCTGGAGTCTGATTTGTAGCCTAGGCTTAATTTCGGCCGAAGTTTAGCCTTGGCTAAACCATCCGTCAACCATTTTCTTGGGAAACCCGCAGCCGCCGCGTCTTGGAATTGCGTGCCAACAGACTTTTCGCCGCATGAGCGGTAGACTGCGTGGTCAGCCACACCATTGGCTGAGTGTGCCCGGATCGACCCCACTTGCCTGAGACACGCCCTGTCCGACAAACCGCCCAAACACCCGTTTCGTCGCACCCGCACCGATCACCGCGCGGAAACGGCGGAGGACTACGTTGAGGCGATCGCCGAGATTGAGGGCGAGAAAGGCCAGTGCCGCGCCGCGGACCTCGCCCGGCTCTTCGCCGTGAGCCACGTCACGGTCGCCAAGACCCTGGGCCGGCTCTCCGCCGAGGGCTATGTGGAAACCGAGCCCTACGCCCCGGTCACGCTGACGGCCGCCGGCCGGCGGCTCGCCAACCAATCCCGCAACCGGCACACCGTGGTGCTGGAGTTCCTCGAGGCGATCGGCGTGAGCCGCGAAGTGGCCGAGGTCGACGCCGAGGGCATCGAGCACCACGTCAGCCCCGAGACGCTCCGCTGCATGCAGGCCCTGATCGACCGGCAGCGGGCCGCCGCCGGCGAAACGCCCCTTTCGTAGCCCGCGGCAAACTCCCATCACGATGGCAGCCACGCCCACCCCCACTGGCGCCGGACCGATCCCCGGCGACCCCGTCGCGGTCGCCGCACCACCGCCGCACCGGCGGATGGGCACGCTGGTCGACGTCACCCGCTGGCGCGCCGAGACCACGCCCGAGCGGATCGCCTTCACCTTCCTACTCGACGGCGAAGACGACGCGCAGGACCTCACCTACGCCGAGCTCGACCGCCGCGCGTCGGCCATCGCCGCCGGCTTGTTGCAGTCGGCCGATCGCGGCGCCCGCGCGCTGGTGGTGCTGGAGCCGGGGCTCGACTACATCGCCGCGCTCTTGGGCTGCTTCTACGCCGGCATCACCCCGGCGCCGGTCTACCCGCCCGACCCGTTCCGCATCGCCCGGACCCTTCCGCGGCTGCGGGCGATCTTTGGCAGCGCTAAGTGCGAACTGCTCATCAGCAGCGGCGAGATCCTCGGCGGACCCGGCGGCGCGCTCCGCCAAACGTGCCCCGGCGGTGCGCTGGAGATCGAGCGGTTGCTAACGACGCCACACGGCAGCGAACTGCCCGGGCCCTCGCCGGACGAGCTCGCGCTGCTGCAGTACACCTCGGGCACCACGGGCGAGCCGCGCGGCGTGCCGCTCACGCATGGTCAGGTGGCTGAGAACCTCCGCGGCATGGAGACGCTGCTGGATGTCGATGGCGCCGTGGGCGTGCAGTGGCTGCCGCCGTACCACGACCTGGGGCTGATTGGCGGTGTGCTGCTGCCGCTCTTCGCAGGCCGGCGGATGGTGCTGATGTCTCCGCTGAGCTTCATGCAGCGGCCCGCCCGCTGGTTGCGGGCGCTCTCCAACTACCAAGCCACGTCGAGCGCGGCGCCCAACTTCGCGTTTGAGCTCTGCCTGAAGAAGATCACCGATAGCGACTGCCAGGGCCTCGACCTGAGCCACTGGAGCATCGCCGTCTCGGGCGCCGAGCCGGTGCGTGCCGACACGCTGGAGCGGTTCGCCGAGCGGTTCGCCCCGCACGGCTTCCGCCGCGAGGCGCTCATGCCCGCCTACGGCATGGCGGAGACGACGCTGATGGTGAGCATCGCCCGCCAGGACTCGCCGCCAACCGTGGTTGAGATCGACCCCGCGGAACTCGCCCACCGGCGCGTCGTCTCCAAGCCGGGCGGCAAAGCGGTCGTCGGCTGCGGGCCGCAGGGGCCGGGCGTGGAGCTGATGGTGGTCGATCCGGAATCGCGGCAGCGAACCGATGGCGTTGGCGAAGTCTGGGTCCGCGGCCCAAGCGTCGCCGCCGGCTATTGGCAACAGCCTGAGTCGACCGCCGAGCGGTTCAACCAAACCACCGCGTGCGGCGAAGACGGGTTCTTCCGCACGGGCGATCTTGGCTTCGTGCGGGACGGCGAATTGTTCCTCGTCGGCCGGTCGAAGGAACTCATCATCCTCGCGGGCCGCAACTTCTACCCGCACGACCTGGAGCTGGCCGTCCAGCAGGCGGACCCCGCGCTCAAACTCGACGGCGGCGCCGCCTTCGCTGCCGAAGACCCCAACCGCCCGGGCGACGGCGAGCAGGTGGTGTACTTCCAAGAAGTGCAGCGGCCAAAGAAGCAGGACCTGGACGCGCTGCTGCTAACCGTCCGCCGCGTGCTGACCGAAGAGACCGGGCTGGAGCCGCTGCGCGTGGTGCTGCTGCCGGTGGGCGAACTGCCCAAGACCTCCAGTGGCAAGACCCGCCGCGCCGAGTGCTGGCGGCAGTACCTTGCCGGGGAGCTCACGGTGAAAGCCGAGTGGCCCGCCGGCGCCGCCGCGGCCGAGCCTGACAAACCGGAGCCGCCGCAGACCGAGACCGAGCGGTGGCTCGCCGGGTGTTGGCAATCAGTGCTGTCGGTCGAAGAGGTCTTCCGCGGCGACAACTTCTTCCGCCTCGGCGGGCGTTCGCTGCAGGTGACGGAGATGCTCACGCGCGTCCGCAAGGAGCGGGGCGTGACGCTGCCGATCGAGTCGCTGATCGACCGGCCGGAGCTTGCCGAGCTGGCGGCGGAAGTCGATCGCCTAGCCGTATCGGCGCCGACGGCACAGGACCACGCGCCCGCGGCGCCACCAGCCACCGGGCCGCAGCCGCTTTCGCAATCGCAGCGAAGGTTCTGGCTCGTCGAGCAGCTCGGTCCGCCCGGCGGCGCCAACGTGCCGGTGGCGCTTAAGCTCGCCGGCAGCGTCGATCGGGCGAAGCTCGAAGCCGCACTCAACGAAGTCATCCGCCGTCACCCGATCCTGCGTGCCGGATTCGAAGGCGACGCCGCCGACGCCCGGCAGTTGATTGCCGACGCGGATGAGCTCCCGCCGGTCGAGATCAAGGCGTTGCCCGTGACCACGCAACGGGAGCCCTCGGAGTGCCTCGATGCGGTGCTTGCCGCCGATTGGGTGTGGCGGCGGTTCGACCTGGCCAAGCCGCCGCTCATGCGTGCCCGGCTTTGGCAGAGCGAAGACCACGCGGTGCTCGTCCTAGTACTGCACCACCTGGTGTGCGACGGCGCCTCGGCCGGCGTGCTGATGGACGAGCTAGCGGCGTTGTGCGACGAGCAGCCGCTACCGAAAGCAGCGACCAATCAATCGACCAGCCACGACGAGGCCGACGGCGTCGATTACTGGCGAGAGCGGCTGCAAGGCAAGCCGCGGTTGCTCGACTTGCCTTTGGAGCCCGGCGCTGCTGACGCCGACGTGGCGACTTGGAGTCTGCCGCTCGATCAGAAGCTGGTTGCCGGCTGCGACCGGCTCGCCGCCGACCTTGCGGTGACGCCCTTCGCCGTCTGGCTGGCGGCGTGGCAGCAGGTGATCAGCCGGTACTCCGGGCAGCCAACCGTGGGCGTTGGCATCGCCGTGGCGGGGGACGTGGCGTCGTCCCACCTTGGCGCCGCGGGGGTGGGCTGCCACATCAACACGCTGCCGGTTTTCCTTGATGCCGCGCCGCCGGGTGATGGAGAGTCCTTCGCCCAACTCGTTACCCGCTTGAGCCGGCAACTGCTGGCCGACCTGAGCCACGCGTCGACGCCGTGGGAGGCGATCGTCGAAGCGGCCGGCCACCCGCGTGTGCCGAGGCGGATGCCGGTGGTGCAGGCGTTCTTTGTCCACGACGACCGCACCGCCGCCGGCAGGAAGCTCGCCGGCGCAACGATCGAAGACGCCGCGACCGACTACCGCGGCCTTGGCCTGTTCGACGTGTCGCTGGTCGCCGAGACCGCCCGCCCCGACCCGCGCCTTAAGCTTGCTTCGCGGAGCGAGCTGCTCGCCCCGGCGGTGATCGATGGCATGCTCGCCAGCGTTGTTGACGTGCTGCGGGCGGCGAT
This sequence comes from Planctomycetota bacterium, assembly GCA_039414355.1. GTDB lineage: Bacteria > Planctomycetota > Planctomycetia > Pirellulales > Lacipirellulaceae > JBCCQL01. Next base: position 70,481 of record JBCDJN010000003.1, on the reverse strand, counting down.
CGATTCGCCCTCGGTCGGCACGGCCCAGTTACCGGTCCCGCCGGCGACGCAGCAGCAACGCCTGCGGCGCGGCGAGATGCCAACGAGTGATTTGCCGGCGCCTATGGCGGTGCTCGATCGCTTCGGTGAGCATGTCGAAAGCCGGCCGGACAGCATCGCCGTTGAGTGCGGCGATCGGCGATTGGCGTACCGCGAACTCGATGAATTGATCGATCGCCTTGCAGGCGGCTTGGCGGAACGCGGTGTCCTAGCCGGTGACCGTGTCGGCTTGCTGATGAGCCGGACCGTCGAACTCCCCGCGGCGATCCTGGCCGTGTGGCGGGTGGGCGCCGCGTACGTGCCGCTCGACCCGGATTACCCCGCATCGCGGCTCGCGGTGATGGGCGACGACGCCGACCTGGCGTGCGTTGTGTCGCACAGCGAGCTGGTCGACAAGGCGCCGGGCGACGCCGCCGATCGGCTCGTGACCGTTGAGGAGCTGCTTGCCAGCGAGTCGACGATGGCGGCCGAGGCGCATGGCGACGCCGGGCGGATTGCTTACGTGATGTATACGTCCGGATCGACCGGCAAGCCGAAGGGCGTGATGGTGCCGCACGCGGCGGTGGCGAACCTGATCGACTCGTTCGCCCGCCGGCTGCCGATGGCGCCCGAGCACGCGATGCTCGCCTCGACGACGTTCGCGTTCGATATCTCCGTGCTCGAACTGCTGCTGCCGCTCGCCACCGGCGCCAAACTGGTGTTGGCCGATAGCCAAACCGCCGGCGACGCGTCGCGGCTGGCGAAGCTGCTCGGCGCCCGGCCGGTGAGCCACCTGCAGGGGGCGCCGTCGACGTTCCGTTCGCTGCTGGCCGTCGGCTGGCGCCCGGCGGCCGGGCAAACGGTGCTGTGCGGCGGCGAAGAGCTCACGCCGGACCTCGCCAACACGCTTGTCGAGTCGGCCGGTCGGCTGATCAACGTCTACGGGCCGACCGAAACCACCATCTGGTCGACCGAGCACGAGATCGCCGCCGGCGAGCCGATAGCGTCGGTGCCGATCGGTTCGCCAATCGCCCGCACCCGCTGCTACGTGCTCGATGAGCACCAACGCCCGACGCCCGTTGGCGTGTGGGGCGAGCTCGCCATCGCCGGCGCCGGCGTGGCCGACGGCTACTGGCGGCGGCCGGAACAGACCGCCGAGCGGTTCGTCGATGACCCGTTCGACGCCGACCCGAACGCAAAGATGTACCTCACCGGTGACGCCGCCCGTTGGATGCCCGAGGACGACCGCTGGGTGCTGCAGTTCGGCGGGCGGACCGACGGCCAAGTCAAGGTCCGCGGCCACCGGATCGAGCTCCGCGAGATCGAGATCGCTTTGCTCGCCCACCCCGCCGTGCGCGAGGCGGCGGTGGTCGCCACCGGCGAGGCGGAGCGGGCGTCGCTCGCCGCGTACTTCGTCACGGAAGAAGACTCGGCGCCCACACCGGGCGAGCTGCGCGAGCACGTCCTCGCCCGTCTGCCGAGCTACATGGCGCCGAGCCACTGGGCGCGCCTCGACAGCTTGCCGCGCACACCCAACGGCAAGCTCGACCGCAAGAGCCTGCCATCCGTTGGCCAAGCCGCAGCCGGCGCCGCCGACTACGTGGCGCCGCGGACGCCGCTGGAAGAGACCTTGGCGGAATGGGCGCAGCAACTCTTGCAGGTCCAGCGGATTGGCGTGCACGACAACTTCTTTGAGCGGGGCGGTCAGTCGCTGCTGGCGACGCAGATTGTGGTGCGGATGCGTGATAGGCTCGGCGTTGAGCCGCCGCTCCGCGACGTGTACGAGCGGCCGACAATCGCCGCTTGGGCGGAGCTCGTCGTGCGGACCGAGTTGCAATCAACCCAAGGCGACTCCGATGAGTTGCTCGAGAAGCTTGAGTCGATGAGCGACGAAGAGGCCGCCGCCTACCTTGAGTCGTTGGCCGATGAGTAAGGAAGGCCGATGGCCGGGGCAGGGCAGGGCCTTTCCGGGTAGGGCGGCGGCCGTGAGCGGCGCGCTTGCCCTGGTTGTGATCGCGGCCTGGTTCGCGTGGCTTGGGCCGAGCGGCGCCGCGACGCTCATGGCTTCGCAGTGGCCCATCGCGCTCACCATGGCGGGCGGGTCGTTCGTGGCGGGCGTCAGCTCGATGGGCGGCGGCGCGGTCGCCTTCCCGGTTTTTACGAAGGTGCTCGCCGTGCCGCCGGCGGACGCCAAGCTGTTTGCGCTGTTGATCCAGTCGCTGGGGATGACGGCGGCGTCGATCACCATCTTCGCGCTGCGCGTACCCATCGACGCCCGCGCGCTCCGTTGGGCGACCGCCGGCGGCGCCGCGGGCATGGCGGCCGGGCTGGCCTGGCTGGCGCCCCTCGCGCCGGCGGCCGAGACCCGTGTGCTCTTTACCGCGTTGCAAGCCGGCTTCGCCGTCGTGCTGCTGCTGGCATTGCGGCGTGGCACGCAAGCGAACTCGCGTCGCGAGTCCCCGCCGAACGATCGCCTCGCGCTGTTGGCGGCCGGGTTGGCTGGCGGGGTCGTGTCGTCGCTGGTCGGATCAGGGATCGACTTGGTGACGTTTGCCGTGATGCGGCTCCGCGGCGGCGTTGGCGAGGAGGTGGCGACGCCGACGTCGGTCGTGCTGATGGCGATAAACTCGCTGGTCGGCGTCAGCGCCTACGCGCTGCTGGCTGGCCCGCCGCCGACGGCGGTCTCGCAGATGTGGCTCGCGGCGGCGCCGGTGGTGGTGGTCGGGGCGCCGCTGGGGGCGTGGGTCTGCTCAAGACTCGACCGCCGGACAATCGCTGTCACCCTGCTTGGCCTGATCGCGATCGAAGTGATAACCACCCTGCTGCTGGTGTCGCTGACGATGCAGGTAGCCGCATTAGGCTTGACGGTCGCGATAACGAGCGCGACTGTGTGCCTTTTGATGGCGCAGCGACGCGAAACTGGTGCCCGGCGGCGGATTTCGGCGGAAGTCGAAGTGGGGGCTTCGGGAATCCCTGCCGATTGCGATAATTAGGTAGTCGCCGAGTGCGCTCCTGCTGCGCGCTCGGCAGGCCGATTGGCCGCCAATTGCCACCCCGCCGGCGCCGCTGGCGCCCACTGGCACAGCTTGTGCTGTGCTCCCTCCCACGCACCTCCGTGCCCCCGCCACTAACTATGAGCCAGCCCCGCGAACTCGACTACCTGATCCTCGGCGCCGGCCCGGCCGGGCTGCAGCTCGCCTACTTCCTGCAGCAGGAAGGCGGTCTGACGCCGGGCGAGGGTTATCTGGTGCTGGATCGCAAGGACCGCGTCGGCTCGTACTTCGACAAGTTCCCCCGGCACGACAAGCTGCTCTCCATTAACAAGGTCCACACCGGCTACACCGACCGCGAGGCACAACTCCGCTACGACTGGAACTCGCTCCTCTCGGACGACCCGGAGCTGGCGTTCACCAAGTACACCGGCGAGTACTTCGCCAGCGCCCGGCTCCTGGCGCAGTACTTCCGCGACTTCGCCGATCGCTGGGAGCTGGGCGTTCAGCTGGGTACCGAAGTGGTCCGCGTTGAGCCCGGCGGCCCCGGCCGCGCCAACTACACGGTGACCGATAACCAAGGCCGGCAGTACGCCTGCCGCGCGTTGGTGATTGCCACCGGCTTGGCGGCGCCGTACGTGCCCGACATCCCCGGCATCGAGCAGACGGAGAACTACTGGGACTGCTCGATCGAACCGGAAGACTTCGCCGGCCAGCGGGTGATGGTCATTGGCAAAGGGAACTCGGCGTTCGAGACCGCCAACCATCTAACGCATGTCACACGCGTCACGCACATCTGCAGCCCCAACCCTGTGAAGATGGCGTGGAAGACGCACTTCTTCGGCCACCTGCGGGCGGTCAACAACGACTTCCTCGATACCTACATTCTCAAGGGCCAAAACTCGGTGCTCGACGCGGACATCGAGCGCATCGAGCACGTGGACGGCGAGTACCGCGTGGATGTTCGCTTCACGCACGCTCAAGGGCAGCGGGCGCAGCTCGCTTACGACCGGGTGCTCGCCTGCACTGGCTTCCGGTGGGAGCCCAGCTTCTTCGGCGGCGGCTGCACGCCGGACGCGACGCCCTGCGGGCGCCTGCCGCAGATGACCAGCGCGTGGGAGAGCACCAACCTGCCCCACGTTTACTACGCCGGCACCATCACGCAGGTGCGTGACCACCACAAGACGATGTCGAGCGTGCTGCACGGCTTCCGCTTCAACACCAAGGCGTTGTGGTCGATCCTCGGCGAGCGTTACCAAGACCGCCCCTGGCCGGCGAAGCGGCTGGCGCCCACGGCCGAGGCGCTCGCCGATGAAGTGATCGAGCGCGTCAGCACCGACGCGGCGCTGATGCACCAGCCCGGCTTCTTGTGCGACGTGCTGACGCTTAACGACTTCGATTCGCCCAGCGACGCGGCCGGCTACTACCACCGCACCATGGCCGTGGACTACGCCCGCGAGAGCCGCTTCGGCCAGGAGCCGCATTGCTTTGTGATCACCATGGAGTACGGCGACACGATCGACGACCCGCTGGCCGTCAACCGCGAGATCGACCCCGCCAAGGCGTACAACGACTTCTACCTGCACCCGCGGATCCGCCACTTCGCCCGCGGCGAGCAGGTGGGCGAGCACCACATGAGCGAGTCGCTGGAGAACGATTGGCGGCCCGGTAAGCACCCGGGCGATCGGCCGCTGATCCGCTCGATCGATTTCCTCGGCCAGGAAGACCCGACCAAGTTTCAGGAGACGCACCGCCGGCGCCTCATCGCGTTCTTCGAGGCGCAGCTTGCGCTCGCATCCGCCGACACGGCAAACGAACAACCGGTCGCCAAGCCGAACACACCCGCGGCCGACCGGGCGCCCGCGTAGGACGCCCGCACCACCCCAAGTTGGCGCCAGATAGTTGGCGCCCGCTGCGATCGCTGACGGAGAAAGTGGAACACACGCCGCACGAGTTCACGGACGACGCCCCCGCACCGCCCGGGCCGGGCACGCGGTCCGACCGACTGGCCGGTCTCTCGCCGGCCAAGCGGGCGGCGCTGGAGTCGATGCTGCTCGCCCGCCGCGCCGCCGAGGCCGAGGCCCAGCGCATCCGCGCCCGCCCGGCATGCGAGAAGACCGAGCTCTCGTTCGCCGAGCAGCGGCTCTGGCTGCTCGATCAGGTGGAGCCGAGCCACCCGTTCTACAACATGCCGCTGGCGGCCCAGATCGACGGGCCGCTCGACCTCGATCGTCTCACGCGGGCGCTCCGGCTGCTGACCGACCGGCACGAGACGCTCCGCTACTCGTACCAGAAGAACGAAGGCGACCCCGTCCGCATCGCCGCGGACGAGGTTGCCGTTGTTCCCGAAGTGATCGACTTCGCCGGCGAACCGGCGGACGCCGACGCGCTCGACGAGCGTCTGCGAACCGAAGCCCGCAAGCCGTTCGACCTCAGCAGGCCGCCGCTGCTGCGTTGCGTTGTGTTCCGGCTGTCGGCCGATAAGCACTTGGTGCTCTTGGTGATGCACCATATCGTCTCCGACGGCTGGTCGATGTGGGTGCTGATGAGCGATCTGGCGGCCCTGTACGACTCGGCGGCCCCGTACGACTCAGCAGCGCCGCATGACTCGCATGGCGCCAACGCTAACGGCCACGCCAATGGGAACGGATCGAGCGGGAAGCTGCTCGCACCGCTCGAGATTCAGTACTCCGACTACGCGATCTGGCAACGCGAGCGGCTTACGGGCGAACTCGCCGAGAAGCAGGCGAGCTTCTGGCAAGAGCGGCTGGCCGACACGCCGCCCGCGGTCGATCTGCCGACCGACCGCCCCCGCACGCCCACGCCGGACTACGACGGCGCGCTGCACACGTTCACGCTGCCCGCGGCGTTCGGCAAGCAGCTCACCGAAGCCGCCCACCAGACCGGCGCCACGCCCTTCGTGCTGCTGATGGCGGCCTACCAGGTGTGGCTCGCCCGCCACACGGGGCAGGCCAACGTGTGCGTCGGCACCGTCACCGCCGGCCGGCGGCGGGAGGAGCTTGAGCGGCTTGTCGGCTTCTTCGTCAACACGCACGCCCTGCGGAGCGACCTGGCGGACGACCCCACCTTCGCCGAGCACGCCCGGCATGTGCAGCGCGAAGCGCTTGGCATGCAAGAGAACCAAGACCTGCCGTTCGAGCAGGTGCTGCAGGCGGTCGCGCCCGATCGGGACCGCAGCCACGAGGCGCTGTTTCAAACGGCGCTGGTCGTGCAGAACCCGCCGCGTGACTTCGCCCGCGGCCGCGGCTTGAGCGTCACCCCCGTTCCCGTCGACAACGGCACCGCCAAGTACGACCTGACCTTCTTCTTCTGGCAAGACGGCCCGACGTGGGTCGGCCAGGTCGAATACCGCACCTCGCTGTTCGACCAAGCGACGATCGAGCGTTTCGCCGGCGCCTACCAAACGCTCCTGGGTGAGGCCCTCGCCAATCCGCACAAGCGATGCTCCCGCCTGCAACTGCTCGACGAAGGTCAGCAGGCGGCGCTCGCCGGGTTCAACGAAACATCACGCCCGGTGCAGCCGCCGCACCTGATTCATGAGCAGGTCTTGCAGTGGGCGAAGCAGAAGCCATCCGCCGCCGCCATTCGCCACCGCGGCCGGACGATCAACTACGCGGGCTTTGAAGCGACGACTCAGCGCGTGGCGGCGGGGTTGCAGGCGGCGGGGGTCGGCGTGGGCGATGCTGTGGTGGTTTGCCTGCCGCGGTCAGCCGAGTCCGTGGTCGCCATGCTCGGGGTCTGGCGGGCGGGCGGTGTCTACGTGCCGGTCGATCCCGAAACGACCGGCGAGCGCGGCGCGTTTGTGATGGACGACTGCGGCGCGAAGGTTTGCGTAACGGGGCACGGCATCGAGCCGCCGACCGGCGAGGGCGTTGCGCAACTCCAGTTCAGCGAGCTTGCCGAGCACCCGGGCGAACTGGCCCCGCCATCGCTTTCGCCCGGCGACCGCTGCTACATCATCTACACGTCGGGCTCCAGCGGCGTGGCGAAGGGCGTGGAGGTGGAGCACGCCAACATCGTCAACTTCGTCCAGGCCCAGGCTTCGGTCATGGACGTGACGAGCGAAGACCGCGTGCTGCATGGCCTCTCGCCGGCGTTCGACGGCGGCTTGGCCGAGGCGCTGCTCGGCATCGCCAACGGCGCCACGCTGGTGATCGCCGATCGGACCACCACGCTCGACCCGCCAAAGTTCACCGAGCTGCTCCGCACCGAGCGGGTGAACGTCGCCAAGTTCACCCCGGCGGTGCTGGCGACGCTAAAGCCTGACGAGCTGCCGGGGCTCGAGGCGGTGCTCTCCGCCGGCGACCTGCTGACAGGCGATCTGGCGAAGCGTTGGCAGCCGGGGCGGCGGTTCTTCAACGGCTACGGGCCTACCGAAGTGACGGTGGGCGTTTCCATCTATCGACTGCCGGGCCCGCCCGACGGCCCACCGCCGGTCGGTCCGCCGATGCCGAACATGCGAGCCTACGTGCTCGATGGCCACCGCCAGCCGGTCCCGATCGGCGTGACCGGCGAGATCTACATCGGCGGCGCCGGCGTTGCGCGCGGGTACGTGAATCGCCACGAGGAAACCGCCGCCCACTTCCTGCCCGATCCCTTCGTCGAGGCCAACACAAGCACCAATGGCACGCGGCCACGGATGTACCGCACCGGCGACCTCGGCCGCTGGCGTGCCGACGGCGTGCTGGAGTTTGTGGGTCGTGCCGACGACCAGGTGAAGGTCCGCGGCTACCGCGTCGAACCGGCGGAGGTGACCTCCGCCCTCGAGTCGCTGCCGCAGGTCGAACGAGCCTTCACCGTCGCCGACCGAACCGAAGGCGACGAGAGCCGGCTGGTGGCGTACCTCGTCCCCAGCACCGAAGCGGCCGACGACGCCCTCGCCCGACGCGAAGAGCACCTGCACTCGTGGCAGTCGCTCATGGAGCAGACCCACAAGTCGACCGGCGCGCTCCGTGACCCCGAGTTCGACATCACCGGCTGGGTGAGCACGTTCACCGGTCAGCCGATCCCCAAAGAGCAGATGCAGCGGTGGGCGAGTTCGACCATCGATCGCATCCTTGATCTCGAGCCCAAGAACGTGCTGGAGATCGGCTGCGGCGGCGGGCTGCTGCTGCTGGGCGTGGCGCCGCGTTGCGAGAGCTACGTGGGCGCCGACTTCTTGGCGTGCTCGCTCAACCAACTCCGCCGAGTCGTCGATCAGAAGAAGGCCGAGCAGGGCGCCGGCGGCTGGGCACACCGCGTCGAGCTGCTGCAGCAAGCCGCCCACGAGGTTGGCCCGCTCGCCGATCGGCTGTTCGATACCATCGTGCTCAACTCGGTGGTCCAGTACTTCCCGTCGCTGGAGTACCTCCGCGAAGTGATGCGGACCGCGGCTAGCCTCCTGGCGCCGGGCGGCAAAATCTTCCTGGGCGACCTCCGCAACCTGCGGCTGCAAGAAGCGATGGCCGCCGCGGTTGAGCGGCAGCGTTCGCGGCCCGAGACACCCGCGCGGGAGCTGCTCGGCCGCGTCGAGTCGCGCCTGCGCCACGAGGAGGAGTTGCTGCTCGCCCCCGAACTGCTCGACGCGTTGGCGGCCGACCTGCCGCGGCTCTCGGGCGTACGCGTCGAGCTCAAACGCGGTGGCGACGCGAATGAACTGACGCGGTACCGCTACGACGCGGTGCTCTCGTTCGATGGCGATGCCGGATCCGAGCCGCTTGAAGAAGTCCCCGCCGGTTCCGCGGCGAGCCCGGCGGCGATCGCCGGCTTGGTCGCCTCCAACGGCCGGCGGATGGTCGTTCGCGACGTCGCCAACCCGCGCGTTGCGGCCGACGTGGCGTCTTGGCATGAGCTGCGCGGCGACGAAGCGGCCGACTCCCCTGCGAAGGAAACGCCGGACCCCGACGCGTGGCGCGAAGCCGGCGCCGCGGCCGGCGTGGCCGTTGCAGTGGGCTGGGCGGCGAGCGGCCGCGCGGATCGGTACGACGTTTACTTGGCCCCATCCGAAGACGGGCTCACGCTGCCGGCAACGCCGCCGACTAGGCCCCATTGGCGGTCGCTCTCCAATCACCCGCTGGATGAAAAACGAGCCGCGGCGTTGCTGCCGGTGATCCGTGAGAAGCTGGCCGAGAAGCTGCCGCAGTACCTCTGGCCGTCGGCCATGGTGCTGGTGGACGAACTGCCGCAAACGCAAAACGGCAAGGTGGACCGCGCCGCGCTGCCCAGCCCGCCGGCCGGCCGGCCGGCGTGGGCGACCGGTTACGTTGAGCCCGAGGGCGAGGACGAACAAATCGTCGCCCGCGTGTGGGGCGAACTGCTCGGCGTCACGCCCGTGGGCGCCGAGGACGACTTCTTCGTGCTGGGCGGCCACTCAATGCTGGCCGTCCGCGCCGCGGCCGAGGTGGAGCGGCTCACCGGCAAGGCGCCGCCGCTCGCCGCGTTCTTCGATCGGCCAACCGTCCGCCGCGTCGCCGCGGCGCTCAACGCACCGGCCGAGGCGTCGACGCTGGTCCCGCTCGCAGCCGCGGGCCATGGCGACCCGCTGTTCTGCATCCACCCGGCGGGCGGCACGGTCTTCTGCTATCGCGAACTCGCCGAGCAACTCGGCGGCGATCGGCCCGTGATCGGCATCCAGGCCGTTGGCGTCGATGGCCGAAGGGCGCCGCACGAATCGATCGAGGAGATGATTGACTGCTACGCCACCGCCATCGAGTCGCACCGGCCCGATGGCGTGGTACACTTGGCCGGCTGGTCGCTGGGCGGCAACCTCGCCCAAGCGGTCGCCGTTCGGCTTACCGAGCGTGGCCGGCGGGTTGGCATGGTCGCGCTGTTCGACTCGGCCGCGACACCGCCCGAGGAGTCGCTCACCGAGGAAGACCTGGGCCCGCTGCTGCAGATGCTCTTCCCGCAACTCGACCAGAAGCCGCTCGAAGAACTCCGCCAGCTTTCGCCCGCCGAGCAGGTGGAATACTTCGCCGAGCGGGCGGCGGTGGCGGGGCTGATTGACCAGGCGGAGCTGGCCGCCAGCCAGCACGTGTTCGCGGTCTTCCAGCACAACGTCCAGGCAGTGCACCGGGCGAAGCCGGCGCCGTTTCGCGGCGAGGTTTCGCTGTTCCGCGCAACGCAGCAGCAGGGCGACACGCCACTTGAGAAGGACCCGTGGCTGGGCTGGGGCCCGCTGGCCGGCGGCGTGCGTGTGCTGCCCGTCGACACGTGCCACACGCAGATGCTCCACCCGCCGGCGGTGGAGCAGTTAGCAGAATTGCTAAAGGCGGAACTTGTCCGCTTTGACGCGGCCGGTCAGACGCCGGCGCCACCCGCTTAGCCGGCATCACCGGCGCTGCCAGGTCGCTTCTCGGGAATCCCGGCGGGGAGGATGGCGATCGCCGTGCTCGGCGTTATGATTCCCTGTGGCGTGCCTTTGTGCATGCCCGCACCCTCGCCCCAACTCGCCCAATTCTTTGCCATCGCCGCGCCGCGGCCCGAGCCCAGCGCCTGGCGACCCGGAACAACAAGTCTATGGCGGCACCCATCATCCCCGAGAACGCCCCGTTCACGGAGGAGCAGCGAACCTGGCTCAACGGCTTCTTCGCCGGCTGGATGGCGGTTGAGAACGCTGGTTCTATGGCCCCGGACGCGGCCAAGGCCCTGCTCGCCTCGCAGACCAACGGCTCCACCGCGCCCAGCTTCGCCGGCACGGCTTCGCGGACGGCGTCGGCCGGCTCTTCGTCCACGGGCGCCGCGACGGCAACCGCCACGGCAACGGCAGTGGCCGAGCCCCCCGCTGGAGGCGGCGCCGAGGAACTGACCGCCGAAGACCTGGAAGGCCCCTGGCACGACTCTTCGCTCAACATCGACGAGCGGATGGAGATGGCCAAGGACAAGGCGTCCGCCCACAAGCTCATGGCGGCGATGGCCCAGCTAGACTGCGGCGCCTGCGGCTACATGTGCGATACCTACGCATTGGCGATCGCCCGCCGCGAAGAGCCTGACCTGACGCTCTGCTCGCCAGGCGGCCGCGAAACCGAGCGGATGCTCAAGAAGGTGGTCAAGGACGGGCTCGACGCCCCAGCAGCCGAAGCGTCCGCCGCGCCCGCCCCGGCGGCCAGCAAACCAGCGGCCGCCAAGCCCGCAGCGGCCAAGCCGTCTGCCCACACGGGCCGCAACACACCGGTCCGCACACGCGTCTCCGCCATCCGCAACCTCAACGGCGAAGGCTCCGCCAAGCACACCGTTCACGTTGAGGTCGACCTGCCGGACGATCGACTTAAGTACAAGGTGGGTGACTCGCTGGGCGTCTACCCGCACAACGACCCGGGCCTGGTGACCCAGATCCAGTACGCCCTGCGTGCCCACGGGACCGAGCACGTGGTGGCGCCGCACGGCATCGAGGCGCCGCTCTCGGACGCGCTCCGCTTCACGGCGAACCTCAAGGACGTGAGCGACGATCTCATCGAACTCGTCGCCGCCAGCGCAAAAGACGCCGACGAGAAGGCCACCGTTGAGGCGTTGCTAGAAGACGACGACGCGCTGGAGAACGCCGACGTCCTCGATGTGCTGAAGATGGCGCCCTCGGCCATTGTGGACGTGAAGAAGTTCTCGCAAGCGCTCCGCAAGCTGCAGCCACGGCTCTACTCCATCGCCAGTTCGCCCAAGGCCCACCCCGGCCAGGTGCATCTGACCATCGCCAAGGTGATGTACACGGTGAAGGACCGCGTGCGGCTGGGCGTGGCTTCGTCGATGTTCGCCGACCGGCTCAAGCCCGGTGACACTGCGTTGTCCTACGTCCACGCGGCGCCCGACTTCACGGTGCCCGAAGACGCCTCGGCGCCAATGATCATGGTCGGCCCCGGCACGGGCGTGGCGCCGTTCCGCGCGTTCCTGGAAGAGCGTGCCGCGACCGAGTCGCCCGGCAAGAACTGGCTCTTCTTCGGCGACCAGCACGAGAAGACCGACTACCTTTACGGCGACGAGTTCGCGCAGATGAAGAAGTCGGGCGTGCTGAGCCGGCTGAGCCTCGCCTTCAGCCGCGACCAGGACGAGAAGATCTACGTCCAGCACCGCATGCTCGAAGAGGGCGCCGAGCTCTACAAGTGGCTGGAAGACGGCGCGTACTTCTTCGTGTGCGGCGACGCCAAGCGGATGGCCGGCGACGTGGACAAGGCCCTGCACACGCTCATCGCCGAGCACGGCGTCAAGTCTGAGGACGAGGCGAAGCAGTACATCGCCAACCTGAAGAAAGAAAAGCGGTACGTCCGCGACGTCTACTAGGTCTCGTTCAACCGCCATGGCCAAGCCGCTCGGGGTTGCGGAGTTCCAGCAGCTCATCCGCGACATGTACTACGACAAGGACGCCGAGCGGGGCGTCGACGCCACGTTCATGTGGCTCGTCGAAGAGGTTGGCGAGCTGGCCAGCGCCCTTCGCGAAGGCGACGCCGCCGAGCAGCGGGGCGAGTTCGCCGACGTGCTCGCCTGGCTCACCACCATCGCCAACGTGGCGGGCGTCGACCTCGAGGCGGCACTCCGCGAGAAGTACGGCGAAGGCTGCCCCGGCTGCGGCGCCCTGGTCTGCGCGTGCATTGGCGAGAAGCCCTGACCGCCGCGTCAAACCGCTTGGCGCCGGCGCCGCGACCTAGCCTCGCCCTGGCCGCGTAGTCAGAATGAGGGCTTACGAACTCTTCGCCCCCCGATGCCATCCGCTTTGCCCGCCGCGTTCCGCCTCGCCGCCGTCGCCCTCGTGCTGCTGACGGCCGGCGTCGCCGACTCCTCGCCCGAGATCGTCGAGTGCAAACTGGGCGTCGGCGGCGTGGTGAAGCCGGGCTGCTGGACGCCCGTGGTCATCAACACCGACGACGCTGCGGGCCTGACGGCTCGCGTCATCGCACCGGACGTTGACGGCGCCCCGGTCGTCTACCCGCTGCCGCCCGTCGCCGGCGGCGACTCGACTACAAGCGGCCTGTTCCGCTTCGGCCGCCGCGACGCCACCCTGCGGGTGCAGTTGCTGGACGGCGAGCAGGTCGTCTTCCGCCAGTCGCTCGAACTAACCACCGAAGCCCAGCCGCTCGCCTCGACCGACACGTTGGTCATCACCGTCGCGGGAAGCAACGTCGGCTGGGCCGCCGGGCTGCTGGCGAGCGGCGAGGCGACGAGCCTGGCCCGGGTCGCCGAGGCGACCGACCTGCCAACCACGGCGACCGGTTACGACGCGGTGAAGCTGCTCGTTCTCAACCTGGACGACGCGGCGTTCTACCGCGGGCTAGGCGCGGAGGACGGACGCATCGCGGCGATCAACGAGTGGGTGAGCGGCGGCGGCCGGCTGCTGATCATCGGCGGCGACGCGGCCGAGCAACTGCTTGGCGACGGCGGCCCACTGGCGCCGCTCCTGCCGGGCGAATGGGCCGGCCCGCTCGAGCTGCTCGACGGTTCACCGATCGAACGCTTCGCCGGCGCCGACACGCCGCTCGGCCGCGGACGCCGATCCCGGCTGACCGGCTATCAGATCGCCAACGCGCGGGGCGAGGCCCGCGCCGCGGTTGGCGGAGACGAGCCGGTGCCGCTAGTGCTCCGCATCCGCCAAGGCTTTGGCGAGGTGGCGGTCGTGCCGCTCTCGCTCGCCCGCGGGCCGCTCGCCGAGTGGCCGGGCACGCCGCAGCTTGTGGCCCGGGCGGCGGGTTTCGCGGCCGCGGTTGACGACGAAGGCCAGCGCAACCAGCCGGGCAAGCTCATCAGCCGGGGCTACAGCGACCTGGCGGGCGCCCTTCAGCAGCAGCTCGGCCGCGGCTTTGTCGGCGTGGCGGTGGCGCCCATGCTGGCGTTTGTCGCGGCCGCCCTCGGCTACCTCGCGCTGATCGGGCCGGGCGACTACTTCCTGGTCCGCCGCCTCTTCCAGCGCTCCGTCGTCGCCTGGATCACGCTGCCGGCGGTCGCCGTCGCGGGTTCGCTTGGCGTGGTTTGGCTGACAGGGTCGCTGGGTGGCGTGGGCGACAAAGTGAATCAGATCGAAGTGGTCGACTTCGACCTCGCCACCGGCCAAGCCCGCGGCGTGCTGTGGGCTCAAGCGTTTTGCCCGCAGGCGAGCCGCCGCGAGGTATCGCTCGACTGCCGCTGGCCGAGCAGCCAACCGGTCCGGCCCACGCGCTCGTTCATCTCGTGGCTCGGCATGCCGGGCGGCGGCATCGGCGGCGTGGACCGCGGGGCGGCGTCGCTCTTGAGCCCCGCGTCGGAGTACGCAACGTCCGCCCAGCGCGATCGCTTGATCGGCCTGCCCGTGTTGAGCCGTTCGACCAAGGCGATCGAGTGCCGCTGGACCGCGTCCTTCGACTCGGAGAACGCCGCCCCTCTCGAAGCCGACCTGCGATCGTCGGGCCCGGGCGTGCTGAGCGGAACGATCGTCAACCGCACCGGCGCCGACCTCGCCGATTGCTGGCTCGCCCATGGCGAATGGGCGTGGCGATTGGGTGACGTCGACGGCGGGGCAGGACCAGCCGGGACGGGGCAGGGGGGCGCCGGCGGGACGCTGTCGCTCGACACGGCCCGTTCGCCCATCAAGCTGACCACGCTCCTCCGCCGCGACTACTTGGGCCTCTCCGCCGACGACCGCCTCGCCCGCCGGCTCGACCCGCAGAAGCTCTCGCTCGACGCGCTGTTGCAGCTCGTGCTGCTCGCCGAAGCCGCAGGTGGGGTGAACTCGACGGGACTCGCCAGCGACTACTACCAGAAGCTCGACCTCTCGCGCGAGCTCGACCGCGGCCTGGCCGTGCTGATGGCTCGGCCCGCCGACGGCGCGCGGCGCAGCCGGCTGCTCGTTGGCAGTGGCGACGAAGAAACCAGCGGCGAGTGGGGCGCCGCTTCGCCGCGCGACCGCGTGCTGTACCGATTCGTCCTGCCCGTCGCCTCCAACCGCTAACGCGTGCTCAACCCGCCGCCCAGTCAAGCTCCGGCCAGCCAACGCATGATCGAAACCCGAGGCCTAACAAAGAAGTACGGCGAGCTCTACGCGATCAAGGAGATCAACCTTTCGCTGGAGCGGGGCGACGTGTTCGGGTTCATCGGCCCCAACGGCGCCGGCAAGACCACCACGATGCGGATCTTGGCCACGCTGCTCGACCCCACCTGGGGCGAGGCCTACGTCGGCGAGCACTCCATCTACACCAAGCCCAAAGAGATCCGCCGGATCATTGGCTACATGCCGGACTTCTTCGGCGTGTACGACGACATGAAGGTGATTGAGTACCTGGAGTTCTTCGCCGCCGCCTACCGCATCAACGGGCCGGCGCGGCGGAAGAAGTGCGACGAGGTTCTCGACCTGGTCGAGCTCAACTACAAGCGCGAAGCCAACGCCAACACACTCTCCCGCGGCCAGACGCAGCGGCTCGGCCTGGCGCGGGTGCTGCTGCACGACCCGCAGGTGCTGCTGCTCGACGAGCCGGCGAGCGGCCTCGACCCGCGTGCCCGCATCAAGATGCGGCAGCTCATCAAGCGGCTCGGCGAGATGGGCAAGACCATCATGGTCTCCAGCCACATCCTCCCGGAGCTGGCCGACATCTGCAACAAGGTGGGCATCATCAACAAGGGGGAGCTTGAGTACAACGACACCATCGAGGCGATCATGGCGCTCTTGCGACGGCAGATGGTGATGCTGGTCTCCGTCGCGGAAAACAGCGAGGGCGCCGCGAGTCTGCTGCGCAAACTTCCGATGGTGGATCGTGTCGAGAACAACGGCCAGCTTCGCGTGACCTTGAAGGAGGAGTCCCGCGACCCCACCGACCTCGCCGCCGCACTTGTGGGCGCCGGCTACCGCCTCCGGGAGTTCGCCGAAGAAGCCATCGACCTCGAAACCGCCTTCATGCAACTGACGATCTCGAGCGGGAAGTGACCACCGAAGCGACGGATTCCCGGCGCCCCGCCGCCGTCGCCCGCTTGCACTTCTGCCGTCTTCGTTCTACCTTCTGAATTCCTGCCTGCCCCGTTCGTCTAGTGGCCCAGGACACCGCCCTCTCACGGCGGAGACAGGGGTTCGACTCCCCTACGGGGTACTGCTTCTTTGGCGGGCTCGACGTGGCTAGCGCCACGATCTCGCCACGCTTGCCAACGCTTTGTTCGGTGGGCTTGCCGTGTACGGCGCTTCGATTCCGCCACGCTGGCTTACTGCTTCTTTGGCGGGCTCGATGTGGCTGTCGCCACAGTCTCGCCACGCTGGGCCGCCCGGTTGGTTGCGGGCTCGCTGTCGCCCACGACCTGAGGCCGGCACTCGGTCGGCTATTCAGCGAGGCAGAACAGGTGGCGCTCGCCGCGGATGAAGAGCTCGTCACCAACCGGCGCTGGTGTGGCGTCGACGGTTTCGCCGACGGAGTTCGTCGCCACGATTTTGAACTCCTCGGCGTCCTTGATCACCACGGTTTTGCCGTCTCGGTCGGTCAGGTAGACGTGACCGCCGGCCGCCACCGGAGACGCGTAGATCGACTGCAGGCCCGTCCGCTTGGTCTTGTAGTGAGCCTTGCCGGTTGCGCCGTCGAAGCACGACAGAATGCCCGACTTGCCCTTGTAGAAGTAGAGCCGGCCACCGCTCAGCAACGGCGAGGCGATGTCCGGTGTGTCTCGCGACACCGACCACGCCACGCTCGGCGTGCCTTGCAGGTCGCCGCGGCCGTCGGGCGAGAACGCGCCGAGGAACGAGCCGCGAAACCCGCTGCCGACGAACACCAACCCGCCCGCCGCAACCGCCGACGCCACCGGTCGCTGCGTTTGGCCGCCGCAGCGCCACAGTTCTTCGCCGCTCTCCAGGTCGTACGCACGGGCGTAGTTTTGGCCGTTCATCACCACCTGCTCGGCGCCGGCGTGGCGGATCACCAGCGGCGTGGCCCAGCAGGTGGGCTCGTCGCGATCGGCACGCCACAGGATGTCGCCCGTCCGCTTGTTGAGGGCGTAGAGGCTCGAAGGCCCTTCGTGATCCCACGGCACCAGGATCTTCTCGCCGGCGATGGTCGGCGAGCTGCCCTCGCCGAAGCCGGCCCGCGTGGTCATGTCGCCCAGGTCGCGGCTCCAAACGGGCTCGCCGTCCATCGTGTAGCAATAGAGGCCCTCGGAACCGAAGTGGGCGTAGACATGTTCGCCATCCGTGCAGGGCGACGCCGAGGCGAAGCCGTTGGTCCGGTGCGTGGGGCCGTGCGGCGCGGCGGTGATCGCACAGCGTTCCCACACCAGCTCGCCGGTCGCGCGGTCAAGGCACGTGAGCATGAACCGCAGAGGCTGCGGCCCTTGCCCCTGCGTGGTGGTGACGCCGTCCGGCGCAACCGCGGTGACCACGTACACGCGGTCGCCCCACACCACTGGCGATCCCGAGCCCCGGCCCGGTATTGCGACCTTCCACTTCACATTCTCCGTCGCGGACCACTTGGTTGGTGGCTGAGCTTCCAGCGAAACGCTGTTGCCCCTGTCGCCACGCCAGTGACCCCAGTTGGCGTCGGCGTGGACCGGCAGCATCATGGCGAAGGCAATGGCGAAAGATTGCCCCATGTGGCGGCAGAACGTCATCGGTGGCTCTCCGGTTTCCTGTTCACACCCCGGCCTGTACCCGGAGTCTGCCGAATCACGATGCCCCGGTTGAAGAGTCCGCCACGCGGTTTAGTCGGGTTGCGGGCGTGTCTCGGTGGCGGCGTTTCCGTCTCGGCTCACCGCCGCGGCGTTCCGCTTTGGTAGCGAGACCAAGGGTGGCTACAATCGGCCGCGTCACATCATGGTGGGGGGCCAACAGGCGCAGCGGTGGCTGAATTAATCGCGGTACACGAACCGAGCCAAGCGGATTCCTCGTTCAAGCTCGAGGAGGGCGAAACCGTGCTCCTGGGGCGCGCCCCCAGCAAAGGGTGGCGGACGCCGCCGAACGACAAGCTCATCTCACGTGAGCACGCGGAGATGAGCCTCGCGGGTGGAGTTGTAACGGTCCGCAAGCTCGAGAGTGCACGCAACCCGATCTTCTTCGGCGGCCGAACCACCGACGAGATCCGGCTGGAGCCCGGCGAGAGCTTTCGCATCGGGGCAACTCGGTTCGAGTACCTCACGGAGTCGAAGTTCGACCAGCCCGACTCGACCTTCACCGAGCACCTGATGCGGCCGACGTCGCCAACGGCGTCGCTGGCAGACCCGGTGGCTTGTCTCGAAGCGTTGTGCAAGATGCCGGAGCTGATCGCCGAGACCGCTACCGACGAATTGTTTGCGGAGCGGGCGGTCGACCTTCTGCTGGACTCCGTCCGCGGCTCCTTGGCCGCCGCGGTCATGCACTTCGACGAGCGGGCCACCGACACGTGGTTCGATAGCCACGGCGACATGGCGGGCGACTCCAAGAACGGCCCGCGCCTGATCCGCTGGGCCAGCCGCGACGAACAAATGGGCCGCTTCCGGCCGAGCCGCCGGTTGGTTCGCCGCGCGCTCGAGTCGCGTGAGAGCGTGGTCCACCTGTGGATTGACGACCCGGACGCCGGCGGCGTGACGTTCACCCTCAACAACGACATGGACTGGGCGTTCTGCACGCCCATTGAGATCAGCGAAGTCGAGCGATGGTGTCTTTACGTCTCCGGCAAGCGACACTTCCCCGGCCTACGAGAGGTGGAGACGCCCTCTGACCTGATCGGCGAGCTCCGGTTGGCGGAGTTGATCGCGCGGTTTATTGGCGCCGTGCGCCGTGTTAGGACTCTTGAGTACCAGCACGTGGCGATGCGACCGTTCTTCCCCGCGCGTGTCATCGAGGCGGTGACGCTCAACCCGCAGGGCGTCGCGGATCCGCTGGAGCCAAGGCTGGGGCCGGTTAGCGTGCTGTTTTGCGATGTGCGAGGCTTCTCACGCAAGGCCGAACGCTCTTCCGCCGATCTCGAAGGCTTGCTGGAGCAGGTGAGCCGCGTGCTAACCGAGATGACGCACGGCATCCGAGACCACGAGGGCGTTGTCGCCGACTTTCAGGGCGATGCCGCGCTCGGGTTTTGGGGCTGGCCAACCGCCACGCCCGAGGCCGCGCTCTTGGCCTGCCGCGCCGCGTTGCAGATTGCGGCCGCCTTCGAGCGAGCACGCCACTCGCCCTCGAACAGTCTGCACGGCTACCACGTTGGCGTTGGCGTCACGTTTGGCGAGGCGTTGGCCGGCCGCATCGGCTCGGCGGACCAGATCAAAGTGGGCGTCTTCGGCCCGGTGGTGAACCTCGCCTCGCGGCTGCAAGACCTAACCAAGCAGCTCGGCGTGCCGGTGCTGGTCGACGAGCGGGTGGTCGAAGAGGTCGGCGATACTCTTTCGGGTGGCGAGGGCTTCTTCCGCCGGCTCGCGCGGCTCCGACCGCCCGGCATGGAGATGGCCACGGATGTCTACTCGCTCACGCCCGCCGAGTCCGAGTCGAGAATGCTCTCGCACGGTCAGCTCAAGGCTTACGACGACGCGCTCGACGCGATCACATCGGGCGATTGGCAAGCCGCCGGCGCCGCGCTCGAGCCGCTGGCGCCGATCGATCCGCCGTCGCAATTCTTGCTCACCATGCTCCGGAGCGCCGACCTGACGCCGCCCGAGGGTTGGGATGGCGCCCTCTCCATGGCCGGCAAGGGCGAACTGCGACTCCGCTGACCCGGCTCCGCTGACCCGGCTCCGCTGACCCGGCTGGGCTGATACGACTAAGCGAACGACCAACGCCCCCCAACCCCACGCGGCCTTAGCGTCGCTTCCGCATGGCCAAACCCGCTGCAAGAACCGTGCGGTCCTGGTTGGTCGCTGGGGTCGCGTTGGCGTTGGCGGGCTACGGCGTGTTGAAACTGGCGACGCCCCGCGCGCCGCGAGAGGTTGTCGTCTCGCTGTCTGCGGGAAGCGCGGAAGGCCTTCGGACTGCGCTGGCGCGATCACTCGCCGAGCCGGCAGCGCGACGCGGCGTGGCGATCCGCATCCTTCCCTCGGCGGGGTCGCGGGAAGCGCTGCAGTGGGTGGACAAAGGGAAGCTGGACTTCGCGCTGGTGCAAGGCGGGCTGCCGATCGACGACCTGAGCCACCTCCGCCAGGCGGCGGTGCTCAACGTTGAGCCGCTGCACCTGCTGATCCGCGGCGACCAAGAGGCGGGCCCGCCGCCACCGGCGTACACACTCGCCGACGCGTCTCAGAGGCTCCGTCGCGGCGAGCGGCCGCGGATCAATGTCGGCCCCAGCGGCAGCGGCACCAAGGCGTTGGCGACCGAGCTGCTGCGGTTCTTCGGCCTGCAACCGGGCGAAGACTACGAGCCTTGCGAACTGACTTACGCGGAATTGCTCTCGCCCGAGCTGAGCGAAGACGAGACGCCGGACGCTGTCTTCTCGGTTTCGTCGTTGCCATCCCCGGTAGCGCGGCGGCTGATCCGCGAATTCGACTACCGCCTGGTGGAACTGCCGGTGGCGAGCGCCTTCCGCGTGCTGCCGCCATCAAGCGCAGGAGGCTCGCCGGGGCAGGGCAGGGCGCGGATGAAGGGCAGGGCGCGGATGAAGGGCAGGGCGCCGATGAAGGGCAGGGCGGTGGCCCGGCGTGGCGTGGTGGCGGCGACGATTCCCGCGTTCGCCTACCAGGTGTCGCCGCCCGCGCCGCGAGAAGACCTGCCGACCATCGGCGCCCGCTTGCAGTTGGTCGTCCGCGAGGAGATGCCGAGCGACGTCGTCGAACGGGTGGTCGACGCGGTGTACGGGCCGGCGTTCGCTTCGCTGGCGGAGCCGCCGCTCTCGCTCGATCTGCTCCGCTCCTCGGCCGAGTTCGACCTGCACGCCGGCGCCGAGGAGTACCTCCGCAAGAAGACGCCGGTCATCACGGAGAACCTGATCGAGCTCACCGAGCAGGTGTTGGCGATCGTCGGCGCCATCTGCGGGGCGCTCTTGTTCGCGTGGCAGGGCTGGTCAATGGTCCGCCGCCGCCGCCGCGACCGCCAGTTCCTTAACTGCGTGGAGCGGGTCGGCGAGATCGAGCAGCGGGCGATGCGTTACGAGCGCGACCCCTCGATGCAACTCGAAGACCTGCTGGCGTTGCAGCAGGAGTTGACCGGCATCCGCGCGTCGATGATCGAGCAGTTCCAAGCCGGCGCGATCGATGGCGCCGAGACGCTCTCCGGGTTCTTGATGCACATCAACGATGCGAACGAGAACCTCACGCGGATGGTCCTGCACGAACGCGACGCCCGCGCCGCACGCCACTAGCGACGCGGCCGCCGCCGCGGCGACGAGCGTTCGATCTGCTTGCATCCCGCCACGCCACCGGTAACCATGCGGCCAGCACTCTGCACTTGATTGAGGTCCGCCTAATGATCCGCAGCTTTGGTGTCGTCGCCTGCCTGTGCGCCGCTTCGCTGGTGACGGCTACCGAGACGATCAACGAGCAGTTCAAGATCGTGCCGCAAGACCTTGAACGCCTCGACGCGTTCGGGGCCGCAGTTGCTTTGGACGGCAACCTAGCGGCGATCATCGACCCGCTCAGCGATACTGTCGGGCCCTTCGAGGGAACGGCTTACCTCTACGACGCGACCACCGGCGAGCGGCTGCGGCGGTTTGTGCCGGATGCCCCCGGCATTCTGTCGCAGTTCAACGTGGCGATGGATGCGGGCCGGGTGCTGGTTGGCGGCGGCGAGCGCATTGGCGACGAGTTCAACCGGTACGTTTGGGTGTTCGACGTGGCGACCGGTGACCAGATCCGCCGGTTGTCCGCCGACGCGATACCGCCAATCGCCTTTGGTGGGCCGCTCGCCCTGAGCGGCGATATCGCGCTGATCGGCGCCTCGAGCGACGAGCAGCTGGGGCGGGGCGTCGGCGCCGCTTACTTGTTCGACCTGGCGACCGACTCGCTCCCTATCCGGCTAACGCCCCCGGGCGCGACCACGTTCGATCGCTTCGGCAGCGCTGTGGCGATCGACGGCGACCTGGCGCTCGTCGGCGCGCCGGGGACCGACCTATCGTCGCCCGACTCCGGCGCCGCCTACCTGATTGACGCCGCCACCGGCGATGCGCTTCGGCCCTTAGTGCCCGACGACCCGACCGAAGCCGATCGCTTCGGAACCTCGGTCGCACTTCTTGGCGACCTCGCGCTGGTGGGCGCTCCCGGCGACGACGACGGTGTGCTCAACTCGGGCGCCGTCTATGTCTTCGATACCGCGACCGGCGACCAACTCATGAAGCTCAAGTCCAGCGACAACGGACGCCGCGACCAGTTCGGGACGTCGCTGACCGCCAACGGGCAGTTCCTGCTGGCGTCGACCAATCGCGACGATCCGAACCGCCGCATCGCGGACTTCGCGTACCTGTTCGATCTCCGCACGGGGCGCGAGCTGCAGAAGCTGGCCGCGAGCGATGGAAGGTTCGGAGACAGGTTCGGCCAGCGGTCGCTGGCGCTCGATGGCCGGATCGCCATGATCGGCGCCCGTGACGACACGACGCGGGTCGAACGGGCCGGCTCGGTCTACGTGTTCCGCGTGGTGCCCGAGCCCGGCTCGGTCGCGCTGGCGTGGGCGGCGTGCTGTTGGGCTAGCGTCGGCCCGCTCTTCGGACGCGTTCGGCCGTGAGCGTCTGCCGGCATGGAAGCCATCGTTGCAGAGCTACGGGTGGAACCGTACAAAGGGACAAAATCCGCCATAGCCGATGACGAGAAGGGGCGGTCCAGCAACGACTTACGCCCAGAATCGTACACCCATTCCGAAGAGCCCTGACCTGCGGCCATATTGGGAGCACCCGGTAGACCGTCCACATTCGTGCAATTCTGCACGCTAAGGCCCCCAGGAGGGTCACTCATTTGCGCATTGTGGACCTGTCGTCCCGGGACGGAAGCAAGAGCGTGATCGCTTCATTCGTTTGTCAGCGCCCAGTTCTCGTCCTAAAGCATGCCAGTAATAGTGAGCTGCACGCGAAGCAGAGTCCGCAGGGCTCAGGAATAACCACGGAGAATGAAGCGGTAAGATACGGCTGTGCCGTAGTTCTGCCGGGATATTCGAGCGATCGGCTCGCTTGAAATCGGCGCCCCTGCGCTACACCGACACCGGGAACACTGATTCGTTCGCCTTCACCAACAGAGTCGTCTAACCCGCCACCAGTATAGCCGGCAATTACGTAGTCGCCCGGCAGGAGAGAAACGGGAGTCAGCAACGCTTCAAACCGCCAATCACCGGCCTCCGATTGCGATTCTCTAAGTACGCTACCAGAGCTTATAGACAGCGGCCCCACCCTCAGTTCACCATTAATCGCGAAGATCCCCACCGCATGGCTTTGGGATAGTCCATCTGAGTCTACATCGAAATAACCTAGGCCATCGACGAGCACTTCTTTATCTAACGAGAACTGAGTGCCTAGCGAAAAAGACCCAACCGCGTCGACAGAATCTGTACCAGTACTATCGATGGCGATTACGCTGTTTGTGAAATCGGCAACCGTTGCGGCCAAAGGCTTTCCGGCATCGCACCAAACAACAAGAGCGAATAAAAAATGAACCGGTAAGAGAGTTTGATAAGCGTTCATTAGCACTTGCTCAATTAACGTAGCCCCCGCTCACATGGTACTGCCGGACGTCTATACAGGGAAGTTATTCCGACGCGTATCGCTTCATCGATTTGGGACCGACCGATGGGAGACGGTTCACCGCCGACTCGGCCCCGCCGCTAACCTGCACAGGTGGCGTCGACCTTGGTCAGTTGGCGACCTCGCCCCTTATCGCGAAAACGACCGTTTCGGCGATAAGCATCCTTCGATGGAAGGCACGGCAATCCGGCTAAGAGTTCTTATCGAGAATCCGCATCGGGGCGGTTTTCGTCGAATCAGGTCCAGAATCCTATGACGGATTTTGTACCTTTGTACGGTTTCAGCCAGCTACTGCCGGCGGATCGACGGCGCCGGGGCCATGGCCGCGGCCGGCTGGCCCTGGTAGCCGCTGGTCGGTTGCGGGAACGGGTTGGCGGCCGGTTGTGGGAAGCTGCCGGCGGGCGGCTGTGAGTAACCCGGCTGGCGATAACCCGGCGGCTGATAGCTCGGTTGTTGATAGCTCGGTTGTTGATAGCTCGGTTGTTGATAGCTCGGTTGTTGATAGCCCGGCTGTTGATAGCTCGGCTGTTGATAATTGGGTTGTGTCGCCTGTGGCTGCGCGGTGACTCCCGGGGCGGGGTAGGGCGATTGGTCGTTCGGCTGCCGGTCGAACCGCTCGCGATACCCGCGGATGCGGCCGGCAAGCGCGGGGTTGGCGACTTCGATCTGGGCCAGCACGCTCGGCTCCGCGGCGATGGCCGCGACCACGACCGCCAGCTTGGCGTAGGTCGAGAAGTTCGCCCACGGGCTCTTGCTGTAGAGCTTCACGGCGGTGCCGAACGACTTCTTGAACTTCGGCACCACGCCGCGCGTATCGACGCTGTAGACCTCGTCCAGCACCAGGTGGCTCATCGCCCCCAGGCCAACAGCAAACGCCTTGAAGTAGCGGACGGTGAGATCGTCCGCCGGCCCGGCGACCAGGAACGCGATGCCGGCGAAGATGAGCACCGCCGGGATGCTGTGCCACATGCCGCGGTGCACGGAGAACTTGCCTACCAGGTCCGCGGCGACGAAGCGGATGAGGAAGTAGATCACCGCCGCCATTAGCACCATCTGGTCGTGGCCCAGGTGCAGTTGATCGAAGCGGTCGACCAGCAGCATGGGAACGATCGCGGCGGTGAATCCCATCGCCTCGCGGCGTGGGATACCGGAGTCGCTGTCCACGTCGGGCAGCATGCCGGCCACGCCGCACAAGCCGCCGGCCACCAGGGCCGTCGACGGGTGCATCCCCGCCACCATCCCCGCCACCGAGTACCCGGCGCCTAGGACGCTGCTCACGGTAACGTGTGTGTGGAAGTCGGCCATGTGCGGTGGGGGCTTGGGGCTTGGGGCTCGCAGCTGGGGGAGGGTAGGAGAATTGCTGCGCGGAATGAAGGCGAAAGGGGCGGTGCTAGCACCGTCGATCATTCGCCTTCATCTGCTCATTGATTGCCCGCTATACTCCGCCCCCCAAGCCCCCAGCCCCGAGCCCCCAGCCCCCGCCCCTCCTGATGCAGACTTACGACTTCGTGATGCTGTTCGTCTTGGCGGGGCTTACGCTCTACGGATACGCGAAGGGCATGGCTTGGCAGGTGGCGTACCTCACGTCGTTTATTGCTAGCTACTTTGTCGCGGTGCAGTTCTCCGGGCAGCTGGCGCCGGTGTTTGGCGACTCGGCGCCGTGGAACAAGTTCATGGCCATGGCCGCCATCTACGCCGGGTTCTCGCTGGCCACGTGGCTAGTGTTCCGCGCGGTGAAGGGCGGCATCAACAAAGTCCGGCTCGAAAGCTTCGACCGGCAGATGGGCGCCATCATCGGCGCCGGCCGCGGCGTGCTGTGGTGCATCGGCATCACGTTCTTCGCCGTGACGCTGCTGCCGAACTACTTTGATGGCATGAAGGAATCAATCGTCGCCTCGCAGTCGGGCCGGCAAATCGCCAAGCTGCTGGACAACGCCGACGCGGTGATGCCGGCTGAGGTGCACCAGGTGATCGGGCCGTACCTGAACCGGCTCGAGAACGAACTAAACCAACCTACAGGGGTCGCCCCCGTGGCCGGCGCCCCGGGCTTCGGCGATCAGGCCGCCGGCGGGCAGCCGTGGGGACCGGGCGCTACGCCGGCGATTCCCGCCTCCACCAGCACGCCGTTCTCGGGCACGACACCGAGCGGCTTCCCCCCGCCGGCCACGCCCTTCGGCCGTCAGAACCCCGCCAACCCGCCCGCCGCTTCCGGAGGTTGGCCGCAGGACCTGACCCCGCGCGTTGGCTTTCCTCAGCAGTAGCCGGCGCGAGGTGTCGTGCGTTTGCGGGGCGGATCGCGGCAAGTAGCATGAGGTTGCAGCCCAACCTCCGCCGCCCAACGCCATGATCGACGCCCCCTGTTACCACTGCAACTCCAACGAGCACCGGCCGTACGCCGAGGAGAACGGCTTCAAGCTAGTGAAGTGCGGTGGCTGTGGGCTGCTCTTCGTGACGCCGCGGCCAAGCCAGGAAGAGATTGATCGCGCGCATCAGATGGGTGTGCACACGGGCGCCATCCAGTTCGACATCACGGGGTCGTTCAGCCACGGCAAGGCGAAGCGTTACGAGCCGATCCTCCGCGACCTCTTCGGCGAGGACCTGACGAGCCGCGACCGCCGATGGCTCGACATCGGTTGCGGGCACGGCGAACTGCTGATGGCGCTCGGCGTTGTCGGCGGCGGCCGGATCGACGCCACCGGCCTCGAACCCAACGAAAAAAAACAAGCGTCGGCCGCCAAGCACGGGCTCAACGTCACGCACTTCGACCTCGCCGAGCACGCCGACGGCCTAGGGCACGATGAGCGCTACGACGCCGTCTCGCTGCTCAACGTTTACTCGCACCTTCCCGACCCGGTCGAGTTCCTCGACCTCTGCTCCCGCCTGCTGAAGCCAGGCGGCGAGTTGATGCTCGAAACGGGCGACACGGCCGACCTCACTCCCGAGGAGCACCCGCGTCCGCTCTTCCTTCCCGACCACCTGAGCTTCGCCAGCGAAGAGATCGTCCGCGGCGTCGTGGAGCAGGCCGGCTTCGAGGTGCTTGCCGTCTGCAAGTACCCGGCGTACTCGTTCGGCGTGAAGCGCTACGTCAAGGAACTGGTCAAGCTCGTGGCGCCCGGCAAACAGTCGCAGCTTAGGGATATCCCCAGCCAACGCCGCCTCGTGGCGAAGAAGAAGACGGATATGTACTTGCGGGCGCGGCTGCGATAGCGGCGATTGAACCTCCAAGGACGCGGGGACGACATGGGCGCGATCGAAAACCCCTTCGCTTCACCGGCGAGCGGCCCAGCGGGTGACGGCGGCGAGGACTTGCGCGACGATGAGGCGGCCTTCCGGCGGGTGGCGTGGCGGATTGTCGGCGCCTGGGAGCGGCTGCGGATCGCCTATCTGGTTTGGCTCTCGGTGGTCGGTTTGGCGACCCTGTGGATCCCGGGAGTGACCGGGCGGGGGTCCTTCGCTTCTGTCTTCGACGGCGAGTTTGTCGCGATCATCGCGGCGGGGTTCATCGGCGCCAACTTCTGCTTCACTGCCGGGCACGCGCTGGAGTTCTTGCTCGCCACGCTCGGCATGCGGGCCGCGGCGCGGGGCTGGGTGCGCGTCGTCGTGTTCGTGCTGGGCTCGTTGTTCGCCGCCGGCCTTACGGTTGGCGTTGTGCTCGTCGCGGCAGGGTGGTAACCAAGCAGAGGGCTCTCGCACCGCCGGCAGCGGTCCGAAACGGACATAACGGCCATTATCGGACGTTGTGGACGGACGCCAGTTGGTCGGCGAGAAGCCACTGGCCCGCGATCCACGCGATGAGCATCGCCCAGGCGGAAGCCGCGTGAGCGAGCGTGATCGACCGCCGATTGATCTCGCCCAACAGCCGCGTCCAGGCGTGACGCGACCACGCGTAGCCGGCCAGCGCCGCCAGCGAGCCGATGGCGATGAGCAGCGGCAGCCGCCAGCCGGCGGCGACGAGCTGGCCGGTGTCCGTGAGCCGTTCGGTTCCGCCGATCGCCAAGTAGACGCCGCCGGCCAGCAGGCAGAACGCCGCCCAGCAGTCGGCCACGGCGCGGACGGTTGCCGGGAGCCAACGGCAGCCCAGCGCCAACGCCGCCGGCACGAGCCAGCCTCCGACGATGCCGGCCCAGAGCACAACGCCGGGCATTGGGTTGGGGCGGACCAGCGTGCTCGACAGCCGGCCGGGATACACGTTGACGTGGGTCACGACGCCGCCGGTGACCTCGGCGCCCACCACATGGCCCAACTCGTGGACGAGCATCATCGCTAGCCACATCCAAAGCGCCACCGGCAAGAGAAACGCCACGGCAAGCAGTGTGGCGGCCTTGGCGTCTTGGCGGCTCAAATCAACCGGCGTCGCTTTCCAAGAACTGCCCGATGCGGCGGAACTTCTCATACCGCTCAGCGACGAGCTGATCGGTTGGCTTGTCGCACAGCTCGCGGAGGGCCTTGCTCAAGTAGAGCTTCAGCCGCGACGCCATTTGGTAATGGTCGCGGTGGGCGCCGCCGATCGGTTCTTCGATCACGTCGTCCACGGCGCCTAGTTCCTTGAGCCGGCCCGAGGTGAGCTGCAACGCGCGGGCGGCGTTCTCAGCGAAGTCGTGGCTCTTCCACAGGATGCCGGCGCAGCCTTCCGGGCTGATCACCGAATAGTAAGCGAACTCGAGCACCGCCACGCGGTCGCCCACGCCGATGCCAAGCGCCCCGCCGGAACCACCCTCGCCGATCACCACGCAGACGATGGGCGTCGGTAGCCGAGACATCATCAGCATGCTCTCGGCGATGACCTGCGCCTGGCCGCGCTGCTCGGCGCCGATGCCCGGGTAGGCGCCGGGCGTGTCGATCAGGCAGATGATGGGCAGCCCGTACTTGGCGGCCATCTCCATCTTGCCCATCGCCTTGCGGTAGCCCTCGGGGTGGGCGCAGCCGAAGTAGCACTCGGTGCGTTCCTTGAAGGTCTTCCCCTTGTGATGGCCGATGAGCATCACCTTGCGGCCATCGATCTTGGCGAAGCCCGACCGCAGCGCCCGGTCGTCGCCAAAGAACTTGTCGCCGTGCAGCTCGACGAACTCTTCGAACACCAGATCGACGTAGTCCGTGAACTTCGGCCGCTCCTGCACCCGGGCGACGCGGACCGTGTCCCACGCGTCGAGGTCCGTGTAGCACTCCTTGGTGGTCTCAACCAGCTGCCGGCGGAGCTCGCGGAGCCGCTGCTCTTGGTCGGCCGTCTTGTCGGGGAGCAGCTCGAGCTCGCGGATGCGGTCCTCGACCTCGTAGATGGGCTGCTCGAACTCTAGTTGTTGGATGCCTGTCGACATTGGGATTGGTAAACCACAGAGGGCACGGAGAGCACTGAGTAATCAAGTGCACGCAACGCCGTGACGGTGGTGCACGGCTCGTACTAACGCGTGCCTGATTGTTGCGGGCGTGGTCTCTGTGGCCTCTGTGTTCTCTGTGGTTAAGTGAATCAGGTAGCAGCCGCCGCCGGTCGCTTCGGCGGGGTGTGGAAGATCTTCTCGGTCTTCAGCGCCATCTGAACCTCTTTCATGTTGTCTGGCCGGTCCTTGCGGTCCTTGGCCAGCAAGCGCTGCACGTACGACGCGAACTCCGGGCGGATGTTCTTGTCCGCCACGGTCAGCGAAGGCGGTTTGCCCGTGAGGTGACGCTGCAACAGCTCGTTGGGGCTGTTGGCGGTAAATGGCACTTTGCCGGAGAGTAACTCGTGGATCATGCAGCCGAAGCTGTACACGTCGTCCCGCGGGTCGACGCCCTGGCCGCGGATCTGCTCCGGCGACATGTAGCTGTAGGTGCCCTGCACCTTCACCTTGCCGCCGAGCAGCTTGCCGAGGGCGCCGGTCGGCTTGGCGGCGATCGTGAAGTCGATGAGCTTCGCGGCATTTTCGTCGCTCACCAGGTAATTGTCCGGCTTCACGTCGCGGTGCACCCAGCCCTGCTCGTGCATGTGGGCCAGGCCGGCGGCGGCGTTAATGAGGATGTCTCGGACCCGCCACTGCAGGACCTCGCCGTGGCCCTGCTTCACCGAGTCCAGGCCCGTGATGATGTGCTGCTTGAGGTTCGGCGTCTTGAAGAACTCCATCAGCACGAACGCGCCGTCGCGGGTGTTGCCGTACTCGTAGGTCTCGATCACGCCGGGGTGCTTGAGGACCTTCCCTACTTCGTACTCGTGCTTCAGGTCGGCCACCGCCGCGCGGTCGTACTTCTTGCTGTTCTTCGGCAGCCACTTCATCGCGAAGGGCTTGTCCTCCGACGTTGGCCGGACCGCCCAGATCTCAAACGTGGCTCCCGCCCTGATCAGGTGGTACAGGCGGTAGTTGCCGACGGTTTCGGGTCCGGCTGGCACGGCGGCTCGCGATCAGGAGTGGCGAATCTCGATTCGGTGGACGGCAAGCTACAATCGCCACCGCCGCTGCAGTTTATCTGCCCGTGAAATCTTGGGGAAGCGGGAAGCGCCGCCGTGCCGTTGATCTCGACCGTCGCCGACGCCCTGCTGTGGGTCTGGTTCCGCGTTTGGGCCCTGCCCTATTCCCTGCTGGGCGCCGCGGTCGGGCTGGCGGGGCTGCCGCTGGGCGGTAGTGCTCAGATCCGACGCGGCGTGCTCGAGTTCTACGGCGGGGCGATCGCGTCGCTGCTCCGGCGGGCGCCCATCGCCGGCGGCGCTGCGGCGTTGACCCTCGGGCACGTCATCCTGGGGCAGACCCAGCAAGACCTCGACTTCGCCCGCGACCACGAGCACGTGCACGTCCGGCAGTTCGAGCGATGGGGCCCGCTGATGGGGCCAGCGTACGTCGGCGCGTCGCTGTGGCTCGCTTGCCGGAGGAGCGGCGATTGTTACCGCGACAACCCATTCGAGCGCGAGGCGTACGACGAAGATGAACGGCGCCGGTCGGGACTTCGCGGCTGACCTAGTAGTCAACGCTCTGCAAGACCAACCCGCACGCGGGCGCCGTGGGACCCGCTTGGGCGCGGTCGCGCGACGCCAGGACTTCGCTCACCCACTCCGGCGGCCGGGCTCCGCGGCCGACTTCAACCAGCGTACCGGCGATCGCCCGCACCATGTTGTAAAGGAAGCCATCGCCGGTGACGTGCAGGTTGATCCGCTCGCCTTCGCGAGTCACCTCGCAAGCGGTCACGGTGCGGACGGTTGATGATCGCTCCGAGCCGGTTGATTCGAAGCACACAAAGTCATGCCGGCCCACCAGCGCCGCCCCGCCCTGCCCCATCGCGGCGGCGTCGAGCGGCGCGTTCGGCACTTGCCAGACGAAGCGGCGATCGAACAGCGGACGCACCCGGCTGTTGTGGATCTGGTACCGATAGGTCTTCCGCAGCGCATCATGCGTAGCGTGGAAGCCCGCCGGCGCCGGTTCGACGCGGCGAACGACAAGGTCCTCCGCCAAGTGCGCGTTGAGCGCGGCACGCAGCTTCTCGTCAGGGATCTTCGACTCGGTCGCGAGCCCAACCACCTGCCCCTCGGCGTGCACGCCAGCGTCGGTCCGGCCGCTGGCCGTGGTGCGAACTACCTCGCCGGTGACCGCACGCCAAGCGGTTTCAAGATCGCCCTGCCCCGTCCGCCGATCAGGCTGCACCTGCCAGCCGGCCAGGTTCGTGCCGTCGTAGGCGACGGTGAGCTTGAGCGTTCGCACTTACCGCAGGCCCAGTTCGGTGAGAAGCTCACGCAACGCCGCGTCTTCACCCAAGAGTTTGACGCGTTTCATTGCTTTGGAAACGCTCGCCACGCCGACGAACGGAAAGCAGCGGCTCTGTTCGGATTCAGTGTAAGACTGTGTGGTCGGATCGAGCACGAGAAACACCGTCTCTCCTCGATCGGTACGGTGCCAAATCTCTGGCACGCCGAGGCGTGCGTAGATGTTGATCTTGCTAACCGAGCGAGAGGTTAGGTCGACCTCGATCACCAAGTCTGGCGCCGGATGCTTGAGGAGATCGAGTTTGGTGACCTTGCGCATTGCGGGCTCGTTGGCGATCCAGAAGCACGCGTCAGGCTCAAGGCCTTTCCCCAGGTCCTTCCGCTTGTGCGTCGTCGAACCGCCCGTCGCCATCGGTACTTGCCGCCAGAGTCGGATGGCCTGTACCAAGCCGATCAACAAGCCGACGTCACTTTCATGGCTGAAGCTCGGGCTCATCTCGATCTCCATCACGCCCTGGTCGTAAGTGACCCGCGTCGCCCCGTCGCCGATGCCTTCAAGAAGCTTCTCGTAGGTTTCCCAGCTCACGCCCTCCAGCACGACGCGGTCTTGCGACACCATCGAAAGAACGCCCTGCGTAGAAATCGGCTCGCCGGTGGCCATCGCGGTTCTTGCCTTGGGTTTTGGAGTCGCCTCGCCCTACGCTACAACGGCTTGCCCGCGGACAGCAGTTCGGCGATCTGTACGGCGTTGGTGGCGGCGCCCTTGCGGAGGTTGTCACTCACGCACCAAAACGCCAGGCCGTTGTCGCACGAGAGGTCCTCGCGGATGCGGCCGATGAACGTGTCGTCGGAGCCGTCGCAGTCGATCGGCATGGGGTACTCGCCGGCCGGCAGGTTGTCGATCACCTTCAAACCCGGCGTTGCCGCGAAGAGTTCCCTCGCCTCGGCGGCGGTGATCTTCTTCTCCGTCTCGACCAGGATGCTCTCGCTGTGGCAGTTGCTCACCGGCGCCCGGACGCACGTGGGGCAGACGCGGATCGATTCGTCGCCGAAGATCTTCTGCGTCTCGTAGACCATCTTCATCTCTTCCGACGTGTAGCCGGCGTGCTTCTCGGAGCCGATCTGCGGGATGAGGTTGAAGGCGATGGGGTGGGCGAACGCTTCGCACGTGGGCTTCTCACCGGCGAGAGAGGCCTTGGCGCCCGCCACCAACTCGCCCTGCCCCGCCACGCCGGCGCCGCTGGTCGCCTGGTAGGTGCTCACCACCACGCGGAGGGCGCGGCCGGCGTCGTGCAGCGGCTTCATGGCCTGCACCATCTGTGTGGTCGAGCAGTTGGGGCTGGCGATGACGCCCTCGTGCGACCACGCCGCTTCGCCGTTCACTTCCGGCACGATGAGGGGCACGCTCGGGTCCATCCGCCAATAGCCAGACTCGTCCACCACCACGCAGCCCGCGTCCTTCGCCCAGGGGATGAAGTCCTTTGCCACGGGGTCGGGCGTGCTGCCAATCGCCAGGTCGATGCCTCGAAAAGCCTCGGGCGTCATCTCCTCCACCGTGTGCTCGCGGCCGAGGAACTCGATCGTGCTCCCCGCCGACCGGGCGGACGCCAAGAACTTGATCTGCTGGTGCGGGAACTCCCGCTCGGCCAGCAGCTTGCGGATGATCTGGCCCACGGCGCCGGTGGCGCCGACGATGGCGATGGTTTCGAACACGCGGTCGCGACTCAAAGAAAGGGTGCGGTAGGGAATGTAACAGCTAGCCCAGCATCATACGCAACCGGGCAAGGTCGAGCGAGCATTCGCCCCGTTCCCGCACGCGTTGCCCGGTCGGCGGGTCAGCCTTCTTCCAGTCGCTCGCCAACCAGCGCCAGTTGGAACCGCCGCGCGATTGGGTCGCAAACCGCCCGAACCCACGAGGCGGGGACGAACGCCAGGTTGCCGTAGATCATGGCGACGCCGAACGTGATCATGCCCATCGCCCCGGCGATGAAAACGTGCATGCCGATCGCCGACGCGACCACCACCGGCCGGCACCAGCGGTTCCACACCAGGCAACAGTAGAACAGCTCCAAGAACACCGTGCTGTGCGTGAGAAAGTCCGCCAGCGGCAGGTAGTAGGCGAGCCACGTCATGTCCAGCGACCGGTACTCCGTGCTCGCCACAGCGAACCACGTGGCCGAGCCGTTCCACCACATGTCGCCCTGCAGCTTACCGAGGCCGGAGAAGAGGTAGATGACGCACATGTGCAGTTGAATCATCCGCAACGCGAGGCCGGCCGACTGGCTCGGCGGCGGGTCTTCGGTTCGGCCGCGACGCATGGCGAAGAGCCGATCAACCGAATACCGGGCGCCGCACGGGCCCAGCATCAGGTACATCGCGAGCATGCAGTTGACCTTGTCCAAGCCGAAGTAGGCGCCGGGCGTCACGCGGGCCACGTACGACACCGTGGCCACGAACGCCAGCACGGCCATCGTCCGGCTGAACAGGCCGATCGTCAGGCAGAAGAAGACGACGAGCGACAACACGTGCACGAGCCACATCAACCAGCCCCCGCCCAGCCACGGGAAGTAGCTGAAGAGCATCCGAGGGTTATCGGGCTCGACGCCTACCCGGACGTCTTCCGGGAAGAACCGAATATCGCGGCTGGCGTCCATCAGGTCGGCCGGCAGGAAGCCGTCGGGCCCGAAGAACGCGCCGAGGTCCTTCGACCAGATGACGTGCGTGTACAGCAGCATGGAGCCGGCGAGCACGCGGATCAGGCAGAGCGTCGCGGGATCGGTCGGCGCGAAGAGCCACGCGTCCCACGCCTGCCAAAGGCCGCGGCAATAGTCGCTGACGGCGGAGGCCAGGCTCCTCATCGGCCCACTCCGATCGGGATTTCCTCCGCCGCCCCGCCCTGCCCCGGCGGCGTCGGGACATTCGGCACTAGCGGCGTCTCCAGGTCCGATCGACGCTGCACGACGACCGCCTCCGACTCATAGAACCGTTGGTCGTACGGGTCGGCCGGTTCGGTCGTCTGGTTCGGGTTCACGTCGCCGCGGACGTCGGCCGGGTGGAGCGAGTAGTGGCGGAAGCACTCCAGGCGGATCTGCTCGCCCTCGTGCTTCTGCAGCAGATGCCGCGCATAGGCGGTCAGCGTAAGCCGCTGGTCGGCCTGCGGATCGCCAAACACGCCGACGCCGGCGGCCTGGTCGGCCAGCATCATGTGGCGGTGGTACCACAGCCGCGGCCACTGCTGATCCAGGTTGGGGAACTCGCCTTCGGTCTTCACGCCGCCGGCTTCGTCGAACACCTGGTAGCGGATCACCCGGCCGTAGGTCGGCGGGTCGGGGCCGAAGAAGTGGTAGCCGTGATTCAGATACAGCGGGTCAGAGTAGGCCCGAACCGCCCAGAACTGGGCCGCATGGGCGACGAGCGGCGAGGTCGGCGAAACCGACAGCGGCGAGATGAGCAGCACGAATAGGTGCCAGAGCACCCAGACGCTCACAGCGACACGGAACGCCAGCCGCCACGGCTGCGGGGCCTCGGCCGGTTCGGCGGCCGGCTTGGCTTCGCTGCGTTGGTTTTTCTTCGGGCGTGCCGCCATGGACGGATGCTGGTGAGGATTGGCCGCGTGGTGATGGGAGCCGAGGAGCACAGCCGCGACGATCGCGGACGCGTAGCAAATGAAAAACCCCGGCGCCGGTCAATGCCGGCGCCGGGGCTGGTTCATCATTGCTTGCGTCGATCAGCTCAGTTGAGCGACGCCAGCTTGGCGCTGGACGACTCGCCAAAGCTGAACACCATCGACTGCGACTCGCCACCCCGCAGGGTAATGCGACGCTGCTGCACCTTCGATGCGCCGTCCACGGTGGCCTCAACGCGGACCACGTAGTCTTCCCACGTGGCGCCAGCCGCCAGCTTGTCGGTCAGGAACTGACGCTCGGCGCCGGTCTGCTGGGTGACGGCGCCGGCCAGCGTGACCTTGGCGTCCTCGGGCACGCGGAGGGTCAGCTTGGTAACGACGCCCTCTTCGTCCTCTTCGGTCTCGGCGACCTGCTCCGGCTCAGCCGGAGTGGGGCCGGCGATGGCCGAGAAGTCCAGCGACTGGTTGCCGCCGGCGACCAGCTTAACCGACTTGCTATCGCTCACCTTCTCGCCGTTGCGGAGGACCTCGACGCGGACGTCGTACGTGTACGATTCGCCGCTCTGGAGGCCGTGCGAAACGTACTGACGCTGGCTGCCGGTGCTGGTCGTCTTCTTGCCGTTGACGAAGACGACCGCGTCGGTCGGCACGCGGACGCTCAGCATGCCGCTGTCGGCCTTGCCGGTAACGGGCTTGGCGGCGACCACGCGCGTGGTGGTGGTCGCGTTGGTGCTAGCAATCACGTGACCGCTGTGCACGGTGGTGTGGCCGTAGACGGCGCCGCCGTAGCTGCCGGCCGAGCCGGTGCTGTTGTACGAAGCGCCGTGGCTGCCGTGGCTGCCGGCACTGCTGTGATAATAGGTAACCGTGGCGCCGGCGCTGCCGTGCGAGCCGTAGCTGCCCGTCGAGCCAGTCGAGCCGTGGCTGCCAGAGGAGGCGTGCTTGGCGCGGATGTGGGCGGCGAGCCGCTTGAACGGGCCGGCGCTGCCATGGGATCCGTAGCTGCCACTGGAACCCGTCGAGCCGTAGCTGCCGGAGGAGCCGGTCGAGCCGTAGCTGCCGCGGCTAGCGTAGGAGCCATGGCTGCCGTAGCTGCCCCGGCTGGCGTACGAGCCGTGAGAGCCGTAGCTACCGCGGCTGGCATAGGAACCGTGTGATCCGAAGCTGCCAGAGCTACCGTAGCTGCCGGCACTGCCGTAGGAGCCGTAGCTTCCTCGGCTTGCCCAAAACGCGTCGGCGTCGGCCGCCGAGAAAGCCGCCATCGCAGCGACGGCTAGCAGAGTGCGGTATCCCATGTTCGACGTCATCTCCTGATCCTCGTGACCCTGAAGCAGTGATTGCAAGCCAAAAACGGCACAAGCGGGCCACAGCCCGCAGACGCCACAGCTTACTCAGAGACCGCCATCGATCAAGCAAATTGGGCTGATTCGTGAGTTTTTGCAGCCTGGCTATTGTGGGCAAAAGTGTCTGCAAGAATTGAGCTTGCGTCGATTGGGAGATTCACTCCACGAAGCTAGCGGCCGCGCTCCGCGGCAATCCTCAGGTCGTCGATCGCCAACTCTCCAATAGCCCCGAGCATGCCAATTCGTACGATCGCTTCGCGGGCCTTGAGAGGCACGCCAACCGTGTTGTTCCACTCCGTCCATTCGAAGTCGCCGGAGAACGGGCCGACGACGGCGTTGTCGATTGCGGCTCGCCGCTCGTCGTAGAAGGTCACTACCACGCGCGGCCACTGCTGTCGGTTTTGGCCATAGCGAATCGCCTTGCCGCGGACCGCGAAGGAGACGTTCAGCCGGCTCACCTTCCGCCCGTCGATGGGAAAACCCTGCAAAGCTTGGCACGGCTGACCCGGCTCATCGTTCTTGAACTGCAGGTAGGCGTTGCCGTCGCGGGCCTCGTCGCGATCGGTCACCACCTCGCCACGGCGCAAGTAATGCCAGCCCTCGGGCAGGCCGCTCTTGCCGAGCAGGCTCTCGAAGCTGCCGTTGACGATCTCCGGCCGTGTGGGGTCGGGCTGCTTATCGCGGTTCTCCTCGGCCTCGCCGGTCATGGGCACAAACAGCGTGGCGCGAAGGACTTCGCGCTGCAGCCGGCCGTCGACCTTCGTCATCCGGTAGAGATTCTGGCGGAATCGCTCGCCGACGGGGACGATCATCTGCCCACCCTCGCGGAGCTGATCGATCAGCGGCTGCGGGACTTTGTCCGGGGAGCAGGTGACGATGATCTTGTCGAACGGCGCCGCCTCCGGCCAACCGAGGTACCCATCGCCGATCCGCGTCTTCACGTTCTTGTACCGAAGCCGCTTGAGCGTCCGCCCCGCTTTGAGGCCGAGCTTGCGGACGATCTCGATGGAATAGACTTCCGCTACCAACGGGCTGAGCACCGCCGCCTGGTAGCCCGAGCCGGTGCCGATCTCTAGCACCTTGTCGGAGGGCTCGGGGTTGAGCTGCTCGGTCATGTAAGCGACCACGAACGGCGGGCTGATGGTCTGCCGCTCGCCGATGGGCAGGGCCATGTCGAGGTAGGCGTACTTGCGTTGGGCGAGCGGGACGAATTCGTGCCGCGGCGTCTCGCGGATGGCGTTGAGCACGCGCTCGTCTTCCACGCCGGCGGCTTTGATCTCGTCGCGGACGAGCGCCTCGCGCATCCGCCGCGCCTCTGCCGGGCTCTGCGCGGGCGCCGACGATGGCGGCGCAATCAGCAGAGCGGCAAACGCGGTCAGCGCGAGGGGGGCGAAGTTCCGGCGAAGCATCGGCGGCGGCTCCTGGTGGGAGTGAACCCCGGTTAGCGGTAGACTTGTCACTCGTGCGTCATCCGTCGTGAGCGGGCGGCGAACACCGCCCTGCCCCACCACCAGTATGCCATGCGAGGCCGAGTCATCGAAAACGCAACCGCAACCGCCGCCGCTCCCATGGACTCCGCCGGAATGCGGGCCCAGATGCCCATTGCCGAGCGGGTGGCGTACTTCGACCACTCGGCCGTGGCGCCGCTCAGCGGGCCCGCCTCCGCCGCCCTCGCTCAGTGGGCCCGCGAAGCGGCCGAGTTGGGCGATACGGTCTGGATGAACTGGTCCGATCGCGTCGGCGAGGTCCGTTCGTCCGCGGCTCGGCTGATCGGCGCCGAGGAGTCGGAAATCGTCCTGGTGCCCAACACCACGACCGGCATCAACTTCGTCGCCGAGGGGCTCGACTGGCGCGAAGGCGACAACGTGGTCATCCTGGCGGACGAGTACCCTTCGAACGTCTACCCATGGATGAACCAGGAGAGCCGCGGCGTTGAGACGCGGATGGTGAAGACCGACTTCGGCCGCTTCGACCTAGACCGCGTCCGCGAGGCGTGCGACGACCGCACGCGTGTGGTCTCGGTGAGCTGGGTCGGCTTCTCGACCGGCTACCGACAAGACATCGACAGCCTGGCGGCCATCGCGCACGAGGCCGGCGCGTTGTTCTTCTTGGACGCGATTCAGGGGCTTGGCGTGTTTCCGATTGACGTCCGCCAGACGCCCATCGACTTCCTCGCCGCCGACGGCCACAAGTGGATGCTGGGCCCCGAGGGCGCCGGGCTGGCTTACATCAAAAGCGAGCACCTGGACAAGCTGCGGCCGGCGGGCGTTGGCGCGGCGAGCGTCGTGGGCCGGTACGACTACACGACCATCGACTTCCGCCTCCGCCCCACCGCGGCGCGGTTCGAAGGCGGCTCGCAGAACCTCGCGGGGCTGATCGCGTGGGGCGCCAGCCTCGACCTGCTCATGGCGTGGCCCCGCGGCGGAGCCGCGGAAGCGGTGCTGAGCATTTCCGATGCGGCGTGTGAACGCCTGCGATCGATCGGCGCCGAGATCGCCACGCACCGCGAACCGCAGTCGGGCTGGGAC
Source organism: Planctomycetota bacterium (assembly GCA_039414355.1). Classification (GTDB taxonomy): domain Bacteria; phylum Planctomycetota; class Planctomycetia; order Pirellulales; family Lacipirellulaceae; genus JBCCQL01. The sequence goes on along the minus strand of JBCDJN010000003.1, from coordinate 31,780 downwards.
CCACGGTCGGGCGTGGTGTCGTTCACCCTGCCGGGCCAGGACCCGGTGAAGCAACGTGAGCGATGCCTCGAAGCGGGCGTCGCCCTAAGCTGCCGCGGCGGCCGCCTGCGGATCAGCCCGCATGCTTATACCAACACCGACGACATCGATCGACTCGTCACGGCGCTTCAGTGACCAGGCTAGTCGTGACGGACACTTGGGGGCAGCAGAACTGACCGCGAATGAGGCGAATAAGCGCGAATGATGTAGTGTAGGCGCCTGCAAGCGGGGCAAGGTCGACCGCGGCATTTAACCAGCTCATCTTATTCGCTCGATTCGCTTCATTCGCGGTCAACACAATAGGCGCCGAAGCTTCGATATCGCCGTGCCGCCGCGTCCACTAGCGGATAGCCAACGCTTCGCACTTCTCAAACAACGCAACCAAACGCATGTCATCTCGCCGAGCGGTATACACGGGCTCGTTCGATCCGATCACGCTCGGCCACCTCAATGTGATTCAGCGCAGCAGCCGGTTGGTCGACGAGTTGATCGTGGGCGTCGGCATCAATCCGGAGAAGAGTTCGCTCTTCTCGGCGGAGGAGCGGGTGGCTCTGATCGAACGCGTGACCGCCGACCTGGGCAACGTGGTGGTCCACCGCTTCGTTGGCTTGGCGGTGCAGTTTGTTCGCGATGTTGACGCGCGGGTGATCATTCGCGGCATCCGCTCGCTGAGCGACATGGAGGCCGAGTTCACGATGACGCTCGCCAACCGGAAGCTCGACCCCGGCATCGAGACCGTGTTCTTGATGGCGGACGATGAGTTCTCGCACGTCTCCAGCTCGCTCATCAAACAGATCACGCCGCTGGCGGGCGACGAGGAGCTGAGCCGGTTTGTGCCGCGTGAGATCGTGCCTGATCTGCGGAAGCGGCTGGCCCGCTAAACGCGGGCGGAGCGAGCGTCAGATCAACCACCGCACCAGCTGCAAGCCGATCACGGCGAGCCCGAACGCGGCGAGCGCGGTCTTGGCGGTCTCGAACCAGTCAAAGGGCGTGGCAAACGACGGCGCTGCATTCACCGTCGCCTGAATGTCGCCCTTCGCGTCGTCGGCCACGACGCCTGCCTCGGCTTCGTCGTCTACCGCCGGGCGCGCGTCGATCACGGTCGACGCAAGCGCAAACGCGGCTGGCTCCTCGCGTTGCAGGGGGTCTTGCTCACCAGCATCAGCGAGCTGTTGTTCGGGCGCCGGTTCAAACGACGGCGCTGCGGGCGGCATCGCCATAGAAGGCGGCGAGGTTCGTGGCTGGTCGGGCCGTAGCGACGCGAGGAACTCCTGAACACGGCCGCCGAAGCTGCCGAGCGTGGCGCCCTGCCCTGCCCCGAACAGCACGCCCGCCAGTTCGCCGTGGGCGTTGAGGATCGGTCCGCCGGAATCGCCCTGCCGGGCTTCGACGTCGAGTTCGACGATCTCACGCGGCAGGTTGAGGTCGGGCGCGTAGTACGCCGTGCAGCGGCCGGTTGCTTCGCGGTAGGTCCCCTGGCCGTAGCCGCAGATGGTGAGCGGGTCGCCCGGCTTGGGCGCCTGGGTCGCCAGCGGCACCGGCGCCGCGGGCGGACGCCAGATGACCAGCGCGGCGAGGTCCCAGTCTTCGTCGAGCTTGAGCCGGCGGGCCTCGCTTTGGAAGCCGCTGGGAAAGACGACGCGGATGGGCCCCGTGGCGTGGCGGACCACGTGCCAGTTGGTCACTACCAGGCCGAACTCGCCGCGGGCGTCGATCAACGTTCCGGTGCCGAAGGCGGAGCCGTCGCCCTCGGCGACTATGATGCGCGCCACGGCCGGGTGGGGCGGCTGCGTCGCGCTGCTAGCCCGCGTGGCTGGGGCATGCGTGAGAAAGACGGCCAGCGCCAACGCGGCGTATCGAGTGGGTGGAGTGCGCAACGGCGTGATCTCTAGCCGGCGTCGCGAGCGAGCGCTGACCGGCAGCTCCCGAGTTGGCGTTGCTGGTGGTGCTGAATGATCATCTTCAGCAGCCGGTGGCGGAGGCGGCGGACTTCTTGCCGGTTGGCGGCCGCGGTGTGAACGGTGGCCGGTTCGTCCTCGTCGAGGCCGACCGACACGGTAGGGTTCGGTTGGTGGGTCGTAGCGCCGGCGGCGCGGGAGGGTGTCACTTCGGGGCCTCGTTAGGCTGCGATAGGACGGCCGCCCTTGAGGTCTTCCGTGCGTGGGGGGAAGTCTTCGCCGTCGTTGTAGAGCTGCTTGAGCCGCTCCAGTTCTCGACGGAAGGCTTCTTCGGCCAACTTGGTGAGGGTCATCCGTGCGGGGGGTCCCGCCAGATGGAACGCGGCGTCCCGCGCTTCATCTAGCAGGTCGGGGGGGAGATAGAGCGTTGCCCGCACTTTTTTGGCAGGTGCGGGGCGGTGCACGCGGATCGCTGGTGGGTCGTTCATGGTGGATTCAGGGATGGCGAGTCTCGGTGGCTTCTACGGTGCGGCGCCGGCGTTGTTACTCGGGGTGTGTGAATCAACATCGGGTATTGGCCCACAACGGCTGCAAACGTAGGACGTTAGCCGGCGCCGCTTGCCCGACTGGCACGCTTGACGGTCGCAGACGCCGGCAACGGGGCCGCTGGCCGGCATAGTCAACCGCGCACGAAAAAACCGCGTGTCCCGGAGAACCGGAACACACGGTTTCAATGGTCGATTAGGCCGCCGTGGCCGCCGGCTTTGCTAGGCGCCGGCGGTCTCTTCTTGCGGCTTCTCTTCGGGCGCCGGCTCGGGATCGCCTTCGGCGTGGGCGTCGGGGCCGTCTTCGGGCGTTGCCACGCCCTCTTCGCCGGCGTCTTCGGTCGGGGCGCTGCCCCGTGCCAGCTCGTAGGCCAGGAACATGCCAAGGCCAATCATCGCGAAGTTCCAAACCGAGAACTCCGGCGCCCCGACGAGCGGCTTCTGCTCGCCCGCGCCGGCGGCCGGGCCTAGGGCGACAGGGGTCGGCTCGGGCACCTCGACCTCGGCCGCTTCGTCCGTGGTTTCCGTCTCTTCGGCGTCTTCGGTCTCAGCCGGTTCGGCTGCGGCTTGTACGGCGATGGGCTTGGAGGTCTCGGCCAGGTTGTCGACCTGCATCTTCGACGAGAGTGAGATGCCGCCGAAGATGCCACCCAGGCCGAGCAGCGCCGCCATGGCTCCGCGTAGGTAGCTGGGCGCGGTCTTCACCGACGGGTCCAGCACGCGAACACCCAGGCCGGTCAAGGCGCCGGTCACGACCGGGAACCACCACATCTCGCTGCCCATGGAGGACTCAATGCCAGCTTGAGCACCAAGGCCTACGCCCGCACCAATCAGGGCGCCCACTAGCGACTTGCCAAAGCTCATTTCAGCGCCTTCTGGGCCGTGGCCCACTTTGAGAAAAGTTGCCTGCCGGTGCAGTTGACCTCGTTGCGTGTCGACACGCTCCCAGCCCCCCGCCGACGGGCCTTAGTCTAATGAAGGCTGCCACGACTGGTCAAACGCCTTCTGCCCGGCACGCCAGCGGATATACTCCGGGGTTCGTGGCCACGAAGTGCCGCTGACCCCGTTGCTAAGCCCCGTTGTTGAGACCGAGTCGCCCTATGGCCACCCCACTCAAGATCGCTGTCATTGCCGGTGACGGCATCGGGCCCGAAGTCGTTGGCGCGTCGCTCGATGTGTTAGCGAAGGCGGCGCCGGCCGCGGGCCTGGCTTTCGAGACCGCGGACTTCCCGTTCTCCGCACAGCACTTTCTGGACACGGGCCACGTGCTGGACGACGCCGATCTAGGCGAACTCCGCAAGTTCGACGCGATCCTATTGGGCGCCGTCGGCGGCCTGCCAAACGACCCGCGTCTGGCCGGAGGCGTCATCGAGAAGGGCATCCTGCTGCGGCTCCGCTTCGAGCTGGACCAGTACATCAACCTCCGCCCCGTCAAGCTCTACCCTGGCATCGAGACGCCGCTAAAGGATAAGTCGGCCGAAGATATCGATCTGATCTGCGTCCGCGAGAACACCGAGGACCTGTACTGCGGCATCGGCGGGATCATGCGGAAGGGCACGCCGCACGAGGTGGCCAGCCAGACCATGGTCGCCACGCGGATGGGCGTGGAGCGGTGCGTGCGGTACGCGTTCGACGTGGCCAAGACGCGCCCCCGAAAGCGGCTGACGCTGGTCCACAAGACCAACGTGCTGACCTTCGCCGGCGAGACGTGGTTCCACGCGTTCAAGGAGATCGCCGAAGAGTACCCGGAGATCGAAACGGACTACCACCACGTTGACGCGTGCTGCATGTACCTGGTCAACACGCCCGAGGTGTACGACGTGGTGGTGGTGCCCAACATGTTCGGCGACATCATCACCGACCTCGGCGCGGCGATTGCCGGCGGAATGGGCATCGCCGCCAGCGGCAACCTCAACCCTACGGGCGAAGCGCCCAGCATGTTTGAGCCCGTGCACGGCTCGGCGCCCGACATCGCCGGGCAGCAGATCGCCAACCCGATCGCCACGATCGATTCGCTCGGCTTGCTGCTCCGCGAGACCGGCCGCATCAAGAGCAACGACGCCGCCGTGGCGTGCGGCGAGGCAATCGGCGCCGCGGTGCAGAAGACCACGCCAAAGTTCGCCGGCAAGCGGCTCGACCGCAGCGGGTACTCAACGAGTGAGGTCGCCGCGATGGTGGCCGACGCGCTGTGATCCTCCCGGTTGATCGGCCGAAGCGTTCGGCGATCGCTTCTGCCGCGTCATCAGCTCAACGATCATCGGATCGCCGGGCTCGCGTGCGTTGCACCAGCGGAGATGCGGTGCGGCCTCGTCGGCATGGCCCGCCTCGCAGCACGCCTTGGCGAGAGTTCTCCGAATGCCGTAGTTGTGCGGGCTGAGCTCCGCCGCCTTCCGCAGCGCCGCAAGCGCACGGTCCGCCGACTCGCAGTGCAGCCAACTGTCGCCCGCCATCCACCACGCCTCGGCGAGTTCGGCACGGGTGAGGCGATGCGTTTCGTCCGTCGCCGTCGCTTCGGCTAACGACTCGGCGTAGCGGGCGATGAGCGGCAGCGCTTCAAGGTTCTTCTGCTCGCTGTTGTGCAGGTGCATGGCACGCACGACGTCCAGCCCGGGGTGGAACGTCTCGAAGTACTCCTCGGCGCCAACCCGCTGGCCGAGCTGCGCGTGGACCATCAACCCATAACGTCCCGGCGCTTGGTGCGCACGACGCCAGTACGCAAGCGCGGGCTCCACCTGCCCGGCGAGCAACGCGTGCTTGCCCGCGACAAACAGCACGCCGCCGTCGTGCGGGTCGACCCGGACAGCTTGCTCCATCAGCGCGGCGGTGTTTCGTTGGCTTGGCGGCGAGAGGAACGTCAAGTCGGCCAAGTAGCCGTAGCCGTCCGCCTGCAGCGGGGCGCCGCGCAGGGCTGCGGTAACGTGGTAGTGGGCGTCAATCACCAGCCGGCTCTCATCGCCAAACGCCTGCCGCAGCCACGCGTTGGTCGCCCGCCGCGTGGGGAACTCCGAGGCGAGCGCCGCCCCGCGAAGGTGGGCGAGGCCCATCGCGTTGGTCGACTCGTGACGGGAGAGCTCAAACGCTTGCAGCAGCCGCCCCGCAAGCCGCAGCCGCGCGCGGGCGTTGTCCGGCTGGTGGCACAGCACCTGGTCGAGGGCGGCGATCATCTGCTCGTTGAGTGCCACGCGGTCCTCGTGGCCGGCCATCGCATCGCCGGCGTCGGCGACGGCGGCGTGGGCCAGGCCGCGTTCGTGCCGCGAGGCGAGCAGGTAGTGGTCCCAAGAAACCGCCGCCAGGCCCGGTCCCCACAGCGTCGTCAACGCCAAGACGGCAAAGCCCGGCAAGGCGAACGACTGCCAGAGCACCGCCTGTTCCTTCCCAACTTCAGGCGCGAGCTGCGGCGTGCGATCGTCAAGCTCCGCCAACCGGATCGCACAAGCGGCGAGCATCAACGCGACCGAAAGGCATGCTGGCAGGTACCAAACGAAGTCGACCGCTGAGTGCACGGCGCTGGCGACGAGCCCGAACGCGGCGACCGCCGCCAGCAGCTTTCTTCGCGGATCGGTCGAGCGCAACGCGCGGAAGCAGGCCGTGGCAACCAATGCAACGAACCCCACCAAGATGGTCAGCCCGGCGAGGCCGGTTTCGCTGGCGAGCTGCAGGTAGCCCGACTCGGCGTGGGTGAACTCGTGGTCGAAGCCGCGGCGGATGAACGCGCGGTAAACGTCCGAGTGGCTGCCGGCGCCGAAGCCGAACCACGGGCTCGCCGCGGCGGCGGAGACGTTCGCCCGCCACACTTCGCGCCGCGCCTGGCCGCCGTCAAGCGACTCCACCACACCGCCGCCGGCCAACCCGCCGAATCGCTGGGCGACGCGGTGCAGGTCTGTCGCGCTAATCGCCAGCAGCACGGCCAGCGTCACGCCGGCGATGGCGCCAAGGTTGTTCCGGCCCAAACGGAGCTGCGACCAGACGAACCCCACACACACCAGGCCCGCCACCACGCCCGCAAGGACGGCGCCACGCGAGAGCGACATCACCACCGCCGCCGCGCTGACGACAAGGGCGGATTGCCAAGCCACCGGCGCCCAGCGGTTGGGCTCGGGCGGCGGCGCGAGGGGGCGGCTCCTTCGCTTCGGCGGCGGCAGTTTGGCGAGCGCCGCCCACGCCAGCGGGGCAAGCCCCAGCAGCACGAAGTGGGCGAAGTGGTTTTTGTTGGCGAAGGCGCCCTGCACCTGGTCGCCGATTTGGCGCTGCGGGTGCTGGTAGACCCACAGGAGCTTGCCGTTGGACAAGAGCCATTGGGCGATGCCAAGCGCCGCCATGGCGGCCGCGGCGAGGGCGATGGCGCGGAGCAGCCGTTCGATGTCGCGTCGTTCGCGCAGCCTGCGGAGCACGACGATCAACAACACGGCATGGCACGCAAGCAGCGCGGCGCCGGCCTGCGTGGCCCAAGGCGTGACGGAAACGGTTTGCCACTCGCCCAGGTGAACGTCGAAGCCGGTCGCCGATCGCCAAGCGGGCACGAGCTGATCGAGCGCGGGCGCGAGTTGGCCGATCACTCCGTCCGGCAGCGGCACGAGCTGCAGCAGCGGCAAGGCGACCGCCAGTGTGATGACCGTTTGCAGCCACGGGCGGCGTGGGGTCGCTTGGCCGCGAAGGGCGTGGCCTGCCGCGGTTGCGATGGCGCCCACCGCCACGCCACCGGCGTAGAGCAACTGGCCGAACCCGTGCCGGCCGCCGAAGCAGAGCGGCGCTGCGAACAGCGTCCATGCAATCGCCGCGTCGGTGGCCTGGTCGCACCAGCGGAGGGCGGCTCGTCGAGCGGCGTTTTCCGGCGGACAGTGCACGGCGGCCCTAGGCGGCGGGGCGTTTCTTGTCGGCGGCGGCGCCGGTGAGTTCGTCCCAGTCGGAGGCGATCACGTCGGTCGTCTCCTGCTCGTCGGCATCTTCCTCTTCGCCGTGCCCGTACGAGTAGCCATAGCCGTACCCGTAGCCGTACCCGTCGCCGGCGGACTGGCTGATGCGGTTGGCGACCACGCCAAACAGGTTCACGCCCGCCGCGCGGAAGCTGTCGCACGCCCGGGCCACAAGCCGGCGGTGGTTCTTCTCGGGCGACACCACCAGCACCACGCCGTCGACCAGCCGGCCAACGATCTGGGCGTCACTCACCGCCAGCACCGGCGGGCAGTCGATCAGCACTTGGTCGTACTTGGAGTCGGCCCACGCCAGCAGGTCGGCAAAGTTCTTGCTCGCCAGCAGCTCCGCCGGGTCAGGCCGGCGGGGGCCGGCGGGGATGATGTCGAGGCCGTCCAGGCCGCTTGAGAGGACCACCTTCTCCGCCAGCTCGCTCACGTTGCCGTCGCTAACCAGCAGGTCGGTGACGCCCGGCTTGCCCTTGAGTTGCATCAGGGCGGTCATGCCCGGGCGGCGGAGGTCGCCGTCGATGACGAGCGTCCGCTTGCCGACCTGGGCGAAGGAGACGGCCAGGTTGGATGAGATGGTGGTCTTGCCGTCGCTCGGCTCGGCGCTGGAGACGACCAGGCGATCGGCCACGTCGCCGGTGAGCGTGAGCGAAGTGCGCAGCGTTCGGAACGCTTCGAGTTCCGCGTCGTCGCCGCCGGCGTGCATCGCCACGGCGTCAATCGCTTCGCCGCCGGTGGGCTGAAGCTGGCGGACCAGTGAGAGGACCTTCACGCCGAGCTGCGCGGCCATCTCATCTGGCGAGCCGAAGCGGTCGTCCAGCAGGTCCTGGGCGTAGACGACCAGGGCGCCCAGCAGGAACCCGGCAAACGTTGACAACGCGAGCGCGTTCCGCAGTTGCGGCGACGCGGGGCGGTCGGCCGGCTTGGGGTCTTCGACCGGCTGCACGCGGATGGGCGCCTGCACCTGCAGGATGTCCACCGACTTGATCTTCTCAAACAACACATCGTGCTGGCGTTCGATCCGCTCGACCTCGCGCTGCAGCATCTGCATGCTCGCCATGTCGCCGCTCTGGCGGACCGCCTCGGCCCGAGCCGATTCGAACGATCGCGCGAGCTGCTGCTCCTTCATGCTCGCCTGCGAGACCGACTGGGCGAGCATGTTCCGCAGCAGCGGGCCGAGCTCGGCGTTGGTCATCGACTCGAACCGCGAGCCCGCGTGCGAGTGGTAGCTGGAAACGTACTGGCGGATGGCGCCGGCCTGCTGGGCGAGCGCTTGGACGTTGGGGTGGTTCGGCCCCAAGTAGGGCGAGATGCGGCGGAGCTCGGCCTCGGTCTCCAGGAGCTTGTTCTGCTGCTTGAACAGCAGCTCGCCGTCTTGCTGGCTCATGCCGAGCGCGGCGAGGACCATCTGCTTGCCAACCGCCTCCTCAAGCACCGAGAGGTGTCTGCGGAGGTCTTCGCCGCGAGCGATCGCCTGCTCCACGCCGGCCTGCGACGCCTGGAGTTCAATGCGTCGCTGCTGGGCTTCGATCAGCGCTTGGTTGAAGTGGATCGCCCGGCCGATCATCGGCTCCACCACGCCGTCCGATTGACGGACCGCCAGGTGGCCGATCCGCTTGCGGAACTGCTGGAGCTGCTGCTGCTTGGTCGCCAACTCGCCTTGAAGCTGTTGGCGTTCCCGCTCCAGCAGCTCGAGCATGTCGGCCGCTCCGGTGCGGTGGCTGGCGGCGACGAACTGCAAGTAAGAGTCGATAACGGCGGTCACCACGGCGGCGGCGGCCTCCGGGTGGAGCGACCGGTAGCGGACCTCCATGTGGTTTGTCTTCCGCTTGGACGAAGCCGACAGCCGCCGGGTGATGGCGTCCACCCATTCGTTCTGCGGGACGCCAACCAGATCGACGCGGTGCTCCGGCGGCAGAGCACGGATGGCGGCCTCGACCACTTTCGCGCTGCGGACAAGTTCCTCCTGGGACGCCATCACGCTCTCGGCGCCGAGCTGCTCGGCGACGGAGCCCATCTGCTCCGGCGTTTGCTGAATGACCATCACGCCGGCCACCGACTCGTACGACCGTGGCGCCAGCGAGTAGTACGTTAGGCCGAGCCCAACCGACGCTAAGACGAACAGGCCGAGAAGGTTTCGCTTCCGCTTGAGCAACGCGACGAAGCGGACCGCGCCCTTGAGCGCGCTTTGCGTGGCGTCTTGCTCGTCGTCGAAGCTGGCGAGCGCTTGATGGGCGGCCGTGGGCGGGGCCGTCGAGATGGGCATCGTGCGGGCAGCGCGGTTGGGTCGGGGTCAGAACGTGAACGCCGTGCTCGTCAGGCCGAGCGACACGCGGAAAAACTTCTCCACGGTGTCGACCATGGCCGTCGCCATGTTGGACTCCACCGAGACGAGGTCGCCGGCGCCCAGGATCAGGTTCTCGGCGCCGAGGCGTTTCGCTTTGGAGATGCTCACCTCGATCACGGCGGGCTCCTCATTGGCTTGGGTCGGCTGCCGGATGACGAACACCTTGTCCGCCACCGAAGACTTCAGCCCGCCCGCCATGGCGATGGCGTCCAGCACGCGGATGTCTTGGTCGAGCGGCAGCTCGAACTGATCGGGCTTGAGCACCAGGCCGGTGACGTGGATCACCCGCTTCTCGCGCGGCGGCACCATCACCACGTCCCGGTCGGAAAGCGGCTGGCGAGCGGCGGCGTGCGTGGCGGAGTCGGCCAGGTTGATCGTCTCAACAACCGGCCCGCCCGGAGTTGTGGCTGGCGTCTCGCCGAGGCCCGCGTAAGCGGCGGTCTGAACAACGCCGCCTTGGGTCTCTTCGTTCGTCGCGGCGGCCTGAACCACGCCACCCGGTGTGGCGGCGGCCAACTGCGGATTGGCTTGATGCATCACTTCCACTTCGGGGCCGGCTTCTTCGGTCATGCCGCCGGCGGCGGCGATGGCGTTCAGCACGTCGCACGCGGCGATGGGCAGCTCGTGCACGCCCGGTTCCGTTACGGCGCCCAGCACCGTGATCTGCCGTGTGGCTCGCTCGCGGACTTCAAGCGTCACATTCGGCCGGCGGTAGACGCCGCGTTCGATGGCGGCGGCGGCGATGGCTCGGCTGGCGTCGGGCGGTTCCATGCCGGCGACGGCAACGGGGCCAACCATCGGCACGTCGATCACGCCCTGCCGATTGACCTGCAACACCTGCGGCTCGGGCGTTACTTCCTCAAGACCGCTCAGCACGCGGACATCGAGCAGGTCACCCGGGCTGAGGTCGCGGGCGCCGGCCGACGTGGTAGCCAAGTTGGGCAGGTGAATCCGGCCCGGGGCTGAGTTGGGCGCCACCCGCATGGCAGTGGGCAGCGACGCCGCTTGGTACCGGGCCGTGGTGCAGCCAACGCCCATTGCCATGAAGGCGGTGAGCATCAGCAACGACGGACAATGGGAACGGGTCATATAAGCGGGCCGAAGCGTGCGGGTTAGGCGGCGTCGCGGGGAGGACGCCCCTTGGCAGCGGCGAGTTAGTATCGCGCTGCCCGCATCGACGCAAGAGAAGTCGATAGCCGAGCGCTTTGGTAGCTGCGCGGCGGTGGCGGCGTTGCTGGCATCGATCGAGCTCGAACGAAGCGGCCGCCGCCAGCGCTTCCGCATTGACGGTGCGTGAGCCCGCGGCTACGGTCCGCGACCGCCTTGCCGGCGCCGCGCTGGATCGCTGCGCCGCGGGCTCGCCTCAAGCCACAAGACAAACCGATGAGAGCCAAGAGCCTTCTCGCGCCCGCCGCCTCGGCCCTGCTGGTCGCGGTGGTCACCACGCTGTGCTACTTGAGCGCTTACTTGCTGCGCTTTGCGGGCAACTTGGAACCGTCGTCGTGGCTGTTGTGGCAGAGCACGCTGCCCGTGGTGGTGGCGATGCGCGTTGGCTTGCTCGTACGTCGCGGCGGGCTGCCGTCGCTTAATCGCTACTTCTCGTTCCACGACCTCATCCGCCTGGTCCGCACCGTTACGCTGGGCACGCTGGGGCTCGTGCTGGTGGACACCATGCTCTACACGTCGGTGCTGATCCCGCGGAGCGTGCTGATGCTGGACTGGGGCGTCACGGTGCTCGCCCTGGCCGGCGTGAGCAGCGTGCCGCGGCTGTTCTACGCCGCGAAGCGACCGACGGCCCGGCGTGCCGATCTGACGCCCGCGCTGATCGTCGGCGCCAACGACGCCGGCGAGCAGCTCCTGCGCGCCATCCGCCTCAGCCCGAAGCTCAACTACCAGCCGGTTGGATTCGTCGACGACCGCGCCCGCCGCGTCGGCCAGCAGATTGGCGGCGTGCCGGTGCTCGGCCCGCTTTCCGACCTGGCGGCCATCGCCCGCCGGCTCGGCGCCGAGCAGGTGCTCATCACCTCCGGCCAGTTGCCGGGCGTTGAAGTGCGCCGCCTGATGAACCTCGCCGAGGGCGAGGGCTTCGAGGTCCGCGTGCTGCCCAGCTACGAACAACTGCTCAATGAAGACGTCGCCGTGCGGCCGCGCGAGGTCGCCATTGAAGACCTCCTCCGCCGCCCCGCTGTCAAACTCGACACGGGCTCCATCCACCGGTGGCTCGATGGCCGCGTGGTGATGGTAACCGGCAGCGCGGGCAGCATCGGTTCGGAGATCGCCCGGCAGGTGCTGGAACTCGGCCCCTCGAAGGTGCTGCTGGTCGATCGCTCGGAGACCGGTCAGTTCTTCCTGGAACGAGAACTCGCCCAAGTGGCGCCCGACGTTGATCGCGAAGTGATCATGGCCGACCTCACCGATCGCGATCGGCTAGAGACGGTCTTCCGCGAGGCGAAGCCCGACATCATTTTCCATGCCGCCGCGTACAAGCACGTGCCGCTCATGGAGTCGCACCCGGGCGAGGCGGTGAAGAACATCATCCTCGCCACCCGCCACGTCGCCGACCTAGCCGAGCAGCACGGCGCCGAGGCGATGGTCATGATCTCCACCGACAAGGCGGTCAACCCGACCAGCGTCATGGGCTCCTGCAAGCGGGTGGCGGAGCAGTACGTGCAGTCGAAGGACTCCGACGCCGGCTGCCAGTTCGTCACCGTGCGCTTCGGCAACGTGCTCGACTCCGCCGGCAGCGTGGTGCCGATCTTCCGCCAGCAGATCGCCGACGGCGGCCCGGTCACGATCACGCACCCGCAGATGGTGCGGTTCTTCATGCTCATCCCCGAGGCCGCGCAGCTTGTCATCCAAGCCGGCGCCATGGGCCGCGGCGGCGAAGTCTTCGTGCTCGATATGGGCCAGCCGGTCCTGCTCATGGACCTGGCGCGGGACATGATCCGGCTCTCGGGCCTCCGCGAGGGCGAGGACATCGAAATCGTCGTCTCGGGACTGCGGCCGGGCGAAAAGCTGTACGAAGAACTCTACGGCGAAAACGAGCGGCACCACCCGACCGAGCATACCAAGATCATGGTCGCCGCCAGCCCGCAGCGGAGTCCGCTCGCCGTGCTGGCCGATGTGAACCGGCTGATCGACGCCGCGAACGACCCACCGGACGTCGTCCGACCGATGCTTCGCGAAGTACTTGGCAAAGACCGCATCACCCGCCGCCAGCCCGTCCGCGCCGTGGCGTAGCCAAGCTCCTTGACCGGCGATGGCGTGCTAGCCTTGCGGTAGCTTCCACTGGGCGCCCGCACAGGCCGCCCTTCCGTCACAACAAGGCCATCCTTCATGACGCGCTCGTTGGTTACCGGCGGGGCCGGGTTCATTGGCTCGCACCTGGTCACGGCTTTGGTCGAGCGGGGCGATGAGGTCCGCGTGCTCGATAACCTCAGCACCGGCACACTCGGGAACCTCGCGCACGTCGATGGCAAGTTCGAGATGGTCCAGGGCGACCTGCTCGACGCCGACGCCGTCGCTGCCGCCGCCGAAGGCGTCGACCTGGTCTTCCACCAGGCGGCGCTCGCCTCCGTGCCGCGGAGCGTCAAAGACCCGCTCGAAACGCACGCCGCCTGCGCTACGGGTACGGTGAACGTGCTCAACGCCGCCCGCGACGCCGGCGTCCGCCGCGTGGTGTATGCCGGTTCGAGCAGCGCTTACGGCAACGAGCCGTACAGCTCGAAGCGGGAGACCGACCTGCTATCGCCCCTCTCGCCCTACGCCGCCGCCAAGCTGTGCGGCGAGATGTACTGCCAGGCGTTCCACGAGAGCTACGGGCTGTCGACCGTGGTGGTCCGGTACTTCAACGTCTTCGGCCCGCGGCAAGACCCCAATAGCGAGTACTCGGCGGTGATCCCGAAGTTCGTCGTCGCGATGCTCGCCGGCAAGCGGCCGACAGTCTTTGGCGACGGCGGCCAGTCGCGCGACTTCACGTATGTTGAGAACGTGGTCGCCGGCAACCTCGCCGCGGCCGAGGCCGAGGGCGTCAGCGGCCGGGTCTTCAACGTCGCGTGCGGCGCCCAGAAGACGGTGCTCGACCTGATCGGCAGCATCAACCGCGTGCTCGGCACCGAGATTGAGCCCAAGTTCGCCGAGCCCCGCGCCGGCGACGTCCGCGAAAGCCTGGCCGACATCAGCGAGGCCCGGCAATGCCTAGGCTACGAGCCCACCATCGGCTTCGACGAAGGCCTGCGGCGATCGATTGCGTATTATCGTTCGTTGGCCGGGTGAAGGCGTGGGTCGCGTACGGTTCAAGCTGGCGAGCAACTGCCGCCCTGCGACTGTGCAAGGGGACACGCTCTGGTGACCAGGAGGCTCAAAATCTACGTGGTCCTTGGTACGATGGAGGTATGCTGAACCGATAATCCGCGAGCGGCACCTATGAAGACTCTGCGTTCGACTTTGCTGTTGACACTGTTTTCGATGTCTAGCGCTTCGCTTGCGGTAGAAGTCTTCTTCACAGACTTTGAGACCGGCCTCCCGCTCGAAATCAGTACGCCGGGGGCATCGATCCAACAGACACAAGGGTATGCTGGGATTGCCAACCCATCGAATCCACTGAGTACGTTTGGAAGCGGTTTCCTTCGTTACGACTCAACAGGTATCGAGAACACAACGCTGACACTGACAGAGCTTCCTACCCATGACGTTGTGTCTATAGGCATGCTGCTTGCCGTTATTGACTCGTGGGACAACACAGAGGTGCTCGAAATCAGCCTCGACGGCCGGGTGCTTTTTTCGAATCAATGGCAACTCGCACTTGGCGACTCTTCCAGCTACATCCCGCCGCTAGGTGGTCTGCTCAGTTCCGGTAGTAACTTGGGGTTTAACGGGTCGGTGTCACACGTCCGCGACCGAGCGTACGACTTGTCGCTCGATTCAGCCTTCACAGACATACCGCACAGCGGCAGCACCCTTATCCTTGACTTCACGATAGAGTCTGCCACTGCGGGCCCTGCGGCGCAGAACTGGCAGGGTGGGTTAGACGAGTCTTGGGCGATCGATAACCTCTCAGTCTCCACCGACCTTATCGGCCTCGGCGACTACAACTCGAACGGCTTTGTTGATGCCCCCGACTATACGGTGTGGAGGGACTCCCTTGGCTCCACAACAGAGCTCGCAGCCGACGGCAACGGCAACGGCATCGTAGACGAAGCCGACTATGCTCTCTGGCGCGATACATTCGGGGCGGAGGTAGGGGTGCCGGTCGCGGTGCCAGAGTCGAGATCGCTACTGCTGCTAGCGATGTGCTTGGCAATCCGAGCGCGTCAACGGTGCCACGCTCGGGTGCCACTGCTGGCTTAGTCCCAATCCTGCTCGGCACGTGATTTGCGCGGCGTAATTCACTCTTGCGCGTTGTTTGTGAGTTGGCGATGCTGTTGGGATGGCATCAAAGAAAGCTCCGATCCGCGAGCGAGACGTTCAGGGGGTGAAGCAGCTCGGGCGGCTGTTGCCACTGCTGGAGCGTTTGCACGGGGTGGGGAGCGAGCGTGACAAGGCGGGCAACCGTCGGCTGCACATGGATCAGTACTGCACGCTGGTCCTGCTGTTCTTCTTTAACCCGCTCTTCACCTCGCTCCGCGGCCTGCAGCAAGCCTGACAGGCGCGCTCTGCACTGTTGGCCGTTGGTCACTACGCCGCTTCCTGCTGCTGCAGTACCTCAGGCTGCACTTGGCCGCTCGCATCGAGCAGCCGTCGGTACTCCGCATCCACGGCTTGCCAAACGCCCTGCGGTTGGAAGTGGCGGAGCGCCCGTTGGCGGGCCGCCTCGCCATGTTTGGCGCGGAGGTCGGGGTCTTCGGTGTATTGGCGGATGGTGGCCGCCAGGGCGTCGGCGTCGCGGGCGGGGACCAGCTTGCCGGTCTCGCCCTCCACCACGGCGTCGACGCAGCCGGTGACCCGGGTCGCCACCGCCGGAAGGCCCATCGCGGCCGCTTCGAGCAGCACCGTGGGCAGGCCCTCGCGGTACGTCGGCAGCACCAGCAGGTCCATAGCCGCGTAGAACCGCGGCATATCGTCGCTGTGCGTGACGTGGGTGATCGTCGGGTCGGCCGCGAGCCGGGCACGTGAGGAACCGGAGACGGGGTCACGCTCCTCGAAGCCGCCCAGCACCAGCAGCCGCAGCCGCCGATCCGCCCGCCGCAGCGTACGCCACGCGGTGAGGAGTTCTTCAACGCCCTTCTCGCTAGTCAGGCGGCCTACGAATCCGACGACGATTGAGTCGCCGGCGGCGCCCACTTCGGTGCGGACACGCTGGCGGGTTTCGGGCGACTGGAGCTTCGGGTTGAAGCGGCTGGCGGCGTCCACGCCATTCGCGCTGCCGTGGCCGAGGACGGCTGCTTTCTCGGGCTGGCAGAGATCGCTCTCGATGAGCTCCTGCCGAACCGAATCGCTGACGCAGATCACGCGGCTAGCGAGCCGGCACGCGACGCGTTCGGACAACCACAGCAACCGGCGGCGGAGCCCGGTGGCCGTTTCGAGCGGCAGCCCGTGGACGGTGTAGAGCCGCACCGGCGTGCGGGCGAGCCAGGCGGCGATCATCCCCACAAGCCCCGCCTTGGGCGTGTGCGTGTGGACGATGGTTGGCCGCTCGCGGCGGAAGAGCCGTGTCAGCCGGACAAGCGCTCGCAGGTCGGTGAGGGGGGAGATCTTGCGGGTGAGCGGCGCGGTGTGGGTGTCGATCTGCTCGTCAAGCCCGAAGCGATCGAGCAGCTTGCCGGGCGAAGCGACCGCCTGAACGTCGAATCCGCTGGCCGCGAGATGGCGTGGCTGGCCGCGGAGGAACACCCCGAGCGACACCGGCGTGGTGACCACGTGCATTAGACTGACGTTTTCCATGGGTCGCTAGGCGGCTTGCGGCGCCACTTCTCCGTAGACGTTGAGCAGGTTGTCCGTGAACCGCTCGATCGAGAAGTGCTCGCGAGCGTAGGAGTTCGCCTCGGCAACCCACGGGTTGGCGCCGGACTCGGCGGCGGCGAGCTGTTGGCGAACAAGTTCGGCGGCCCGCCCTTCGTCGGCCACGTCGAACAAGAACCGGTGCTCGCAAGGCGGGACCGACTCGCGCAGCGCGGGCAGGTCGGAAGCCACCAATGGCACGCCGGCCATGGCGGCTTCGAGCGGGGCGCAGCCGAAGCCTTCGGTCAGCGACGGGAAGAGGAACGCGTCCGCCGAGTGGTAGTAGGGCCACACGTCCGCCTGTGCGCCGGCGAAGACGACGCGATCGGCCAGGCCGAGCGACTCCGCCTGCGCCGCGATCGCGGGGCGGAGGGCGCCGTCACCGACCAGCACGAGCTGGGCGTCGGGCGTGGCGGCGGTGATTCGATCGAAGATCCGCAGCAGGCCTTCGTGGTTCTTCTCCGGCTTGAAGCTGCCGACGTGCAGCACCAGCGGGGCCGTTTCCGGCAGGCTGAGCTCACGGCGAATCTGGGCCTTGTTGAGCGACGGCCGCGTGGGCGTTGGCACGCCGTTGTCGATGACGCGGTAGCGGTCCGATTGCGCTGCCTGGCCCGTGTAGCCGACGAGGTTCGCCTGGGAGTGGCAGAGGAACATCCGCGCGTGCTGCTCCATCAGCCGCCGGTGCCAGCGGAGCCACGCGGCGCGGAGCTGCCCCAGCACCGGCCGGCCACGCCAGCGAAGCAGCGTTAGCGGTTCGCAGCTATGCACCGACACCACCGACGGCGTTCCCGCTTGCTGTGCGCCGCGGCAGATGCCGCCGGATGTATAGCCGAAATTGCTGTGGACCACATCGTACGGCTCGTCGGATAGCAGCCTGCGGAACCGGCCGGCCATGGTGTTGCAGTTGGCGGACTTCTCGACGCGCAGCAGCCGGCAGCCTTCGGCTTCGAACAGCGGGTCGAGGACGCGCGGCGGACCGAGGCAGCAGATGTCGACCTGCACGCCTGCCCTTCGCAGGTGCGGCAGCGCGCGGAGCAGCATGAGCTCGATGCCGCCCGGGGCGAGCCATTGCACCACCTGGAGGACCTTCATGCTGACGCTCCTTCCACCGCGGCCGATGGTTTGCGACGCGTGCTGCGTGAACGGTGGGCCATGGCGAACATGGCGCCAAAGATGAAGAGCTGCTGCGGATTCCAGCCGCCCGACATTGACGCCAGCACGGCGTAGATGAGCATGCTGACCGCGCAGGCCCGACAAATCTCGCTGCCGAAGTTGGCGTTGAGCACCGCGCGGGTCGCCAGCACCAGCGGAAAGACGATCAGCACGCCGAGCGACAGCAGCCCGCCCTTGTGCAGCAGCGTTAGGATGGCGACGTGGGGCGCGTAGGCGAGTGACTCGCCGTCGATCACCACCGCCGATTCGAACCGGCTGCCAAAGCCATGCCCCATCAGCCAGTGGCCTTCGAGGTCTTCGAACATCAGCTCCAGCTCGATCCAACGGACCTCTTCCTGCAGCGAGAGGGAAAGCATCCGCTCAGAGAGCTGCGTGTCTTGCCACGCCGAGGTGTTCATCGCCAGCGCCTGAACCCCGAGGAACAGTGTCGCGCACAGCAAGACCCAGAGCGTTGCGTGGCGGCCGCGGATCCGCACCATCGCCACGCCCAGCACGCTGGCGACGCCGCCCAAGAGCACACTCCGCGACGCGGAGACCAGCGACGCCAGCACCACCACGGCCATTGCGCCGGCCGCCGCGGGCTTGGCCATCGCCGCCCGCCGACCGCCGGCCAACGGAACGGCGGTCCACCAGAAGGGGAAGACCGTGACCAGCATCGCCGTGCTCTCGAAGAGCGAATACGAGTAGATCCGCGCGCCCTCGTTCGCCGCGGGCACGAAACCCAGACGCAAGCCGACAACCGTCAGGGCAAGCAGCGCGGCGACCAGGATCGACCAGCGGTGCACGGCCATCGTCGCCTGCTTGAGCGTCCGGTTCGCGCCCCAGAGGAGCCCCAGCACCAGGCCGCTGTAGTTCGTTAGGTCGATGATCCAGAACCGCGTGTCGTTGCGGCCAACGAAGCCGAGCGCAGCCATCATCAGGCCGAGCCCAACCGCTGCCAGCAACCAAGGGCTGCGGAGCCTGGCGGGGCGGGCGATCACCGAGGCGATGAGGCCCATGCCGGCGATGTAGCACAAGACGTAACGGAACGGCACGCCCGCCACGTCGACGCGGCCGGTTACCGTTTCGGGCGTGGCCGACCAGGCGAAGAACGCCGCCAGCAGCCAATCGACGCCCGGCATCCGAGTCGCCTGACGCGAGGCGACCGGCCATGCGCCGGCCGGGCCCGCGTGAGCCGGAGTCGGCAAGGCGGGGGCGAGCGCCGTCATGCGGCGACCTTCCCCCGTCGCACCGCCCCGCTCGCGGCCAGCAGGCCGAGCCACGCCTTGCGCGACAGGCTCGGCACGCGGTAGCGGTAGTACATCAGCTTCTGCACCACCGGGCTGTGCCGGTCGACGCCGTACCGCCGGAGCAGCTCCTGCGTCTCCGCTTGGCGGACGGGCTGGATCGTTGTGCTCTTGGCGGCCTGGTGCACGCGGAAGCAGGCGAGGAACTTCGGCAGCGTGTCGAACGGTCGCCGCTTGGCGAGCCGCGTGAACAGGTCGCGGTCCATGACGAACTGCAGGCTGCGGTCCAAGCCGCCCACCGCTTCGTACGCGGAGCGGCGCCAGAACGTGGCCATCTGGAAGACGCCGTCTTGGTCGTAGAACCGCAGCCGGTCGTACCCGGCCGGCACGCCCAGCGTGTAGGCGCCGAACCAGTCAGCCAGAGGCTCGCCGTCGGCGTCGATGCTGTAGGCGCCGGCGCTGAGCGTCTCGGCCTCCGGGTGCGACGCGAAGTAATCCGCCACCGCCAGAAGCGAGCCGGGCAGCAGCACGTCGTCGGAATTGACCCAGCAGAGGATCTCGCCCGTTGCCCGCGCAAAGCCCTTGGCGATGGCGTCGGATTGGCCCTCGTCCGGCTCGCTGACCCAGTGGGCGAGGCGGTCGGCGTAACGCTCGATGACCTGACGGCTGCCGTCGTCGCTGCCGCCGTCGATCACCAGGTATTCAAGGTTCTCGTAGCCCTGGTCGAGGACCGAACGGATCGTCTGCTCCAAGAACTCGGCTTGGTTGTAGCTGGGCGTGACGACGGTGATCTTGGGCGATGTTGTTGTCGGCGCTTCGGTGCTTGGCATCGCTCGGTCCCTCACGCCGCGCAGGAGTTGGCAAGCACGCCAGCGGGCGGCTGCTTGACGAAGAACGCGTCGCCGCTGAACCGCTCGGGCGGCTCGCCATCGGGCGTGACCGGCGACAGGCGGCCGCCTTCCAGCGGCGCCAGCGCCGAGTAACCCAGCGACCGCATCAACGCGAAGGTTTCTCGCGGCGAAACACCCGACTGCTCGGTGAATTCGTCGCTGATCTCGACCATCAGCGTCACGTTGGGCATCGCCTTGAGCCGCTCGGCGCCGCCGAGCAGGACGCTGTGCTGGAAGCCCTCGACGTCGATCTTGATGAAGCAGTCGGCGTCGGCCGGCGATTCGTAGAGCAACGCGTCGAGCGTGGTGGTGGGCACTTCCACCGCTTCGGGCTCGAGCTGCGAGACAAAGGCGTGGGGCTTGCCGATCGTGTTGTAGACCTCGGCGCCCGGGGGGTAGACATTCATCGTGGCCGTGCCCGGCGCCTCGGCCAGTGCCGCCTGAATCGGCGTCACCCGATCGGCCAGCCCGTTCAGCGCGACGTTGCTCACCATCTGCTCGTAGACGCGCGGCGTCGGCTCGGCGGCGATCACGCGGCCCTCCGGCCCCACCCAGTCGGCGAGCAGGCAGGTGTAGAAGCCCAGGTTGGCGCCAACGTCAATGACCGTCGTGCCAGGCTTCACCAAATGGCACAGCGCCTCGCGCTGCAGCCGCTCGAAGGCGTTGGCGTAAAGCTCCTCGCCGATGTGCGAGTTCGACGGGAAGCGGAAGCGGAGTCCGCAGCAACTGCTCGTGACCGAGTGCACCGCCCGCGGGAGATGCCAGGCACGGTACAGCAGCCGCTTGGCGGCGCGCGTGAGCGGTGGAGAGGGCTTCATGCTTGGGATGGCGGAGTTGGGCGAATCGGCGGGCGGGGGCGGCGGACGGTAAAGCAATCCGCCTCAACCGGCAAGGCGACCTGCTGCCGGGGTCATGCCCGCCGCGGGCGCCAGCGGCTGCGTCGCCGGCGGCGCGGCTTCCATCGCCGCCACGGCGTTGTGCTTTCGCTCGATCAGGTAGGCGGCGGTCGCCACCATCGCCACGGTGGATGCCACCGCCGCCAGCAGCGGCGTGAAGCTGCCGGTCGCCAGCAGGATCAGACCGACGGCAACGGCGTTGATCGCCTGGCAGACGATGGCCGAGATCACCACCGATCGCACGCGGCCAAGGCCCATCAGCGTGTGGTACGACGGCACCGCTAGCAGGTTGAGCGCGCAGCCCACCAGCAGCACGCGAAGGACCGACGCGACGGGGCCCGCCAGCTCGGCGTCGAGCCAGAGCGCGAGCAGCGGGTCGGCGGCGAGGAATACCAGCACGAACGCCGGCAGCGAGGTCATTGCCGTGAGCTTGAGCGCTTGCCGATCGAGCTGCCGGAGGCGAACGGAGGCGTCGCCGCCAAGGGCGCCGAGGCGGCTGACTTCCGGCGTCACCGCCCGGAACGCCGCCGCGGAGAGCGAGCGGATCTGCTGCGAAGCGGCGAAGGCGATCTCAAAGACCGGCACGCTCGCCACACCGGCGAACCGGCAGATCAGCAGACGGTTGATGGGGCCAAGCGCCTGGTGCATCAGCGCCGCAAAGAACACGCCGCCGCCAAAACCGACGATCTGGGCGTAGTGCTGCCGGCGCGGAGCTTCGCCAAACACCTTCCGCATGCCAGCGGCGTGCCGGAGGGCGAGCAGATACGCGATGTTCGTCAGCACGCACGTCACCGCGGCGCCAATCACCATGCCGAGCAGGCCGAAGCCCATAAGCACAAGCACCGCCGAGAGCCCCATGCCGAGCGACCGCCCGGCCGACTGGATATAGTTGGCGAGGTCCATGCGGCCGAGCCCGCCGAGCGTGGCGTGCAGGGCCTGGCACGCGAGCGCGTAGGCGGTGAGCCCGCCGACGATCGGCAGCCACTTGCTCACGATCGCCGCGTGGGCGGGGGAAAGTTCGCACGCCGCCGCCAGCGGCTCGGCCGCCACCGCGCTGGCGGCGACCACCAGGACCCCGGCGGCTGCTAGCACCGTGAACGACGCCGCCAGGTAGCGGCGGATCTCGGCCGCGTTGTTGTGCGCGTGGTGCTCTGCCACGAGCTTCGTAAGGGCGTGGCTCACGCCCAAGTCACCAAGCAGGGCGAACTGCATGAAGCTGGCTAGCACCAGCCAAACGCCGTACAGCTCAAGCCCCAGAAAGTGGGCGAAGATCGGATAGGCGATCACTGCCGCCACGGCGTTGATCCCCGCCGCCGCCACGCCCGACGCGATGTTGCGCCGCAACTGGCTGGCGAGCGAAGCGTGCAGCAGCCGGCGGAGGAAGCTTGGCATTGGCGTGTGGGGGTCGCTTCGTCGGTGGCTGAAGTGGCGTTGTGCCGCGCGTGCGGTTGGCTTATCACTCCGCGGCGCCGCAGTGCGGCGTGTAGCGGTTTCGCTCGACCAGCGTCAACCACGATCGAACTTCGCCTTGGCCTCAACGCTTCCCCAGCCGGTTCTCACGTATCGCGTCGCCGGCAAGCGACTGTTCGACTTGGCGGTGATCGTCGTCATGGCCCCGCTGCTGCTAGCGGCCATCGGCGCGGTCGCCTTGGCGGTCCGGCTTTCGATTGGCGCCCCGGTCTTCTTCCGCCAGAAGCGTGCCGGGCGGGGCGGCCGGCTGTTTGAGCTCATCAAGTTCCGCACAATGAGCGACAAGCGCGATTCCAATGGCGAGCTGCTGCCCGATGAACAACGGCTCGGCCGATTCGGTCGGCTGCTCCGCTCGACGAGCTTGGACGAACTGCCCGAAGTCTGGAACGTGCTCCGCGGCGAGATGAGCCTGGTCGGCCCGCGGCCGCTGCTGCCGGAGTACCTGCCGCGGTACACGCCCGAGCAGGCTCGCCGGCACGACGTGCCGCCGGGGCTGACCGGTTGGGCCCAGGTCTGCGGCCGCAACGCGGTGAGCTGGGAGCGAAAGTTTGAGCTCGATAGCTGGTACTCGTCGAACGTGGGCTTCTGGCTCGACGTGGAGATCCTGTTCCGGACGGTTGCCGTGGTCTTCGCCCGCGAAGGCGTCTCCGCCGAAGGGCACGCCACGGCGCCGGTCTTCATGGGGCGCGATGCCGAGGCCGTTGCCGTCATTGGCGCCGGCGGGCACGCGGCGGTGGTTGCCGGGGCGCTCCACGCGGCCGGCGTTCCCGTTGCCGGTGGTTACGACGATCGCCACCGCGAAGGACTCACCGAAGCGAACGGGCTGACGATTCTCGGATCGATCGACCAAGCGGTTCAGACGCCCTCCGGTCGAGGGATCATCGCGATCGGAGACAACGCGGCGCGGCGAGCCATCGCCACGCGGCTTCGACTCGAGTGGCTAACCGCAATTCACCCCTCGGCGGTCGTCGATCCCACAGCCACCATCGGCCCGGGCGCCGTGATTATGGCCAGGGCGGTGGTGCAGGCGGGCGCCGTGGTCGGCGAGCACGCCATCATCAACACCGGGGCGACGGTCGATCACCACTCGGTGATTGGCGCCTTCGCCCACATCGCCCCGGGCGCCAACCTCGCCGGTTGCTTGCGGGTGGGCGACGGTTCGCTCGTGGGCGTCGGCGCCCGCGTTATCCCGGGGGTTGCTATCGGCGAAGCCGTGACGGTCGGTGCCGGGGCCGTAGTGACCGACGACCTGCCCGACGGCTGCACGGCGGTTGGCGTGCCAGCACGCGTCCTCCGCAACGCCGTCGACCGCGAAGCCGCCTGAGCATCCAATCGAAGAGCCGCGAGCCATGAGCCAACCACGCATCTACCTTTCGCCGCCGCACCAAACGGGGCACGAACTGGACGCCGTCCGCGGCGTGCTCGACTCCAACTGGCTGGCGCCCGTGGGGCCTGACCTCAATCGCTTCGAGGAGCAGCTTGCCGATCGCGTTGGCGTGGCGGGCGTTGTTGCGGTATCGAGCGGCACCGCGGCGCTGCACCTGGCGCTGCGTCACCTGGAGCTTATGCCGGGCGACGAGGTGCTTTGCTCCACGCTCACGTTCTGCGCGTCGGCGAACCCCATTGTTTACGAGGGCGGCAAGCCGGTCTTCATCGACGCCGAGCCGGGCTCTTGGAACCTTGATCCTGAACTCGTTCGCGACGAACTGAAGGCGTGTGCCGCGCGGAATCGGCTGCCGAGGGCGATCGTTGCCGTTGATGTGCTAGGCCAGTGCGCGGACTTCGACGCGATCAACGAAGCCGCCGCCGAGTACGGCGTGCCGGTCATTGAGGACGCCGCCGAGTCGCTCGGCGCCGACTACCGCGGCCGGCCCGCCGGGTCGCTCGGTTGGGCGAGCCTGCTGTCGTTCAACGGCAACAAGATGATTTCCACCAGCGGCGGTGGGGCGTTGTGCTCGAATGACGAGACGCTGCTGGCCCATGCCCGCAAGCTCGCCACGCAGGCCAAGGAGCCGGTCGCCTGGTACGAGCACAACGAGGTGGGCTTCAACTACCGGATGAGCAACCTGCTGGCCGCCATCGGCTGTTGCCAGCTCGGGGAACTTGATCGCTACGTCGAGCGGCGCCGCGAGAACTGCCGGCACTACGCGGAGACCATCGGCCAGTTGCCGAGCGTCACGATGATGCCCGAAGCCGCATACGGCCGGGCGTGCCGGTGGCTGACGGCGATCACCATCGATGCCGAGGAGTTCGGCGCCGACTGCGAGCAGGTGCGGCTGCGCCTCGAAGAGCTCAACATCGAGTCACGCCGCGTCTGGAAGCCGCTGCACCAGCAACCGGTCTACGCCGGCTGCCGAAGCCGCGGCGGGGCGGTTGCCGATCGCCTCTTCGCCACCGGGCTCTGCCTGCCGAGTGGATCGGCGCTCACCGCCGAGGAGCGTCAGCGGGTGATTGACGGCGTCACTTCGATGTCGCGCGTCGGTCGTCGCGCTGCCTGACTCAACGCTTAGTTGCTCAGCGACGCGTAGTAGTAGTCGGTGGCGGAGACGTCTTCGTCGGTGTCGCCGCTGAGGGTTTGGGCGGAGATCACGTCGAAGCCCTCCACGCGGCGGGTCGTCGTGCCGGACGTGTAGTCGAGGTAGCCGGCCCGGCCGTAGACCACGTCGCCGCTCTGCGGGTCGATGAAGCCCACATCGTCGTGCCCGCCCGCGGTCGCGCGGACCGTGACGCTGTCAAAACCCGCGGCGTAGCGGATGCCGCCGGTGACCAGCAGGTAAGACGCGGAGCGGGAGCTGATCAGCGTATCGTTGCCGGCGGTGTCGTAGATCTCGGCCGAGTCGTTCCCGCCGTACAGGGCGAAGGCGTGGACGCGGTCAAAGCCTTCGGCGTAGTTGTAGTAGCCCGCGCCGGTCATCGACGAAGAGTCCGCCTGCGCCACAAACTGGTCGTCGCCCGCCGAGTCGTAGAAGTTCGCCTCGTCCGAGCCGCCGTTCTGAGAGTAGGCGTAGACGTTGTCGAAGCCGGCGCCGTAATTGAAGAATCCCGTTCCGTACAGGTAGGCGAAGGTCAGGTGGCCGCGGAAGTAGTCGTCGCCCGCCGAGTCGTAGAATCGTGCCGTATCGTCGCCGCCGAGGGATGAGAAGCCGTACGTGTAGTCGAAGCCCTCGGCGCGGTTGCTGAAACCGTCGCCGCTGAGCTGCGTGTAGTCGGCGGTCCCCACCAGCGTGTCGTTGCCGATGGAGTCGAAGAGCGTGGCGAAGTTCACACCGCCGTTGTCGGCGTGGGCGGTGACGCTGTTGAAGCCGCCGGCGTAGTTCAGGTAGCCCGTGCCCAGCATCATGGCGTAGGTCTGGGCGCCGAAGAAGTTGTCGGTGCCGGTCGAGTCGTACAGGTCGGCGTGGTCGTTGCCCAGGGTGGCGATCAAGTAGACGCTGCCGAAACCCTCCGCCCGGTTGTGGAAGCCGGTGCCCTGCAAGTAGGCGTAGTCGGTGCGGGCGACGGCCTGATCGTCGCCCGTGGAGTCGAACAGCCACGCCTCGTCGGCGCCGCCGTTCTGCGAATAGCCGTTGACGGTCTCAAATCCGCCCACGTAGTTCATGAACCCATCGCCCTGCATCGTGGCGTAGGTTGAGTAGCCGGTGAAGCGATCGTTGCCGGCTGAGTCGTACAGGTGAGCGGTGTCGTCGCCGCCGGCCGAGGCGAAGCCGTGCACCAGGTCGAAGCCGCCGGCGTAGTTGGAGAAACCGGCGCCGGAGAGGACCGCGTAGGTGGAGTGGGCGGTGAAGGTGTCGTCGCCCGCCGAGTCGTACAGGTTCGCCACGTCGCCGTCGCCGCCGCCGGCGTAGGCGTTCACGGTCGCCATGCCGGAGGTGAAGCTCAGGTAGCCGCTGCCCTGCAGGTAGGCGTGCGTGGAGTAGGCGAAGAAGTTGTCGGCGCCGGTGGTGCCGTAAAGGTTGGCGGTGTCGGCGCCGCCGCCGCTGATGGCGTGCACCTCTTCGGCGCTGGTGGCGGTGGCGGTGAACGAAGCGCCGTCGAGCTGCGCGCTTCCGGCGTTCAGCGTGAACTGCTCATCGCCGCTGGTGCCGGTGAGCTTCACCAGGTCGGCCCCGCCGCCGCCGTCGAGGGTGAACGACGTGTAGGTCGTCGCGTCGAAGGCGTACGAGACACCGTTGGCCAGCACCGTGTGCTGCTGGCTGCCGGCGGTGAAGCTAAACGAATCGGCGGAGTCGGTCCCGCTGACGGTGACCGCATTGCCGGATACGCTCACTTGGTTGGTGAGCCGGATTCTGGCCGTTCCGCCCGAGCCTTCAACACGCAGGTAATAGTCCGTACCCGTCGCGGCGGTCAGATCAACGCGCGAGCCGGCGCCGCTGGCGATCAGGTTCTGGTTGCTGTCGTACCAGGCGAGGCTGGCCGATCCGCTTGTGGCGTCGGCGGTGAGCAGGCCGGCCTGGCCGGCGTTGACGCGGTACCAAGAAGTGGAATCGGTGACGACGCCCGCCCACGTGGTTTGCCCCTGGACGGTCCCCCAGTCGGTGTAGGAGAAGGCTTCTTCGACGGCGACGCTCAGGTTGTAGTAGCCCAGGCCGTCGCTGCTGGAGATGGCGACGGTGTACTCTTGCCCGGCTTCCACGTTCATGGAGTAGCCGACACCCGCTTCCACCCACCCGGCGGCGCCGAAACCTTCCCAACTCGCCACCAGGTCGTGCGTGGTGTTGCCCGCGGAGAAGGTCACCTTGCCCGTGGCGCCGGCGGTGAAGGTGAAGTAGTCGCCGTCGGTAAGCGTGCTGATAACGCCGGACACCAGTCCGGACTGCGCGGAGATGGAACTGATGGTCCCAAGGTCGTACGCGTCGACAACGCTCGAGCCGTAGTCGTCCTCCGGCATCAGGGCGTCGATGGCGTTGCCCAGGTTCAGCCGCGAGTAGTAGGCGCCGGTCGCCGAGTCGTAGAACGAATCGGCGGTCGCCATCATGTGGTCGTAGATGGTGTCCTGCGTGATGCCGGTCTGGCCGTTGAACTCCATCGCCTCGCGGATCAGGGCGCTGGCGCCGGCGACGTACGGCGCGGCCATGCTGGTGCCGGAGATGGTGGCCCAGTCGTCGGTGATGCCGTTGTTGTTGCCGTATTGGTCCGGGAAGGTGCTGGTAATGCTCCGCCCGGGCGCCGCGATGGCCCGCTGGTGCCGCTGGCTGAAGTAGCTTAGCTGGCCGCTGTCGTCGGTGGACATCACCGGGATGACGTACTGGCTGGCGGCCGGGTAGGCCAGGCCGGGCGTGTTGTAGCTTGTGAAGTCGTTGCCGGCGGAGACGGCGATGAACACGCCGGCCGCTTCGAGCTGGGCGAACTCGTCTTCAATGGTCGACCAGCCCGGTGCGCTCTCGATGTTCTGGCTGGTCCCCAGCGACATGTTCACGGCGGTGATCGGGCTATCGAACGCTGTGCGGTTGTTGATCACCCACTGCAGCGCCGCCTCGATCTGGCTCCAGCCGAAACCGCCGTTCGCGTCGGCCACCTTGAGCGCCACCAGGTCGACGCCGGGCGCCACGCCCTCGTGGTTGGCGTCGTCGCTGCCGATGATGCCGGCCACGTGGGTGCCGTGGTAATGGCGGTTGTCGTCCGGGTCGGCGTCGTTCTCGCCGAAGTCGTACCCGCCGACAACGCGGTAGCCCTCGCCGAATCCGCCGCCAAGCGCCGCATGGCTCCAAGCGACGCCGGAGTCGATCACGGCGATCGTCTGGCCGGCGCCACGGAATCCGTAGTTGTCGCGGACGTCGTTCAGGCCGGTCTGGTTGTGGGCCTCGTTGAGGTGGAAGTCGATCTCGTCGACCAGCCCTTCGATCTGCTCAATCGGGTCGAACGACATCGGGTCGTCGTCTTCGATGTGGAAGCCGGGACTGAACGCATCGCCGCCGTGCAGCTCCGGCGCGGGCGCGCTGTGGAAGCCCAAACCAAACTCGTCTTCCGTCGGCTGGCTGTGGAACGAGACGGCTTCCATCAGCCCGTCGGCCGACATCGCGAGCCGCTCTTCGAGCGATTCCAACTGGCCGCGACGCTTCCGGCGGCGGGAGACTTGGTCCGACATAGACGTGACCTTGCAGCCGCGTCACCGGGGGGCGGTGGGCGGTTGCGGCAGGGCCGGGGCGCCCTTGGCGGGCGGGCCGGCGGAGGGAGGAGACGCGTGGGAAAAGGGTCGCTGGCGGAGCGTCGCAGCGGGGCGTTGCCGCCGTGGCTGCGTAGCTCGCCACACCAACCCTAGGTCACGTTTGCCGCAGAGCGCGGCATAGAGAGAAGACTTAGAACCAGACTGCCAGTTTTATTTCGGCGGCTGCTGCCGGCAGGCGACCGAGTCGGCCCGGCGTGTCGTCGCGCGGCAACGTGGACGCGAAAGTGTTGCGAGAACGCGACGGGTTGTCTGGCTTCAAGTGTGGGCAGGATGCGATCAAGCAAGGGGGACGCTCTGGCGAGCGTCGCCAGGTTTTTCAGCGGCAGGGCTCAAAGGCCGCTTCGCGCTGCGTTTGCCGCACCGGGCGATTGTTCGATTCCAACTCACTCAGCGCCTCAGACAGTTCGATGCTGAACTGCCTCCACGCGTCGGTGGGCAGGTAGACCGGCTGCAGCCCCGGGTGGTCGTCGCTGGCGGCAAAGCTCTGTGGCGGCAGGAGTTTGGTCACGGTGGCCCCTCGCGGCGGTGGGCGCCGGTCTGGCAGACCGGACGCGGCTGAAGTGTCTGGCGGACACAACAGCAAGAGGGGCGCCAAACTGAGAAGGTTCGCGACTATTCTGGCGCGAACCGCCGCCGGGCGGGCTACTCGATGCGCTCGGCCGACGCCCGGTCCGCCCGCCGCAGCCGGTCCGCCAAAGCCTCGACGACGCGTGACAGTTCGCCGCCGCGCAGTTGACCGTCGCCGTCGGTGTCGAGCCGCTGGAAGTTCTCGCGCAGCCGGCCACGGGCTTCGCCCCGGGCGATCGCCCCGTCGCCGTTGCGGTCCACGCGATTGATGAGCCGCTGCGCGGACTGGCTCGCTTGATCGTCTTGGGGCGTACGCCGCGCCGCCGCTTTACTTGCGCGCTGGCTTCGAGCTGCCGATGGCGTCGCTTCCATCGCTTCCGTGGACGGGTTGCCCATCATCCGCTGTTGAAGCCGCGTGATCTGGCCTAGGCGCTCGGCGGCGGCCAGGAACTCGCGCTCGGAGACCTTCCCGTCGCGGTCGCGGTCGGCCCGGCCGAAGAGGCGCTCGGACCGCTCGGCCACGCCCGGCGGCAGCTCGCTCTTCACCAAGTAGCCGTCGCCGTCGCCATCGAGTTGCGAGAACAACGCCGCGCTCTGCGTGCGGCTAGAGAACGTCTTGGCGGGATCAAAGCCGCGCTCAAACCGATCCGCGTTGGCGCCCTGCTCCGCCTGGACTTGGGCGAGTTCTTCCGAGATGTCCCACCCCTGCCGGCGGGCGACCTGGTTGGCCACGCGGGAGAGCCTGCCGCCAGCGCGGCTCAGCTCGCCGAAGTTGACCCGGTTGTCGTTGTTGCGATCGGCAGACTCCACCAGTTGGTCGAAGGCCCGCTGCAGCTCGCGCGGCGCCTCGGCCTTGGTGATCACCGTGTCGCCGTTGGTGTCGAGCTTGAGCAGCAGCAGCCGGGTGGCGTCGGCGCCGCGGTAGGCGCCGTCGGTCGCCTCGACCATTGGCTTGGCGGGCGCGGTCGGCGCCAGGCCCTCACGGAACTCGGCCTGGCTCAGGGCTCCGTTGCCGTTGACGTCCGATCGGCGGAGCAGTCGTTCGAACAGCCGCTGGTGCTCGGCCGGCGTCTCGTCGACGGTAACCTCGCCGTCGAGGTTCACGTCGAGCCGATCGAAGAGATCTTCCGCCTCGCCGGCGTTGGTCGGGGTGACTCCGAACGCGACCAGGCAGGCGGCAATCGCAATCGATCGAGCAGCGGGCGGGATTGGCATGGGTCTTCGCTTTGGTGCGTGATTCCGCAGGAGTCGGCGGCTCGGGGCGTCTCGCCCGTTTGGCTAGTCTACGGCATCAGCCGCACGAACCCGCCATCAGTTAAACCCACTGCGTGCCGGAAAGTTCCGTATTTCCCGGGTGGCCGGTGTTGCGGTCGGGCATCGTGTCGGGTGCTTGCGTCGCGGCGGCAAACGCCGCGGCAGCCGGCCGTTGCGGGTTTGCAACGCCGGGCCGTGGGCTGATGTTGCCGGGCAACACGGGCTTGGCGTACGATCAGAACACCCCGAAAAGTGAGCGTGGGCACACCAATTGGCCCTTTGGCGAATGGCTCCAAGAGCCGCCGCCGCGGGGGCCGATGCTAGCTTCAGACCGGCAGCGGATTGCCGGTTGAGGCTCGTCACCACGCCCCCCGACCTCGGCGGGGCGCCCGCATGGAAGGGGACCGCGAGCAGCCACCATTTGCCCACCACCCGCGGTGAGGCAGCGGCGGCAGCCCGCGGACGGCACTCGGACGGATTAGGCTTCGGCGCACCGGCGCCGAGGGCGGCCGAACCTTTGAAAACCACTTCCACACGTCCGCCAAGACTCGCCTCCGGGCGACCGTGGCGGGCACGCAACGCTGCCCCGCGGAGGCACCCAATGCAAGTTTCTGGATCCAGCCAAGTCCACCAGGCGCACGCCCTCCAAGGCCCACACGCGACCCGCTCCCGAGCGGCCGGTGGCGCCGAGCAGGCCAAATTGGCACAGCCGGTCGACCAGCTCGAGATCTCCGCCGAAGCCGCCCAGGCGTCGCAGGCCGGCGGGGTCCGTACCGACCGGGTCGCCGAAATCCGTGCCCAGATCGCGTCTGGCGCCTACGAAACGCCCGAAAAACTCGACGCCGCCGTCGAGCGTCTGCTCGACCAGATTGGCTGAGCCACGCTGCTCCCAGCCGCTTGGCGTCAGTCCGCGGCCGAGGCCTGACGGCGCGGCTGACTGTTGGCTAGGGCCCCGGCGTCCGCCTAGAATGTGGGCATGACTCGCCCGTCCAGCGCAGAGCCGCGTGTGCCGATGCCCATCGATTTCTCACTCGGCGAAGTGCAAGTCGCCCTGTCACCGCAGGAGCGGTTCGCCGAGTATCTGCAAAGCAAGGGCAAGCGGATCACGCAGCAGCGGCGGGCGCTGGTCGATCACGTCTTCGCCCGCCACGAGCACTTCGACGCCGATGAGCTGATCGAGTCGCTCTCCAAGGCCGACGGCGAGCGGGTGAGCCGAGCGACGGTCTACCGAGCGCTCGAAGAGTTCGTCGAGGCGGGGCTGCTGAACAAAATGTCGCTCGGCGGCCGGGCCGTGTACGAGCACGACTACGGCTACCCCCAGCACGATCACCTCTACTGCCAAGAGTGCGACAAGCTGATCGAGTTCCAGAGCGAAGAACTGCTCGCCCTCCGCGAGGCGGTCGCCCGGCTCCACAACTTCCGGGTCACCGGCCACCGCCTGATCATCACCG
>JBCDJN010000002.1:0-137075 GCA_039414355.1 Planctomycetota bacterium | reverse complement strand
GGTTTGCCCAGCAAGCCGACGTCGGCGATCACCTTTAGCTCGAGCTGCAGCTCGCGGTCTTCGCCCTGCTCGCCGCGGGTGAACTCACGCGGCGCCTGGTTCGTGGCGGACTTGAACCGCGTGTTCCCCTTGCCGCCCTGCCCGCCGCGGGCGGCGATGACCTGCTCGCCCGCCTCGGCAAGGTCTCGCAGCACCAGGTCGTGCCGCAGGTCGCGAACCACCGTGCCCGGCGGCACGCGGATGAGCAGGTCGTCGGCGTTGGCGCCGTGGCGGTTGGAGCCGCTGCCGTTAACGCCCCGCCCCGCCCGCCAGTGCTTCTTGTGCGTGAGCGCGGCAAGGCTATCGACGCCGTCTTCGGCCCGGATGATCACGCTGCCGCCGTTGCCGCCGTCGCCGCCATCCGGCCCACCGCGGGGCACGAACTTCTCCCGCCGAAAGCTGAGGCACCCGTCGCCGCCATCGCCGGCTTGGACTTCGATGCTGACTTGGTCGGTGAACATTGGGAGTGGCGAGGGGTAATCGCAGGTTGACTGCTGGGGCAGATTATTGCGGCCGGAGCGCTTCGTAGCGGCGCCAGTCTTCTTCGGTGGTGGCCTGCCATGTATCGATCGCGTCGTCGATCGATTCGACCCAAGTGTACTGCGGGGTGATGAAGTAACCCTCGCCGGGCCCGAAAGGAGACTCGGCAGGGGGCTTGGCCGCATCGGCAGGGAAGTCGTAGGCGGCTGAGCCGCCGGGGACTGGGTACGCTAACACGCGACGCGTCGAAATGAAGTAACGCCGGCCCCAAACGTACTCAGAGCTGAT
This sequence comes from Planctomycetota bacterium, assembly GCA_039414355.1. Classification (GTDB taxonomy): domain Bacteria; phylum Planctomycetota; class Planctomycetia; order Pirellulales; family Lacipirellulaceae; genus JBCCQL01. The sequence continues at coordinate 136,268 of JBCDJN010000002.1, read as the reverse complement.
GTCATACGCCGGCATGCTCCGATCGATGTCTTCTTCCCAGCTCAAGAGACGCTCACGAGGCTGCTTCCACAACGCTTCGCGCCACATGATGGGCGCCCGCCAAAGCGTGACCGCGACCACGGCCATTGCCACCAGCAGCGTGCGAAGGCTGAACCGGAGCTTGCCCATCGGCGTGGCCGCGCATGAGAAACGGGGCAGAGCCGGTTGGCTCGCCCCGCTCGGTGTTGCATCGTCGTGGCTTCGTCTCAGTTGGCGTCTGCCGGCACCACGTTCACGCGGCGGCCCTTGCGGTCGAACATCACGCGGCCGTCGATCAGGGAGAAGAGCGTGTAGTCCTTGCCCTGCCCTACCCCGCGGCCGGCGTGGTACTTGTTGCCGAGCTGGCGGATGATGATCGAGCCGGGCTGCACGGCTTCGCCGCCGTACTTCTTCACGCCGCGGCGTTGGGCGTTGGAATCGCGGCCGTTGCGGCTGGAGCCTTGTCCCTTTTTGTGGGCCATCGCTGTGTGGGGGGCTGGGGGCTGGAGTCCAGGGGCTGGCGAGCCTTCTGGCCGTAAGTGCCCGATTGGATGCTGTTTCGAGCCCCACAAACTACCGGTACAGCCAGCGGTAGGCAACCCCTTCGTCCACCCCGTACAGGGCTTCTTTGCCGGGGGCGGGGCCGAATCGCACCTCCGACTCGTGGGCCAGCAGGCCGTCGCCGGGGCGCCAGAAGTTTAGCTGCAGCGTCTTGCGGACGAACCGCCGGCCCGTGCCGGGCGGCTGACCCGCCTGGTAGGCGCCGGGCGGGTCTTCCCAGCGGTAGGCGTTGGTCAGGCCGCGGACGAAGACGCTGAAGAAGTCCATCTCCGGGTCGATATCCACCCAGGTGGCCACGCCCCAGATGGGCTGCTCGTTCTCGCCGGTGCTCACCGGGATGGTCTGCTCTGCCATCTGAACGCTGGTCAGCAGCTTGCGGCCGGGCGTCTCGCGGCGTCGGATCGGCTCAACGGCGGCCGGGATCACGCGATCGAGATAGGCCCGGTAGAGCTTCTCGCCGGCGGCGTCCACGTCCTGGCCTTCGAGGACGAAGTGCGGGCTGAACTTCACCGGCTTGCCGGCGGTTTCTTGGGTGACGTACATGCCGCCATCCTGCTCGACCGGGGCGATGGCCGAGCCGCGGTTAACCACTCGGTACACCATGTACCACACCAGCCGCCGCTCCATCACGCCCTGCGGGCTGGGCAGGTCGACGTAGATCATGCGGAACGGCTTGAAGGCAAACTCAAGCTGATGGATCTCACGGCGGAAGCGGACGCCCTCGGCCTTGGAGTACAGGCGCCGGCTGGGGGCGATCAGCTTGGGCTGCCAGTTGAGCTGGCGGTTGGCCCGCAGTTCGATGATGTCGTGGACCGAAGTCGTTTCTTCGGGGTTCAGGTCGGGCGGGATCACTTCCAGCACGCCCGGCGCAAAGACGCGGGGCTTGGCGGCCACCGGCTGGGCTTCTGCCGACGGCAGGGCGAAGCCGGGCATCGCGAGCCAGGCCGCGGAGAGCATCAACAAGACAAGGACAGAGCGCATCGAGGCGGCCAGCGTGGTGGGGGGCGCCCGGCGGCGAGGTTTGCCGCTTGTGGGCCGGTGGCTCCGTCCGTGGTGTCCGCGGCTCGGGAGCCACGTTCCTCCTCGAAGTATATTTGCCGCCCCCGGGCCCAGCAAACGAAGGCCCGCCATTCGGGCGGCGGGAGCGACCGCCTCGACCGCTAGGCCGGTAACGATTGCAACGGCGGGACGGATGCCGCGGATCGTGCCCCCCGGCAGCTACCAAAACGGCCCGACCCCGCGTGGCTTGGTAGTCCACGCGGGGCCGGGCTGAAGCTCAGTCGGTTGGAACAGCCGTCTTCGCTACTCAAGCTCGGGGCGAGCGCCCCGCTGGGCGCCACGGCGTCCGGCGGCCCCGCCGCGGCCGGCCATCCGCTCACGCATTTCGGTGCGCATCTGCTCCATGAACTGCACGAACTGGGCCTTGGTCACCTGGCCGTCGCCGTCCTGGTCGATGCGGTCGAACAGGCCGGCAGGGTCGCCGCCCATCATGCCGCCGCGGCCGGGCCGCTGGCCCTGGGCGCCCGGTCGCTGGCCCTGAGCACCCGGCCGCTGGCCACCGCGACGGCCGTTCTGCGCCATCTCGGCTCGGGCGGCCTGACGTTCTTCCTCGCTCAGTTGGCCATCGCCGTCGGTGTCGAAACGCTCCTTCATCTTCTTCATCCGCTCGCCGCCACGGCCGCCTTCGGCCATGCGGCTCTCACGGGCGGCCTGACGCTCTTCGCGGCTCAGCTGGCCGTCGCCGTCGGTATCGAACTCCTCGAGGATCTTCTGCATCCGCTCCGGGTCCCGCGGCCCGCGGGGGCCCCGGCGGCCTTCGTCCTCTTCGGCCACGGCGGCGTTGGCGGCCAACGCCAAGCCGGCGACGCAGGTAATGGACATCAAGCGGTTGAGCGTGCGTGTTGTGTGCATGTTTCCGGATCTCCGTCTGCCGTTGGAAAGGCTTGGTTGGGCACCGCCATCGTTACCCTCTGACCATTGAACTCAGGCCCGACCGAAAGGTTCCGATGAAATCCGCGGCTTGGCTCGCCGGCGGTGCTAGCGGCACGTAAACTCGATTCCCACGCGGCGCCGGGCCGCCAGCTCCCCGACTTCGGCCGCCGCCCATGCAAACGCCCACGCCGCTCTACCTCGCCTCGGTCCTCGCCCTGGGGACCAGCGCGCAGTGGCTCGCTTGGCGGCTGCAACTGCCGGCGATTGTGCTGCTGCTGGCGTTTGGGTTCTCGCTCGGCCTGGTGGCGGACCCGGAGGACTACGTCGGCGAAGCGGTGCTGCCGATGGTCTCGCTGGCGGTCGGCGTCATCCTGTTCGAGGGCGGCCTGAGCCTGCAGCTCCGAGAGGTCCGCGAAACCTCCGGCGTGGTGCTGCGGCTGGTGACGGTGGGCCTCTTGGTCACCTGGCTTGGCGGCGCCGTGGCGGCTCGCATGCTGCTGGGCTTCTCGTGGTCGATGGCCACGCTGGTTGGCGCGCTGCTCACGGTGAGCGGGCCGACGGTGATCCTGCCGCTGTTGCGTCAGGTCCGACCCGAACGCCGGGTCGGTTCGGTCATCAAATGGGAAGGCATCGTCAACGACCCGATCGGCGCGGTGCTCGCGGCGCTGGTCTTTGAAGTGGTCCGCTCGCTGGCAGCCGGGGGCGAAGCGGGCGCCGAGGGCAGCGGCGTCTTCCTCATGGTTCTCGGCAGCCTGGCGACCACGCTCGTAGTGGGGCTGGCGCTCGGCGCCCTCACCGCCGCCGCGCTCATCGCCCTGCTCAGCCGGTTCCTCGTGCCGGACTACCTGCAGAACCCGGTGATCCTGGCGATCGTCATCCTGGTGTTCGCCGTCTCCAACGCGCTCAGCCCGGAGTCGGGCCTGGTGACGGTCACGGTGCTCGGCGTGCTGCTCGCCAATCAGGAACGGGTCACCGTTAAGCACATCGTGGAGTTCAAAGAGAACCTGCGTGTGCTGCTGATCTCGGTGCTGTTCATCGTGCTCTCATCCCGCGTCTCGATCAGTTGGAAGCAGCTCGGCGATATCGGCTGGGGCGGACTGCTGTTTGTGGCGGCGATGATCTTGCTGGTCCGCCCTGCAGCGGCGGGCCTCGCGACACTGGGCAGCGAGCTCCGCCGCAACGAGCGGCTGCTGCTCTCGTGGATCCACCCGCGCGGCATCGTGGCGGCGGCGGTGGCTTCGTTGTTCGCGATCGAGCTGCAGGAGCTCGCCGTTGAGCTGGACAACACGGTGCTCGCCGCCGAGGCGGACCGCATGGTGCTGGTCACCTTTCTGGTGATCGTTGGCACGGTGACCGTCTATGGACTGTCGCTCGGCCCGCTCGCCAAGCGGCTCGGCCTAGCCGGGGACGAACCGCAGGGCGTGCTCTTTGCCGGCGCCACGCCCATGGTGCGAGAGATCGCTTCGGCGCTGAAGTCCGAGGGCTTTGACGTGCTGCTGGTCGACACCAACCCTCAGAACATCGCGGCGGCTCGGATGGGCGGCCTGCCGGTTTCTTATGCGAGCATCGGCAGCGAGTTCATCCGCGAGGAGGTCGACCTGGGCGAAGTCGGCCGGCTGATGGCGATGACCCCCAACGACGAGGTCAACTCGCTAGCGGCCACGGAGTTCGCCGAGATGTTCGGCTCGGCCAACGTCTATCAGTTTGCGGCCCCCGCTTCCAAAGAACGCCTGGAGCGGGTGCCCTCCCACCGCCGCGGGCGGGCGCTGTTTGCCGAGGGCGTGACGCATGACGCGCTGCAGCTACGCTTCGCCGCCGGCGCGGTGATCAAGAAGACGACACTGTCCGACGACTTCACCATCGACGATTTCCGCGAACGGTACCCGTCGGCGTTGCTTCTTTTCACGCTGCCAGAGAACGGCAAGCTGGCCATCTGTACGCCGGGGCGGAAGTTCGAGCCGCGACCGGGCAAGAAGCTCATCGCCCTGGTCGACGCCGACGAAGCCGCCACAGCGAGCGACAGCGGTATCTTGCGGTAAGCCGTGCGGTCGGAACGGGCTCGCCGTGGCATGAATCGGCGGCGGCTACCACTTTTCTGTCAAATCCGTGTGTGATTGTCGGCTGGGGCAACATCCTAGTCTGTCCCCCTCTTCAATGCGGACTCATGCCGGATCAGCTAGGCGGAGGCGGCCCCGAGGGTTCTTCGGCGCCGCGAGACGAAAACGTGTTCCTGGAACTGCTCGCCCAGCACGAGGCGCAGCTTCTGGGATTCCTGTGCGCGATTGTCCGCAATCACCAAGACGCCGAAGACCTCTTCCAACAGACCGTGCTGACCATGTGGGAGAAGTTCCAGCAGTTCGAAGCCGGCAGCAGCTTTGTGGCGTGGGGATGCCAGATTGCCAGGTTCAAGGCGCTCAACTTCGCCCGCAGCCGGCAGATCGCCCCGCTCAGTGACGAGGTGCTCAATCTGCTGGCGGCGACCCAGTCGGCCCAAGACCCGGAGCTGCGGCACGCCCGGCGGCGGGCGTTGGCTTCGTGCCTGGAGAAGCTCGGCGCGTCGGACCGCGAGCTCGTTGAGCGCGCCTACGAGCGGCGCGGCGCCGTCCGCCAGCTCGCCGCCGATGCCGGCCGTACCGCCGGCAGCGTTTACAACTCGCTGGGGCGGATCCGCGCCTCGCTCTACCGCTGCATTCAGTCGCAGCTTGCGCAGGAGGGGCTCGCGTGACCAAGGACGCCCGGCGACGAACCGACGACACGAAGCCCTCCGCCGCCTTGCTGGCGGTCTTCGATCGCGCCCTGCTAGCCGAACCTGACGACAAGCAGGCCGCGGCCGATCTGGAAGCCCAGCTCACCGGCAACCCACGCGCGGCGGCCTGGTACTTGGACTACGCCGCGCTGCACGCCGACCTCTACGGCGCCGTTCGCTTGGCCCGCGTCCGGCGAAGTGTCGAACAGCAGATCCCCGAACTCGTCGACGCAACGGCGGGGGTGGACGCCGATATGTCAGCCGCCAATCCGCCGTTGGCGACGCTGCCATTGCTGGAACGCGGCGCCCGCGGCCGGCTTAGCCGGTTTGGGTTCCTGGCCGCGACGCTGTTGCTCGCCGCCGGCCTGAGTGCGGTCGTGTTGCCCGGGTCAACGCCCGAAGCGGACGTGGCGGCCGTCGCAACCTACGACCCATCCGATGCCGGCGCCCAGGCGGACGCCGCTGAGCCGCTCGAAGAGTCAATCGCAACGGTCGTTCGCCTGACCGAAGTTGAGTTCGCCGACGATTCCGCCACGGTCTCCGAGGGCGAGACTTTGCTGGGCGACGCGGCCGTGCGGTTTGAGTCGGGCTTGATCGAGATCGAGTTCCGCCGCGGCGCCGTGGTCGTGCTTGAAGGCCCCGCCGAGTTTGTGGCGGTGAACGACAACGCCGGCCTGCTGCACCAAGGCCGGCTGGCCGCGGTTGTTCCGCCGTGGGCGGACGGCTTCCGCGTCGACACGCCGAAGCTGCAAGTCATCGACCGCGGCACGCAGTTCGCTGTTTCGGTCGACGAGAACCGCAACGTGGACGTTGCCGTGACCCGCGGCGCCGTGGACGTCGCCGACGCCGGCGACACCAACCCGCAATCGCTGCGGCGCATCAACGCCGGCGGCGCGGTCCGCTCCGAAGACGGCAATGTCGACGCCATCCGCCAAGACGCCACGCTGGTGCGGCTCGCCGATGAGCTGCCACCTCGCCCCGACGCTTCGCAGGCGATTGTCGAGGGCCGTTATCAGCACGACTTCGACTACAGCGGCCCCGACCTGCCCCGCCAATCCGGCGGTTGGCGTTACCTGACCAACGACGCCGGGCCGATCGGCGACCCGCGGAACTACCGCAACTTGCTCTGGGATCCTGAGGGCGAAGGGTGCTACGACTCCAATGGCAGCGACCCACGCCGGCCTGGTCCGCCGGGTACGATTGTCAAGCTTCGGCAATCCAGCGGTCACACGGGCTGGGGCAGCCTGCAGGCGCCCGACGGGATCGACCACTACGCCATCGCGGCGTTCGCGGTTCCTGTTGATGGCGTGTACTATGTACGCTCCGGCTGGATTCATCGGCCGGAGAGCCGAAGGCCGGACGGCAAGGACTCCTCGTACAATCGGCAAACGGTCGACGTTGTCGTTCACGTTGACGATCAGCCACTCGCGCTCCAAGGCATCTGCCGCGGCCCGCGGGTGCTGAAGTTCGAGAGCCCGCTGGGTCGGCTGAAAGCCGGTTCGACGGTTTACGTTGGCGTCGGCCCGGACGGCGATAATTTCAACGACCGTTTTGAGTGGGGGTTCTTCGTCGTGCGTGACCTCACGCCCGACGACGACCCGAACGAGTCTCTTCCCCTGAACACTCCTCACTAGCCCAGTCCTCCCAACGGTACTGTGCACGCATGACGCATCGACCAATTACGAAGCCGCGCGGGTTTACCCTCGTCGAGCTGCTCGTCGTTATCGCCATCATCGGCATCCTGGTATCGCTGCTGCTGCCGGCGGTGCAATCGGCCCGCGCCGCGGCGAGGCGTAGCCAGTGCGCGAACAACCTGAAGCAGATGGCGCTGGCGTGCCTCAACTACGAGTCAGCCCGAGGAACGCTGCCCCCGGGTGTCGAGGGAAAGGGTCTCTACCCGGACGACGACAGCAACACCGGCGGGTCTAAGGCTGAAATCGGCCCAAGCTGGGGGACGCTGCTGCTGCCACAGATTGAGCAGCAGGCGATCTTTGACCTTTTCGATTTCAGCGGCGCGAAGCACTACAACTCAACGGCTGTTAACTCGTCGGGCGTTTCCAATCAGCAAGCGGGACAGACCGTCATTGAGGGTTACCTCTGCCCTGAAGACCCGCTGCGGGACCCGTTCTCGATGCACGGCAACCTCTGGGCGCCCGCTTCGTACCGTGCCGTGAGTGGTTCGGTCGACTTGGTGGGCGACCCCGACAATGGTTATGTCGTTCCCGGCGGCGCGGTCTTCTGGGATCGGTTGAACTCCAAGCCGGGCGCCGTGGCGGTCTTCCGGGAGTGGTCGCAGTTCCGAGGGCCTATGCCCGCGGCGAGCGACCTGACCTCGTCTGGCCCGATTCGGATGGGGCAGATCACCGACGGCACGTCGAAGACGGCGTTGATCGGAGAGTCCTACACGTTCACGGTGCCAGACCGTCGAACAGTCTGGGCATCCGGCTGGCGGTACCACAACAAAGGCCACTTCATCCGGGCGACCGGCGGCGACACGTCGCTCTACCGCATTGCCGATCAGCAGTTCTGCGTAAACGACGCCCGCGCCAGGCCGCCGGGCGGTGGAGGCATTCCCTCGCTGTGCTACCGGACCTTTAGCGCTATCCACTCGGGTGGCATCACCCAGTTTGGCTTCTGTGACGGGTCGGTCCGATCGGTCGCCGACACCGTTGACGCCTTCGTGTACGTGGCCACGGGCACGATCGCGGGAGAGGAGATTGTGAATAGTGAGTTCTAAGCTCCTAGTCTTCCCGCTGTTGGCGTTGGTTGGCGCCGCCGGGTGCGGCGGCGGGCCGTTTGACTTCGCCAGCGTATCCGGGGTGGTTACGCTGGACGGAGAGCCCCTCTCGAACGCGATCGTCCGCTTCATCCCGCAGCGCAGCGGCGAATCGACGCTGGTCGGTCCCACGTCCCACGCCGTCACGAACGAGGAGGGGCGATTCCGGCTCGAGACGTATCAAGGCCGCAACGGCGCCGTAGTTGGCCCGCACGTGGTGAGTGTTAGCACGCTCGAACAACGGCTCGTCGATCCGAAGAATTCCGACAAGGTTGAGATCGTCACTCCCGAGCGTGTGCCGAAGCGATACCGGAACCCCTCGGAACTGGAGTTCGACGTGCCAAGCGGCGGCACGGATGACGCGGATTTTGAACTCACCAGTTAGATTGCAATACCACACACAATACCGGCTTCTTCTTCGTGTTTGACTGATAGCGTCATCTGACTCGGCAACCAAATAGCTTCTTTTCCTGCACCCGGAGATAGTTCCAATGAGATTGAAATCCGTTTCCCCCCTCACGCTGTTCGCGGTTGCCGCTTTGGTAACGGCGACCAGTAGCGACGCGAAGGGGGCGATGTTTCAAGCCGGTGTCGATCCTACGACGGCGTTCACCGAGATCTTCATCGATGACGTAACGCCAACGGGTGGTTTTGACACGGGCACCGCCACGAGCTTTAACCCCGCGCGCGATCTGGATATCCCGGTCGGTCAGGGCCCGGTTGATATCGCGTTTGAGGGCATCGGACTCAACCCGCGTGGCGGCACCGCCACGACCGAAGAGACCGTGACGATAACCATTACCTACCTCGGCGCCGATAACGTCTTCGGCGGCAGCGACGACGTGTTGCTGGGGTCCGAGTCGGCCTCGCTGCAGTATCTCGGCGCGGTCGATGAGTACACCGCGATTTTCGACAACCCGATCACCGGCGAGATTGACGGGCTGAACGATCGGTTCCGTATCGGCATCGAATCGACCGGCAACCTTCGGTTCAAGGGCTTCAACGCCGCGGGGGCGCCGTCTGGCCAAAACGGCTTGAAGATCAGCCTCGGCGGCACCGCCACCGTGATCCCCGAGCCCAGCGCGGCGGCGTTGCTCGGGCTGGCCTCGCTCGGGCTGGTTCGCCGGAGGCGGTAGAGCCTTAACTGTTAGACAAGCCAACCCGCCCCTCGGGGCAGCGGGGCGGGTTGGTATTGAAGTTTGATTTGTGACCAAGAGAGACAAGCACCTTTAGGCGTCGGCACCAACAACGATGAGTCCCGCGATCTGTGAACAGCAGGGGCGAGACGAAGCAAGAAGGAAAAAAGGCATGACTCTTCGCGCAACTCTGCTCTCGGCGGGCCTCGGCTTGGCGCTCGCCGCGTCGGCCGGCGCCCAGGCGACCTTTCAACCCGGCTACACGCTTGGGTCCGGACTCCTCGGTGACGACTTGTTGGTAGACGCGGCTACCCACGCCGGACTCGGTAGCTTCGACCTTCGCGCCAATGACACCGGCAACGGCGCGGGCCCCTACAACTTCGCCGTCGTGTATCAGGAGGCGTGGGATATCGGCGCCGAGGTTTCCATTACCGGCATTGCCCTGCCGCTGCGGAACCCCAACATGGGAACCGTCAACAACACCGCCAACGGCACCTTCACGTTCTCGTTCTACGAACTCGGCGGCGGCGCCAACCCCGACGCGTGGGACGGGCTCGACAACGGTGAAACGGTGCTCGCCACGCGCGACGTGATCTACAACGGCGCCGGCATTGTTGACGAAGCGTATTCATTCGGCGCCACGGTGCCTTGGGCCGTCTTCGACACGCCGATCAACTTCACGGCGTCCAGCACCGGATTTGCCGTGAGCGTGGACAGCACCAGTTCCATTCGCACGCGGTTCGACACCACGCCGAACCCCACCGACGGGCTGCACTTCGTGCTAAGCAACGGCAACCAGCAGCCAAGCGGCGCCGGCCACAAGTGGACGATCGCGGGCACGCCGGTCATTGAACTGCCCGACCCGCCACCCACGACCAACGGCGCCGCGGCGCACCGCTTTGCCGCGTCGGCCGACACGCCGATTGACGATGAGTTCTGGACACCCGTCGCCACGTCCGCCGAGTTCTACACCGTGGACGACGACGTAGCGCCCATCTCAATTAGCGACTCGGCGGTGCCAGGTATCACCGCGGCCTACGACATTAACAGCACCGGGCGTTTTGGCGGCCGGGCGGACGTGTTCGACCTGAACATCTTCGCAAACGAAACCCAAGCCAGCCGCCAAGACGGTTCGTTCGAGATCTGGTTCAAGCCGGACAGCCTGACCGGCGGCGAGCAGATCCTCTACGAACTGGGAGGCAGCGGGCGCGGGGCTTACTTCAGCCTGCAAGACGACGTGCTCTCCTTCTACGTCAAGGGAGAATTCCCGGGCAACGAGCAGACGGTCTCCACAACGCTGTCGTCGGACGACTGGACGCAGGTCGTGGGCGTGATCAACAACACGTTCAGCGCCGATTCGCTCTCAGACGACGACTTCCTTGAGCTGTACGTCAATGGAGTGCTCGTCGACAGCAATTCGACAACCACCACGGACATCAACGACTGGTCCGGTGGCAACCAGGGCGGCTTGGGCGGCGAGTCGAGCAGCTTTGCCGGCAGCACCGCACAGGAAGGGCCCATCAACGGTGTCGACAACGCGGGTGTGGTGGACTTCCCCTTCCTTGGGCAGATTGCGGCGTTCGAGTACACGCCGGGAGCGTTGAGCTCCCAAGACGTTGCCGATCGCTTTGCTGAGGTGACCACCGCTGGCCTAAGGGGCGACTACAACGGCGACGGCATGGTCGACGCGGCCGACTACACCGTGTGGCGGGACAACCTCGGCGGCGACGCCGCCACGGTCTTCCCTGCGGGCACGCGGGGAGTCGCCGGCGCCGGGCCTATTGGTATCGGCGACTACCAGGTGTGGAAGAGCCAGTTCGGCGCCACGGCGGCCGTCTTGGCGGCCAATGCTCCCGAGCCTGGCAGCCTAATGCTGCTGGCTACCGGCGTCTGCTTGTGCGGGCGTCGCCGACGTCTCTAGACGCTTCCTCATTGCTCTGCAGCTTTCCTAATCCGCGGGCGGCAGCGGCCGCCTGCGGGTCCACGACCGAGGTACGCACCTTTGTTCCGCACTGCCTTCATCGCCGCTCTCAGCCTTACGGCGTTCGTCCAGGGCTCCGGCGTCCGCGCCGAGAGTTCGCCGGGCGTCGCCGCCGCTCAGCCCAACGTCATCGTGATCATCAGCGACGACGCGGGTTGGGTGGACTTCGGCTTCCAAGACCAGGTCTCCGGCGTCACCAGCCAGATCCCAACGCCGCGTCTCGATGAGCTGGCGGCGGGTGGCGTGACGTTCTCCAACGCCTACACCGCGTCGGTCTGCAGCCCTTCGCGGGCGATGCTCACCACCGGCATGTACGGCGGGCGGTTCGGGTACGAGTCGAACATCGCCAACGCCACCGGCCCCATCAACAGCGGCCTGAATCAGGGGTTGCCGGTGGAGGTCGACACCATCTGGGAGAAGATGCAGTCGGTTGGCTACGCCACCGCGGCGGTAGGCAAGTGGCACATCGGGGCCCACACCAACAACGGCTCGCAGCTGGGCAACCGACCGCAGAACCAAGGGGTTGAGTCGTTCGAGGGGCTCATCGGCGGTTCGCGCAGCTTCTTCGTTGGCTCCGCGACGGGCACGCAAGAGCTCATCAGCACCATCTCAGACGGCGCCGGCTCGGTCGCCAGCAACCAGAGCATCGAGAACCAGTACTCCGGCGAGTACGTGACGGATGTCTTCGGCGACCTCACCGTGGACTACATCCGAGACAACCACGACGGGAGCCAGCCATTCTTCATGTACTCGTCGTTCACGGCGCCCCACACGCCGCTGCAGGCGACCGACGCCGACTTGAACGACCCGCGTATCGCCGGTTTGACCGGTGACCGAAAGATCTACGCGGCGATGCAGCTCGCGCTGGATCGCAACGTGGGCAAGATCATGGACGCGCTGGACGACCCCAACGGCGACGGCAACACCAGCGACAGCATTGCCGACAACACCCTGGTGGTCTTCCTCAACGACAACGGCGGCGATTGCTGCGACGGTCAGCCGAACGCGTCGCGAAATGGCCCACTCCGCAACGGCAAGGGGTCGCAGTCAGACGGCGGGTTGCGGATCCCGTTCATCGTCGCCGGCGCCGGCGTTGATCCATCGGTCGAAGGCACGGTGTACGACGCCCCGGTCCACGCCATCGACGTGCTGCCCACCGCCTTCGAAGCGGGCGGCGGCGTTATTCAGCCTTCGGACACGATCGACGGCCAGAACCTGCTGCCGTTCATCAACGGCACGGCCCAGGGCGTGCCGCACGAGAACCTCTACATCCGCCGGAACAACAACAACCAGTCGGCCATCCGCTCGGGAGACTGGAAGCTGCAGTACCGTGGCGCCAACGGGTTCTTCGAGCTCTACAACCTGGCCAATGACATCGGCGAGTCGAACAACGTGGCCGCCCAGAACCCGGAGATCGTCGCTCAGCTCCAGCGGGCGATGACCGACTTCGACGTGCAGATGGATAAAGCCCGGGTCGACAACCGCGCGAGCAACGTCAACCAGTTCGACGAGTTCCGCTTCCGCGAGAGCGCCTTCGCGGTCGCCTCGTGGTCAACGCCCAGCGCGTGGACCAACAACCAGGGCGGCGGCAACGCCACGATGGACGAGCAAGACAGCTACGCGGGCGCCGTGCTGGTCTTCCAGAACCGCCCCCAGGGCGACTACACGGCGACCAACGACCTGACGCGGATCGGCGGCCTGCCCTACCTGGCCAACCGCATTGAGCTGGTCGACCGCGGCGGCGCGCTCACCGGCGACGGCAAGGCGACCATCAACGGCCGCGGCGTGACCCTCACTAAGACGCTGGACGGTGTCGGCCCGCAGATCCGGCTCGACTCCGCCCCCGCCGGCGAGGCGACCTACACCTATGAGTTGGCGATCGACATCGATCTATACGATGACCTGGAGATCGTGGGCGACGGGACCGAAGAGTTTCAGATCACCGGCGCCGTCCGCGAGTATCGCCCCGGCCGCAACGTCACCAAGACGGGATCGGCCCCGTTGACGCTGGGCGGCGTGGTGGACCTCTCCGGCACGCTCGACCTGCAGGGCGGGCGGACGGCCTTCACCAATGGGCAAGTCCGCGGCGACGTGATCGCCCGCAGCGGCACGGTGGTGCGGGTGGGCGGCGTTGGCATCCAGCCCGAAACGCCCGGCGTGCCGCCGCCAGACCTCGTCACGGCCGGCCTAGACCTAAACTACGACGCGGAGCTCGACGCCCCCGCCAACAGCACGTGGGAAGACGCCGCGCTGCCGCCCTCCAACCTGAACTTCGGCGGGTCGCCTTCGCCGGTCTCGGTCAACTCGGCCGAGTTCCCCGCGCTCTCCGCCGCCTACTCTATCCCGGCCGCCGGCATCGCGGGTGGCCCGAGCGATTACTTCGAAGGCTCTGACCCCCGCAGCAAACGCGACGCCACGTTTGAGCTGGTCTTCAACGTCACCAATACCTCGGCGGGCAGCGATCAGGTCTTGCTGGAAGCGGGCGGCGTGGGCCGCGGCGTGGCGGTGGTGCTCAACGACAGCACGCTCACGTTCAACGTCGACGGCGAGAGCGGCGACCTCAACATCAACACCCCGGTTGCCACCGGCTGGCGGCACCTGGTTGGCGTGATTGATCTCGACACGTCGACCCGCGGCAACGACTCCATCGCCCTCTACCTCGATAACCAGTTCATCGGGTCCATCGCCAACGAGGACATCTTCGACTGGGCGGGCGGCAACCCGTTGGGGCTTGGGGGCGGCGTCAGCTCGGTGACCGGCGTCTCGTCCGGCACGGGCAACCCGTTCCACGGTGAGATCGCCATCGCCCGCTACTACACGGGCAACGCCTTCGACGCGGGCGAGGTTGCCCAGAACTACCAATGGCTGCTGGTGGACGAAGACGGCACACCGGGCACGCCGGCGGTAACGCTCGCCTTGGAGGGCGCCTTTACGCAAGAAGCGGGCTCGAGCCTGGAGCTCGATCTGTTGAGCACTTCGGACTTCGACCGCGTGCAAGCCACGGCGGACGCGCAGCTGGCGGGTGGCTTGATGGTGACGGGCTCCAGCGGTTTTTCACCCGCCGCCGGCGATGCCTACGAAGTGATCTCCGCCTCGAGCGTGAGCGGGGAGTTCGAGTCGCTCGATCTGCCGCAATTGACGTCCGACTTGATGTGGCAGGTGGACTACGGCGCGAACTCGGTCACTCTGCGAGTCACCCTCGCCGGCGATTACAACGGCGACGGCATCGTCAACGCGGCTGACTACACGGTGTGGCGGGATACGCTCGGCCAAACTGTAGACCAGCAAACGGGCGCCGACGGCGATGGCGATGGCGTGATCACTCTGGCCGATTACGAGACGTGGCGCAACAATTACGGGATGGAGGTTCCTCCATCCCCCGCGGCTCAAACGCCCGAACCGACAACGCTGTCGCTCTCCGTGCTCATCGGCGTCGCGGGGTCGACGCTGCGGTCCCGGTAGGCTCGCCAGCACCTACTCAGCCCACGACGTGGAGAATCGATGCAGGGTCGTCCCCAGCGACAGATCGCAGCTTCCGGCTCGCTCGCGCGTTTTGTTGTCGCGTTGTTGATCGCGGCGTGCGTCGCCGCCCAGGCCGGCGCCCAAGGCTTCTCGGAGAAGCTGGGCTTTGCCGGCGGCCAGGCCGACTTCATCAACGCCTCGGGGGCGTCTTGGTACTACCGCTGGTGGCACACCGTGCCCAACGGCGTCGCGGGCGTCAACGCTGAGTTCATCCCGCAGATCCGCTACGTGAACGGGAACTTCCAGAACAACCTGAACGCGATCGCCGGCCTGCCAAACGTCGACACGCTGATGGTCTTCAACGAGCCCGAGCGTGCGGACCAATCGAACGTTGCGGTCCAGACCGCCCTGGACGCCTGGCCGCAGATAACTCAGACGCTGCCCAACCACAGGCTGATCCTGGCCGGCGTGTCCGACGACGCCAGCGGTCGGGCGTGGCTCGAGTCGTTTATGAACGGCGCCGACGCGCGCAACTCCAACAGCGACCCGAGCGACGACATCCGCGTGGACGCCGTGGCGTTCCACTGGTACGGGCAGCAAGACACGGGCAACCCGGAGGGCGCCGCGCAGAGCTTCCTCAACCGCGTGGACTGGTACCACAACGAGTACAACCTGCCGGTCTGGATCACCGAGTTCGCGATGCACGACTGGAACAACAACGACACCGACGAGGCGATGCTGGAGGCGAACCGCCGATTCTTAGAAGCGGCGATCCCCGGCCTTGAGAGCCGCAGCTACGTGGAGAAGTACTCCTACTACCACTGGTTCGACGACGCCCGCCTGTTCACCGAGGGGCCCGTCACGCCCGACGGCCCCGGCGAAGCGTACGCCGGCGTCCTCTACGCCGGTGAGACCTTCGACATGAACGGGGTCGACCAATCGCATCACGTCTTTTATCTCAACGGCGGCGAGCTGAAGAACGACGGCGCCGCGCTCGGTACGGCGTTCCGGTCGCTCGATGTGCTCGGCGGTCAGAGCCGCATCGGCGGACAGTCGGACTGGGCGTTGTCCACCGACGCGGTGGTTGGCAACGGCAGCGACCTGGGCAACAGCTTCGTCAACGTTCGCGCCGGGGCCACGCTTGTTAAGTCGGGCCCTAACACCGTGACCTTTGACGGAGCGGCGCTCGACATCAGCGGCGACCTGCGGATCGACGAGGGAACGCTCCGCCTGTTCGACGGCCGGCTGAACAGCGGCGGCGCCGTGACCGTGGGCCGCGACGCTGTGCTTGAGACGTCGTTCGCCAACGGCCGCGGGTTCTACCCGGTTGAGGGCAGCACGCTCGCCGTGCGTGGCGAGGTCCGCGGGCCGCTTTCCGTTACGACCGGCTCCGTGCTTGAGATCAGCAGCAGCGAAGCGACGATCGCCGACGACGTGATTGTCACCGCCTCAACGCTCCGCGTGGGTGGCGTCGGCTTTACCGAGGCGGGCCCCGCCGGCACACCGGTGAGCACGGGTCTGCGACTGAACTTCGACGCCGGCGCCGACACGCCCGGCGACGCCGAGTGGACGAACACGGTCAATGCCGCCACGAGCGTGGCCTTCAGCGGGTCGGCGAGCCCCGTGCCGGTGGACTCCACGGAGCTGCCGGCGCTCACCCAGGCGTACGACATTAGCAGCGTGGGCGGCGCGGAGGGCCTGATCGGCTTCTATGAGAGCGGTGGGCCGCAGCGGAGCCAGCGCGACGCTACGTTCGAGGCCGTCTTCTACGTCGATCCCAACAACCCGGACGGCAAGCAGATCGTCTTCGAAGCGGGCGGCGCCGGCCGCGGCGTGGCGATGCTGTTGGACGGCTCAAGCCTTACGTTCAACGTCGACGGCCAAGGCGGTGACAACGACGTGGTTGCCGAGCTGGATCCGGGGTGGCGGCACGCGATCGGCGTGATCGACCTCGACGGCGCCGGCGACACCCTGACGCTCTACATCGATGGCCAACCGGCCGGCACGCTCGCCACCAGCGGCATCATCGACTGGGCCGGCGGCAACCCGATGGGCCTGGGTGACGCCGCGGACTCGGTGACCACGGGCGTTGACGGCGGCTCAGCCGATCCGTTTGGCGGCGAGCTCGCCCTGGTTCGTTACTACGAGGGCATCGCCTTCTCGCTCGCGCAGGTGCAGCAGAACTACGCCGCCCTCGCTCCCGAACCCGAGCCGACTGTCGCAACGATCGACGGCGGGCTGCGCTTGCTTAGCGGCTCGGTCGTTGAGCTGGACATCGCCGCGGGCGGCTTGGCGGACAAGATCGTTGTTGGTGAGACGATCGAGTGGCTTGGCGGCTCGGTCGAGGTGAGCCTTCACGGCGGCGAGCTGCCGGGGCTGGGTGAGGTGTTCGACCTGTTTGATTTCGCCGCGTCCTCAGGACCGGTCGACCGCGTAACACTCCCCACGCTGCCGTCGGCGTTGATGTGGAACACCGACCTGCTTGGCGAGACCGGCGAGGTCTCCGTTGTACTCGCGGGCGATTACAACGGCGACGGGCTGGTGGACGCCGCCGACTTCACCGTCTGGCGGGACACGCTCGGCGACGCCGCCGCCCCGCAGACCGGCGCCGATGGCGACGGCGACGGCATGATCACCGCCGCCGACTACGAGGTCTGGCGGTCGGCCTTCGGCCAGGCGGCGCCGGGCTTCGGCTCGGCCGCCGTGCCCGAGCCAACGGCGTTGCTGCTGGTGATGGGGCCGCTCGCCTTGTGCTCGCGCCGTCGCCGAACCCTTAACCACTGAGCCCACGAAGATGTCCCTGTTGCCGTCGCGTCGCAGCTTTCTCGCCGGCGCCGCTGCCGCCACCGCTTCGGCCGCTTTGCCGGGCGCCGCCCTTGCGCAGCGGCGGGGTCGCGGGCGTTCGGTGAAGAAGGGCTGCTGCTTCGTCACGCGGGAAGACTCGCCGTGGCTCGATCGCATCACGGCCCTCAAGCCGAGCTGGTTCTACAGCTGGGGCGCGAATCGGCCGGCGGGCGTGCCGGACGGAGTGGAGTTTGTGCCCATGGTGTGGGGCGGCTCGTCCAGCGACAAGATGGCCGAGCGGGTTGAGAAGCTCCGCCCCCGCGTGGATTCGGGCGAGATCCAGTGGCTGATGGGTTTCAACGAGCCCGATCAGAAGAGCCAGAGCAACATGACCGTGGAGAAGGTCCTGGAGCTTTGGCCTCTACTTATGGAGCTGGACGTGCCGCTGCTGAGCCCCGGCTGCGTGCACCCCGACCGCGACTGGATGAAGCAGTTCATGGCGGGCGTGGAGAAGAAGAAGCTCCGCGTCGATTCCGTGGCCGTGCACAGCTACGGCGGGCCGAGCGCGCCGATCCTGATGCGGCGGCTTCAGAACGTCTACAAGATGTTCGGCCGGCCGCTGTGGATCACCGAGTTCGCCGTGGGCGACTGGAAGGCGAAGTCGGTGGAGGAGAACAAGCACTCCACCGGCAGCGTCGAGGCGTTCATGCGGCAGGTGCTGCCGGCGCTGGAGCGGGCCCGTTTTGTTGAGCGGTACGCGTGGTTCTCCGCGGCGCCCAGCAGCCGAGCGCTGGGCACCTCGGCGCTTGTTGACGACGAGGGCGAGCTCACCCGCCTCGGCAAGCTCTACGCCGCCTGGTAGCGGGGCCGCGACCCATCGACGCGGCGGCGATCACCGCCAATAACGCCACGGAGCCCGGCTCCGGGACGACACCGGCTGACGCGGCGCCGCTGCCGAAGTTCTCTCGCCACACCCGGAAGTCGTCGACGTTGACAACGCCATCGCCGTTGCCGTCGGCGGCGAGGTTGCTGGTGGAGTTCAGCGAGTCGCGCCAGACGGTGAAGTCGGCCATGTCCACCACGCCGTCGCCGTTGTAGTCGCCGTCGATCGATGGCGCAAGCACCAGGCGGAGGTACTCCGAGGCGTCCACGTTGCCGTCGCCGTTGGCGTCCATCAGCACGCTGAGCAGCTCGCCGCCGTCTCCGGTAGCGAACATGGCGACGGCCACGTGCACCTCCTCCGGCATGGCGCCGAAGAGCGCGGCGAGGTCGATCACGCCCTCCAGCACGCCGCCGTTCTCGCCCGTGGCGGCCTGGGCGCCGGCGGGAGCGTCGAACCAGCCCTCGAAGTCGTTGTCGTTCTCGTCGGCGAGGAAGGCGTCCCACTCGGCGATGGCTCCCGCCTTGGCCCAGTTGGCGTCGGTGGGGTCACCCGGCGTGTCGCTCACGTAGATGAACACGTCGGCGCCCTCGCCGGCGTCCTCGGTCGCCAGGTACAGGCGGTTGCCGTCTACCGCCCAGTGCAGCGTCTGGCCGTCGGCGGTGGCGGCGACCTCGGCGATTTCGTCGAGCTGGCCGTCCATCACGAACTCGATGCCCGGCTCGCCGCCGTCAACCGCAAACGCCCAATCGGCGCCGCCGTTGTTGTCCCAAACACCGCCGCCGTTGTTGAAGACCAGGTTTAGCTCCGTGGCGGTCGGATCGATGGGAACCGATCCCGACCACCGCCCCTCGCTGGCGTCCCAGGTGAGCAGCGTGTCTTGCGGCTGAACGATCGACCAGCCGTTGTAGCCCACGTGGGCCAGGACGCTGTCGGCGTCCGAGAGCGGACCTCCGGCCGGGTCGAACGAGACAAGCGTGCTGTCGCCGGCAATCGGCGGGTCGGGCGAGAGCGTCACGCGGTCGGTCCCCACAACGGAACCGGCGCCGACGTAGACGTGCTGAATGTCGCTACGCTGGATATTGCCCTGCGAGTCGACCGCCTCGACGTAGTAGTCCACCAGCGAGTCGGTTACGCCCTCAATGTCGGCGCCGTAACGGAGCGCCCGGTACGTGGCGCCCAAGATGCCCGACGGCGGCGGCGTGTCGCTGGAGGTCATGGCGATGCTGATCCAGTCGCCCACCTCGGCGCCGCCGGCGTAGGTTTCGTTTTGCGTGGAGCCGAGCGGGTTCACGCCGTCCGCGTCGATGCGGTACATCAGGTTGACGCTCTCCAGGCCGCTCACGTCGTAGGCGTAGGTCCACACCTCGAAGTCGCTGTCCTCGGGCAGCGGGCCCCACTCCAGGCCGCCGGGGTTGTACGCTTCGCGCTGCGGCAGGAAGACCGTGGGCGGGGTCGACTCGGTGATCGGCCCGCTTCCCTGTCCAAAGTTGGCCAGCACGGTGTCCGCCTGCGCCGCGGCGAGGTTGCTGCCGCGGGTGACGTTGCTGTCCCAGATCTCGGTGCCGTCCCAGTACCAGTGGTCGGAGGCCTGCGCCTGCAGCAGGTAGTGCCAGGCCCGCTCCGTGGCGGAGCCGGTGCCGGTCATCACGTTCTGCATGTTGGGGAACGTCTCGGGCCCACCGAGCTGCAGGTCGTGGGCGGTGTAGACGCGGTTCTTGGCGGCGGTGAGCACGGCCCAGCTGTTGCGGTCGGGGCTCCAGCCCGCCGTTTCTCCAGGACCGGGGGGATCGGGGTCGCCCAGCCACTTCTTGAACTCCGGGTCGCCGTTATCGGCGCCGGCCCACGAGCCCGACTCGATATGCACCACATCGTTGGGGTTCGGCGGGAACCGATCGAGGTAGTCTTGGACCGTGGTCACGTCGTAGTCCGGCGTGTTCTGGGCCCAGTTGACCATGTTCTGGAAGTTGCCGTTGTAGTACGCCTCGCTGCCGCCGCCGAAGTTGTCGCCGTCGTGGTGCAGCAGCACGAACATCGGGTGGTTGGGGTCGGTGTTGAGGTGGCGGTACTGGCTCATCACTTGCTCGTACTGCAGGGCTCCGAAGCCGCCTCGGCCGTCTTCGTTCCCCTCGTACCGGGCGGCGGGCACGGCGACGATCTTCTCAATCTGCCCCGTCGCCGGGTCCACGTGCTGCGTGTAGTGCGGGCGGTAGGCGAAGGGCGCCGCCACCTTGCTGGGCGCCCAAAGGTTGCCCAGCTGCACCCACTGCTCGTCCGGCAGGGCGGGGTTGATCTGGTCGGCCCGGTTCGGCGGATAGAGGTTCGAAGCCGGCGTGTGCGGGTAGTTCTCCACGGCCCGCTCCAGGTGGATGCTGTCGAAGATGGCCCACTCCAGCCCCTCGGCCTTGAGCGCCGGGATCATCCGGGCGCTAAACGCCGTCTCCGCCGGGAAGATGCCCTTGGAGTACGGCACATTCGGGCCCCACGTCTGCTCGTGGGCGTGCTTGTGCAGGCGGATCTGCATCCGCATGTCCCGCTCATCCAGCAGCGGCATCAGAGGGTGGTGGTAGCCAAAGCCCACCAGGTCCAGCCGGGAGTTGCCCAGCGACGTGTTCTGCGACGCGGCCTGCCGGTAGGAGTTCTCCCAGTTGTTCCACATCCCGCCGTTCGTGCCGTTGCCTTCGAGCGTGTTGAGGTTCTCCATCAACGATCCCGAGAACGACACCTGCGCCCCCAGGTGCGGCAGGCTGTTGCCGGCGTTGATGGCGTTCTGCGGCCAACTGGTGTAAGGGCCGAAGCGCTGATTGTGCACGTCGGTTACGCTAAAGCTGAACCGGCCAGCGGCGTCGGTCTGAGCGATCGACTCGCCGGGGTAGTAGATCGGCTGGTGCATGTGCCACAAGAAGCCAACGTTAACGGGCTCTTGGGCGAACGACGCGGAGCTGGCGGCAAGCAGCAGCAAGAGGGTACAGAGCGGACGCATAGTGATCGCGGAATCCTCTCGGGGAAGAAGCGAAGAAGTCATGACGAGAACCGTAATGAGGGCCGCAACCTAGGCCGCGGATTCCATAAATCTTAACAAAGCGTTTTCGGCCCGTCCCTACCGATGCGGATAACGGAAACGCGCTTTTCCGTGTCGTAATCTCGTGAAAGCGCTCCAAGAACAGCTCAATGGCGCCAAGGCCGACGACGCCCCGGCGGTGGTCGACGCCGTGCTCGCCGCCACCGTGGAGGTGGGCGCCAGCGACCTTCACCTGCTGCCAACGCCCGACGGGCTGGAGGTGAAGTGGCGCGTCGATGGCGTGCTGCGCGTGGCGGCCAAAGCGCCGCCGGCGGTGGCGAGCAACGTGATCGTCCGCCTCAAGGTGCTGGCGGGGCTGCTCACCTACCAAACCCAGACGCCGCAGGAAGGCCGGCTCAGCGCGGGGCGGCTGCTGGTGGAGGTCCGCGTGAGCACCTTTCCCACGGTGCACGGCGAGAAGGCGGTCGCCCGGCTCTTCGACCGCGGCCCGGCTTCGCAGGCAAGGCTTGATTCGCTCGGCCTCGCCCCCGAGGTGCTCGCCACGCTCCGCGGCGCGCTGCGGCAGCGTTCTGGCGCCGTGGTGATCGTCGGCCCCGCCGGCAGCGGCAAGACAACCACGGCGTACGCCTGCCTGCGGGAGATCGCGGCGGAGTCCGCTGGCGAGCGGAGCCTGGTGTCGCTCGAAGACCCGGTTGAAATCGTCGTGCCCGGTGTCTCGCAATCCGAGGCGTCGCCGGCCGCCGGGTTCGATTTGGCGACGGGCCTGCGTTCGCTGCTCCGCCAAGACCCGGAGGTGGTGCTGGTGGGCGAAGTGCGTGACCAAGAGACCGCCGCCGTGGCCATGCAGGCCGCCATGACCGGCCAACTGGTCCTCACCACCTTCCATGCCCCTGACGCGGCGACGGCCGTCGAGCGGCTGCTCGACATGGGCGTGCCACGCTACACGCTCCGCGCTGGCGTGCGCGTGGTGATGGCCCAGCGGCTGATCCGAACGCTCTGCGACTGCGCCGAGCCCGACGCCAACGCGAACCTGGCCGAGGCGTTTGGCGCCGAGGGCGATTCACCGCCGCCCAGCCGCGACGCCGCTCGCCGTGCGGTTGGGTGCGAGCGCTGCGGCGGCAGCGGCTACCGGGGGCGCCGGCTGCTGGCGGCGCTCAGCGCCGCGGGCGAGGCCGGGATTGATGCGATCGCGCCGCAAGATCGGGCCGACCTCGCCGAACAAGCCCGGCAGATGGTGCTCCGCGGCAAAACAAGCCTCGCCGAGACGCTGCGGGTGTTTGGCGGCCCCACGTAACGGTTACGATTGAAGACCGTTCGCCGCGTGGTCTTTCGCTTGGTCATGGAAAGTGCTGCCGCCTGTGCCGAACACCCTGTCGCTCGACGAGCTGATCGCCCTCAACCGCGAAGTGCTTGGCCTGTGCCGAGCCGGCGTGCCGTTGGGGCCCGGGCTTGCGCGGGCGGCGCAGTCGCTAAGCGGCCAGGCATCAAGCCTCGCCGAGCGCCTCGCGAAGCGGCTCGACGCGGGCGCCACGTTCGATGCGGCGCTGGAAGCCGAGGGCGACAAGCTGCCGGCCGTCTACGCCGCCATGGTGCGGCCCGCATTGCGTAGCGATCGGCTGACGGAATCGCTGGAATCGTTCGCGGCCCTGGCTACCCGCGTGGCGTCGGTCCGGCGGACGCTGCTGATCGCCACGATCTACCCGCTGGGCGTGCTCGTCTTGGCGTTCGGGTTGATGGCCTTCGCGGTGGTCAACGTGCTGCCCACGTACGACTGGATCGGCATCGATTCCTGGGCGTTGTCGCCAACGCTCCGCTGGTGGTTGGTCGGTCCGCCGAGGCTTTCGACGGTGGTTCCCGCCGTCGCCGTCTTGCTGCTCGCGTTTGTTTGGGTGTCGAGCGGCAGCGCCGACGCGGGAGCGCTGGCACACGGGCGGCGCTTGCGGTGGCTGCGACTCCCATGGCTGGGACGCGGCTACCGGCTGGCGAGCGACGCCTGCTTTGCCGAGATGCTGGCCGTGCTCATCAAGAACGAGACACCGCTGCCCGACGCGTTGCGGCTGGCGAGCGACGCCGCCGGCGAGCGCAACCTGCAAGCGGCGTGCGATCGCGTGGCCGAGGCGACCGCATCGGGCGCCACGCCAGACTGGCGGGGCGTGCCGCCGCTGGTGCGGCTCGCCCTGGCGACCCCGGCGCCGGCCGAGACCCGCGATCGGCTGCTCGACTCCGCGTCGCTTGCTTACCGCCGTCGCGCGGACGCCTTCGGCGAGTCGCTCGACGCCTTCCTCCCGCCCGCGGCGGCCGGCCTGATTGGCGCGGCGGCCGTGGCGGTGATCGCTTCGCTCAACTTGGGTCCGTACATCGCGGCGCTGTACCAGCTCGCCCTGCCCCAATGACCCGCCCCGCACCACCGATTGGCCACCGCCGCCCGGGCCGCCGATGCTGACGCGACTGCTCTGCCGTGAACCGCCGGGCGAACAAACCGCCCTGCTGCTGGAGAACCTGGCGGCGATCGCCGAGGCCCAGGCGCCGCTGGGCGAGGCGTTGCCGATGGTGGCGGAATCGATCGGCGACCGGCACTTGAAGCAACGCATCGACGCGGCCCTGGCCCACAACGCGGACCAGGGCGCCGCGGCGGTCTTCGGTCAGCTCTTGCCGCCCCGCGTAACGCGGCTGCTCGACTTCGGCCTCGGCTACGGCCCGCTCCCCGAGGTGCTCAAGAGCCTGGCGGAGCAGGAGTCGCAGCGGTCGGCCATCGTCCGGCGGATCTACCGCGTGCTGGCCTACCCGACGCTGGTGCTGGTGCTGTTGGGGGCGTTGTTGTTCTTCCTCGGCACGGTGGTGGCGCCGCCGTTTCAGGAGATCTTCAACGAGTTCGAACTCGAACTCCCCGCCGCCACCGAGGCGGCCATGAGCCTCGCCGACATGGCGCCGCGGGTTGGCGTGGCGGTGGTGGGCGGGCTGGTGGCCATCACGCTAGCGCTGCTGTGGCCGCCAACGTGCCGGGGGGTGCACTGGCTGCGGACATCGCTCCCGCTGCTAGGGCGGGCGTGGGTTTGGGCGGGGCACGAGCAGTTCTGCAGCCAGATGGCCACCCTTTGCCGGATGGGCGCCCCGGTGGACGAGGCGTTGCGTCACGCCGCCGCGGGGCAGCGCGACCGGCACATTGCGGGGGCCATCCGCGGCGTCGGCCGCCGTTGCCAGCGGGGCCGCACGCTGGGCGAAGCGATGGCCGATTCGCGAGACTTCGAGCGGACGCTCACCGCGTTGGTCGCTGCCGGCGAATCGGCCGCCGCCCTGCCGGAAGCCTTCGACGACGCGGCCAGCGAGTACCGAGCTCAGCTTGATGCCTATGCGGTGTTCCTGTCACGCATCGTGCTGCCGGTCGTGACAGTGCTGGTTGGCGTTTCGGTGCTTGGGTTTGTGGCGGCGATGTTTATACCGCTGGTTAGCTTGATCGAGAACTTGTCGTGATCTCTGTCGTCGCACCGCCGCTTGCCGCCGTGCCATCGGGCGTGATCGCTCTGCTGGTTTTCGTCGGGTTGCCCAGTGTCGGCATCGCTTTGCGGATGCTCCTTCGGCTGGTGTACGGCGCCCGCGGTCCCGGGGCGAACGCCCCGCTGCACACCTTTCTCTCCGTCGTGAGTCTCATCTTCATCGCAATCGGCTTCCTTCTCGTCTTGTTCCCGGCGGCGGTGGGAGTCCTCGGACCGCTGCAGTTGATCGCAATCTACGCCTTGGTGGAATGGCGTCTCGCCCGTCGCGACCTGCAGCGGCGATCGGTCTGGTCGCTCATCACGCGCTGCCAGCAGCGGGGGCGGGCTCTGGCGCCGATGCTCGAGTTGAACCAGCAGCGGTTCACTGGGCACGTCGGTCGGGCGTACCGTCAGATGCTGCGGTTCTTGACGCACGGGGACGCGCTACCGATTGCGCTCGCCGCCGCGCCGCGAGCGGCGCCTCGCGACGCCCTGGCGGCCGCAACGCTCGCGGGCGAAAGCCCCGTACCGACTGACCCACGCCTAGCGGGCGACCAGTCTCTCGGCATGCAGGGCGAATGGCTGCGGCTGACGTACGGCTTGGGTTACTTGGTGACCGTCGTCTCGGTCGGCGCCTTGCTGCTCACCGGCGTGATGCTCTACATCGTGCCTTCGTTTCGACAGATCTTCGAAGAGTTTGAGCTCGACCTGCCTTCCATGACCGTCACGCTTGTCGACCTGGCCGGCGTCACGGGCGGAACCCTGGGCTCGCTGATCGTGATGTTCGCGCTTTGTGTCGTCCTGTTCGCGCTAATCACTCTTGTGCTCTACGCGTTCGACATCCCGGTGCTGCGTGGCCTGACCGATCGGTTGTTGTGGTTCCGTCACCGGGCGGCGGTGCTGTTGCTGCTGGCCGAGGCGGCCGAGCGGGGCATGACCTTCGCCGGGGCGATTGACCGGCTGGCGAACCACGCCCCCGGTTACGCCAGCGGGTTGGTGCGGCGCCGGCTGCGGCGGGCGTACGCGGAACTCACGGCCGGCCAACACTGGGTTGATTCGCTCCGCAAGGCCCGGCTGATCCGCTTGTGCGACACCTCGGCCCTCGAAGCCGCCCGCGGCGCCGGCAACCTGCCCTGGGTGCTCCGCCGGATCGCGGACGAAAACCTCACCCACGGGCTGTTTCGGCTGAAGCTTTGCGAGAAGATTGTGCTGCCGACGCTGATCGTCCTGCTGGCGGCGGCCGTTGGATTCGTCGTGGTCGCGTTGTTCCTGCCGCTGGTCGCCTTGATCGAGAACATGTCATGACACGGCAGCGTTCGAGTTACCACCGACGCGGCGGGACGATCGTCGAGCTGATCGCCGCGGCGGCGATCTTGGCCGTGGTGACCGCCGCGGTTGGCCGGGCGGCGGTGGCGCAGAAGCGGCAGTCGCTCCGCATGGCTCGGGAGGCGGCCGCCCTCGCCGAGCTGCCCAACCTAATGGAAGAGCTGCAGCGTCGGCCGTGGAGGGAACTCACCGCTGACGCGGCGCCTCCGGAGGTCGATCGGCGGGTCGAGACGCTTCTGCCCGAGTGCCAAGTGGGCGTTGAGATCAAGGCGACCGAGACCGGGCCCACCGGCAAGCGGCTCCGCGTTTCGCTCTCTTGGCTTACCGACGCGGGCGCCGCTCGGCAGGAGCGTTCGCTGGTCGCCTGGGTTTACACGCAGCCGGCGGGCTCGACCGAGCCTTCGGAAACCACGTCACCGGACGGAGGACAGCCGTGATGGGCAACCTCCGCCGGGGCTATACGCTGGTCGAACTGCTGGTGGTGATCGCCGTCGCCAGCGCGCTGATGGCCACCACGCTGGCGGCGCTGGGCGCCGCGATGCAGGTGGAGCGCGAAGCGAGCCGCCAGCCCGCCAAGGCGGCGGCTACCGCTCAGCTTGCCGCCACGTTGCGGGCCGACGTGTGGTCGGCCGAGTCGCTGGCGTTGAGCGACGCGGCGGACGAACTCACCCTGGCCCAGCCGGGCGGCGAGTCGATTCGCTACCGACGGCGGGGCGATCGCCTGCATCGGTTCTTGGTTGCCGATGGCGAAGAAACACCGCGCGGGGTCTTCCCGGCGCCGAGCGACAACCGGCTCACCGTCGACCCGCCATCGGCTGAGGCGGGCGGTTGGGTTCGCATCGTGATCGAACCTAACGAGCCGACTCAGCCCAGCCTCAACGTCCGCGCCACCGTGGGCCGCGACCTTCGGCCGCTCGCTCCAAACCCGGCGGAGCAGCCATGAGCCATCACAACCCGCCCGTGCGACGAACGCGGCGACCGGCCTTTGGGCTGGTCCTGGTGATTGCCGTGCTGGCGATCGCCTCGCTGCTCATGGCCAGTTGGGCGAAGTCCCGGGTGGCGGCGCTGCGGGCGCAGAGGTCGGCGCACCTTCGCCTGCAGGCGGCCTGGCTTGCCGACTCCGCCGTTCGGCGTGCGGCGGCGCAGCGTGCAACCGACCCCAGCTACCAAGGCGAGACCTGGTCCGTGCCGGCCGGGGTCTTGCCGCGGGACCTGTCGGCGGAAGTGGCCATCGCCGTTACCGCCGGCGACGAAGCGGGCACGCTGACGATCACCGCCACCGCCGATCTGCCGCCCGGCCCCGATCGCCGGGCGCGGGTTACCAAGACCCTCGACCTTCCATCGTCGGCCGACTAACGAGGCCGCTTTCATCTTCAAGTTAACGCTCTCCCTACCCAACCACGCCATGATCAACCCTCGCCAATCGCCGCGCCGGCGCGCCTTCACCCTCGTGGAACTGCTGGTGGTGATCGCCATCATCGGCATCCTGATCGCGCTGCTGCTGCCGGCGGTGCAGGCGGCCCGCGAGGCGGCGCGGCGTTCGTCTTGCCAGAACCAGCTCCGGCAGGTCGCGGTGGGGCTGCACAACTACGAGATGGCCAACGCCCGGTTCCCGGCCGGCGTGACCAACCCCACGGGGCCGATCCAGAACGTGCCGGGCGGCGACCATAAGAGCTGGATCACCTACTCGCTCGCCCAGTTCGGAGAGCCCGCCCGCTTCCGCGCCGTCGACTTCGCCGTGGGCGCCTACCACAAGAAGAACCACCGAGCCCGGCGAACGATCATCGAGTGGCTCATCTGCCCTTCGTCGCCGAATGCCGAGTTCCCCTACAGCAGCTACGCCGGCGTGCACCACGACGCCGAGGCGCCCATCGACACCACCAACAACGGCGTGTTGTTCCTCGGCAGCCGGGTCACGTTCGACGACCTGACCGACGGCGCCGCTTACACGCTGATGGTGGGCGAGAAGATCACCAATGACGCCACCGACCTTGGCTGGATGTCCGGCACGCCGGCGACGCTCCGCAACACGGGCGCCCCGATCAACGAAGAGCTGAATGCCGCCGGCGGCTTCGGCGGCGGGTTGTCAGCCAGCGGTCCGGTGTGGTGGCAGGAGGGGGATGGCGGGGATTTTGGTCTCGGCTTTGGTGAGATTGATGACGAAGGATTCGAAGGCGATCTCTTCGGTGGCGATGACCTCTTCGGCGGCGAGCAACTGCTCGGCGAGGAGAGCGACTCGTCGGCTGGTCCGAACGCGGAGTCCGAGCAGCTTGGGTCTAGCGAGGACGCAACGCCAAAGGAAGACGATGCCGACACCGTCGACCCGTACGTCAAGCGGGGCGGCGATCCCAACAGCCCGCTGGCGGTGGGCGGCTTCGGCAGCCATCACCCGGGCGGGGCCCAATTTGTCCGCGCGGACGGCTCCGCCGAGTTCCTCAGCGAGTACATGAACGCGAAGACCTACGCCCAACTCGCCAACCGCCGCGACGGCGCGATCATCGGCGAAGCCGACTTCGAACCCGACACGGACTTCTGACGACGAGCAAGGCTCTCAACGACGAGCAACAAATCGCCGCTTGGCAAAAGATCCTCGACGTTTGTTCGCCGAACGAGCGTCGGAGCGGTTTCTTGGCCCGGCCTGGCCGCCCGGTGCTCACGCTGAGCGGCAATCGAAAGGACTTACGCCGACCGCCACCGCAAAGACGTGCCGCGGTTGGCTTGGTCCGATTGTCAACGTACCAGGCGGAACGCAAAATTCGAGAACCGTTGTTGAGCGCGCCGGAATTGGGCCACGGAGCCTATTCTTGGGCCACTCCGCCGTTCTTTGCGGAGCGCCACTCGACGCCCGCCGGCCAGCGGTCTTGGTCGAAGAAATCGAGGTTGAACCCCCACGCGCCCGAGGTGTTCCACACCTTTACCAGCACCGTGTTCGCGCCGCGGGTGAGCTGCACGGGGACATAGTTCCATTGCTCGTTGCTGTGCGAAGGGGTCCATTCCGTCACGAGTTCGCCGTTCAGCCAGACTCGGCCGCCGCCGTTGAGCTTCTCACCCAAGAGCAGCTCGGTTGGCTCATCGACCCAGACCGACGCCTTGGCGTAGGCCACCACGTTGTCGCCGCGGCCGTAGGTCTGCAGCAGGTCGACGTACCATCCCGACCAGACCTCTGCCGATCGCCACGAGAACGAGCGGGGGCCGTCGCGGTACTCGTCGCCCGCGCCAAGGTCGTCTTCGGGCGGCCGCGGCGTGCGGGTCGGCGATTCGCCTTCTCGGATGATGAACGGCCCGACGATCAGCCAGGGCTGCTTGTTTGCGAGCGAACTGGCGAGGCTGATGATACGCTCTTCAAGCGCCGGCGCCGACAGCTCGGCGCCGTTCTGGCGGTTGACCTGAAAGGCGACGTACTCGCGGATGTAACCCGGGGTCTCGTCAAGCGTAAGGGCGCCATCGCCGAGCATCGACTCCACGTGCTGCACAATCACCGACGCGTGCGCCGACCAGCTTTCTGGCCGGCCGGGGGAGAACCACTCCATCAGTCTTCGTGCCGCTTGATGCTCGCCCTGCTCGTCAAGGCAACGGGTGCGGAGGTACTGCCACAGCTCCAAGTCAATCTGGGCCTTGTTGCGGGTCTCTTGATTGGCGATGCGCGGAAGGGCTGGCTCGCGCAGCTCCACCGCCCGTTGGAGCCAGTCTTCGGCTTCCTTGAATCGATCGTTGTTCCACCAGAAGTAGCCAACCCACGCAAGTTTCTGGCTGGCGTCGATGGCCAGGCCGGCGTCGTCAGGATTGGCGTCGAGGAGTTGCAGGGCGACGCTCGCGTTGTGCACCTTGGTCCCGACACCGTTTGCAAGGGTGAAGTCGTAGCGGAGAAACAACACCGCCACGCCGGCCCAGGCCACCAACAGCGGCGCCCGCAACCAGCCCGGCGATTGTCGCCACGCCGCGACGGCGCCGAGCACGAGCAACGCGACGAGCGCCGCAAGCCGAGTCCCGTTGACGACCGCCGAGTGAATCGAGACCGTGATCGGCGCCAACACGTACATTGCGAGCAGGATTGAGAGGAGGGTGACCGGCACTGCGATCTCTGAGTAGAGCAGCAAGGCCCACCACGCCCGGCGGGTACGACGCACGATGGGTCCGGCGAACACCGTTTGCGCTAGGCAGCAGACCAAGCTCATCGCCAGGCTCAGCGCCATGCCGGCCCAGACCATGACGGGAATTCTGGAGATGCACTCTGCCAGGAACTTCTGGTACAGCAACTCGGGCCGGTCCGCCTCGGGCACGTCCGCCAAGTCGGGGAATTGCTCAAGCATCGCTGCCGCGCCGTCTTTGGGGTCCGCGGCGGCGCGCATCAACAACAACGGTTCGACTTCGCTGACGCCCCCGATCGCGCTCATGTGACTGAACAGCGATGCGAAGAGGGCGAGGCCTGCGACGCCCGATGTCACCAAGCCGCAGACGAAGTCGGCGCTGCGGTTCTTGGGCCGGACGGCGAGCGATGTCGCCAGCCCCAGGTAGCCGAAGAGGATGAACCCGGCGCTGATCAAGACAACCCGCTGCGCGTCGGAGAACTCCCAATTCAGCCGCATCATCCACGGCCGATCGACGCTGGGCAGCCGGTCGTAAACGGTGCTCAGTCCGGGGATGTTGGTTTGAATCGTGGCAAACCAGACAACGACTCCCAGCGCCACCCCAAACGCAACGCCCAGCACCAGCATCCACGCGGCGCCGCCGAAGTTCTGGCGGAGCCACATCCGTGCCAGCGCCGCCGCCGACGGTGGGCGGACGCTCACCGGCTCGCCGGCGAGCCACGCTTGCAGGTCGGACCCCAGCGCCTCGGCCGATCCGTAGCGCTCCGCCGGGTCCTTTGCAAGGCACTTCAGGCAGATCAGCTCCAGCGTGCGATCGATGGATGCGTTGATCTCACGCGGCGGCTTGGGCGGCTCGCTGATGACTTGAAGAACGGTTTCCACCGCGTTCTTCGCCTTGAACGGCGGCCGGCCGGTGAGCAGTTCGTAGAGGATGGCGCCCAGGCTGTAGATGTCCGCCGCGGTGGTGATCTGTCGGTCACCCTGGGCCTGTTCCGGCGGCATGTAGGCGGGTGTGCCGAGAACGGCGCCGGTGCGGGTGAGGTCGCTTTCGGACTCTACCTGCCGGGCGAGGCCGAAGTCCGTGACGTGGGGCTCGCCCTCGCCATCGATGAGGATGTTGCCCGGCTTCAGGTCGCGGTGGAGGATGCCCCGCTGGTGCGCGTGGTGGATGGCGCCGGCGATCTTCACCATCAGCTCGGCCGCCGCGCGCTGGTCCCCCGCCACGCTCCGGGCCGCTCGGGAGAGCGACTCGCCGTCAATGAGTTTCATCGAGAAGTAGTGGCGGCCCTCTTCGCGACCGATGTCGTAGATGGGCACGATGCCCGAGTGGTCGAGCCCCGCGGCCGCCTCCGCTTCGGCGTGGAAGCGCTGCACCTCGATCGACGAGGCGAAGTCGCCCGCCAGGATCATCTTGAGCGCAACCGGCCGGCTCAAGCTGACCTGATTCGCACGGTAGACCACGCCCATGCCGCCGCGGGCGATCTCGCCCAGAAGCTCGTAGTCGCCAAACCGCTTAGGGAACTCGCCTTCCTCGCCGACAGCTTCAATCGATCCAGACTTGGCCGCGAGGGTGGGCAGGTCTTCGCCGGCGGTGCCGGGCGGCTGGTCCAGGGTTGGCAGCTCAGAGGAATCGGGCGACGGCGTCGGCGTGTCACTCATGGTTGCGTACTCTAGCAGCTCGGCCGCCCGCGTTTTCACGCGCAAGCCACGGTGCGTTGCTCTTGCTCGCCGAGGCCTTCGATCCCGAGCCGCATAGTCTGGCCCGGCTTTAGGTAGGTCGGCGGGTCTTGGCCCAGGCCGACGCCCGGTGGGGTGCCGGTGGAGATGATGTCGCCCGGGTGGAGCGACATGAACCGGCTGAGGTAGCTCACCAGGTGGGCCACGCCGAAAACCATGGTCTTAGTCGACCCATTCTGATAGCGGTGGCCGTCCACTTCGAGCCACAGCGAAAGGTCCTGCGGGTCGGCCACCTCGTCGGGCGTGACCAGGTACGGACCGATGGGGGCGAACGTGTCGCAGCTCTTGCCCTTGACCCACTGGCCGGCGCGCTCGAGCTGGAACTCGCGTTCCGAGAGGTCGTTCACCACGCAGTAGCCGGCGACGTGCTTCAGGGCGTCCGCTTCGGTGACGTGCTTGGCGGTCTGGCCGATCACTACGCCGAGCTCCACCTCCCAGTCGGTCTTGTTGGAGCCGCGGGGGATCTCCACGTCGTCGTTCGGCCCCACGATGGCGCTGGTGGCCTTCATGAACAGCACCGGCTCGGGCGGCAGCTCCATGCCGCTTTCGGCGGCGTGGTCGGCGTAGTTGAGGCCGATGCAGAGGAACTTGCCGGTGCCCGCCACGCAGGGGCCGAGACGCGGATTGCCTTTGACCGCGGGCAGGCTCGCGGGATCGACCGCCGCCAGTTTCTCCATGGTCGCGGGCAACAGCGCGTCGCCGGCGACGTCGTCAATGACGCCTTCGAGCGAACGGATCACGCCATCGGCGTCCAACAATCCGGGCTTCTCTTCGCCGGGGTTGCCGTAGCGTAGCAGCTTCATTGGTGGTTCCTTCTTGAGCGTGTTGGCGGGCGAGAACGTTGACTTCGGCGGGCGATCAGCGTTCAGCGGTCAGCCATCAGCTTCCGTTTCGTGGCTGACAGCTGAATGCTGATCGCTGACCGCCTTTGATTCGATGCGTGGTGCGTCCGTTCGAAGAACAACTGAGAGCGAAGTCAACACGACCTATTTCTTGCTTCGCCACACCGGCCCGTCGGGGTAGCGGTAGTCGGCGAGGGTGTCTGGTTTGATCTCGGCGCTGTAGCCCGGCGCGGTTGGGGGCAGGTAGCGTCCGCCCGCCACTTGGCAGGGATCGACGAAGTGCTCGTGCAGGTGATCGACGAACTCGCAGACGCGGTCGTCGAGGCTGGCGCCGATGCGGGTGTAGTCGATCATGATCAGGTGGCTCACGTACTCGCACAGCCCCACGCCGCCCGCGTGCGGGCAGACGGGCACGCCGAACTTCTTGGCCATGAGCATAACCGCCAGCACCTCGTTGACGCCCCCCAGCCGGCACGAATCGATCTGGCAGAACGAGATGGCTTCCAGCTGCAGCAGCTGCTTGAACAGCACCCGGTTGTGGCACTGCTCGCCCGTGGCCACGCCGATGGGAGCGATGCCGCGGGCGATCTCGGCGTGGGCCACCGCGTCGTCCGGCGCCGTGGGCTCCTCGACCCACCAGAGGTTGAACTCCGCGAGCTGCTTAACCCAGGCGATCGCCTCGTCCACTTCCCACCGCTGGTTAGCGTCGACCATCAGCCGCCGGTCGGGGCCGATCTCCTCGCGGATGATCGCGGCGCGGCGGCGGTCGTCTTCCAGGTCGGCGCCAACCTTGAGCTTGAACGTGTCCCAGCCGTCGGCGAGCGCCTCGCGGCAGAGGCGGCGGATCCGATCGTCGGAGTAGCCGAGCCAACCGGCGGAAGTGGTGTAGGCAGGGAAGCCGCGTTCGAGCAGCTCTTGCTCACGCTGGTGCTTGGTCGGCTCGTTCGCTTCGAGGATCCGCAGCGCGTCGCCGGGGGTGAGCGCGTTGCCCAGGTAGCGGAAGTCGATCAGGCTGACGAGCTCCTCAGGCGTGAGGTCCGTGGCGAGCTTCCAGACCGGCTTGCCCTCGGCCCGGGCCCAGAGGTCCCAAACGGCGTTCACCACCGCGGCGGTGGCCAGGTGCACCACGCCCTTCTCGGGGCCGAGCCAGCGGAACTGCGACTCGCTGGTCAGCCGGCGCCAGTAGCCGGCGAAGTCGCTGGTGATCTCGCGGAGCGTCGTGCCGACGGTCATCTCGCACAGTGTCCGCGCCGCCGCCACGCAGAGATCGGTGCCGCGGCCAAGCGTGAAGGTGAGCCCGTAACCCTTCAGCGAATCGTCGCTGGTCTGCAGCACCACGTACGCCGCCGAGTAGTCCGGATCGCCGTGCATGGCGTCGGAGCCGGCGGCGTGGTCGGACGTTGGGAAGCGGAGGTCGATGACCTCGTAGCCGAGAATCTTTGGGTCGGCGGTCACGTTCGTTCGTTGCCTTGCTCGCGTTGCTGGTTAGTCGGTCGACGTAGAACGGCGGCGACCGCTGGCGAGGATGAACGACACAGCGGCGAGCAAGCCGGCGGCGGTGGGCTCGGGCGCCGAGGCGGGCGCGGCGGCGGCGAAGGCGTCTCGCCAGATGGTGTAGTCGCCCGTGTCGACGACGCCGTTGCCGTTGGCGTCGGCTTCGAGCAGTTCGGTCGAGCCGAAGTTATCCCGCCAGAACTCGTAGTCCGCGATGGTCACCTCGCCGTCCACGTTGAAGTCGCCCGTCGGCACAACGGCCCGCACCGCGGCGAAGCCGAGCAGCTTGTGCACGCGGGCGGTGGGGTGGACGCCGTCGTAGAAGACGTACTCATCGGGGTTCGGGACGATCTGCGAGGGGTCGTACCCGTTGTCGCCCGGCTCCAGGCCCGGGGCCGCCGAGTCCGTGAGGTTGGTGAAGCCGAGCTCGGTGGCGTTTGCGATGGTGTTGTTCAAGAGGCCGGCCGTGTCGAGCTCAAACAGCACCGCGTCGGCGTTCGCTAGGCGGAACTGATCGGCTTGGCTGGCGAGCTGGGCGTTGTAGTCCTGCGAGAGTGTGTTCCACGCGGCCGCCTCGGTAGCGTTGCCGTTGTACGAAGGCGTGAGCCCGATCCACGGCAGGTTGAGCAGCAGGAAGTTGCGGGCGCCCTCGTTGTACAAGTCCTGCAGCGCGGCGCCGACACGCTGGGCGGGCGTGTTGAAGTCGAGCTGCGCGACCGGCGTGCCAGAGGCGTTATCGTTGAAGAAGTCGTTGGCGCCGATCAGCAGCGTATAGAGCGCGTCGGGGTCGCCGGTCCGATCCGCCTGGAACGTGTCGATCTGCGTTACCAGATCATCGATGTAGATGTCGGTAAGAAAGTCGGTCCCCTCGGTCCGAGCGCCGCCGAAGGCGAAGTTGTCGCCGCCGGTCCGCTGGGGCGAAATGGGGTCGCTCGGCGTGAGCACGCGCGACGCCCAATCGGTCCAAACCAAGCCGTTGGAGAAGCGGCCCTCGAAGTAGGCGTCGCCGGGCGTGTCCGGCGCGAACAGGCCGAGGAATCCGGTGCTGGTGGTGTACTGCGTGTTGCCGGAGTCGGAGAGGCTGTCCCCGAAGACGATCAGGTCGGTGAAGATGTCGCCCGCAGCGGTGGCTGGATGCAGCACCGTCAGCGCAGCAACAGCGACGGCGAGCGATCGGGCTTTCGTCGACGCTCGGCTCACGTGAGTTCCACCGTCTTGCCGGTGCTGGCCGACTCGTCCGCCGCCAGCACGATGCGGAGGCTGTTGACCGCGTCCCGCCAGTGATCGGTGAGGTCGCGGTTGTTGTGGATCGCATCCAGCAGCAGCTCCTGCTCGCGGCGGCAGAGGTCGTCGTGCGTTGGCTCGTCGGCCAGGTTGATCACATCGTCCGCCTTGGCGAAGGTTCCTTCGGCGTTCAGCTCGCTGTGGTGCACGAGCAGCGCTTCGGTCTTGGTGTGATCGTCCACGTTGTCGCTGCCGGCGCCGTCGTCTTCGCGGCTCGACTTGTGACCGGCGATGCTCACCGAGCCCTTCGGCCCCACCACGTCTTTGATGAAGAACGCGGTCTCGCTCATCATCGGCCCCCAGCCCGCTTCGTACCAACCGACCGAGCCGTCGTCGAACGCCACTTGGAGCATGCCGTAGTTGACGCGGCCGGGGGCGATGTCGTCAGTGAGCCGGGCCTCGATCGCCGAGACACGCACCGGCTTGGCGCCGGTCATCAGGCACATGACGTCAACGTAGTGCACGCCGCAGTCGACGATGGGGTTCATCGCCTCGATGAGCTTCTGGTGCGTCTGCCAGTTCTCGCCCTGGCTCTGCTGGTTGAGGTTCATCCGCATCACCAGCGGCTTACCCAGGCCCTGGGCGAGCTCGATGAACTTGGTCCACGAGGGATGCACGCGGAGGATGTAGCCAACGACCAGCTTGCGGCCCGCGGCCGCCGCGGCGTCGACCACGCGTTGGGCTTCTTCCACGGTGGGGGCGATGGGCTTCTCGACGAAGACGTGGCAGCCCGCCTCGATGGCGGCGAGCGCAAACTCCGCGTGGGTGCCGGGGTAGGTGTTGATGGAGACGACGTCCGGCTTGGTCTCGGCAAGGGCAGCGTGGTAGTCGGTGAACAGCGGCGGGTTGCCGACCGTCTCCGCCAGCGGCTTGCTGCGGCGCCCGGTGCGGTCCACTAGACCGGCGAGCTCGTAGCCATCAAGCGCGTAGTAAGCCCGGGCGTGGGAGCCGCCCATGTGGCCGCAGCCGACGACGAGGACGCGAAGGGGAGAACTTGCCATTGTTTTAGTCCGTGCTCGCTGGCTCTTGCGGCGTGTTGGGAAAGGCGAAAGGCGTGCCCGCGGCTGGCCGGCATCCTTCCCCTCTTCCGATTCTGATCGGGAGCGAGGTGGGCAGATGGCGTTCGCTTCGCCGAGCGATCCTCGCCACGTGAGTTTACCATCGCCGTGGGTTACTATCACAGGCGGCACTCCCCCGGATTGAACCCGCATGACCATCTCCGCCGAGATTTCGCCCGACGCGATCGCTCCCACAGCCCGATACCCGCGGGCGCCGCACACAGAGACGGTCCGCCGGCTCTCGGCGGTGCGGCCGCTGCGGAGTGTGGGGCTGATCCTCGAAGTCTGGGCGCCGCTGGTGCTAGCGATGACGCTCGTCTGCTGGATGCCCTACTGGTGGGTGATGATCCCGGCGGGGCTGGTGGTGGGGTCCCGGCAGGTGGCGATGGGCGTGCTGGTGCACGAGGCGGTGCACTACTCGCTCTTCCGCACCAAGTGGTTGAACGACCTGGTCAGCGACCTCTTCCTGGCGTTCCCCATCGGCATGTCGACCGGGCTGTACCGCAAGACCCACCTCGCCCACCACCGCCACACGAACACGGACGAAGACCCCGACCTCGCCGCCCAGAAGACCGAACGCGAGTGGTTCGAGTGGCCGAAGTCCCGCGCCGCGTTTTATTGGACGCTGGTGCGGAGTCTCACCGGGCTGAACTTTTATCGCGGCATCGTGATGTTCAAGCAGTGGTCGCCGGCGTTGCACTTGTGGGGCCCCGTCACGCCGGCGTTCCCGCTTCACACACGCATCATCTATGTGCTCAACATCGCGGCGGTTTACGCGCTGTTCGGCTGGTGGTTCTCCACCGCGCCGTGGCAGGCGGCGGCGGTGGTGGCGGTCTACCTGCTGCCGGGGCTGACGGTGGTGAACCTCTCGATGCGCATCCGGGCCACGGCCGAGCACATCGGCGTGGACAACGCCGAGGAGATCCGCGCCACGCGGACGGTGCTCCCCCGCTGGTGGGAGCGGCTCTTCATCTCCCCGGTGGGCGTCAACTACCACCTGGAGCACCACCTCTTCCCCAGCGTGCCGGGCCCAAGACTCGCCGAGCTGCACCGCGAACTGATGGACGACGAGCACTACCGCTCTACGGCCCACGTCACGAAGGGCTACGACGGCGTGATGCGCGAGCTGATGACGGACCGGGCGCCGGGTTCGGCTACGGTAGGGGGATCGGGGGGATGACGCTGGGGATTGGGGGATGGCCCACTGACGGGGCTACGCCAGCTGTCGATGCGGAGAGCGAGCTGTTTGTCTTGAGCACGCAGCACGCGGCCGTAGCGTTGCAAGCTTTAGCCGGTCGACGTCTGCTTCGCCAACAGTGCTAAGCCTTGCTCAGTGCAGTTGAAGCAGATAGCGCGATCGCTGGTAAAAAAGTGCAACTGTTCGCTTGCTTGCACCACCCCGCACAGGCGACATGCTTGGTCGTTGAAGACTGGCGCCGTGTACGGATTTGGATCGATTGCGCCTGACCCTTGGCTGCCCAACGGCGATTGCGATGGCAAAGCGACGGCCGGCCGCCGATGAGCTTTCGCCAGCGCGAGACAGTCGCCGCAATAGGTGTCGCCAGAAACTCCCTCGACAAAGCCGCATTCTTGCCGCCAGTGTGCACCGCACCCTGAACAGCAGCGATCGGCTTGTGCTACCCCAAGTCGCCAGCTGAGGCGAGTGAAGAACTGGCGAACGCCATCCCCCTTATCCCCAACTCATCCCCCCGATCTCCCTACCTCCGTAAGAGCCACTACCAGCTCAGACGTGGTTCAGCTTGTTCAGCCCGTTGTAGGCGGCCACTTTGTAGCACTCGGCGAGGGTGGGCCAGTTGAAGACGTTGTCGATGAAGAACTCGGCCGTGCCGCCCAGGGCCATCACCGCTTGGCCGATGTGCACCAGCTCCGTGGCGCCGTTGCCCAGGATGTGCACGCCCAGGATGTCGTGCGTGTCCTGGTGGATGAGCAGCTTCATCATGCCCTGGTCTTCGCCCATGATCTGGCAGCGGGCGATCTCGCGGAATTGGGCCATGCCGGCTTCGTAGGGGATGCCGTCTCGGGTGAGCTCCTCTTCGGTCTTGCCCACCATGCTGATCTCGGGCACGGCGTAGATGCCGAAGGGGAACAGCTCCGTGTTGTAGTTCCGCACGTCGCACACGCCGAAGGCGTGGCACACGGCGCGGCGGCCTTGCTCCATGCTGGTTGAGGCGAGCGCCGGGAAGCCGATCACGTCGCCCGCGGCGTACACGTGCTCGGCGCTGGTTTGGTAGTGCTCGTTGACGTGCAGCCGCTCGCGGTCGTCGAACTCGATGCCCACCGCGTCCAGCCCCAGCGCGCCGCAGACGCCCTGCCGGCCGACGGCGAAGAGGAGCGTCTCCGCCTTCAGGCACTTGCCGCTCTCCAGGCAGGCCTCGACAAGCTTCTTCGGCCGGTTGCCGTTGCCGGCGCCATTCTCCGGGGCGTCGATTTCCTTGATGCTCTCCACCTTCTCGCCCAGCCGGAGTGTGATGCCGCGCTGCCGCATGAAGTACTGGAAGGCGCCGGTGATCTCTTTATCGAGGAAGCCAAGCACTTCGCTGCGGCCCTCGATGAGCGTGACGCGGATGCCGAGGGTCGCCATGATGCAGGCGTACTCCGTGCCGATCACACCGCCGCCGACCACGATCATGGTCTTGGGGATGTGATCCATGTGCAGGATGTCGTCGCTGGTGCAGATGGTGGTCCCGTTGAACGGGATGTGCGGCGGCCGAGCGGGCCGGGTGCCGACGGCCACCAGGAAGCGGTCGGCCTCGAGCGTCTGCATGCCGTCGGGCGAATCGACCTCAATGTGGTTCGGTCCCACAAAGCGGGCGGCGCCCCAGATCAGGTCGATCTCGTTGCGGTCAAACTGGTTGCGGATGGTGTCCCACTCGTGCCGCATGACCTGCTGCGAGACGGCCGCCAAGTCGCTGACGGTGACGTTGCTCTTCACGCGGTAGCTCTCGCCGAAGAGGCCGCGCTTGTTGGCGCCGGTGAGGTGCATCACCGCTTCGCGAAGCGCCTTGCTGGGGATGGTGCCGGTGTTGACCTGGGCGCCGCCGAGCACGTTGTTCTTCTCAATCACCGCCACCTTGCGGCCCAGCTTGGCGGCCTGGATGGCGCCCTTCTGGCCGGCGGGTCCGGTGCCGATGACGATGCAGTCGTACTTCTTCATGGAGGATGCCAAGAGCGAGGGACGCGGCGGGCGGGCGGCAGGCGAACGGGCGCAGCGAGCGGTACGCTAAGCCTACCACTGTGCGGTGGGGCGGCAATAGAGGTTGGCGTCCCGAGGAGTCGAGACTCCTGACTCAAGGCGTCAACGCTGCGTCGCCGGGCGTGTGGCGGTGGCGGCCGGCGTGTACTCGGTGGCGCCGAAGTTCTCGGTCTGCACGATGCCAGTTTTCCGCCAGTAGGCGATGCGGCCCGAGGGGTGCTTCAGCCAGCCGTCGGCCGCCGACTTGCGGAGCCACAGATTGGCGGGTGACCGGCCGTCGCCTTCCAGAACAAAGAGTTCCTTGAGCTGGTTGTAACTTGCTCGGGACGACTGGGCGTTGAACGATCCGCCGTCGTCGCTGGCGCCTTCCAGGCGGACATGGCCGACGGCGGTCAGCTCAAGCGGCGCCAGCGTGCCCTGCGATACGCCCGCCGGCGCGGCCAAGCGGCTGGCGAGCGGGTCTTCGTTCACCCGCAACTGGTCGCACTGCAGCGTCGCCGCGTCGGGCGGCAACGGCCCGCTGGGCGTGACCGGCATGTCGTCCTGCCAGGCCAGCACCGGGGCGTAGATCGATCGCACCCGCCCGTCGAACTGCACGAACCGCCCGCGGCCTTCCCAGCGACCAGACACCGCTTGTTGGAAGTGGACACGGAGTAGGTTGAGGCTGGGCTCACCGCGGCTGGGCTCACCGCGGCCAGCCGACGACGGGTTATCGGCCCGGCCATCGAGCTTCGCGAGCGGGCTGCCCCCTTCGGTCAGCCGGATCGACCGCACCCAGCCCGGACCGGTGCCGGAGAACTCGCCGGTCAGCAGGTTGAAGGCGGCAGTCTTCAGGTGGACGCGTTCCTGCGAACGCTGGCCGCCGGCGTCCACGGTGAGGTGGTCGGCGGTCACGCCGCGTCGGCACTCGATCGATCTAATCTCCACCGTGCCGGCCGCGCTGCCGGGGTCGTCCGCCAGGTTGATCGGCCGGCTGAGCGTGGCCACCAGCTCGCCGGTCCGCACCCAGTCGTGGGCCGCCTCGCCGTGCACCTCGCCGCGGACGGTGATGCGCTGGCCGTCAAAGACCCAGCCGTCTCGCCACTGAAGGTTGATGTCGGTCGCGGCGCCGGTGGCTTGGCCGAGCAGGTCACGCGAAGTGCGGAAGTGAGCGTCGCCGGCGCCGTCGGCCCAGATGCGGTTCTTCGCTTGGTCGACGTTCGCCTCGTTGGCGTGCAGCGTCAGCCCGCGGGCGGCGATGGTCGCCGGGCGCCGCTTGCCCTCGCCTTCCACCTTGAGTTGGAGTTGCCCGGCCGCGAGCCCGTTGGCCGTGAGCCGATCGCCAACCACCCGCAGCGGCGCCTCGCCGCGTTGATGGCCCGAGAGCTCGCGGAAGTCGACCGCCCCCAAACAGCGGAGCTCGGCGGGTGAGAACTCGGGACCGATCTGATCAACGTCCAGCTCGGCACGCCGTGTGGTGAGCTTGTACTTGGTGCGCGAAGGATCGGCGCCAGCGCCACCGCCACCACCGCCACCGCCGCCGGGTGCGTTGTCCGACCAACTCGAACCGGCGGCGGCCTCGTTGCGTTTGCCAGGCAAGGCGCCGCGTTGATGGAAAGCGATGGCGAAGGTCTCGGTCTCGGCCCGGAGTTGGGGCGAGTCGATCGTCACGCCGCCGTCGGCGTCGATCCGCTCGGGCAGCAGCGCTTGACTGTCGCCGCCCACTTCCAGAGCCGGGCCCTCGGGGCCGTCGGCTACGGTTTCGATGAGTCGCATCGTGATCTGATTGGCAACCAGGTCGCCACGCCCGGGCGCGGAGAGTCGCGGCTTGCCCAGCACGGTGAGCACGGGTTGGCCACGCTGATCCGGCAGGAGCGTCACCGGGAAGTTATGGCCCGGCGCCGCGTTCCACTCGGCTTCCACCGGCTGGCGCCCCGGCCCGGCGGCTACCAACCGACCGGGGCCGGCCACCCACAGGTTGCCGATCGCCGCGTTGGAGTCCTCGGCCGGCAGGCGGTAGCGCATCGCCGGCGCGGTGACGCGGTTGCCGCCGCTGCGGATCTCGGTGGCGCCGCCGTCGAGTGTGAGCAGCCGATCGATGAAGTCGTAAGCCAGCCGGCCGCCGCGGGCCGAGGCGTCTCGCGACGGCGAGTCCACCCGCACCGGCACGCCCACCGCTTCCAGCCGACGCGGCCGAAGCGACGCGAGCGCCTGCTTCTGCCGCTCGGCGACCTGCGGCTCCTGCCGAGGATCGATCTGCACGGCGGCGCCATCGCCGCCGGCGCCGAAGTAGACCCGCAGGTCGCGGCACGTCAGTTGATCGGCCTGGCCGCGGGGCTGCTGCTGCCACGCGTGCACACGCTGGCGGAACGTGGCGACGAACCGGGTCAGGTTCATCTCGAACGACCCGCTGCAAGTGATGTGCACCGGCTCGTCGGTGTTGAGCTTCACGGGAGCGCGGGCGCCGGTGCCCGGCGAGTCCCCCCACGCCGCGGCCTCGCCGCGCAATGTGGCGGGTTTGCTCGCGGGCCGCATCGCGCGGCGCCGCTGCGGCTGATCGGGGCGGAGCTCCATCGCCACTTTCTCGAAGAGCTCAATCGACTCCACGCCGGCAATCTTCAGCCCGCCGCCGGTGGCGGTTTCGTCCGGGATGAGCTTGATCTCCATCCGCCGGCCGCTCGCTCGGCTCCGCCCGTAGCGCACGTTCACGTCGTGCGGCGTGAAGATCATGGTTTCGTTCATCCTCACGTCGCGCGTGGTGATGAGCAGGTCGTCGTGCGGCCCCGGCTCGCGCATGCCGCTGCGGATGGTGACCGGCCCGGGGAAGTCGCCGCTGACGATTTTCCCGATCCGCCCGCGGCCCGGCTGGAAGTTCTCATCAAACTGCAGCAACGCGCCGCCCGGCGCTTCGAGCACCACGGCATCGGTCGGCGGCGGCTGGCCGGGGTCGTGCGGCGTGGGCGTGAGCACGGCCGCCACCTTGGTGAGGTTGACGCGGCCGCGGTCGTCCTTGTCGTAGTCGTCCACTACCAGCAAGACCGACCCGGACTTGATGACCTTCGGCAGACCGACCAGCGCCCAGTGGTCCGGCGGGAAGTAGCCGGCGAGCATGCGTTGGTAGCTGCTCACCGCGTTCCGCCCCGACTGTCCGCTGCTCGCGGCGCCGGTGGACGACTTGCGGGCGACCTGCGGCTCCAGCAGCGGCACCGCCAGCAGCGTGTACGACTGGTAAAGCACCAGCACCACGCCAAACGCGATCGCGGTTCTTGTGAGACGAGCGAACAAGTTGCTACCCAATCACCGCGAAGACGTTGATACGCTAACCGTTAGAACGTTTTTATAAGGGCGTCCCACTTGCCGGCTTCGCGCAGTAGTTTTTCGATGAACTCACGGACCGCCCCGCGGCCGCCCGGCGTTTCCAAGACGATGTCGGCGCCCGCCTTCACTTCCGCGGCCGCGTCGGCCACCGCCGCCCCGCACCCCACGGCCCGGATCACCGGCAGGTCAGGAAGGTCGTCGCCGACGTAGGCGATCTCGTCGAGCGTTACCCCCTGCTCGCCGGCGATCCGCTCAACCACCGGCATCTTCACGCCGGCGCCCTGGACGACGATGCCGATGCCCAGCTCGGCGGACCGCTGTGCGACGATCGCCGAATCGCGGCCGGTAACAATCCCGAACTCAAAGCCCGTCCGCTGCCAGAGCTTGATGCCCAGCCCGTCGCGGATGTTGAACGTCTTTGTCTCGACCCCGTTGGCGTCGTACGCCACGGAGCCATCGGTCATGACGCCGTCGACATCGCTGAGCAGCAGTTTGATCATGTTGGGCTGATTAACCGGCGGCGTAGACGTCTTCGCTGGGGAACACCCGGATCGTTGGCGTCGACTCCTTGGCGGCGGGCTTCTCCGGCTGCCAGCCGACGATGTCCGTGACGTCCACCAGGCCGAGCGGCTTGCCGGCTTGGTCAACCACCGGCAGCTCACTGAACTTCCGCCGCGCCAGCAGCGCCACCGCATCGCTCATCCGCGAGCCAGCGGCGATGGTGGTGGGATCAGCGGCCATGATCTCGGCGATGGGCCGGTCGAGCGTGGCGTCCACGCCGCCGGCGCTCTCTCCCTTCTCGAACAAGCGGGCTAAGTCGCTATCGGTGAACATACCGGCGAGCTTGCCGTCTTCGCCCGTCAGCATCACGGCGCCGGTCCGCCGACCGGGGCGGCCGCATTCCACCAGCACCTGCCGCGTGGTGTGGGCGGCGGGCGCCACCCGGCACTCGTCGAGCGGCCGCATGCAGTCGTCCACACGGCTCAGCTTCCGGCCGAGGGAACCGCCCGGGTGGAAGCGGGCGAAGTCGTCGGACTTGAAGCCTGCCATCGCGCTGAGGACGAGGGCCAGCGCGTCGCCGAGCGCGAGCATCGCCGTGGTCGTTGTGCTGGGGGCCAGGCCGAGCGAGCACGCCTCCTCGAGCTTGCCGAGCTCAATCACCGTGGCCGCCGCCTTGCCAACCGTGCTCTCGGCCGACGCGGTCACGGCGACGATCGGCACGCCCATCTCGCGCAGGCTCGGCAGCAACTGAGTCACCTCGGCCGTTTCGCCGCTCTGCGTGAGCATCAGAACCGCGTCCTGGCTGTGCACCCGCCCCAGGTCGCCGTGGAACGCCTCGGCCGGGTGAAGGAAGTGCGCTCGGGTCCCGGTGGACGCCAGCGTGGCGGCGATCTTCTGCCCGATCAGCCCCGCCTTGCCCATGCCGGTAACAATCACGCTGCCGCCACCTGCTGTGCTGTGGCGGCGCAGCAGCGCAACGGCGTCGGTCATCGACGGGCCGAGTTGATTGGAAAGCGTCCAAAGGGCCACCGCCTCGCGCCGCAGGATCTCCTTCGCGGCTTGAAGCTGTTCACCCGGCGTCATCGCGTCCTCGCGTGCGCCGCCGCTCGTCCGTTTCACGGCGGAACTACTCATACGTGTCTTCCTTGACCAACGAGTGATCCACGAGTCGGCAGCGATGGGCCGACGCGGGGCGGCGAGTGTAGCGGCGGACGAACCCCGAGTGAAGTGAGAACCAATCAAGCCAGCACAAGCGATGCTCGCACTAGCTCACGGATTGCTTCACGGAAACTAGCGCCGAGCGCCTCACAACGAGCGC
The DNA here is from genome assembly GCA_039414355.1 of Planctomycetota bacterium. Classification (GTDB taxonomy): domain Bacteria; phylum Planctomycetota; class Planctomycetia; order Pirellulales; family Lacipirellulaceae; genus JBCCQL01. Next base: position 91,338 of record JBCDJN010000002.1, on the reverse strand, counting down.
CCGCCGTAGGCGCGCAAAAAAAGCTCCCAGAAAAGCACACGTCGCAGGGGGGCAGACGACGTAGCAACTTTTCCGGGAGCGATTGGACGCTGCATCATGAGACCCTATCGGGGGGGATCGGCCTCACTGCTTGCGTCGGGGGGAGTGTCTCGTAGCGGCGGCAGGCATCCATGCCAAGACCAACCGCTGCGCGGGCTCTGGGGCTACATGGACCCGCAGAACCTCTCCACGTGGTTTAGGTCGGGTGCGCGGGGCAAGAGTTAGGAAGAACTCGGCGAGCCGATCCACATCCCTGCGGTCCGCTAACGCCTCCTGAAAAAGAAGGTCGATGGGTTAACCGTTACCATCGGGCGATGGGGTTGCCGGCGGGTGCTAGCGTCTTGCTGGCTGTCTCCGCCGCGTCGCCCGCGTCGTGTTGGGCGGGAAGATACGGGCGAGTGGGAATCGGCTCAAGGGCAGTTTTTGGCGAAGCGAAAGTTCTTTTCATCGCCTTAAGAAATCGTCCTTCCACCATTCACCGCAAGCGTGGCGCCGGTAACGAAACGCGCCTCTTCGCTGGCGAAGTAAAGCACGGCATTAGCGATGTCGCTCGGCTCGCCGAACCGGCCCATCGGCGCCGACGCCAAGTAATCCGCCTTATCCGCATCAGTCGCGTCGGCGTGCCGTTCGACGGGGATCCACCCGGGCGCGATCATGTTGACGGTGATCCCGTCGCCGGCAAGCTCGCGCGCGTTGCTCTTCGCCAAACCGATCTGCCCGCCCTTGGCCGAGATGTAAGGGCAGAAGTTCGGCCAGGCGCCTTCGAAGACCTCGCTGGTGATGTGAATGATGCGTCCCCAGCGCTGCGACTTCATGTGCGGCAGGCACGCCTTGGTTAACAGGAACGGACTCTTGATGAAGAAGTCGACCATCCGCTGATAGAACGCCCAGTCGTACTCCTCGATCGGCTTGAGCGGCTGATCGCAGGTGGCGTTGGGGATGAGAACATCAACCCCGCCGATCTGCGATTCGATCTGAGCCAACAGATCGGCGATGGCGGACTCATCGGTCACATCGCCGCGGACGAGGCAGTGCTCCCCGCCAATCGATTGCAGCTCCGCGAACGCCTGCTCGGCGACCTCGGCGTTGCCGTAGTAGTTCATGGCGACCCGGTAGCCCGACTTGGCGAGGGCAATCGCCATCTGTTTCCCAAGGCCGCGTGTGGAGCCGGTGATGAGAGCGGTGCGGGGCATGCTTCGTCGTTCGTGTGCAAGTGGTCGTTGCCGTTGCCACCCGGCAGCGGCGCAATCAAAGGCGTTACGCTAACGCTGGCGCAGCTCTTCAACAATCATGTGCCAAGCCGAGCGGTAGCGTTCCAGCCGGTAGATGTCCGGCAAGTACAGCTTCGGGGTGTTCTCACGCCGCCAGTACTTGCGGAGGATGCGTCGCGGCAGCACGTAGTAGACCGGCTTCGGGCCTTGGCTTTCGTCGCTGGCGGACATGTTCAAGAAGACCGCAACGACGAAGTCGGTCGAGATGCTCCGCAGGAAGAAACCGCGTGCCGACGAGTCCCAGCGGCTCTTGACCTGGATGGTAACGGCTCGCCGCAGGTCGGGCGAGTTGGCGACCAGGTCGTAGTCGCGCATGTTCGTGTAAGCCTTGTAGCAGCTCACGCCGCGGACCAGGAGCTGACCGAGCACTAAGAACTCGGCCCCTTCGGACTCCAGCTTTGTGTCTCGACGTGCCATGGCGTGGGCAAGCCTCATGAAGCCTATCGGTGCAGGCTTCATTGCCACATCGCTTGGCGCCTCCGCTTCGCTGTACCGCCGCCCCGCGGACACTATACCAGCTGGCTTGAGCGGGGCGCACGAGAAGAACGCGGATATCGTCGCCATGTCGCTTGGCATCATCGCGGCGATCGCGTCGTGGGTTGGCTACACAATCACTTCGGCGATCGGCTCCGCCCCCTCCACGCCAACGAGCTTCTGATCGAGCCCGTTGTAGAAGTACGTGAGGTGGTTCGGGTCGAGACCCAACTGGTGCAGCACGGTTGCGTGCAGGTGCCGTACTTCGAGCGGCCGCTCAACGGCGCGGGCGCCCAGGTCGTCGGTGGCGCCGACGCTCACGCCGCCCTTCACGCCGCCGCCGGCGAGCCACATGGTGAAGCCGTAGCTGTTGTGGTCGCGGCCGGTGCCCTTGGCGTACTCGGCCGTGGGTTGGCGGCCGAACTCGCCACCCCAGACAACCAGCGTTTCGTCCAGCATGCCACGCTGCTTGAGGTCCTGCAGCAACGCGGCGATCGGCTTATCGGTCTCGCCGGCGTGGGTGGTGTGGTTGTGGACCAGGTCGCCGTGCGCGTCCCAGTTCGCGTCGAGGTGGGCGCCGCCGGAGTAGAGCTGGATGAACCGCACGCCGCGCTCCACCAGCCGGCGGGCGATCAGGCATTGCGAGCCGAAGTGGTGTGTCGGCTTCTGGTTCACGCCGTACTCGTCGAGCGTCGCCTGGCTCTCTTGGGAAAGGTCCACCGCCTCGGGCGCCGACATCTGCATCTGGTACGCCATCTCGTAGCTGGCGATGCGGGCCGCCAGCTCGGTATTGTCGCGGCGGCTCGCGTGGTGGCGGGTGTTGATCTCGGCCAGCGTGTCAAGCATCTCGCGCTGCATCGGCCGGGTGGTTCCAGTCGGACGGGAGAGGTCGAGCACCGGCGAGCCCTCGTGCCGCAGCGTGGCGCCCTGGTGCGTGGCGGGCATGTAACCGCTGGACCAGTTCTTGGCGCCGCTGATCGGCCCGCCGGAGGGGTCGAGCATCACCACAAAGCCGGGCAGGTTCTTGTTCTCGCTCCCCAGGCCGTACGTCACCCAAGAGCCCATCGCGGGCGAGCCGCTGATGAGCTTGCCGCTGTTCATGTTGAGCATGGCCGAGCCGTGGATCGGGCTCTCAGCGGTCATGCTGTGCAGGAAGGCGATGTCGTCCACGCACCGGCCGACGTTGGGGAAGAGATCGCTGACCCACTTGCCGCACTCGCCCTGCTGCTTGAACTTCCACCGCGGCTCGATGATGCGGCCCTCGTTCCGCTTGCCGCCCCGGCCGAACGTTTTGACCGCGACGGTCTTGTTGTCCATGCCCACCATGCCGGGCTTGTAATCGAACGTGTCGATATGGCTCGGCCCGCCGTACATGAACAGGAAGATGACGCTCTTCGCCTTGGCCGGCAGAGCGGGCTGCTTGGGGGCGAGCGGGCTGGCGGAGGGCGCCGCGTTGGCGGGGGCGAAGTAGCCGTCGGCGGTCAGCATCCCGGTTAGCGCCGCGGCGCCAAAGCCGCCGCCGGTCTCCCACAGGAACTCGCGGCGGGTGCGGTTGCAGAAATCTCGCATGGTTTGCCTTCAGCCCTCGGCTAATCGAGGTAAGCGAATTCGTTGAGGTTGAGCACCAGCACACACCATTGGCGGAGTGCCTCGGCGTCGGTCTTGCCGTGATCGGTTTGGAGCTTGGCGACCAGGCGGCTTCCGCTGGCGATCGTCTCCGGGTCGGGCTCGCGGCCCAGGGTGAGCCGCAGGGCGTGGCCGAGCTGCTTGTCGAGGTCTTCGCCGGCTTCTTTGCGGACACTTTCGGCGAGGTGGCTCGCCTGCGTTTGCAGGAACTCGCCGTGCATCAGGTTCAGCGCCTGGGCCGCCTGCGTGGTGTTGAAGCGCGCCTCGCAACTAGTGTCGGTCTCTGGGAAGTCGAAGGCGGCGAGCTCCGGCGGGATCAGGCTCCGCTTGATGTGGATGTAAATGCTGCGGCGTGACGCCTCGCGCGGCGTGGACGTTTCCCAGCCCTTGCCCGGCTGGCTTTGGGTCTGCAGCACCTCTTGGGAGAGCTTGGGGTAGATGCTCGGCCCGTAGAGCTTGTCGTTCAGTTTGCCGGAGACCGTGAGCACCGCGTCGCGGAGTTCTTCGGCCGAGAGCCGCCGCATGTTGAACCGCCAGAAGAGGTCGTTCGCCGGGTCGGCGGCCAGGGCTTCGGCGTTGGCCTGGCTCGACATCTGGTAGGTGCTCGAAGTGAGCATCAGCCGGTGGAGCGGCTTCAGACGCCAGTCGTGCTGCACCAGCCACGCCGCGAGCCAATCGAGCAGTTCCGGGTGCGTGGGCGGCGTGCCGAGTTGGCCGAAGTTGTTCGCGCTGCGGACAATGCCGCGGCCGAAGTGATGCTGCCAAACCCGGTTGGCGATCACCCGGCTCGTGAGCCGGTTTTCGGGGCTGGTAATCCAGTCGGCCAGCACGCGGCGGCGGCCGGCCGAGCGTGCCCCCTCCGGCGCCGGCGCGATCTCGGGCGGCGCGTCGCCGAAGAGTTCCGGGAAGCTTGGCGAGACCTCCTCGCCAGGGGCGTGGGGGTTGCCTCGCATCATCACGTGCATCGTCGGCGGGTGCGGGTCGCACTTGGCGAGCGCCATTACCGTTTCCACTTCGGGCAGTTCGGCGAGCTTGGTGTTGATCGCTTCGACCGTCTGCTGCTGCTCGCGATAACCGCGGTACTCGTCGGCGGTGACGAACAAGTGCAGCTTCTCCTCGAGCACCTGCTCACGCTCGTGGCCCTCGGTGCGGGCTTGATCCAGCGCGTCCATCTTGGCGATGGCCGCTTGCTCAAATGTCCGCATCGCCCGCCGCACCTGACGTTGTTCTTGGGTGAGCTGCTTCCGCTCGGCAAGCACGCCCGCTTCGGAGAGGTCCCACTGGTTGTTGGTGGTCTTGTCGCTCCGCTTGGCGTAGGGCGTCACGTCGGCGAAGAACGCTAGCAGGCCGTAGTAGTCGGTCTGCGGGATCGGGTCGATCTTGTGGTCGTGGCACCGCGCGCAGCCCACGGTCAACCCAAGCACCGCCTGGCTGGTGGTGGAGAGGATGCTGTCCAGGTCGTCGTACTTGGACTGCAACGCGTCGGCCGGCTCGTCGTCCCACGTGCCCAGGCGGTAGTAGCCGGTGGCGGTGATGCGCTCCGCTGGATCGCTAGCGGCGTCGGCTTCGTCTAGCTCGTCGCCCGCCAACTGTTCGCGGATGAACCGGTCGTACGGCTTGTCGTCGTTCAGCGAGCGGATGACGTAGTCGCGGTACTTCCACGCGTTGGGCTTGGCCGCGTCGCGTTCGAAGCTGTTGGTCTCGGCGTAGCGGACCACGTCGAGCCAGTGCCGCGCCCACTTCTCGCCGTAGTGTGGCGAGGCGAGCAACTTGTCGACCAGCCGCTCGTACGCATCGGGCCGATCGTCGGCGAGGAACTCCTGGAGCTGCCGCGGCGTTGGCGGAAGGCCGATCACGTCGAAGTAGACCCGCCGCGCGAGCACCCGCCGCGACGCCGGAGGCGCGGGCTTGAGCTTGGCCGCTTCGAGCCCGGAAAGCACAAACCGATCGATCGGGTTCTTCGCCCAAGACTCATCTTTGACCGCGGGCGGCGAGACTTCCGCCACCGGCTCAAACGCCCAGTGCTTGGCGTAGGGGGCGCCGTCGCGGATCCACCGCCGCAACAGCGCCACCTGCTCATCGGACAGCGGATCGCCCTCGGGCGGCATCCGCAGATCGGGATCGGTCGAAGTGACGCGGTGGAGCAGCTCGCTCTGGTCGGGCGTGTCGGGCGAGAGCGCGTCGAGGGCGGCGTCGCGATCGGTCAACGACAGGCCGCTCTCGCCGCCGTCGGGCCCGTGGCACGCGTAGCAGTGGGCCGCCAGGAGCGGCTGCACGTCGCGGCCGAAGTCGATCGGCGAATCACCCGCCGTCTCGTTGGCCGCTGTCAGGGGCGTTGCTGAGCCCAGGACCGCGGCAAACGTGAGCGGGGCCAGCAGCAGGCGAACCGTGCATCGGTAGGCGCGTTCCATACCCCCAGTCTAATGACTACGTGCACAAAGTATCAAGCAGCTCGGCGTCGACCGGGCATGGCGACCAGCGGCAGCAGCAGCGCGAGCGAGAGCGGCTCGGGCGTGGCGGCGGCGGCCGGCGCTGCTTGACCCAGATTCGCCCGCCACAGGTTGTAGTCGGCGACATCCACGCCCCCGGCGCCGTCGCCCGCGAAAGCGATCGAGCCCTCACTCGCGGCGCCCAGGTTGTCCCGCCAGACGGTGTAGTCGGCGGCGTCCACCACACCGTCGTCGTTGAAGTCGCCGGCGATCGTTGGCGCCGCGACGGCGACGGAGACCGTGTTGGCGTCGATCTCTAGGCGCCACCGCTGGCCCGCGGGTAGCTCGGGCGTGTCGCCGAGGACAAGCCCGCCCGACACGCCGCCCGAGGCGTACAGCAGCGGGAACGAATCGCCCAGCTCTGTCTCCACGCCCACGGCAAGCGGGATGTCGACCACGCCGCTGAGCGTGGCGGCGCCAACCACCTCGGCGATGCCGAAGCCGGTGTCGTCCCCCGTGCCGGCGATGTTGGCTAGCAGAGTCGCGTTCACCATGTCGAGCCCGCCAAGGAAGACCGCACGCGAGCCGGGCATGACGCTGATGGTGCCCCCGATGTTGGCCACCTTGTCGTGAAAGACCAGCGTGCTGTTGTTGGTAACGGCGACCTCACCTTGGGGCTCGTTTCGTACCGTGCCGTACACGTCGTTCAAGCCGCCGCTGGCGGACAGCACGCCATTGTTGCTAAAGCTGGCGGCTTGAGACGCCGAGGTCTCCGGCACGTTCGTGAACTGAAGGACACCGTTGCGGAGATCGGTCTGCCCGAAAGCGAACGAGGTAAACCGGGTGTTGATCAGAGCGTCGGCGAGCACGAGCCGCCCGTCGTGCACAACGATGTCGCCGACGTTGGTGATCGATTGGAAGTCGGGTCCGTCGATCGTCAGAACGCCGCTTGGTGAGACTTCAATGCGGCCTTCATTGCGTGAGTCTCCGAAAGACCGCCGAATCGTGCCGTCGCCGCGTATCGTTCCGTTGTTCTGGAAGTCACCGATGTTGATGGTTCCGCCACCGGCGACCGCCAGTTCGCCCTGACCGCCGATCTGCAAGGAGCTGCCGGGCAAGGCGATCAGAGCGCCGTCTTCGGCGGCCAGTCGGCCACTCGAGAGGGTGACCTGCGAACTGCTTTGCTGAAACGGCGCAATCGTCGAACCGCGGCCAGTCACCGTGACGTTGGCCGTGCTGAACGGGCCGCCGTTGGCGCCGAGTGTAAACTGGTTGCGTAGCAACATCTGGCCGCCCGCCTCGACCAACACGTCCGCTGGCGCGTTGATGCCTAGTCGAGCGTCTCCTACGTCGAGCGTGCTGCCGACGCCTGAGACGGTAACGGCGCCCTGGGCCTCAAAGCCAACGTCCAGTCGGTCGGCGAAGAAGCTCGACCCGCCGCTAACGGTCAGCGTGCCCGGCACGAACGTCCCAACGGTTACCGCGGATTGGGAAGAGAAATCGACCCCGCCGGTGAAGCTCACCGCTGCTCGGGCAGCAACAGCCGGAAGGAGCGTTGCCGCCAGCAGGGCGACCGAGGAGAGTACGCGTGAGCAGCGGTTCATCATTTTCTCGTTCTCGTCAGTGCAGCCCCTGCAAAGAAAAACCGCGGCGGCTCGCGGAGAGCCGCCGCGGTCAATGGTGGTTGGCGGTCGGGGCGCCGTCAAGCAACGGGCACTGCCCGTGGATAACTCGCTAGGTCAGATCTTGACCTTCGGCGCCGGGTGCGTGTGGGCGAAGGTGGGCGCCTTGCCCTCGTAGGCGGTGTAGAGGTCGAGGATCGCCTTCTTGAGCGCCTCGGCGGTCGCCGCGTCGGCGCCCTGCTTGCACTTCATCGCCGCCACAATCACGGCGTGGCTCGCCTTGAGCTGCTCCACGTACCGCGGCTTGTCCGCCTTGACGCGTTGCGCGAGGAAGTACTCCGCCACGATCGTCTGGATGTTGGTGGCGTGCGACTCCTTGTTCATCACCCAGCGGGCGAGCTGGTTGTGGCCCTTGGCGTCGTGCGTGCCGGCCAGGTCGCCAATGTTGGTGATGGCCTTGGTGATGGTCTCGGTGTCTTCCAGCATCTCCTCGAACCGCCGCTGGTCGGCGTAGATGCCGCACGGCACCTGGCAGTGGGCGGCGGCCCAGCTAGCGGGCAGGAGGAGGGCGGCGGCCAGGGTCGCAAAGCGGAGGGCGGGTTGCGTCATGGGTGTGCGTGGGGGAGTGGGGCGGGAGATGAAAACGCACCCCCACTCTACCGACGCCCCAACCAAGCGGCAAACTCCGCCAACGCGTGTTGCGGCCGAAACGGGATGGTTAGTTCGCGCTGGTCAAAGCGCTGATCGAGCTAAAGCCCTGGCCCCAGAAGATCTCGATGGGCACGGCGGCGTAGGCGCCGCGGGTGAAGAACTGCTCGATCACTTCGTCCACCATCTGGATGGGCGACTTGGGCACCAGCACGATGTCCGAATCGTTCAGCCAGATCTCGTCGGCGGGCGTTGGGCGGCGGGCGTACAGGGCGCCGCGGAGGTCAACCATCGTGGCCAGCAGCCGCCAGTCGGGCCCGCGGCGGAAGACCACCACCTGCCGAAGGTTGGCGCCAACGTTCCAGCCCTCGGCCAGCGCGATGGCCTGCATGACGGTCGTCGGCCCCTGCAGCTCGAACCGCCCCGGCGCAGGAACCTCGCCGAGAACGTAGACAAAGCGTTGGGCCCGCTGGGTCAGGTCTACCGTGACGCTCACGCCGGGGATCGACTGACCGTAGCGGGCGTCGATCTCCTGCTTCGCTTCGGCCAGGGTGAGCCCCTGTACGTACACACTGCCGAGCCCGGGCAACTGGATCTTGCCAGCAGGCGTAACGACAACGGGGATCTGCAAGCCCCCGGCCAGGCCGCCGCGCGCGTCGACGGTCTCAAGCAGGTCTTCCAGCTTCGTGTTGACCACCAGCGGGGTGACCGTGATGGCCGGTGTGTTGATGAACTCGCCGAAGCGTTCCTCCAGATCGCCCTGCAAAGCCGACAGCGTCCGCCCGGCAGCCGTCACCCGGTTGACCAGCGGCAGGGTAATCGTGCCGTCGGGCTGAATGATCAGCTCGCGGTTGATGCCGTCGTCGGGGCCCTCGCTCGACTGATCCCCGCCGGTCGCTGAGAGCGCTGGCCCGCTAGCGCCGGCGGTGAGGGACTCGACGCGGATGGTGTCACCTACTTGCAGTTCGTAGTCCCGCGACTGGATCTCGCGGGTCCGCAGGTAGAAGACGGAGATCTGATCGTCCACCCGCAGCCGGTACTCGGGCACGTGAGCCAACCGGGCGTTGCCGACGTACTCGCCCTGGGCGTACGACTGCCAGTTGGTGTAGCCGCGCGACGCCCAGCCCACCTCGCCGTAGCCGCAACCCGCCGCGCTATCGACTGCCCAGATCGGGTGCGGCGCCGCCGGGCCGAGCGCCTGGCAGAGCGACACCGCGCCGGGCCGATGCGGCAAGAGCCGAATGGGGGTAGCGGACGAAGCGCCGCGGCTTAGCGACCGCGTGCTCACCGAACTCAACTCGCTTGGCGGAGGAGCTAACGGCGTACGATCGCCCCGGCCGCCAAAGGTGAACCAGCCGATCGACACCACCAGAAGGCTGGCGGCAACGGCGTAGCGTTTTAGGCGATGGGCTTGGCTGGAGGGCATCGGCGTGTTGGTCAGCGGAGGAGGTTTCGGCTGGCGGACGGCGGCGTTGAGGCTTGGTCAGTCGATGTTCGCGAAGCGGTGCGTAGCGGGGCGAACTTCCGTGAGAACGCCATGCGCGGGCGGCTCGCGTCTGCGTTCGCGCTAGTCGCGGGCCGGTTGGCGGCGATCGCTGGACGCGTGGCGCCGTTTGGAGTTACGCCCGCGGGCGGCGAAGCTCCCTCGGGTCGTGGCAAGGCCGGCGCGTGCTTGGCGCCGCGGCGGCGGTAGGCGTCGGCCACGCGGGTGAACTCACCCGGCGGAACCCACTTCACGCCGTTCTGCCGGGAGAACTCGCCGGTGGAGCGCTCGTTCTGCGCCAAGCGGTCCGCGTGCGTTGTCGCGGCTTGGGCGAGCCGCGGCCGGCCGAGCTTCGCCTGGACCACCGCCAGGTTGCGATAGACCGTCGACCCGGCGCCCGCCGCCACGGACTTGGCGAGCGCCGCCTCGGCGGCCTCGTACTTGCCGATCCGCGCCAGCCCGACGCCCAGCTCGTTGGCCGCCAAGTAGTTGGCGGGGTGGGCTTCCACGGCCGCGCGGAACATGGTGAGGGCGGTCTTCTCGGCCAGCGGCGCCTCTTCCAGCGCGGCCAGCCGCGCGTAGCTCTTGCCGAGCCCGTGCAGCGCCATCGACGCCGCCTCGTCCCCCGAGGCAACCAGACTCAGCTTGTGCTGAGCGAAGCGGTGGTAGCGGGCGATCGCCTCGTGGGGGAGCACGCCGCGGGCGTCCCACTGCCGGGCGTAGAGCGGCGTGCGGTGCGAAGCGGCCAGCCCGGCGACGTCCAGGTCGGCCTCCACGGCGTCGCCCTTCGGCAGGAAGGCGTTCGCCTCCTCCAGCGCCCTCAGCCCCGCCGCGAGCGCCTGGGTGTGGCGATCGGTGGCGGCCGCGCTGTCCTTGGCCGAAGCCACCTTCCGCAGCACGCCGATGAACTTCTGCCGAGCGGCATAGACCGCACCGCTGCGGCCCAGGGCGTACGCCTGCTGCACGTCGCTACGCAGCAAGCGAGAGAGCTCGCTCGGCGCCGGCGTGTCGAGCAGCTCATCAATGGCTGGCTGGTCGGCGCGAAGCGCCTCGGGATCGGTGAGCGTCAGCAACGCCTCGGCGGCGGAAGAACTCACTTCCACGTGCGTCCACGCCAACTCGTCGCCGGGAGCGGCGAACAATGGCCCAGCGCTCGGCGACCCCGCCATGGGCGTGTCGTCGTCGGTGACGGGCTCAGCGGGCGTTGGCGTCGCGGGCGAGTCGTTCGTCTCCGGCGGGCTTGGCAATGACTGCGGGAGTTCGATCGATTCGTTCTCGGGCTCTTCGCGTTGCTCCGCGGGCTCATCAGACTCCGCCATGGCAACCGCCTGCGGCCAGGGGGCGAACCGTCCTGTTGTCGGCGGCGGCGCGGGGCCGCTGAACAACTCGTCCAGCGGCGGCGAGAGCGTGTCGCCGGCCGTCTCGGCAAGCTTCGATAGCTCCGCTGGCGGCCGCTGCGTGGCGACCGCGTAGCCCAGCACCGAGAGCAGCAACGCCGCGGCGGCGCACGTGGCGAGACCCATTCCGGGGCTGGCGGGCGGGGCTTCCGGGCGGTGGGCCATTCGTGTCGGCGGTGCTAGCAGGGCGGGAAGGAGCGCGACGGCCGCAGGGCGCCGCCTTGGGAAGTTCGTCCCGCCACACGCCCGGCGACCAGCCAAACCCTCGCAATCGCGCTGCCCCCAGCCGCGCCGGCCGCTACAGCCCGCACAGTCGGAACGCCTCTCCGGATGCAAGCACGCAACGGGGCTCAAGACGCCCGCACGACCCGCCCCCTACAGGAACGGCTGATCCTCGATCGTGATGTTGGGCACGGGCGAGCTCGACTTGCGGTCGTTAGGCGTCATCAGGGCGCGGAACACGTCGTAGTCGATGTTCTCGCGGAGAAAGACTGCCCGCCCGCCGGAGAAGCCAACGTTGACGCCGCCCGAGTGGTTGCTTGTTGGCCGGGCGTTAAACGAGTTGACCCGCAAGAACTCGGCATCCGAGCCGCTGCCGTAGAGCAGCGGGGTGAGGATCTCCGGCTCGCAGTTTTGGCAGGTTGCATCCGGGCCGTTGATGTACGCCGTTCGCTGCGGCACGGAATGCCAGACAAAGACGGGCGACCACTGCCGGTCATCCCGGTCGGCGACATAGTCGCCATCGATCCATGTGCCGGGGACTCCTGCATCTCCCGTCTTGAAGCCCGACCATCCGAGCGTGTGGTAGGGCAGCGCTCCCAGGTTCTCGCTGTACGAGAGCGTGTACTCACGGCCGTCAAGCCAGTGGCCTTCCAGCATGGCGAGCTTCGGCTGGTACGCGCGGTTGACGAACGGCCCGTCCGCGGTGCTTTGGACTAGCGTTGACCCGTGCTTGCCGGCGTTGGCCACGTAGCTGTTGGCGGCGTCGGCCCGCTGCTTGATATCGTCGCTGGGGCAGAGCATCAGGTCGACATACGTCCCCGGCGTCCGGCCCGCGGCGTACTCGTCGTAGACTTCTTGGCGTTCCAAGTGCGGCATGAGCTGAATCGCCCACGTGCCGAAGAGTTCGCCGCCGCTCGACTCGATGTGCTGAGCCGTAAGCCGATCGAACGCCCCCGGCCAACGCCGCATGCTCACCTCAAACTGCATCGACGCGAGGCAGAGCTGCCGGACGCTGTTGAGGCAACTCGACCGCCGACTCGCCTCGCGGGCGCTCTGCACGGCCGGCAAGAGCAAGGCCATCAGCACGCCGATGATGCCGATCACCACCAAGAGTTCAATGAGCGTAAATCCACCATCACGCCTCCTATCGATAGACATCGCAAGCTCCATAAGTAAGGTCTGCTCCGCCGCCACGCCGCCAGTGGATCGCCCGACGCAGGGCGATTATTCCCGCGCGATGAAGGGATAAGTCGCGTCGACTCTGCCGGCGCTGCGAGGGCTCCAAAGGCGGTTGATGCGCCGCGCAGAACGGCGACCAATTCGCCGGCGATGACCGTGTCGCGAGTTTGACGAGACCGCGGCCGGTGGGGATAGTTGGGGCGTTTGAACCACCGAGACAGCGGTTGCCGCCGACGGCAACACGCCAGCGATTGCCGGGACCGATCGTCACCGAGAATCCTTACCAATCGCCGATCGCCGCTCCCGAACCCCCCTCGGCGGGCGGCTGGAGGTGGAGCATCGCCGCGGTGGTAGGAGTGGCTTTCTTTGGATCGTTCGCGTTCGTATCCCTGTTGCTGTCGCTCTGGTGTGTCTTTATTGCCGGGTGGGCCATGATCGGCGGCCCCGACTCGCCGCCGCGGCCGGTGTTGGCCTTCGCGGCGGTCATTGGCGGCATGGGGTCCTGGTTCACCTGGGTGATGGCCCATGCCACGCGGCGGCATCTGCGTAGAATCCTTCCAGCCCCCCAACACGAAGCTCCGACCCCGTTGTAGCCCGATGGCAACCCATCAGCTCCACACCTCGCACCCACGCACCTTCGAGGCGAACCGCTTCGTCTACCCGGTGCTCAGCCGGCGGTCGGGCGGGGTGTCGGTGGGCGTGAACCTCAACCCGGACAAGGTCTGCAACTTCGATTGCATCTACTGCCAGGTAGACCGGACGACGCAGAGCGAGACCCGCTTTGTCGAGACCGACGGGCTGCTGAAGGAGTTGCGTGAGGTGGTTGGCCTCGCGGCGAGCGGCGAGTTGTTCCGCACCGAGAAGTTCGCCTCGGTCCCCCAGCCGCTGCGGCGGCTCAACGACATCGCCTTGAGCGGCGATGGCGAGCCCACCACCTACAAGAACTTCGACGAGCTTATGGAGCTGGCCGCCGGTGTGAAGCGGGAGCTGGGGCTCGACGCGGTGAAGATGGCGCTGATCACCAACGCCAGCATGTTCCACCGGCCGCACGTGCGGCGCGGGCTGGCGGTGCTCGATCAGAACAACGGCGAGGTCTGGGCCAAGCTCGACGCCGGCACCGAGGCGTACTACCACACGATTGAGCGGACCAAGATCCCCTTCCGCCAGGTGCTGCAGAACATCACCGCCGCCGCCCAGGTGCGGCCGATTGTCATCCAGTCGCTCTTTATGCGCGTCGCCGGCGAGCCGCCCACGCCGGCGGAGATCGAGGCGTTCTGCGACCGGCTGAACGAAACCACCACCGCCGGCGGGCGGATCAAGCTGGTGCAGGTCTACACCGTGGCCCGCAAGCCGGCGGAGTCAATCGTCACCCCGCTTTCGGACGAAGAGGTCGACGCGATCACCGCGCGTGTGCGTGAGCGAGCCGGGCTGGAAGCCGCCGCGTTCTACGGCGCGAGCTGACACGCTGGTTTCGGCTAACACCCTGGTTACGACCGGGCGCCGATCCCTGGCCGGACGGTCGACGCTAATTTTCTTGTGGGTTAGTCTCTCGGTCTCTTCGGCCCGCAACTAATTCAATTGAAGACGCATGTCCGACCCCTATTTCCAGCAGCTCTTCGCCAACCGCATCGGTGGCGACCAGTACGGCAAGAGCAACGCGATCTACAAGTTCGAGAAGATCAAGCGGGCCAAGCGGAAGGCGATTGCCGACTATCCGGACCGGAGGCTGCTGGACTTCGGCATCGGCGAGAACGACTCCGTGGCGGACGAGGTCGCTATCCGCACGCTCGCTGAGGAGGCCGGCAAGCCGGAGAACCGCGGCTACTCGGACAACGGCGTCGCCGAGTTCAAGCAGGCCGTCGCCCGGTTCATGCAGCGCGAGTTCGGCGTGGAGGTCGACCCGGCCAGCGAAGTGAACCACTGCATCGGCTCGAAGTCCGCGTACCAACTTCTGCCGGCGTGCTTCATCAACCCGGGCGACATCACGCTGATCACCGTGCCCGGCTACCCGGTGGCGGCCACGCACACCGTTTACTACGGCGGTGTGGTGCACAAGTTGCCGCTGCTGGCGGAGAACGACTTCCTGCCGGACCTGGACGGCATCCCCGGCGACGTCCTGCAGAAGGCCAAGCTGCTGGTCACATGCTTCCCCAACAGCCCCACCGGCAAGACCGCCACGCCGGAGTACTACGAGCGGCTGGTTGCCTTCGCCAAGAAGCACGAGCTGGTGGTGATCCAGGACGCCGCGCACGGCATGATCAGCTTCGACCGTAAGCCCTCCAGCTTCCTCGCCACGCCGGGGGCGAAGGACGTGGGGGTGGAGGTGCACTCCATGTCCAAGGGCTTCGACATGATCGGCTGGCGGATGGGATGGGTGTGCGGCAACGAGCGCATCGTCCGCGCGTTCGGCGACGTGAAGGACAACACGGACTGCGGTCAGTTCGCCGCGATCCAGAAGGCCGCCGCCGCGGCGCTCGATACGCCGGAGATCCCCAAGCGTGTCCGAGCCAAGTACCGCCGGCGGATGGAGAAGCTTGTCGAAACCTTGCGCGGCTGCGGCTTCCAGTGCGAGATGCCCGGCGGCACGTACTTCCTCTACACGCCGTCGCCCAAGGCGCTGGAGGACGGCACGCAATTCGAAAACGCCGAGGCGGCGAGCCAGTACCTGATTACCGAGCAGTCGATCTGCACGGTGCCCTGGGACGACGCGGGTTCGTATCTCCGTTTCAGCGTCACCTACGAAGCGGCCGACGAAGCCGCCGAGGACGCGTTGATGGCGGAGACCGCCCGGCGGCTGCGGAGCCTCAAGCCGGTCTTCGCCTGATCGGCGCCGCGGCGACCCGGCTCACCCCAGCAGGTCCTGACGGCGCCACGCCGCCTTGAAGAACCCCGCCACCTGCCCCGCCGCAGAAGCCGCCAAGACCAGCAGGCCAAGCACGCTCGGCTCGGCCAGCAGCCACCACGCAACACCCGCGAGCGCCGCCAGGCCGGGCCCGTACGTCGGCAGCCGGGTGCTCGGCACGGCGGAGAAGATGCGCTGGCGGCCGGCGATCAGAACAGTTGCGATGGCAAAGGCGAGCACGAATCGCACGCCGGTCTCCGCCGGTCGGCTCGATGAAACGCTGAGAGCCTCGCCGCTGCTGACCATGAAGTGCCGCCACGAGTCGGGCTCGACGGCGAGTTCGTTGTCTGCTCGATCCGATCGCGGCGTGCCGCTCCGCGGCGACTCCAGCACGGCGGCTTCCAGCCAATCGCTCAGCGTTTCCCGCGCGGCCGGGTCGGCGTCGGGCGGCGCCACGGTCAGCGCGTCTCGAACCAGCGGCGTCCACACGCCCCGCCATGCCGCCGGGCTGTCCCCCTGGGCCTCGATTACCTTGGCCAGAACCCCAAGCCGCAGCTCGGCGAGCCCCGGTTCCAAAATCTCTTCCGCGTTGGCTGGCGGCGCGATCGTCAACCCGTCGCGCTCTTGTGCCGACCAAACCTCCGCCAGGGGTGAAACGACGCCACCATCGGAGTCGACGAGGCGCGGCGCGGTGAGCGGCCCATCGGCGGGGCCAACCGACGTCACCTCGAGTCGTTGCGGGTGGACCGGCGAGCGGAGCTCGAACTCGCAAACGCCATCGTCGCCCGGCGGCCGCGAGACGACGGCGTCGGCGCCGTCGATCCGCAGCGTCCGCAGCTTCCAACCGGGCTTGAGCGCCAGCCGACACCGCTCGGCGTCGCGGGGCAGCAGGCTCAGGCGCGAGACGACCACCCGCTCGCCCGGCAGTTGCGCCACGAGCCGGTGCTCGGCCAAGAGCGGCGTCGGCTTCGCGGTGACTTGGTTCTGGGGCAGCCGCTGCAAACGACCGATTGCCCCGCGTCGCCGCGCGGTGAACCGGCCGGACTCGGCGCCCTGGCCTTTGGTTGTGAGGCCTAAGCCGGTGACCTGGAAGCGTTCGGCGTCGGACTCGGCTGTTGGCGCCACGACCACTTGCTCGCCCGAAGTCGCGCCCGGCAGCCGGGCCCAAGGAGCGGCAAGGGCGCCCGCCGCGGCGCTGGGAACGCTCGCCTCGAGCACAACCTGTTGCGACTGGCCGGGACGCAGTGGCGCCGCGAAACGGACCACGCGCCCCGGTCCAAGGCGAGCCCGCGGCGATAGGGAAGCCGTCTCGGGCTCGACCAGCTTCACGGTTGCCGACCGCGGAAGGTCGATGGCAACGGGCGCCGACCCGAGCACGCCTTCGACCACCGTCAACTCGGTGGTCCACCGGAGCGTCAGGCCGGTCTCTTTGGGTGAGTAACGCGAAGTCTCGTCCGATCGGTAACGCGGTTCGTTCTCCGTCACGGTGAGGACCGGCGGGTCGGCGTTCGCCAAGAACCGGATCGACGCGACCGACCGCGTGTCGCCATCGGCGTCGACGCGAGCGGGTGGATTGCTGGCTGCTGCACTCGACTCGATCTCGACCAAGGCGTCTTCCGTCCGCGCGATCAGCAGATCGGCTTCGCTGGATGACGGCGCCGAGAGTTGCAAGAGCGGCGCCGCGAACGGCCCTTCGGGGGTTGGCATCGTTCCGGTCAACGCCACACCGGTCGCCGCTGAGGTGGAGGCGGGGAGCCAGACCACCACGCGATCGGGCGTAGGGCGGGTCCAACGCAGGTCCCGCTCGGGCGTCGCCATCGAGCGGGCGCCGGTGATCAGCAAGTTCGGCGGCGCCGCGAACGCCAGGCGACGGCCCGGCAGCAGCCCCGCCGAGACGATCGTCTGCGTCTGTGTGATCGACGTGCCGACCAAGACTTTCAGTTGTTGCGAGGTCGTGTTGCTCACGGCCGCCGGGCCTACGGCGAGCGACCAAGTCACCCCCGGCGCCAGCGCCGCAGCGGAGCGTGCGGCGGCGCTCGTTTCGTCAGCCTTTGGCCACCGCTCAAGAAACTCGAGCTCGTCAATCGCGACGGCCTCGCCTGGCAAGGCGCTGAGGCGGAGCGCGGGAGCGCAGTCGACCGAAACCAGCGTCTTGCGGACCGTCCCATCGACCGTGGTGATCGCTGGCAAATGCAGCATGCCCAGAGGGCTCAGCCGATCGATTCGGAACCGGGCGACTTGGTCTCCTTGCTGAGCGTCGCCCGGCGAAGCGGTTGGGGTGACGGCGACCGCCCGGAGCTTCGGTCGGTCGAGCGATTGCCAACCGCGGGGCGTCCGCAACTCCAGCCGGGCGCCCGACGCGTCGCCAAGCAGTCGCACGGCCGCGGTCACCCCTTGAGGTTGGATGGCGACGCGGACCAACGCATCGACCTGCGGCAGCGTGTCGGGCGAGGGCGACGGCTGCTCCGTCCAGCAGACGAGTGCTTCGCCCGAGCCGTCGAGCACCCCGTTGAGCACGCCGCTCTCTTCGCGGTCGACGCCCAGAGCGAACGGGCAGCGGAGGTCGAGCAGCTCGGGCGGCGCCATGACTCGCAGCGTCGGCGGCACGCCGGGCGGCACGGCGATCTGCACGGCCGACTCCGCATCGGCGACCACCACCCTCGGGCGGAAGCTGACCACCACCCGCCGCGGCCCCACACCCTGCAGGGCGATCTCCGCGTCGCCGTTGGGACGCCACCGGACCGGCGCGGGCAACCCGTCGACGGTGACCGACGCGGGTTCGCCGGCGGGCGGTCGTTCGATCGGCAGAGTCAACTGCGCTCCGTTCTCGACGGCCAGCGTTTCCAGAGTCATCTGCCAAGTCCCGGGTCGCACCGGCGAGTCCGCCGAGGCGCGCTGCAAGACGCCGTCTAACGCCACGGCGAGCACCACCGCGTCTGCGGGCGCGCCGCGCCGACGGTTGGCGTCGGCCAGGAGCAATCGCTTGAGATAGTCCGCGTGCAGGTACCGGAGTTCGTCGACCGGGGCGCCGGTTTCATCAACGGGGATCAACACCGGCTCGACCGGTGGCGACGCCGCGGCAAGACCCGCCAGCCCGAGGGCGAGGATCACGGCGAGGAGCGTTGGCGCCGCCGCCGCGGCGCCGCGGAGCGTTTCGGTGGTCGACGCGTCGCTCCGCTTGTTCGGCTGCGGCTGCCGGGCCAGCAGCCAAGCAAGCGGCCCGGCGGCGACCAATCCCCATAGCAAGCACTGGGCGGCCGGCAGCAGCGCAACGGGCGACACCAACGCCGCCACCGCCGCCGCGGCGACGGCGGGCAGCCAAGCCCGCGGCCGCGCGGCGAAGCACCACGATCCAACCGCGGCCGCCATCAGCCCGAGTGCGTAGTGCGTGTGTCGGCGTGAGTCTCCGTTCGCCAGCACCAGGTCCGCCGGTGGCGCGTCGACCGCGTCGAAGGTTGCTTCACGCCACCCGCTTTGGTCGGTTGCCGATTGATCCGCAGGAGCCTCGTTTCGTGTGCTGTCGGCGCGGAGGGCGCCGCCGGCTTGCCTAACGCGGCGAGAGAGCGCCGCCCAGTCCGACAAGCGGAGCGGGTTGAAGGGGTCGGCTTCGGGGCGCCTTGCGGCAGGGCCAAGCAGACGTTGCTGCCAAGAGACGCCCGTCGCGGCGAGGCGAGGGAACTCCCAGTCCTGCGGGACCGAAACACGCCACTGCCAAACGCCGGCGGCGGCCCAAGGCTCTGGCAGCGTGGGTTGGACGCTCGCGCCACCCGCCGACGTCTCCACGTAGTGAAACAGAAGAGGCGAATCATCGTCGTCCGCGGATTCGTCGCCGAAACGCAGCAAGTATTGGCGCGTACCGGTTTCGCTCTCGGCGCCAGCGTCAATCCGATCGATGGCGAGCTGCTGGCCCAATGGGTCTTCCACGCCCGCCACATCGACACTCGCGGGCAGGCGGAACCGCCAGCTCGTGACGCCGGGTCGCCGGCGGACGATCGCGGTGTGCAGCGTCCGCCCGGGCGGTCGCCACTGCGAAGTCAAGCCGACGATCTCCACACCCGGATTCAAACCTCCCGAAGCGTCTCGATCGTCCAATGCCAGCGCGAAGCGATTCGGGTTCGTCGAGCCATCAAGCGACGCCGGCGAGTAGCGGTAGGCAACGGCGTCGGCGCCGGCCGTTGGCGTCGCCTTTAGGCCGATGGCTTCCACGGAGAGCATCGCCGGCGCAACGCCACGCACGGTCACCACGCCCGATTGCTCCGCGGCGGCGGGCGCCGAGAGCAACGGCACCGCCCCGCTGGCGGCGCCTGCCAGTTCCACGTCAACGCCCAGCACCGTTTCGCCAACGCCAACCGGGGTTCGCACCGCCCAGAGTTGCCAAGGAGCAGGCATCGCGTCGTCGGTTCTGACCAGCCGCGCCGGAAGGGGAGCGCCGGTGACGATGTCGCGCCATTGAGCCAATTCGGGCAGCGGCGGTGAGGAACGAACGACTACCGACTCGGCCGCGGGCCCGCCGCGGATCGTCACCTCGCCCTGGTACTGCATGCCGTCTTCGCCGGGCTGAACGGTGACACGACAGTCTGCCCGGAACCGCCGCTGCCGCCAGCGAACGCCCAGCAGGCTGGCGTCGAGATCGCGTTTCGTCTCGGGGTCACCAAGATTTAGCGAGAGCCGCTGAACCACGCCGCCCTCGGCCCAAAACGGCGGAGCGCCCGGCAGCGTGCGACCGATCTCAAGCCCGTGCGAAGCGATCGCCGTCAGCTCCAGGCGGTGCTCGTCCCTGCTCTCCGCAGCCGACCAGAAAGGAATGGCCAACGGGAGTGGCAGCACGCGGCCGCGCGGCATCTGACGGCGCAAAACGATGTTCAACGCATCGCTGGCCGACGCCCCGCGGCCCGTTGAGAGGGGATCGATCTCAAGGACGCGTCCGCCTCGCCCATCCGCGGTGACTTGCCACGAGGGCGACGCGCCGCCGGGAACATCAATCTCCAGCAGACGCCAACCATCGCTTAGCCGCAGCGAGATTGGCGCGTCTGGGTCTGAGGGTCGCAGCCGAGATTCGGATCGTAGAACAACCCGCCCCGCCCCGACCCGATGGACGATAGCGCAAGGAGTCGGTGGACGGATCGCTTGCCGTCGCACGGTGACGAGGGCGTTGCTCTCGAGTAGGCGGAGCGAATAGGCGTCGTTTGAACCCGTGGTCGGTTCCACGAGCGCGCCCTTCGAGAGTTCCAGGTCGGCCAGCCGCCAGGGCTCGGGCGACGAGAGCTGCAGAACGCCTTCTTGGAAGGCCGCGTTTTCCACTTGCACCGCTCCCAGGACGGCTTGTTGGTCGCTGTCGAATCGCGTCCATGCGCGAAGCGTGATCACCGCCTCCGTCGGCATCGCCCGAGCGACTAAGGGGATTCGGTAGGCCTCGGTCGCATCGTTCCGCCGGCGAACCGTTGCCGGCTCGCCGTCCACAGTGGCGTCCAGCACGACAAGTCCCGGCGGCGTGACGATCGCGACGGACTCCGGCAACCGGCTCTCGCCGCGGAGCTGCACACGCCACTCCGACTCGACACCGTCATCAACCAGCGAGGCGACGGCGCTCAACGAGTACAAGTTGCTCGGCGACGTTCGCTGGTCGGTTGCGGGCCGCGCGAGCACAAACGCTAACGGCGCCCCGGCCGCGGGGCGCAGCAGAACCCTTGGTCCGGCCGACGCATCTGTGTCGGCTTCTGAGTCCTCTGCCGGGTCGATGAGAAGCTGCTCGCCGCTCACCGTTGCACCGGGGGGGAGCGAAAGCGTGAGGCTTCGCCGACTTGCGGGCGGCAGCGGCACGCGATACCGCCCGGCGACGGGCCAGAGTTTGAAGCCGAAGCGCAGCTCGCCCGACTCCGGGACACGCACGCCAAGGTTCGATGGCCCGCGACGGCTAGGATCGTTGTCGTTTTCGGCGTAGGGCGGCTTCGGCGTGGGCCACCAGCCCCACTGCGCGGGAACTTCTTGGGTCCCGGCCCAGCGGGCGTCGGCAATCGCCATAGGGCCGGCGGGTAGGCGGAGGAAGCCGGGGCTGTCGCCCATCAGTCGGAGCCGGAGGACGCCCTCCCCTTCGACGGGTTCGCCCGGGTTCGCTTCGCCAGATAGCTCGATCGATTCGACGAGGAGCTTCGAGGCCGGCTTGGCGGCGGATTGAAGCAATCGCGAAAGCTCGCCCGCCTCCACCGGTAACAGCGGTGCGCCGTCGGTGGGCCAAGCCTCAGGCTGGTCAGCCGGAACAAATACCCGCCGGTAGCCGGCGGTTGCGGTGCTCTCCGGTGTCTCCGCCGCGGCCCCATCGCACCCCATACCCAGCAACCACGCCGCAACCAGGCAAGCCACGATAGCGCCGGCGTGCGTTCGGCTCGGGCGATTCAACTTGCAACGGATTCGGGTCATGCCAGGCAGCGGCGCGTGGGATCCGGCGACTAGAGTTCGCTGTCGGCCGGGGGCATGGAGGCGGTGGGGGCGTTGGTCGAGACGGCGCTTAGTGGGGCCAGGATCAGGGTGTCGGTCCCCGGCCCGGCCATGGCGCCACCGATTGGCGTCTGGCTACGCGGGCGGAGCTCCGCCACAGGCCTAAGCAGCCAAGCCAGGAAACCTGCCGCCGCCGCCAGCGCTGCGCCCGCAACCCCGGCGCGGGCGAGCCAGACCATCTGCCCCGGGAACCAAAGCCCGATGGCAACCAGGGCGGCCACCATGGCCACCAACGCAGGCGGGGTGCGAAGCCACGGGGCGTAGATCAGCGCCAGGCCGGCCGCGAGCACCGCCGTTGAGACCGCCAGAGCGATGAACGGTTGCGAGACCAAACGCAGCGCAGTGGCTTGGTCCTGCGGCGGCGTACCGAGCCCGCCGAATCGCAGCCGCGTTGCCTGGCCGAAGCCGCCGCTCTCGGTCGACCCGACCGCGGCAAACCCAACCGGAGGCGCCAGCGGCGTGAGCCCGCCGGGGAGCACGATGTCCCACGAAGTGGTGGCCAGCACGTAATCGCCCTCCATCCGCGGTGGGCGCCACGCAACCGAGTTTGGGCTCGACTGACCCGGTTCGAAGTACCGGAGCGCGATGTTGTGCCTGATCGGTCGCGAACGGTCCGGCGGATTGCCCTCATCGGTCAGACGCACAATCAAACGATTCCCGGTGCGGCGGTACCGATCTGCCGTTCGGCCATCGATGGTCACTTCGACCGCGGTGTCCGCTAGCGACGGATCGATCTCAATCGTCGCCTCCTCGGCGGACGTCTGCGCGATGAACTCAGCGCTCTGCTGGGTCTGTGTGGGTGTGATCCAGGTTTCCCATCGGGCGGATCGGATGAGAATCGCCTCAGCCGTCCTTGCTTGTGGGTCCGCCCTGCGCAGCGGCAACACCCACGCTTCCCCGACGCCCGTCGCCACCAGCGCTCCGTCTTCCTCGTCACGGTCTTCGGCCGACGACCACGAAGCCGCGTTGTCGCCAAGCGTCAACGGCGAGCCGTCTTCGGCGCGGGCGACGACGCGAGACGACGCGATCTCGCTGCCGATTGGTGAAATCAGCGGGGCGCTGATCGGCTCGCCCCGCTCAAGCGAGTCGAGGGCCGCCGGCAATGAGAACTCAGCCTCGATTCGGCACGCGCCGATCCAGGGGCGCGGCAGCGCGACGGAGACCTCACGGTTCGCGTCTTCCTCGTCAGGCTCGGCGGCCTGGAACTCAAGACGCCTGGCCGGAGTCGGGCCGGGTTGGTCTCCAGCGGGCGACGTGAGGTTGAAGGCGACGGTTGACGACTCGATCGCTCCCGATGGAACCGAGAATCGCAGTTCGTTAAAGGCAGCATGACGTAGGTCGTAGTCGAAGGTTTGCTTGACCAAGGTCGCTTGCTCGCCCACGCGGACCTGGCTGCCGACGGCGACGGTTGCCTCGGCGGGCCGGCGGCGGACCCGGGCGGCAAACACGTCGCCAACCCCCGAACCAAGGAACCGGAATGACTGCAGACCGGTGGGGTCCCGCGGGTCTCGTGTATCGGCGGTCACGGCAGTGGCGCGCATCCGCTGCAGCCGCTCGGCGTCGGGCGTCAGTTCGAGCGAGGGGTCTGCCACCACCAGCAGCTCCGAACCGGAATGAAGCGTGGCTTGGGCTGTGGGCAGCTTCAGTTGCAGTTGCTCTTTGTCGATCGATAGCGGGACCTTCAGGGTGAACTCCGCCGTGCCGTTGGGGCCCGCGTCGGCCGGCAGCGCGAGGCTCAGCTCGCTGTCGTCGTCGCCGCTAAGGGCAATGGCATCGGTCCCGACGGCGCCGGTCAACGAGGGCGATAGCACCTCCGCACCGGCCCAGTCGGCCAAGTCGATCACGAGCGCGCCGCGCCGCTGCCCGGTGATTCGATAATCGATCGCGACCCCCAGCTCGGCAGAGTCGGGGCGAAGGATGAGGAGATAGCGTGTCGCGACCTCGGTCCGCACCGGCTGCCGCTGCACGCGGATTCCTAGCCGGAAAGGCTGCCCGAAGAACTCAACCGCCGCCGTGGGACGCGGCGTCTGAAGCGAGGCCGGCAGAGCCTCCGGCGGTAGCTTTGCGACCCGGTCGAGCCCGCCGAGCTGCGCCCGCCAACCTTCGGCAACTTCGATGGCGACGACGCCACGCTGGCGAGCGACGCCGAGGACCTCGAACCCCCCGAGGTCGGCCGCCGACTCCGGGGCGAGCGGCAGCGTTTGGTCGGTTTCCAACGTGATCGATACCGGCTCATTGGTCGGCGAAGGCAGCGATACCAGGCAGACCCGTTGCGATCGATCGCCCGCCTCGAGCATCGTGACGCGCGGCTGCCCCTCCGCCTCGGCGCGTGGACGCAGCGACGACCCCGCGGGCAGGCGGACGCGGAAGCGCTCGATCATCCCGCCGTAGCTGCTCACGGTGACTTCCGCTCGGCTGCGGACGCTCGTTCCGTCTACCCGGCAAGCGATCTCGCTCGTCGCGGTCAGCACGGTAGCGGGCGCGGCGACCGTGTCGGTCTTACTCCGCCACCCAAGCTGCACCATGCCAACGCCGCCCCGCACGCGGAGGCGTGAGCCACCGCTGTCGGCCGCTTCTGTGTCGAGCATCGGCGCGCCGGTAACAAAGGTCTGCGTGAGCCGCCGGGCCGACTCCACGACAACCTCGGACCGCGTCGCCCGCGGAAGGTTCAGCCGCAGCACCGTCTGTTGATCGTCTTGCGTCAGCGGCACGAGCAGCGGCAATTCAACCACGCGGCGTTCACCCGCCTTGCCGTGAAGCCAGGCTACGAAGCCACCTTCTCCCTGGCGGTAGTCAACGTGCTGGCCCTTGGGCGACTCTCCCGTGATCTTGGGGTCGTCAACCAGCACCGCGCCGGCAAGGCCGAGCGGCGCCTCGGCGTGGCCATCGGCGGAGAGGGTGAACTCGTAGCGTGCTGTTATTCGGACACGATCGCCTTCCACGGTTCCGCTCAGGTCGATCCGATCACGCAGCACGGCCGGCAGTTTCGGTCCGGTATCGAGTTGCTGCAGCGCCCGCCACGCCTTCAGCAGTTCGTCGTACGAAAGCCCGACGACGGGGCGAGGCGTTCCGTTTCCGCCGATCCAGATCGTGGTGTCGGGACCCGAAGGCCGCGGCAGCCCGTCCTCTGCGGCTTGGCGATCGCGACTGGCAGCCGGCTGGTCCGACTCGGGCGAGGGCGGCGTCTCGGTCAGCGGGGCTTCGGTTGGCTGGGCTTCTGTGGGCTGGGCTTCCGTTGTAGGGGGTTCGGTCGGCGGCGTTCCGGGAAGTTGGGCACGCGACCACTCGCCACCCAACGCCAGCGCCAAGCAACAAGCCAGCCAAAACGCCGGCGCGGGTCGGCGTCGACCGGGCGCCGCGGCTTGGGCTGTTGGTGGGGTGGGCATGACGGGTGGGCACGGGCAAGTCGGCACGCGGCCGGCTGCGTTGATGCGTGGAGAGGGCGGCAAGCCGGTGAAGCAGAGGGGGGCGACCCGATTGGGGAGAGAAGAGAGGAGGGTTGGGCTGGCTGGCCCTCACGCGCAACACCTACGCCCATCTTACCCGCAGGGGGGCGACCGACCAAACTTGCGGCCCGCGGCTACTCGGCCGAGAGCTCGGCGAAAAGCTGCCGATAGATCGCGTCGCCGCAGCAGGCGATGCAGGCGGGCCGCCAGACGTAAAACTCGTTCCCATCAATACTTGTGGCGACGCCGCCCGCCTCGGTCACCAGCAGCACCCCGGCCGCAACATCCCAGGGGTAGATGTCGCGGGCCCAGTACGCGTCGAGCCGCCCCGCCGCCACGTACGCCAGATTGAGCGCCGCCGAGCCGATCCGCCGCACCGCCCGGCACTGGGGACCAATCTGAAACAGGTCGCGGAAGTCCTTCGAATCGCCGACGTTCGACGGCGGCAGGCTGATGGCGACCAGGCCCTCGCCCAGCGTTGCCGCCGACCCAGTCTCAAGCCGCCCGTCGCCGAGCCAGGCTCCCGCGCCCTTTTGCGCCCAGTACAGCTCGTCTCGAAGCGGGTCGTAAATGCTTGCTGCTATTGGCTTTCCAGCCTGAGCGACGGCGATTGAGACGGCATAGCTAGGAAAGTCGTGCACATAGTTGGTGGTGCCGTCCAGGGGGTCGACGACCCAGCAGAACGACTCGGTGTCGCGTTGGGCCGCGTCCAGGGCGCCACCATCGGACTCCTCGCCAACGAAGAGGTGACTTGGGAAGCGCTCGGCGACGATCCGCTGGATCGCCTCCTGCGAAGCGAGGTCGGCGTCGGTAACGAAGTCGGCGGCCCCCTTCTCGCGGGTCTTGAATTTGCCCCGCCACCGCAACAGCTCCCGCCCGCCGGCAATCGCCGCATCCTTTGCCACAGCCGTGATTTCCGTCAACTGCGAAGGGTCCATCGGAGGCTCCTGAGACGTCTTTCAAGCGGCATTTGGGTCGAGATGGGAAATAACCGGCCGACCCGTTGGCGAACCGAAGAGCATAACCGCGATCGATCGCCGCAGACACGCCGCGGTCATTGCGCGGCGTTTCGCGAAATGTGGAGTTCGGCGGTGCGTTTGTGGTTTTCTCACCAAATGGTTGGACACGACTTCGCGTTCTGCTAACATCCCGTATGTCCCACCGTGCGGAACACCGGGGGAGCTTGACAGCCGCCGATCGGCGGTAGGCGATTGCCTAATACCAGTTATCCCTTTGCAAGCGACTCTGGCCTCTTCTCTGTTCCGGCCCCGTCGCAACACCCTCGGGTGTTCGGCGGGGTTTTTTTGTGCCTTCTAACGCCGCTCTATGCCGTTTTGACTGATTGCTCCTGGCGGATCGATGGGGTCAAGGCCGAATGTCTCGCGCTAGGCGCACGGATAGACCTTTCCCACCCCGGCGACGGGGTTCGGCTGGGCAGCGCCGTCCAGGCATTTGGCGTCCGTCCGGCAGTCGAAGACGCGATGTTTCCGTTAGTTGATTACTACGCGCGCGGCACCGACCTCGTCGCCAGCTACGGTCCATGCGACGCTTTTCCGTTCCGTACTGAGGTGTACTGGCGTGGCGACGGCGTAGGCTTGCAGTTCATCGTTTCTGTGGAAACCGATTTGCTCGACTCGCATCCTGTAATCCTCGTGCTCTCTCGGGTCAGCGCATGCGGTGGTGTCGATAGCGACTACGCCCCCCGAATGTCCGAAGAGCGCGTCGTGCGCGTTCAGCAGCTTGGAGGAGGCGACTGGTGTGAGGTTGTGCACCCCAGTGATCAACGCGAGGCCTCCCATAAGTGGCGGTTCTTGCAGGGAGGCATCGGAGAATCGCGTTGGAGTCTGTTCTCGCAGTCTCTTGAGAAGGGCGTGATACGCAGGGCGCGTCTTGCTTGTCGCCTGTTTGACAGTGACGACTCAAACACTGTGTCTAGCTGGGCAAGCGAGTTTGCTGAGCAGTCAATCCCTTTGACCGTTTGAGTCTTCAGAGCAGGTGACGCGCTTTGGCTTCCAGGTAACGGTTGACCAACGGCGCGGTGAGGTCTTCGGCAAACTCGTCGACCAGCAGCACACCGCTGGTCTCTAAGTCGGCCAAAACGCGCCGGCGCCAGCTTAGCACCTCGGCGGCGGCCGCTGCGCGGAAGAGCTTCTCGCTCGAAAGCCCCACGCCCGGCGCCGGCTGCTGCTGAAAGGTTGACGCTGCCGTATCGTTGCCCGATCCGGCAAGCGAAGCGTACGCCGGTTCCGCTTGGGCCACCGCGTCGAACAGCGCATGGTCCCGCAGCAGCACCGCCAGCGGCAGGTGCCGGCCGTTGACGGCCGCCAGGTGCCGCCGGACCTGGGTCGCGTTTACTTCGTCAACAACGTTGGTGATCAGCACCACGAGCGTCCGCTTCCGCACATGCGTGGCGAGGTGCAAGAACGCCTCGTCGTAGCGAGACTCCACCATCTCCGGGAAGCGGTTGTACGCGGCGTGCAGCAGCCGGCTGGTTTGCTCGCTCCCGCCTTTGGGCGGGGTGAACGAGAGCACGCGGTCGGAGAAGCAGAGCAGGCCCACCTGATCGCTCCTCCGGAGCGCAACGTAGCCCAGCATCAGCATCGCGTTCAGGGCGTGATCCAGCAGGCTCACGCCGGCCGCTTCGCCGGTCATCATCCGGCCGCAGTCCACCAGGAACATGATCCGCTGGCTCTGGTTGGCCTGGAAGTCCTTGACCGTGAGCTTGTTGCGGCGGGCGGTGCTCCGCCAATCGATGTGCTTGAAGTTATCGTCCAGCGTGTAGTCTCGGAGACGCTCGAACTCGTTGTCCTGCCCGATCCGCCGCGTCCGCCGGAGCCCCATCAGGCTCAGCCGGTTGGTGCGGGCCAGCACGGCGTACTCGCCCAGTTGCTTCATGTCCGGGTAGACGTTGATGCGGCTGCGGACGGGGAGTTCGAGCTGCCGCTGCCAGAACCCCCACCGGCTGCCGACCCGGAGGTAAACGCGCTCCAGGAAGAACTCGCCCCGCCCCTGCGGCCGCACTCGGTACCGCAGCACCGACCGGCTCATCGGCGAGAGCACCACGCGGAAGTCCTCTGGCTCGGCGGTCATCCCCTCGGGGACGTCGTCCTTCACACGGATGGGCTGCCGGCGCCCGGAACGGTTGGTGACGGTCAGTTCCACCGGGTGCTGCTGCCCCAGCGACGCGATCAGGCCGACCGACCGCTGCGCCTGGAAAGACGCCTCCCGCGCGAGCGACGCCAGATCGATCAGCACCACAACCAGCAGCAGCACGTCCACGGCCACCACCACCGGCCAGAGCGTCGGCAGTGCGATCAGCATGGCCGAGAGCGCCGTCGGCGCGAGCATGGCGGTCACCAACGCCCGATCGGGGTACACCCTGCCAAGCCACGCCAGCAAGACGAGGCCGAGGATGAAGGCGGCGAGGCAGTAGAGGGTAATCACGGCTGTTGGGGGACGCTTGGTTCGTTAACGCAAAGGCGCCGAGGCGTGAGGCTATTTCGGGAGCTTGTTGCGTGCGCTTGTCACATCCGCGGGACTTCAACCGTGCGGATCAGCTCGTTCAGCACCTGGTCGACGTCGCGGCCTTCCACCTCGGCCTCGGCGGTGAGCACCACGCGGTGGCGGAGCGCGGGCAGGGCGATCTCGGCGACGTCGTCGGGCACGGCGTAGTCGCGGCCGTTGAAGGCGGCCAGCGTCCTCGCGCCCTGCATCAACGCAATCCCCGCCCGCGGCGAGGCGCCCAAGTGCAGCGTCGGCCAGCTCCTCGTTTGGCGGACCAGCTGGTTGATGTAGTCGATCAGCTTCTCTTCCACCCGCACCTTGCCGCAGAGCTGGGTCGCCTTGATGACCTGCTCGGGCGACGTGACGGTGCGCACCTCCTCGGCCAGTCGCTTGTCGATGTCCACCTGCCGGCTGTGCTCCTTGAGCACTCGGGCCTCTTCCTCGGCGGAGGGGTAATCGACCATCACCTTGAACATGAAGCGGTCGAGCTGCGCCTCGGGCAGGTTGTACGTGCCCTCGCTCTCCACCGGGTTCTGCGTCGCCATGACCAGGAACGGCGGGTCGAGCTTGTGCGTGTCGTTCTCAACCGTCACGCGGCGTTCCTGCATGATCTCCAGCAGCGCGGCGTGCGTCTTGGCGGGCGAGCGGTTGATCTCGTCGGCGAGCAAGAGCTGCGTGAAGACCGGGCCGGGGCGGAAGGTGAACTCCTGCGTCTTGAGGTTGAAGATCGGCGCCCCGGTGATGTCCGACGGCATCAGGTCCGCCGTGAACTGGATGCGGCCGAACTTGCAGCCCAGCACCTTGCCCAGCGTGCGAACAAAGAGCGTCTTGCCCAAGCCGGGCACGCTTTCAATCAGCACGTGCCCGCCCGAGAAGAGGGCGACCAGCGTCGAGAGCACCAGCTCCTCCTGGCCGACGTAGATCTTGGCCACCTCGGCGGTGATGGCGTCGTACAGCCGCTGCAGCGGCGTCGGCTCAGCGTCCGTCACGAGGGCCTCGGCTGCCAGCGGCGGCTGCGGCTCATCGGGGACGATCGCCGCCTCGGGCAGCGTGGGCTCTTCGGGGGTGTCGCTCATGTCTATTGTTTGGGTTGTTGATTAACCGCGGAGGTCGCAGAGGACGTGGAGTAGACTGCGCAAAGATCGAAGGTGACGCCAGCAAGGAGTATTGGAACGGCGGTTGCAGACGCTAAGAGCTCAGTCGGGGTCATCCAAGACGCAATCGGAAGCCACACGAGAGCGACTATTGGTGCGAGTACCGTCGCTGTCCAGCGACGGTACTGGATTGCGTTGGTGAGGGCTCCAAATAACGCGAGTGCGACTGTTAAGGCACCGACGTAAATGCCCGCGACAATCACGTGAAACCAAAGCAGGATCAACAGGCCGATCGGAACGACATCGTCAGGCACATGTGTGCCGCATGCCCCAAAATGCGCATACACGCACGCGGCAAGGACGACGCTCGACACGCCAGTCGGCGCCAGTAGCCAAGCTACTCCGGTCTTCACCTCGACCGGATTCGCACCGGTTGCTGGCGATGCATAGGGATTGTCGATCAACACACGGTCACCCGTCCTCTGCGTCCCCGGCGAACTCCGCGGTCAATAATCCTTTAGTCCTTCTCCCGCGCCGCCTGGAAGTACGCCCGCAGTTGGGCGTCAGCATACGTGCGGTCGCGGGTGGCGGCGAGGAGCCGGCCCACCGCTTCGACGTGCCGGCCGAAGTCGGTCAGCGAGGCTTCTTCCCCTCGGCGGGGCCGGCCGAAGATCGGCCAGCGGAACGCCGCGTACGCCACGCCGAGCGCCAGGGCCTGCACGATCGGCGCGCCAATGGGCCATAGCGTGAGGTGCTTGAACGCGCTGGCGGGGCCCACGGAGGGATCGTCCGCCAGCACCGGCGGGTCGCTGTCCGACTCCAGGAACACGACGTTGAGCTTCGGCGGCCCAAGGTGATCCACGAGCCTGCCCGCGAGCTTGCGGTGTTCTTTGTTGACGAGGGCGCCGTTGAGCAGGAACGCGCCGTTCTCGATCATCACGACCCGTGAGTCTTTCACGTTCGTCTGCCAAGACTCACCCGAGTAGACGATCTCGCTCGCCAACGGATGGCCGCGCTCGTCGGCGAGCAGGAAGTCCGCCTCGTCGCTCGGCGTGAGGTAGGCGCGGTGTTCGATTTGCGTCTTGCTGGCGTCGACGCCCTTGGCCCACGGGCCGGAGAGCTGCTGGATGGTGCGCGTTGTTGTGCGGCGGTCGGTGGTGAACCAGTCGCCGGCGGCGTCGGTGACCGGCGCGCCGCCGCGGTACTGGTTGAACCGCGTTTGCGATTGCCGCCGCTCATTGCCGAGGGTCTTCTGCAGG
This sequence comes from Planctomycetota bacterium, assembly GCA_039414355.1. Classification (GTDB taxonomy): domain Bacteria; phylum Planctomycetota; class Planctomycetia; order Pirellulales; family Lacipirellulaceae; genus JBCCQL01. The sequence goes on along the minus strand of JBCDJN010000002.1, from coordinate 60,308 downwards.
CCCGCCGGGGCGGTCTTCTGCATCTCGGACCAGTACAGGGCGCCCGCCTCGTAATCGCGGGTGACAAAGACCAGGGTCTTCGCCTCGTCGCTGAGCAGCAGCCAATCGTCGAGCCACTGACGGGCCTCGGCCGAGGGGGCGCCGAAGTCGTCGCAGAACCAAACGATCACGTCGGCGTTGCCGACCTTCGGGTAGAGGCGATCGACCGACCGGACCTTGTGCCCGGCTTTCTCGATCATCTTGCCAAGGACCGCGGTCCCGTTGATGCTGTCCGACCAAACGCCGCTCCTCCGGCCGTACTGCTCTTCGAGGTAACCGGGAAAGCACCCGCACAGCGGCAGCAGTAGAAGCAACGCGAGGGCGGAGGGTGGAAGGCGGAAGGCGGGTCGCCGGTGGTTGCGCGCGCAGGTGTTGCCGCGTCGCCTGCGCGTCGTTCCGCCCTCCGCCTTCTGCCTTCCTCCTTCGATCACGCCTGCTCTCCCTTCGCGGCCAGCTCAAACGCCTCGGTGGCGGCGAAGCACCGGTCGAGCTTGCCTTCGTCCGGCGGGTGCGCGCCGAAGAACGATCGCTCGAACAACAGCATCGTGTCGCTCAGCGTTGTGGCCAACGTTTCCGGCGGCGACGCGCGCTTGAGCTCACGCAGGTACTGGCGGTTGGTCTTTCCTTTGATCAGGCGGATCATCCCGGCGCGGTCCAGCTGGACCAGTTGGTGGCTGTAGAGGTAGACGACCGCCATCGTCAGGTCGCCAGCCGACCGCAGCCGGCGGGCCTCGCCCAGCAGGTCGCCCACGCGGCGCTCAACGGCCACGGGCAACGCCTCGACACGCTCGATATGCGTGCGCCCGTCGTCTTCGGTCTCAACCTTTTCGGCGCTGTAGAGTTCGACCCGCTGGTACGCCTTGACAATGGAGTAGATCAACCAGGCGGCGACGGCGAGGATCACCAGCCACGCCAGCAGCCGCAGCAGACTGGCGAAGTCAAAGTCCAGGTTGAAGGAGCTGAGCCACGTAAAGAAATCGCCGATCCAGCTCAGCCACTCCCAGTCGTAGTCACGCTGGCGGGTGTCGATCAGCTCGAAGGCGTCGGCCTCGTCGTCGTACCACTCGAGGTCCCATTGGGCGTCGAGCGCTTGGCGGCCCGCTTCGACGGCCGTTTCCGGGTCGGACAGCTCCCCCCCGGCGGCCGACGGTAGCAACGCGGCCAGGGCGAGAATCGGCGGCAGCAGCTTCCAGCCGGTCATGCCACCGCCCCCACGGACGCGAGCCGGGCCGCTTGGGCGCGGAGGGCGAGTTCCACTTCCCACCCCTCGCGGCGGATCCGCAGGTCGAGGTACGCCAAGAACCGGACCACGGTGAAGTAACCCACCACCACCCACGTGATAGCCGGGAAGACGTACAGCAGCGTTTGAATGATCGAGATATCTACCGCGAACAAGGTCCGGGCCAACGCCTGCACGCCAACGATGCCGATCACAATCAGCATCACCCCCGCGGCGGCCGACAGCAGCCACCGGCTGAAGAGGTCACCGCCCGAGTTCCGGTGCAGGTTCTTGCTCCGCCGTCGGGTGTTGAGCCGGGGCCGGCCGTCTTTGGTCTTGCCGCCGAACATGGGGTTGCGTTCCAGCAGGATCAGCTCGCTGAGGTACGGCCACATCACGTAGGGCATAAACAGCGTGACGAAGGGGATCGCGGTGAGCACCCGGGCCAAGCCTTGCAGCATGATCATCTGCGGCAGGCTTCGGAAGAAGTCGCCAGCGATCTTCCGGGCGTCGCCCCGGCCGCCGAAGGTGACCTGCCCCAGGTAAAGCGTGATGGGCGCCGTCGCCAGCGGCGTTTCCAGCACCACAAGCAGCACTCGCCAGAAGACGTACACCGCTTCCTCGTCTCCGATGCTGTCGAGGATCAATCTGCTCGTCAGAAAGTGATTCAACAACGCCCACGGCGCGGCGCCTACGGCGAGCAGCACCAGCAGCGGGCCGAACCGCTGGCGGATGACCACGAGCGCCAAGTCCATGATCTCGCCGAACGATCGTTCGCGGATGGCGATCTTGGTGGCGTCGAGGTTCATGGAGGCGCGAGGTGGGAGGCGCTAGGCGCTAGTTGTGTTGGTGCTAGCCGGAAGTTGGGCGGACGCTTGGCGGGCCGTTAGGTGTCGAACGGGGAGGTGCTTGCTGGCACGGCAGGTGCGGGCTTCGCGGCATCTTCCTGCTGCGTGAAGCCGAGGACCACAAAGTACCACAACAAACCGAGGGTCGAGAGCATGCCGACCATCGCCTTGACCTCGTAAGGCAGGGTGCTGGGCGAGATGAAACCTTCGATAAAGGCGGCCCCAACAAAGAGCGCGACCGACGTGGCGAGGATGGGCAAGGCGTCACGCGCGGAGAGCATCAGCGAGTCGACCCTCCGCAGTCCGCGGCTATCGACCAGCGCGAACCCCATCTTCATGCCCGCCCCCGCGGCGAGGACAATGGCAGTAAGCTCAAAAGGGCCGTGCGCGGTGACAAACTCAAAGAACAGATCGTTGTTCTCGACTGTGGTCATGTGACCGAAGACCGAGCCTAGCTGCACGGCGTTGGAGAGCGTCACAAAGATGCCCAGCACGCCGAAGACCAAACCCCACGCGAAGCACTGGAGGCCGATGGTCGTGTTGTGCTTGAGATAGAAGCCCGCCATGAACCCATCGGCCCGGCCGCGATCCGCGAAGGGCTCGCTGTGCATGACCTCCATGCTGAGCAACTGCTCCCGGCCGGCTGCTTGCTCGGCGAACTCGGGCACGGGCGAGTAGGCGGAAGAGAGGAACATCGCCGCGAGGAACGGCAGCCAAAACACTGCGGCGGCGAGCCGGACGTACGGGTCTCGGAACAAGATCCTCGGCGTTGTCTTGAAGATGCGGTCGCGCCACCCGCTGTCGATCGCCGTGTCGACCCGGTAGAGCTGGTTGTGAGCCCGGCCAACCAAGTGGTGCAGGTAGCGGACCGTGTCGGCCGGCAACTGGTAGGCGTCCGCCAGCGCGAGGTCGGCGCAGGCCGAGCGATAGAGCGACGCGAACTCCACGCGGTTGCGGGCGCCGAGTTTCTTGGCCGACGAGTTCGTCTCGAGCTGCGCGCAGTACTGATCGAGCCGCTGCCACTGCGGGCTCCGCTGCTCGATCATCTTCGTAGCTTGCATCATGGCATCTTGGCGGTTAGCCGAGCGGGATCGACTCCCAGTCGGTTGCGTCGTCTTGCTTGCCGCCCGCCCCGCTGGCCGCCCCAACCGGCTCCGCCGGCGGCAGCGACTTGGCCTGCGCAGGCGGCGCCGCGGCCTCGGCCAGCGGTGACTCGCCGATCGCCTTGGTGTAGAGGGCGCAGAGCAGCAGGTCGCAGTCGGTGTCTTGCGGCAGCGTCAGGCGGTCGATCAGCTCCTTGCCCACGTGCCGGGCGATCTCTTGCCGCCGCGCGGGGCCGAAGTACTTCCGCCGACCCACGTAATGCGAAACGGCTCGCAGCAGCGGCCGGCTCGGCACGTAGCCGGCGGGCAGCGCCTCGATGAGTTCGCGGACCCGCTCATCGTCCGGCGGTTCGAACTGACCGACGAACGTTCGTTCCTCGGCCACCACCATTGTTCCGCACACCAAGTCTCCCAGCCGCTGGTGCCGCCGCGTCAGCGACGCCGCGGTGAGGCCCACCAGGTGCGTGCTGCAGGCGATGGGCGCCAGGAACGCAACGACGGCGGACACCTCTTGCCCCAGCGGCAGCGGCGGCCACGCGTCAATCAGCCGGACGATGTTCCGCAGCAGCGCCTGCTTGAGCGTGATCGGTCGGCCGTCTACCTGCAGCACCCGGAGGTTCGCCGAGCGCTTGCCGGGCGTTTGGCCGTTCCAGCGGTACTCGAAGTAGGCGCCGTAGAACCACTGCATGAAGAACCAGAGCGTGAAGACGGTGAACGTGCCGAGGTTGCCGATCACACCCCAGAAAGACATCCCGCCACGCACCTGCAACGCGGTAAGGACGAGAATGTACGACAGGAAGAAGACAAAGATGGTGAGGAAGACCGTCACCAACTGCACCATGACGTCAATCAAGTAGGCGCCCAGTCGGCTGAAGGGACCGGCGGTGCGGTACTCGAACGCGATGTTCTCCGGCGTGACGATCTGCGTCCGCGAGTCGATCTGTTCGCTGCGACGCGGCACGGGCAAGGCGGGGGATGGCGGGCGGGGCGGGCGCGGGGTCTGTAAGTATCTCTCGCCGGGGTTGCCGCATGCAACCACACGGCTTGTTTTGCCTTGGCGTGGTTAGGTGTGACAATTCCTTTATGCCGATTCGGTTCGCTTCCGCCGCCCGACTGCAAACGTCGGCAGGCTTGCGGGAGCCGTCGGCGTGGAGTGGTCAGCTAGCCCAGGAACCTGCCCCCAAGAGGCGCCGCTATGCCAACGCTCGCCCCTAAGGTTGCCCAACGTCTGGCGGCCGACGTTCAGAAGCTGCTCGAAGGCATTGAGCTGGATACCTCGGCCGACGCCCCGCCCCAAACGGCCCAGGAGGCGATGTTCCTCGCCCGCCGGCTGCAGGACCGGGCCGCGGACCTGCAGACCCCCGCCGAGCGTCGCCAGCAGGCGGAGCTCGACCGCATGATGCAGCACCCCGCCGACAAGGCGACGCTTATGCAGCTCACCGACCAGGCGTTCCGCAGCCGGGCGTGGGACCGCTCGGCGGATCAACTCATCCACGTGCTCGACGCTCAGGGCGTGCCGCGGTTCTTCTCGCCTATTGACCGGGCGATGCTGCGGGGCTTTCAGTCGTTCGGCGGCTACCTGCCGGGCGTCGCCATGCCGCTGGTCAAGGAGAAGATGCGGCAGGAAACGGCCAACGTCGTCCTGCCCGCCGAGCCCGAGCCGCTGGCGTCGCACCTGGCCGCGCGGCACCGCGAAGGCCTGCGGATGAACATCAACGAACTCGGCGAGGCGCTGCTCGGCGAGCGCGAAGCCCGCCGGCGCCTGGACGGTTACCTGGCGGCGCTGCAGCGGCCGGAGATCGAAGTGACCAGCGTGAAGATCTCGACGATCTACTCGCAGATCTCCACGCTCGCCCGTCGCCACACGGTGGGGGTGCTCGCCGATCGACTGGAGCTGCTCTTCCGCGCCGCGGCCCGCGGCAAGTTCACGCGGCCCGATGGCGTGGTGGTTCCCAAGTTTGTCTACCTAGACATGGAGGAGTACCGCGACCTGCGGCTCACAGCCGAGGCGTTCCGGGCGACGCTCGATCGGCCGGGCCTGGAGGACGCGCCTGCCGGCATCGCGCTGCAGGCGTACGTGCCGGACTCTTTCCTCGTGCAGCAAGAGCTCTACGCGTGGGCCCGCCAGCGCGTGGCCGCGGGCGGGGCGCCCATCACGGTGCGCATCGTTAAGGGCGCCAACATGGAGATGGAGCGGGTCGAAGCCAGCAGCTACGGATGGCCCCAGGCGCCCTACAAGTCAAAGTGCGAGACCGACGCCAACTTCTTGAAGATGCTGCACGAGGCGATCAAGCCGGAGAACCTCGCGGCGGCAAGACTTGGGGTCGCGTCGCACAACTTGTTCAACCTGGCCTACGGGCTGATCGCCGCCGCGCGGCAGGACGCGGCGGATCGCGTGCAGTTTGAGATGCTTGAGGGCATGGCCAACCACCAGCGGCGCGCGCTCTTTGAGCTCGCCCCCAGCCTGCTGCTCTACGCGCCCACGTGCCAGCAAGAGAACTTCGTCAACGCGATCGGCTACCTCGTCCGCCGGCTCGATGAAAACACCGGTCCTGATAACTTCCTCCGCCACGCCTTCAGCATCACCACCGACAGCGACGCGTGGCAGCGGCTCGAGCAGCAGTTCGCCGAGTCGTTCGCCGCGATGCAAACGGTCACCAACCAGCCAAGACGAACACAAGACCGAAGGACTCCGGCGAGCCGCGAGCGCAAACGACCGGAGGAAGTGCGCTTCACGAACGAGCCCGATACCGATTGGTCGCTGCCGCATCACGCGGAATGGGCGGAGTCGATTCTCGACGCGTGGCGAGAAAAGCACGGCGAAGCGGCGGTTGACGTTCCGCTCGTTGTCGGCGGAGAAGATCGTTTCGACGGCCGTGAGGTTCGCGAGTCGACCGATCCTTCGCGGCCCGGCGTCGTGGTTGGCCGGTATCGATTGGCCACGGACGAGGACATCGACACCGCGGTTGAGATCGCCACGGACGATCCCGCCGGCTGGCGGCGCCGCCCCGTGGCGGAGCGGCGGCAGATGCTCAACCGTGTTGCCGACGAACTCGCCGCCGCACGCGGCGACCTGCTCGGACTGATGCTCGCCGAGGGTGGCAAGCTGCTCACGGAGAGCGACCCCGAGGTGAGCGAGGCGATCGACTTCTGCCGCTTCTACGGCCAGTCGGCCGAAGAGCTGGAAGCCGTGCCGGGGCTGAACTCACGCGGCCGCGGCGTGGTGGCGGTGGTCTCGCCTTGGAACTTTCCGCTGGCTATCCCGTGCGGCGGGGTTGCGGCGGCGCTGGCCGCGGGCAACACGGTGATCCTCAAGCCGGCAAGCGACACCGTCGCCATCGCCCACGCGCTGTGCGACTGCTTCTGGCGAGCGGGCGTGCCGCGGGAGGCTTTGCAACTGGCGCCCTGCCCCGGCGGCGGCGCTGGGCAGCGGTTGGTCACTCACCCCGGCGTTGGCGCCGTGGTGCTCACCGGCGGCACCGAGACCGCCCAGCGGATGCTGACCGCCAAGCCCACGATGCGTCTCTTCGCCGAGACCGGCGGCAAGAACGCCACCATCGTCACCGCTATGGCCGACCGCGACTTGGCGATCAAGAACGTGCTGCACTCGGCCTTCGGCCACGGCGGCCAGAAGTGCTCGGCCACGTCGCTGCTGATTCTCGAAGAAGAGGTCTACGAAGACCCGTCCTTCCGCGAGTCGCTGGCCGACGCGGTGGAGAGTCTGCGTGTCGGGTCTGCGTGGAGCCTGCCGACGAAGATTGGCCCGCTCGTCCGCCCGCCCGCGGGCGACTTGGAGCGGGCGCTCAAAGAGCTTGAGCCGGGCGAGTCTTGGCTCGTGGCGCCGCGGCTGCGTGTGGACGAGAACCCCTGTCTCGTCGCGCCCGGCGTGAAGTGGGGCGTCTCGCGCGGCAGCTACACGCACGACACCGAGTTCTTCGGCCCGGTGCTCGGCGTGATGTCGGCCCGCACGCTGGGCGAGGCGGTGCAGGTGGTCAACAGCACCGGTTACGGGCTCACGTCGGGTCTGGAGAGCCTGGACGATCGCGAGCACGAGCAGTGGCGCGAGACGGTCCGCGCCGGCAACCTCTACATCAACCGGCCGACGACCGGCGCCATCGTTCTCCGCCAGCCGTTTGGCGGCATGGGCAAGAGCAGCGTCGGCCCCGGCTGCAAGGCAGGCGGACCGAACTACGTGCTGCAGCTCGCTGAGACCGACGCCAGCCAGCCGGTCAGCGACGGCTTCGATCTATCGCCGCTTGCCGCGCTGAAGCCGACACGGCCGACCAGCGAAGAGGCTTCGAACGGCGAAGGGCCGCTTGAGCGCTTGATCGCCGACTACGCCATGGCGTTTGCCGAGGAGTTCGCCCCGGAGCACGATCACTTCCGGCTGATTGGCGAGGACAACCAGCGGCGTTACCTGCCGCTGGGGAGCGTGCACGTCCGCGTCACGCCGTCGGACACGCCTTGGGATATCGCGGCGCGGGTGATTGCGGCGCGGGTAGTCGACTGCCGCGCGGTAGTGACGCGGCCGCCCGAGGTGCCGAGCGACCTCGAAGCGTTCCTTGGGAGACTCGAAGACGCCACCTACCCCTGGGCAGGCGCGATCGAGTTCGTCCAGCAAACCGATGACGAGTTGGCGAGTGGCATAAGCGATGGCGTCGTTGAGCGCTGCCGCTACGCCACCCCGGAGGCCGTGCCTGAACCAGTCCGCCTCGCCGCGGCGGAGAGCCTGGCGTTTGTCGCCGATCAGCCGGTCACCGGTGCCGGACGAGTTGACCTGCTCTGGCTGCACGAGGAGCAGAGCGTCTCACACGTCTACCACCGGTACGGGAACCTCGGTATGCGGTCGGGCGAAGAGCGTTCCAAGCCGGCTTAGCCGCGATGACGGGCGCGGCCGTTACTTCAGGCCGTCGCTGGCGAAGTTATCGGAGACCGGCCGCTCGGCGACGCGGCCCATCTCGTCTTGCGTGCGCCGCTGGCCAACCGAGTGCCACGCGCCCACTTCTTGCAGCTCGGGCATGATCTCCAAGAGCTGCGTTTCGAGCATCGATGTCAGCCGGCCAACGCTAGGGTCCGAGTTCGACTCGGCGATCGCTCGCACCGTCTTCATCACCCGCAGCATCCGGGCGCGGCTCATCACCGGGCCGGAGAGCGGCGAGTCCTGCTCGACGAGCAGTTCGTTCACGGGAACGTCGAGCGCTCGTTGCCAGCGGTGGAGGTCTGAGAGGCGAATGTCCGCCGAGGCGATCTCTTGCTGCCGGACCTGCTCGGGCGGAACGCCCATTCGTCGGGCGGCGCTGCGGACCGAAACCCCTTGCCGACGCCGAACCTCGGCGATGCGGTGAAGGGCCGTCTCGGACGAGGCGGACGTCCGACCCGCCGCTTTACTTGGCGGCGCGGCGCCGCGGTCGTCAACCGTCTCGTCCAACGCCCCATGGGGCACGGCGGGCGGCGACGGCTGCGCGGTGGTTTCGGGCGGCACGGCGGGGTGGCCAAAGCCGGACTTGTACACCGGGTTCGCGCTCAGGTTATCGGACACGCTCATGTCGGAGCCTCCGTCTCTTGTTCCGTGAGAAGAGAATCGGGGGGACGAGCGGTGGCAAGGGCGCGGCTCTTCCGCGAGGGCACTCCCACCGGTTAACCGAGGGCGGTTCCGACACGGCTCCCTAGGCCGCGGCGTCGCCAACCTTCAACTGGTGAGCGCCTCTCCAGGCCTCCAGCAGGTCCGCCGGGACTCGCTCCATCGCAAGGCCTGCAACCTCGCGATGGCCGCTCAAAGGGGGATGCCTGGGCAAACCCCGTCCCGGCGGTCGCTAGCCCCCTCCGATACGGGGGCCGTCCCAACCGCCGCTGCCGGTTCCAACAAGCTGTGGCGACCAGGACTGTGGCGATAGTACGGCGACAATCACCCCAGTACAAGCCAATCAGAACGCTTACAGCACGCCATTAAGGGCGGATTTTGTAGGGCTGCATCAGATAGAGACAGAAGCACCCTGGCCGCAGTCCTGATCTGAGACGCGGCTGTGCGAAATCGCAACGCTGAGTGAGGCGGAACCCAGCACCGAGAAAAATCTTGAGATTCTGCCGCTGTCACCGGCGAATTGCTTGCCAAGTTAGCAGTTCGTTGCCCGGCAGCGTCTACTCACCCTTCGCAAACAACCCAACCGCGCCCGCCAAGTTGGGGCGAGGCAGCGAAGGGATGCCGCCCACGCCTTCCTGCGGCGCTTTGTGGGGCGCCGGAATGGGCGCCGCGGAGGTGGAAGCTTCGTCGACACCTTCTCCACCGCAGTCCACCAACTGGAAGCTCATCAATCGGCCGTGCGCCTCCGCCATTGCCGCTTGGTTGAGCCGCGGCAGCAGCAGATCGGCCATGGTCACTTCGTCGCCGCCCGGCCGTTGGCCCCAGAGCATGCGGAGCTGCTCGGCGTTAATCTTCGAGACGCCATCGTGCACCATCACCACGTCGGCGTTCACGCGCCGGCGAACGGCGTTGATCGTCGGCCCCAGGCCGCGGCGTTGGGCTTGGCGGATCACGCGCACCTGCCGGTAGCGGGCCGCCATCTCTTGGGCCACGTCGAACGAGTCGTCCATCGACCCGTCGTCGATGATCAGCAAGCGGAGGTCGGGGGTCAGCTCGCCGGCAACTTCAAGCACCCGCTCAACGCTCTGGCGGAGCGTGGATTCCGCGTTGTGGACGGGCAGGACGACGGTTAGCGACTGGTTCACGGGATGGCTCCAAGAACAACGACACAGCCCGCCCCGAGCCTCCATACAAGGCGGCGCTTGGCCGAGTGACCGACGCGGTTCCCTCGCGTTGGCTCCACGAAGGCAGATCGACCCACCGCTAGCACCGCCTGCACAAGCCGAGAAGAAAAGCGGATCGAACGCCCTGGCGCGATCGCGCGGGCTGTGGCGGTTGTCGTTCGCGGGCCGCTTGCAACTTCGCCTCGCCGGGCGACACTGAAGGCATGAACGGCCCGAATTTCCAATCTGCCGACGCGTTGCTGCCCGCCATCGCCCAGGACGCGGAGACGGGCCTGGTGCTCATGCAGGCGTGGATGAACCGCGAGGCGTACGAGGAGACCGTGCGGACCGGGCGGGCGGTTTACTTCAGCCGCAGCCGGGGGCGGCTCTGGCGGAAGGGCGAAGAGAGCGGCCACGTGCAGCACGTCCGGCAGGTGCTGGTGGACTGCGACGCGGACACCATCCTGCTGAAGGTCCATCAGGTGGGCGGCGCCGCGTGCCACGAAGGGTACGCGAGCTGCTTCTTCCGGGAAGTCACCGACGACGGGCTGAGCGTGATCGCCGAGCGGGTGGTCGACCCGGCCACGGTTTACGGCGGCTCGGGTCACTCGTCAGGCAAAGGTGGCGACTGAACCGCGCCGCGTGGCGCCAGCGCCGCCGCGACCTCGGCCACCGCTCCCGGCTCGGCCGACCACGCTTCACGCAACGCATCGCGGGCGGCGGCGAGTTCGCGCGCCGCGGTGAGCGAGTCACTCGACGCGTCGGCGGATTGGCGTCGCGCGTTATCGATCAGCGTGCCGAGTAGCTCGGTTCGACTGGCGACATCGGCGTCGGTCGCCACCTTGCGGACGGCGACCAGCTCCGCGGCGTACGCGCGTGCCTCGTCTTCGAGTCCGATCTCGGTTGCAAGGTCGCGGAGGCTCTCTAAGCACGCCACGCGGAGCGCGTGGGCTGGGTGCTTATCGAACCACTCGTCGGCGAGCTTGAACCGCTGGAGCGCCTCGTCCGGCCGCCCGGCGAGGCTTAGCAGTTGGCCGAGCCCGAGCTGGCCCTTGAGCCACGCCTCGTCTTGGTCGAGCCGATCAAGGTTGGCCAGCGCTTCGTCCAAGTGATCCGATAGGTAGTCACGCGCTAGCGCACGTCGCCAATCGGGCGGCGCTTGGTCGAGGGGCACGGCGGTTTGGAGTTGTTGGTTCTTCGCCTGGAGCGACGCGATCGTTTGCTGCGCGGTCTCGATGTCGCTGTTGGTGCGGCGGAGCAGCTCGTCGCGTTCGGCGAGCCGTTCGGCGAGGGCCCGCCGTTGGCCTTCGATCACCATCGCCGCCACCGGGCCAACGACCGCCAGCACGCCGGCGAGCGTGATCGCCGTCGCCAGCGTCGGATGCCGACGCGCCCAGCGCCCCAGCCGTTGCGGCCTCGAGAGTGGCCGGGCTTGGATTGGCTCGCCGCGGAGGTAGCGACGCAGTTCGTCGGCCACTTGCTCAGCGGTGGCGTAGCGGCGATTGGCGTCGCGTTCGAGGCAGCGCTGGCAGATGGTCGCTAGGTCGAGCGGCGCCCGGTCGTTCAGCCGGCGGGCGCTCGGGGCGTCGTCTTCCAGCCGCTGCCGGATCTGACTCTGCAGGTTGCCGCGGAACGGCAGCTCGCCCGTTAGCATCTGGAACAGCACGACGCCGAGCGAGTAGAGGTCGGTCCGCCGATCGATCCACTTGGTCTCGCCGGCCGCCTGCTCGGGCGACATGTACGCCGGCGTGCCGAGCACCTGGCCGTCGACGGTCATGGTGACTTCGCCCGACTGCCGCTTGGCGAGGCCGAAGTCCATCAGGTAGGGCTCGCCCGCGTGGTCGAGCATGATGTTCGACGGCTTGAGGTCGCGGTGGACGATGCCCAGCGTGTGGGCGGCGGCGAGCGCGTCGGCCACCTTGGCGAGCAGCTCGGCGGTCTCGCGGTAGGCGGGCCGCGGGCCTTCGAGTCGTACGGAGAGCGGCTCGCCTTCGATCAGGTCGCTGACGATGAACAGCGTGTCGCCGTCGCGGCCCGCCTCGTGCACGGGCACGATGTTGCGGTGCCGAAGCTGGGCGGCGGCCCGGGCTTCGCGGAGGAACAGCTCCGCCTCGGTTCGGCTCACGCTGCCGCGGCGGGGGATCTTGACCGCCACGAGCCGGTCGAGCTCTGTGTCCCGCGCCCGCCAAACCGATCCGAAGCCGCCGGCGCCCAGCAGCGACTGCAGCTCGAATCGGCCGACCTGCTTGAGCGTGAACACCTCGCCATCGGGCGAGTCGTCGCCGACCAGCGTGAAGGCGCTGCCGCAGGTCCGGCACGTGACTTCGTCCAGCGGCGTGTCGTCGAGCAGCTCAACCTGGTTGCGGCAGTGGGGGCAGCGGATGTGCAGGCCGCTTGCGGCCGGGTCGTCGGCTCGCGAGGGCGCCGGGTCGCTGCGGATGGTGGGCATCCGGCAGAACTCTTCGGCGATCGCCTGGTTGAGCGCCGGGTGCAGCGCGACGATCTGGCGGGCCGTGAGCCGCTGGCCGTCGTCGTTCCGCCGGTACTCCAGCTCAATGGCCAGCAGCTCGCGGAGCAGCCGGTCGCGGATCGGGGCGGGCGCGTCTTCCACGTAGCCGCCCAGCGACGGCGCCTCGCCATCGCTCCACGCCGCCTCAAACCGGTCGCAACGCTCGTCGATCTGCTGGAGCAGCTCGAGCGGCAGTTCGGCGGGCTCATCGCGGATGGTTGACATGGTCGCAGGCCGCGTCCGGTCGGTTGGCGAGCCGGCAGCCTAGCGAACAGGCGGGCCTTGGCGCCAACTCTCCTCCCAAACGAAAAGGGCCCGCCGCAACGGCTTTGGCCGTCGCGGCGGGCAGTAGCCACCGGGGGGAAGGGTGGGTGGATCGCACAGCTTCAGTCGCGACGCCGAACGACGGCCGCAACGACGCCGGCCAACAGCACGCTGAGGGCGGTCGCCGGCTCGGGCACGTTGGCAACGCCGCCGCTGCCGAGCGGGGCCATGGCCGGAGCGTAACTGGTTCCGTAGAACGATTTCCAGAGCAGAAAATCGGCTACGTCCACCACGCCGGCGCTGGCGCCGGTCTCGTCGCCGTTGCCAAGCAGTGAGTCGCCAGTGCCGAGGCTGTCCCGCCAGACGGTGTAGTCGGCGGCGTCCACGATACCGTCGCCGTTGAAGTCGCCGGGGTTCGGCGTTGGGAGCGACACGACGCCTTCGCCGATCGCCTCGATGGCGTTGATGTCGATCACCGCCTCAAACTCCTGCGGGCCGTCTTCGAAGGCCAGCATCAGTTCGCTCAGCGAGTAATCGTGGCTCCACTCGTGGCCGCCGTGCATCAGGTAGCTGGCCCCGGTGAGCGAGTCGAGCACAAACAGCTCGCTGCCGGTCGCGTAGTAGCCGTCTAGGTCGCTCTCGAACTCGGGGTTCAGGATCTGGCGGATCGAGAAGACGATCGCGTCGCCACGCATCTCGCCGTCGATGCCGAAGGGCTCGATCGGGTCGCCGTTCTGGTCGAGGAGCTCTTCGAAATTGGGCTCGCCGATCGGGTCGAAGTCGAAGGTGTCCTTGTCGCCGATGATGTCGCTCACCATCAGGGCGTCGAGGTTAATCGCCTGCCGACCTTGGTGCTGGCTGCGTGGATCGAACGCGGTGGGCGGGATGGGGCCGAGCAGCGACTCCACGGCCGACACGATCATCGGGTGGCCGATGTACGGCGTGCCCGAGGCGTTCCACACGCTGGCGCCGCTGGGGAAGTCGACGTCCAGCGAGTACTTGTCCGCGTCGCCAACCACCACGCCGCGTTCGCCTTCACCCTCACGCGGTTCCGGGCCCCAAACCTCAAGCCCATCCACATCCACCGGCTCCGGCATGGCGTTCACCTCGGACAGGGACGCCCAAGCGAATTGGGACGCAGGCGGGGCGCCGAACGCCACGGCCTCCTCCACGCTCACCTCGCCGGCGCCGCCGATCATGTTGCCATTCGAAAGAAACACCGGCCCGCCGCTCGGCACAGGGATGGGCGTGATCGCCGGGAAGCCCATCGAGAAGTCGTAGCCGAAGACCATGTCGTCGTGGGAGAAGGTCAGGTGCGCTTCTTCTCGCCGCACTTGGTCGAAGAGCGCGTCGCGGGTGTTGGCGATGGCGTCGACTTCAAAGTCCTCCTCAAAGAACATCCGCGTGCCGGTGTAGTCCACCGAGTCGGCCGTGCCGCCCTTGCCGTCCCAGGCGATCACCTGCTCGGGGTCGGCAAACGGGCCGAGCGTGGAGAAGTCGAAGTCGTGCGAGTACTCCTTGCCAAAGACCTCGTCCGGCGACGACATGCCGGACCCCACGACCGGCGTGCCGGTGACCGGCGCCGGCTTGTAGGGCACAACCGCGTGGGCGACGGACGCGGCGGTCAACACCGTAGCGGCGGCGAGCAGCTTGCTAGACAACATGGCGGATTCCCCTCTCTGGGCCCTCCGGAGGGTGAGTACCGCGACGGTGGGAGGGCGAACCAGTCGGCGGCGGGTTGGTCAACAACCGGCCAATCACCAGCCTCCCGCCCAGCCCGACACCCTCGGCAGAATTCTTGCTAAGGGATGGAACGCGCCGCGTGATCCCCGCGTCCAACCGACGATTCCCGCTCCCTCCGCCTATTCCTTAAGGGACCTCCGTGATGCCCCAGTTCCGCCTCGCTCCGCTGTCTTTGGTGCTAGCAGCCGCGCTCACGCCGATCGCCCTAGCCGAGAAGGCGCCCGAGTCTCAGCCGACCGGCGACCAGCCCGAAGCCGTCGAGACCAAGGCCGTCGAGACCGAAGCGAAGGGGGAATCGCAGCCGGAACAATCCAAGCCCGCCCAGAAGCCGCGCGTTGAGCTAGCGATTCTGCTCGACACCAGCGGCAGCATGACCGGCTTGATCAACCAGGCGCGGACGCACCTGTGGTCGATCGTCAACGAGTTCGAGTCGATCAAGCGGAACGGGCAGCGGCCCGACGTCTACGTCGCCCTCTACGAGTACGGCAACAGCCGGCTCGATGAGAAGACCGGCTGGGTCCGGCAGATCGTCCCGCTGACCGGCGACCTGGACACGATCAGCGAGAAGCTCTTCGCCCTCACCACCAGCGGCGGCAGCGAGTTCTGCGGCCAGGTGATCCAATCCGCGGTGACGGAACTTGAGTGGTCCACCGGGCCGGGCGTGCTGCGGACTGTCTTCATCGCCGGCAACGAGCCCTTCACCCAGGGGCCGGTTGACTTCCGCAAGGCGTGCGCCGCCGCCGCCGATCTCGGCATCACCGTCAGCACCATCCACTGCGGCGCCGAGCAGACCGGCATCGACACCATGTGGGCCGAGGGCGCCAAGCTGGCGGACGGCTCCTACTTCCACATCGAGCAGAACGCCGTCGAGCGGCCCATCAACGCTCCGCAAGACACCCGCATCGCCGAGCTCAACGCCGAGCTGAACCAGACCTACATCCCGTACGGCAACGCTACCGAGCGCAGCCGCGCCCTGGGCCGCCAGTCGGCGCAAGACGCCAACGCGCTCAAGCTTGCTCCCGCGGCCATCGCTCAAAGGGCGTTTACGAAGTCCAGCGCAAACTACCGCAACTCTCACTGGGACCTGGTGGACGCTGTCAGGCTGAAGAAGGTGAAGCTGGAAGCCGTGCCCGCTGAGCAGCTGCCCGAAGCGCTCCGGTCGATGACGCTCGACCAGCGGCGGGAGCACGTCGCGGCGCAGCAGTCACGGCGTGAGGCGATTCAGAAGGAGATCCAGCAACTCTCCGCCGCCCGGGCGAAGCACGTTGCCGAGGTGCGGCGCGAACGCGTCGCGTCGGGCGAAGCGCCTGCGTCGCCGATGCTCGGCAAGGCAGTAGGCGAAGCCGTCCGCGAGCAGGCGGTCGCCTCGGGATTCGAGGTCAGGCCGTCTCGCTAGCCGCTGCGAGTTCTGCTTGGCGGTCGCGTGAGAAAGCAAAAACCACGACGCCCACTGCGAGCAGCGTGGTCGCTATCCAGCGTAAGCGTCTCGCCCAACGCTGGGGAGTCTGCACAGCGTGCAGTCGCTTGGCCTCGGCAACGGCGAGTTGCTCTTCGATGCGAACCAGAGCCGGCGGATAACCAACCAACGGCGGCCCGCCAAGCCGCTCGCGGCGGACCTGCTCGATGCGGTAGGCGTGATAGAGCCGGCCGAAGCGCTCGTTGAGCGCAGATGCCTCTCTACGATCAGCTGCCGTCCAGCAGCTAGGACCATCCATTAAGGCTGGTAAGAGAACACTCGCCAGAAGACACAGCACACCGGCGAACACCAAAGTAGTCGTCGCCACGGCCTGTCGCCCGCTTTCGCGAATGTCTTGCACGACTCAGCATGGACCCAACTACTGAACTTGGCGGCCTTCGGTCTGAATCTCACCGTCATCAATGCAGATCATGCGGGCTAGCAGGTGCGCCTCAATCTCGTCCGAGACGAAGATAACGCTTCCGTCGGCGTGGGCAGCATTCACGCCGCCTGGGTGGCGGCTACGCGGGGATGCATAACCTTCTCCTGCAGACTTACACGGCATGTCCTCGCCACGGGCGCCCTCTGAGTCGGGGCAGCCACGGATCCAGTCCCAAGTAATGTCGTTCTCGCCATTAGAGTTCGGAGTATTAGCAAGTTGCGATGCGGCTCCCCCTTGGTCGGCGGGTGAGTACGACCGATTAATGTACTGTGAAGGCGTGAAGTCGTCTGGGAAGTCTGCTGGTCGGCAAGCCCGCCCACTGCCGGTCGGGGCCGATGGATCCAGATCATGCATGTCTAGAGAAAGCAACGTCGCGCCTGGCATGCCTAGTGCCCATGCTCCACGATCGTCACCCTGATTGGCAAACGTTCGCACTTCCGACAACATAATCGTGTTGCTCGTCCCGTCGCTTAGCTTTGCCAGTTTCGTTGGTCTTTCGGCGATTGCGGCGCGGAACCAACGCAGGCATTCGGCGTGCACAGGGCTGATGTACGCCGCAATATTCGCTTTCGCAAACGGCCTCCCGTTGTTCAAGGTTTGGGTGCCAAGTCCGCCTCCGGTAGTTTGGAGTATGAGCCCATCTGAATCGTCGCTAGCGCAGAGCAAGGAGTCGATCTGAGTTGCTTGTGGGTTGAAGTTGTTGCCGTTGGCGTCAACTTGAGCGTCTACCGGGAGTGTCAGGTCGAATTGATCAAAAAGCGGCTGCTGCTCCATGTACGGTAGCGTCGGCACAATCCAGCTGTATTGCCCACCGACACCGTTAGCGAGACTTCGGCCAGATGGTTCGTTCACAAGCACGTCAGTGCCTGACGTTGGGAAGGGTGAAATGTTGGGCAAGCCGCGTCTCGCCGACTCGTGGTTGAGGCAGGCTAGTGCAGTCTGTTTCACCATGTTCACGCACTGCGTCCGCCGAGCCGCCTCTCGGGCTGCCTGAACGGCGGGCAGCAAGAGCGCGATCAAGATGCCGATGATGGCGATCACCACCAGAAGCTCAACCAGCGTGAAGCCGAGGCGACGGCTCTGCAGCGGTGCAGCGTGAACGTGTTCGCCCGAAGCCGGTCGTGTGGCCGCTGGCACGCTGGAAACTCGAGAGCGCATGACGGCGTAAGTCCTAGAGTTAGAGAGGGCTTGGGCAGGCGAGGAGCTTAACGCCGTGAGCGTCGGACGCCGCCGTGGAGGCCTAGGTGGGTGTGGTAACAGCGGTCTCGTCTCGGGTCGCCCAAAATCTCATTGCCAGCACTCGACGAGTGCGTGTGGATTCCAGGGGTGCTGCCCGAAAGACTCAACCGCCCTGCACGCGTCAAAATCACGACCGCGTGCGAGGTACCGATGTCCGCCTAAACATCGGGTCGACGATGCGCCGAGTGACGGCAACATGACGCCACCGTGCTGACGCACGATACCGAGCTGCCGGGATAAACTCTACTTGCTTCCGCGCACGGCAATCGAGCGACAGCGCAGCGATTCTGCGCCTACCCGGTGTGTTCAGGAGAAACCCTAGAGTTTCTCTGAAAATCAATTGACTATCGCTCGATCAACGCCTAGCGTGCGACCACGGTTGGAACAGGCAAGCGGAATCGCTCACGGCCACTGGCGGTGGGCAAAACCACTCCCATCTCTGCAGGCGAGCTCTGGCGGGCGCCTCCTGTGGTATCCCAGGAACCAACCGAAATGATGCGCTGGATTCGTTCCACGCCCGCGGCGATAGGCTGCGCGGCTCTTCTCTGCTGTGGCGTGCTCGGCTCAAACTCACGAGCCCAAGCTGTCATTTTCGCCGACGATCTCTCCGACAACACCAACGGCTGGCAGTTCAACGCCTTCGACGCCCCGTTCTTCGGCACGCTTGGCGAAGCCCTGGATGCGATCGGTGGCGGGACGCGTGTCGGTTCCCTGGGCACCGCGGGCTACGACTACTCGGCAGACGGCATCCCTGAAGCCCCAAACAGCGACCCCACAAGCACGGCGACCACCGGCTTCCGGATGATCACCAACATCCTGGACGGCGGCGAACCCCAGATTGATGGCGAAACCGTTGCCGAGGACCAGGCGAGGTTCTTCATCGAGAACCCCGGCTTCACCGGTCGCTACACCGTACAGGTCGACATGTGGCTCAACTTCTCGCAGGCGGCCAGCTTGGCCGGCACAACCGAGTTTGGTGGCCTGTTCGTCGGCCAGGAAACCGACTCCAACCCGATCAACCCGCGGTTCCCGGCTTCGGAAGGAGCTGGGGCGATCTTCTCCACCGACGGTGACTGCGGCAACTGCGACTTTATCCTGCTGAAGAACGAGGCGGAGCTCGACTTGTTTAGCGGTCAGTACTCGGTGAGTGACTTCGGCTTTGGCAACCAGCCGGGCTGGGATAACACTGATGTCAACGACGACCCCAACAACGGCATCTTGATCGACTTGCCCGCGTTGTTCCCGGCTCAAAACTCGATCCAGCAGGCCGGCTCGGTCGCCGGTCGTTGGTTGACGCTGACGGCCGTTGTCGATCCTGACGCCCCCGGCCTGGGCGACAACGGCAGCACCGGCACCGCGACGTTCTCCCTCGAATTCGAAGACGTCGCGAATCCGGGTGAGACGACCTCGTTTGTTCTCGGCACCGTCGACAATAGCGTGGACGACGACCCAAACGACGGTTTCGACACCGGCGAGTCGCCCATCGACCTGACCGGCAAGATTTCGCTCGCCCTCATCGACTTCTTCCCGAGCCTCGCCCAAAACGTCACCGAGGCGTTCGCGCTCTACGACAACGTCTTGGTCTTCGAGACCCCGGTTGAGGCGATCGCTGGCGACTTCAACGAGGACGGTTTTGTTGACGCCGCCGACTACACCGTGTGGCGAGATTCGTTCGAGACGGGCGATCTCGACCTGACCGACTACGCCGACTGGAAAGCCAACTTCGGCATGGGCATGCCGCCCGAGGCGAGCACGGGGTCGATCCCCGAGCCGACGGCGTTAGTGCTTGCCCTGATTCCGATGCTCGGAATCGGTCGGCGACGCTAGTGCTGTGGGGCATCGCCCTCGCCGCTGCTAATCAACGTGGCGGCCGAGCGGCAAACGACGCAGGCGGACTGCGTTTACGGGGCCGAACGGTTCGGCGCCGGTTAAAGAGACAGCGGGCGAAGCTGTGGCAGCCGCAAGCTGACTTTCACCACCCTGGAGTGTGACCCAATGAAGCGTTTGTTCCTTCTGGCTGCTACGGCGGCCCTGCTGGCTACGGGCCAGCTCATGGCTTTCGAAACTGTCACGTACACGGAAGACTTCGACGACGGCAATGCCGCAACCCGCTTCACCGCGCCAGTTGTGGACGCCGAGACCGGCGTCTTTGACGGCGACGTTGACTACGCCTTTGACTACGGCGCCATCGGCGTCCCGGCCGCCCCGAGTGGCGGTGGCAGCACCGGCGTGCTGATGCAAGTCAACCTCTCCGACGCCGGCCCCGTGGACGAGGGCGAGGGCGTGGCGATCTACCCGCTCGCTGGCGCCAGCCTTCCCCCGGACTTCGTCGTTTCGATGGACGTCTTCTTCAACGCTGAGTTCCAGAGCTCCGGCTCCACCGAGTACGGCCTGTTCAGCATTCACACCTCGGGCGCCAACGACCCGGCCGACCAGTCGCTGACCGACGACGTCGCGTTCCCCATCTTCGGTCTTGGCGAGGGTGACGGCCTGACCTGGGCGATGACCGGCGACGCCGGCACCAGCAGCTCGGACTACGCCTTGATCCGCGACCCGGGCAACGCCGACGCCGGCACCGCTCAGACCTTCGGCTCGTTCGATGACCTGCCCGCCGGCAAGTTCCCCAACCTGTCGACCGGCGTTGGCGCGACCGGCCCGGACGGCAACTGGAACACCATTGAGCTGACCAAGGCCGGCAACTTCTACACGTTCCGGATCGACGGAATCCTGCTGGCGAGCTTCACGGACACCGCCAACGAGTTCGACGGCGGCAGCATCGCCATCGGCTACGCCGACGTGTTCAACTCGGTCGGTACGCCGGACCTGCCCGTTGGCCCGGACCCCAACCCGCTGGACAACATTCCGTTCGGCGATGAGTTCCCGAACCTGGCCCACTTCATCATCTACGACAACCTGCAGATCACCGCCATCCCCGAGCCGGCCACCGGCGTCGTGGCGGCCGTGTCGATGATCGGCCTCGCGTTCCGCCGTCGCCGTTAAGCGGTCGGCGAGTCAAAGCGACAACCTCCAACGCGTAGCGGTGGGCCCTTGGGCAGGGGGCTCACCGCTTTTTTCGTTTCGGTTGCGACCGGCGTTGCGGGCAGTTCGCTGGATCGGCCGTAAACCGTTGGGTAAGGTCGTATATGTATGTGGCTTACTGCTCCGCCCAGTGACTAGATGGGTCGATGAACTAGCGTGATGACCGGCCCCCAAACCCAGAGCCCGCGCGGATGGCGTCCGATCCTGAAGCGCTCGTCTCGTAGGCTGCTGGCTTTCGCGGTGCTGGCGTTCCACGGTGTCATCGGCTCGGGGGCGACGCCGGCTCATGGCTTCTTGATCAACGGTCGGTGGGACTTCACGGCGACGGATGGCTCGACAGATCCCCTGGGCAATCCGGTCACGCTGACCTGGAGCATCGTTCCCGATGGCACCTCGATCCGAAGCCGGAACTTTGTGCCGAGCACGCTCGTCTCGTTCTTTGATTCGCTCTGGAACGTTCAGGGCGGCGGGACCGATTACCAGCAGCGTCCGTGGTTTGAACTAGTCGAAGGCTCGTTCAACCGCTGGAGCGAAGTGAGCGGAATCGTCTTCGAGTACGAGCCGTTTGACGATGGTCTAAGTGGGCGGGCGCATGGGCTGTGGTCTGGGCTTACGGGTGTGCGTGGCGACAT
The DNA here is from genome assembly GCA_039414355.1 of Planctomycetota bacterium. GTDB lineage: Bacteria > Planctomycetota > Planctomycetia > Pirellulales > Lacipirellulaceae > JBCCQL01. Next base: position 39,031 of record JBCDJN010000002.1, on the reverse strand, counting down.
CCGATTGGGCGGTGCCTTTATCGATGGCCCTTCCAACACCCTGGGCCAAGCGGGGTTGATCCCCGACGGGGATATCGTGCTCGACACCGGCGACGCTGGCCACTTTGGCGACCCCGGCCCCGACAACTCCTATCGCAACTTCCGCAACACGCTGACGCACGAGGTTGGCCACAGCCTTGGCCTGGGCCATTTGATCTCACCCAACTCGCCGTTCCTGATGGAGTCTGGATTCCAAGGGGGCTTTGACGGGCCGCAGTACGACGACGTCCGCGGCGCCCATCACCTGTACGGCGACGCACTCGAGCGAGGCGGCGGTAACAACACGGCGGCGTCTGCCTCGGACCTGGGGGTGCTAAACGTTGGAGCGTCTGCGTTGTTCGGCGCCGACGGCGACAGCGGCATCGTTCTGACCGGTGATCAGGGCAACTTCCTGAGCATCAGCAACGCCTCGGACGTGGACTACCTGCAGTTCACCCTCAGCGAGCCCGCTGTGCTTGACGTGGAGCTCACGCCGGTGGGACCGACCTACAACGAGTTCTTATTCGGCGTTGGCGTGGTCGATGTCGTGACCACCGCGCAGAACGATCTATCGCTCGAGCTGTACGAGTCGGGCCCAGGCGGGTTGACTCTAATCGTCGCCAGCAACTCTGGTGGCGTTGGTTTTGTCGAGTCAGTGAGTGGTGTTGAGGCGCCGGCGGGTGATTACGTAGTGAAGGTCGCCGGCGACACCGACGCCGTGCAGCTCTACACGCTCGCGCTCAATGCTGTGGCGGCGCCGGAGCCCCGCCTGGGGGACTTCAACGACGACGGAGTCGTCGACGCGGCCGACTACACCGTTTGGCGAGACAACCTGGGGCAACCCGACGATTCCACGCTGCTGTTCCGCGGCGATGGCTCGGCCGGCGTGGACGACGGCGACTACCAGGTCTGGCGGCAGAGCTTCGGCCTCAGCTACGAGGCGGTGGCAGCGAGTTCCGCCACCCCCGAGCCCTCGGCCGCCGGGGCCCTGTTGGCCGGCGTGCTGGTCGGTGTCGGCGGACGGCGCCGCACCTATGCGAAGGCTTAGTTTGCCGCCGTTTTTTGGCCGGCGCGTTGACCCCTGTTTTGCCCGTTTCTATAGTCGATTTAAGTCGAGCAAAATTTTCTGGCGCAGGCGGACGCCGAGACATCCGGCTCTCAAACGACGATTGACAACCGGTGTCACTCGTCCCCCCCCCCGATTGATCCTGCCCACTAAGACCCTGCCCCTGTAGACCCAGCCTCGAGAGTAGCGCTCATGAAGACCAATCCCGCGGATAGCCCTTCCAACGCTTCGATCTCGAAGCGAAAGGTCGCGTACTCGCTCGCCGCCGGCGCCGCCACGCTGGCCGCCACCGCCGACCAAGCCGACGCCGATCCCACGATCGTCTACTCCGGCCTGAAAAACATCACCAATCTGCCTTCGGTCGACCCGCCCTTCCCGGACCCCTACCGGCTGTTCCTCGACCTGGACGGCGACACGTTTTCGGACGTCGCCCTTCAAAACGCGTTCTTTGGTGGCACGCCCTACCAGGGCGCCTCGGTTTTGGGCAGCGGCCAACTGGTTGGCTTCAACGCCGGCCCCAACAACTACGCCTACGTGAGCGCCCTCACCGACGGCGACGAGATCAGCCCCGGCACGGTCGGCCCGACGTTCTTCGGTTCGATGGCGTTTGCGGGCAACAACCCCAACGCCCAGTTCAACGACGCTCCCGACGCTTTCGTCGGTTTGAGTTTCAACATCGGCTCGGACGTCCACTACGGTTGGGTTCGAGTTGGCGTCGATAACTCGATCGCCTCGTTCGTGGTGAAGGACTGGGCTTACGAATCGACGCCGGGTGTTGGCATCGCCGCCGGCCAGGCGCCCGAGCCGACCGCGCTCGGCCTGCTCGCCGCCGGCGCCGCGGGCTTGGCGACCTTGCGTTCGCGCAAGAAGGCTTCGTGATCGGCGTCGCCGCGACGCTTTGCTGACGAGTGAACACCATGGCAAGCGGCCGGCTCGTCCGGTCGCTTGTCGTTTCATTCCGAGTACTCCCGCCGGCAACGACCGGCGCCCCTGACCAAAGCAGGAAGAGCGATGCTGCCCAACGATCAACAAGCCCCACAAGACGAGCCCCGGCGGCGTCGCCGACTCGCCTACGCCCTGGCTGCCGGTTCGGCCGTTGGCGCCGCGTCCGAAGCTGAGGGGATCGTTGTTTACTCTGGGATCGAGGACCTGGTGATCCAGCAAGGGGCCTCCCAAGCGCTCGGCCTCAACGCCGACTACTACCCGGACATCTTCGTTCGCAACTACGTCGACCCCTACGTTGGAATCGAAGGCAATTTTCAGGGCGTGTTTCTGCAGTTCGCCCCGGGGCGGGTGGTTGGCGATCGATTCAACGATCTTGGCTACGCGCGGGCCCTCGGGCCGGGGTTCTTGGTTGACGCGTCGAGCGTGGAGCCCGACACGTTCGTCGCTTCGTTGGCCTTCGGCGACAACCACCCCAACGCCCAGTTCAACAACGTCGAGAACGCCTACATCGGCTTCAGCTTCCCAGACCTGTCCTCGGGTTTGGTGCCGATCCCGCAACGCACGGATCTCCACTACGCGTGGCTGAGGGTTTCGATCAACAACGAGCAAGGCTCCTTCATCGTGCACGATTGGGCGTATGAGACCGAGTTCAACGTTGGCATCGAAACAGGCGACCGCGGCGCCGCCGGTGACTTTAACGACGATGGCGTTGTCGACCTGGCCGACTACACGGTGTGGCGGGACAACCTCGGCACGGATGATATCCTCGGCGGTCGCGGCGACGAGAACGGCGACAGCCTGAACGTTGTCGACATCGACGACTACACCCTGTGGCGGGCGAACTTTGGCGCCGTCGTCAATCAACAACCGCCAAGCGCGTTTGTCCCCGAGCCCGGCGCGTTGGGGCTGCTTGCGGCAGGGTCGCTTGGCCTCACGGCCCTGCGCGAGCGCCGTGAGAAGGAAGACGCTGCCCGTCAGCAACGGGATCGGAGCTGATGCAGCCGCAGCGTCGCCGCACGGAGAACTCGCCGGCTCGCGTGCTGCTCATCGGCTGGGACGCCGCCGACTGGCAGCTCATCAACCCGCTGATCGAGCGGGGATTGATGCCCACCACCGCCGAGCTGCTCGAGCGTGGGGCGTGGGGCAATCTGGCCACCACGCGGCCGATCCTCTCGCCCATGCTGTGGAACACGATCGCCACGGGCAAACGCCCCCAACAGCACGGCATCCACGGCTTCACGGAGGTCGACCCCGACGGCGCCGGCGTGCAGCCCGCGGCCAGCACGAGCCGCAAGTGCAAAGCGGTCTGGAACATCCTTAGCCAGTCGGGGCTGAGATCCAACGTGGTGGGCTGGTACGCCTCGCACCCGGCGGAGCCGATCCGCGGCGTGATGGTCTCGAACCAGTTCGAGCAGTACAAGGTGAAGGACGGCGCCGCGACGCCGCTCCCGGCGAACTGTATCCACCCGGTAGACGCTGCGGACGAGTTGGCGCCGCTGCGTGTGCTGCCCGAAGAGCTCGACGAGACGGCCATCCTGCCGTTCATCCCGCAGGCGGCGGAGCTGCTCAAGAAGCCCGGCCATCGCGTGGGCCGGTTGGCGAGCATGCTCGCCCAAACGGCCACCATCCACGCGGCCGCCACGCACCTGCTGGCCAGCACCGACTGGGACTTCAGCGCCGTCTACTACGAAGGCATCGACCGCTTCGGCCACGAGTTCATGGCGTACCACCCGCCCAAGATGGAGCAGGTTTCGCAGGAGGAGTTCGACGCCTACCAGCACTGCATGGTTGGCATCTATCGCTTCCACGACATGCTGCTGCAGACCCTGCTCACGCTCGCCGGCGATGACACGGCGGTGATCCTGATGTCGGACCACGGCTACTACAACGACCACCTGCGGCCCGACCCGCGTGAGGGCAAGTCGGGCCCGGTGGAGTGGCACCGCCCGTTCGGCGTGCTCGCCGGCTGTGGGCCGGGATTCCGCCCCGGCAGCCGGCTATACGGGGCGAGCATCCTGGACATCGCCCCAACCGTGTTGCACCTGCTGGGGCTGCCAGCCGGCCGAGACATGCCGGGCCGCGTGCTTGCCGAGGTCCTCGAAGAGACCGATACGATTGACCGCGTCGAGTCTTGGGAGGAGATCGGAGGCGACGCCGGCACGCACCCGCCAGACCAACGCTTCGACCCGGCCGAAGCCGAGGCGATGATGCGGCAGTTCGTCGACCTGGGCTACATCGAGGCCCCCAGCGAGGACGCCGAGAAGGCGATTCGCAACACCGTCACGTCCAACCGGATGAACTTGGCCGAGTCGCTCGCCGACGCCTTCATGTACAAGGAGGCAATCAGAGAACTGGATCAGCTCGATGAGCCGACGCGGCAGTCGATCCCCGTTCAGCTCATGCGGGCGTCGTGCTATGTGGGCATGAACAGCAGCAAGCCGGCCCGCGAGACGCTGGAAAAGCTGGCGGACGCCTCGCCGGACCACCCGCGCGTCAATATGATGCTTGGCGTCCTAGAGCTAGCGGAGGGCAATCCCGAGGCGGCCTTGGAGCTGCTGGAGCGGGCGATGGTCTCCGAGCCGCGGCTGCCGTACCTGCACAACAAGCTGGGCGAGGTCTACCTCTCGATGTCCCGGCACGCGGAGGCGAAAGCCGCGTTCGAGAAGGCGCTGGAGATCGACAACGAGAGCCCGGTCGCCTTTGCCGGCGTTGCGCGGGCCTGCCTCGAGTCGGGCGACGCCGAGCAGGCCCTGGAGAAGGCGTTGACCGCCGCGGAGCTGGTGCACCATTTCCCTCGGGCCCACCTGACCATTGGCAAGGCGTTGTTGGCGTTGGGCGATGCCGGCGGAGCGGTTGAGGCTTTGGAGCTTTGCGTGAAGCAGGCGCCGCGGCTCACCGCGGCTCACCAGGCGCTGGCGACGGCCTATCGTCAGCTAGGCCGAGCGGACAAGGCGATGGCGGCAGAGTTGCGGGCCAAGGGGACGGTTGGCTAACTTGGCAAGATCGGTCGATGACTCAAGGCGTTGAATCACGAGAGCGTGCGGAAGTATGACCCCCCGAGACGCCCACCAAAGACCAGCTTCAACCCGTCCCGTGGTGTGGAGCTGGGTCATGGCCGCCGCGGTCGGTCTGGCCGCGGTGGGCTGCGGCGACGACCGCCCCAAGATCGTGAAACCCGACAACCCTACGCCGCCGCCCGACGAGAGTATGCGGCTGAGGATCGGCCCACGGAACGTCCCACCCCCGCAAGCGCCCGAATAGGCCACCCTTCCCCGCGCGGGACAAGAACCCGCTTGCGACAAGTCCCGCTCGCAGGCTTCCCGGCACGCGCAATTTGAACTCGAAGGCTCCGCGATGAACCTTTCACGGCCTCGGCGTACGCGACGCGGTTTCACCCTCGTCGAACTGCTTGTGGTGATCGCCATCATCGGCATCCTGGTGTCGATGCTCCTGCCGGCGGTGCAGTCGGCACGCGAGTCCGCCCGGCGTTCGATCTGCAGCAACCAACTCCGGCAGATCGGTCTGGCGACACTCAACTATGAGTCGGCAAACAGCCGGCTCCCACCCGGGTATCTTGCGACCAACCTGGCTCGTCACTCCTTCAGGCCACACATTGACAAGGACAACAATGACGACACCCGTCAGCATCAGATGACCGGTGTCTTTACGTTCCTGTTGCCGTACCTTGAAGCGGCGTCAGTGGCCGATGAATTCACCGCGGCGATGAACGTGGGCGTAAGCGCCTATGACATTGCCTACGACCGAGCTGAGAAGAACCCCGCTTGGGCAATCGCCCAGACGCACCTGTCGGTGCTTCTTTGCCCGTCGGTGCAGCCGGGACCACCGGCGTCTGGCTACATCGACGCGATTGGGTCCACCAACCTAGGCGGTATCTTTCAAATGGACCCGAGAGGCTGGGAGGCGGTCTCAGGCAACATGGGACAGACTCACTACATGGGCTGCACCGGTGTTTGGGGGTGGATGGGGCCCACACTGGACTTTGATATCGGTTACGGTCCGCAGAGCGTGAGCAAGGACCTGATCGGCGTCTTCGGCCCGCGTTCCAAGACGCGGCTCGGGCAGATTACCGACGGCACCTCCAACACCATCATGTTTGGCGAGGCGCCCGGCACGATCGGCTCTAGGGTCCCATTGCGTCCAGACACTACGGATACTGCGGACGGCCTAGTTGTGGCCAACATGTGGGCCGGCTGGGGGACGCTCCCGTCGTCGCACGGGCTCGACCCTTCCCGCGAGAACAACTTCCGCGGCCTGGGCGAGGTGTACGACACCATGTGGCTCTACTACGGCTCGGTGCACCCGGGCGTGGTGCAGTTCTGCTTTGCCGATGGGTCGCTGCGTGGACTGACGCGCGAAACCGACCTGGTGGCGTTCGAGACGCTCTCCACACGAGGAAACGGAGAGACCGGATTCGAAGACGCTTTCTAGCCGCGGGCGGCTCGGACGCTCATCCCGGCTTGCGGTTGCGATAAAGCGACGGGGCGACAGCCGCCTGCATGGCGTCGGCGGCGTCTTCGATGCCGAGCAGCTTCGCAATCGTCTCGGCGGCGGTTGCGGGCTGATCGATCGCCTCGCGGTAATCGAGGCTGATCATCTCAACGTCGCCCCGCGACTCAAGCCCCTGGCGAGCGAGACGCAGTTGTTGACCGAGCAGCGCCTTCAGGCGGTCGGGCGGCAAACCGGCGCCGGCTCGGCCTGAGCGATCGAGCATCGTTTGCTGCGACGCGATCACTTCGTCCAGGTCACGCTCGACCAGAATCACGCGGTACTGCGGGCCCGTTGGCAGGCGGCCGACCAGCGGGACGATGACCTTCAGCGAGTGGCCCGCCGCGTCGGCGATCCAGCTCGAGTCACTGGCCAGCCGTTTGACCGCAGCGTGCTCAAAGTAGCCGTTGGGGTTGTCGTCGTCCGCGACCCGCTGGCCGTCGGTGTAAGGCTTGACGCCGCCCGCCTTGAGCATCTGCATGACCATCGACGTCCCGGAGCGGGGGAGTCCGGTGACGATCGCGATGGCGTTGTCTTCCATGTCGAGTTCCGAGTGGGGGCGGGCGTGACGGGGCTTACAGGCTAACCACCGGCAGGCCGCCGGAGCGGAGGTCGTCCACCAGCGCGGCGACGCCCAGCGGGTCGGCGGGGTCCCAGCCGCGGACCTTGGCGACGACGGCGTCGGCGTCGGCCGGCCGGCCGAGTTTCTCGAAGCACCCGGCCAGCCCGCGGGCGGCCTCGTGCAGCGGGCGGTTGGCGAGCTGCGCGGCGGGCGCCGGCCCCTCGGCCCGGGCGTGGCGCAGCGCCTTCTCTCCCAGGTCCACCGCGAAGCCGTAGTGACCCCGCGCCAGCGGCACGTCCGGCCCCTGCTCCACCGCGAGGTCGCCCAGCAGCACGTGGGCGGCCATCATCTCGCTGCAGCCGGAGAGCAGCCAGCGGAGCTCGTCCACCGCCACGTCCAGCTCACCGGCGTCGATCATCAGCCGGACCTCCTCCAGGTCCTCGGCCCGCTCAACGGCGCAACGCGGATGAACCAGCAGCCAGCCGTCGCCCGACTTGAGCTTGGTGGCGGTCACGCCGGGCGGCTTGCGTCCGCCCCGTCCGCCGCCTCTTCGTCGGCCCGGTTGGCGGCGGTGGGGTTGGCGGGCGGGCACGATCGTTGACGGGCGCGTTGGCTTGGAGGAGCGGCGTCGTTTCGCCGAAGGCCGACCGGAAGCTACGATAGAGGCGGCCCGCGGCCGAGCGAGAAGTCTACCGCCGCCGGTCGACGCCACCTAGCGCTCGCCACGCTCCTTCCCTCCACGCCGATGCCCGACGCCGAGCTAGAATTCGAGTGCCCGCTGTGCGGCGGGGCGTTCGCCATCGGCGCCGAGTGGCTCGGCCACGAGGTGGAGTGCCCCCACTGCGGCCACGCCGTTGAGCTGGCGACGCCCGAAGCCGCGGCCGACGAGCCGGCGATTGCCGAGCCGCCGCCTCAGCCTGCACCGTCGCCCGATCCGTCGGCGGAACCGCTCGTGGAGTCCGAGCCGCCACCGGTCGAGGCGGCGCTCGAACCAACACCGGCCGCCGCCGAGGCCCCGGCTACCGAGCCGCCCGCCCCGCAGGAACCCGCCCCGGCGCCGCCAGCACCCCGCCCCGAGCGTCCGCCGCTTACCAAGGCCGAGCGCGAAGCGCTCCGCAAGCGCGTGAACATGATCCTGGCAGGGGTCTTTGCGTTGGTGTTGGTTATGGTCTTTGTGGTGCTGGCGATCATCGCCGAGTGATCGTTGCCGCAGGGGTAAGGCGCCCGTCGGTCACGGCGTGGGCTTTGTCCAGGGCGTTAGCTCAACCGCGTCCAGCGGCGAATCGTCCCGCGCAAAGAACAGCACGTGCTGCCAAGGCAGGTCGTCGTACTGGCCCACCAGCTTCAAGCCGTTCGCCTGGTACTCCTTCAGGCACTGCTGCTGCGACATCTTGTGCAGCGGCTTGATGGGCACCGCCGGGTCTTCCTCGCGGAACTCAACCAGCGCCACACGCCCGCTTGGCTTGAGGCTGTTGCGCATCGCGGCCAACATCTCGACCGGGTGCGAGAACTCGTGGTAGACGTCCACGAGCAGGATGAGGTCGAGGGCGTTGGCCGGGAGCTTCGGGTCGGCGAAGCCGCCGATCGTAGGCTTGAGGTTCTCGAAGCCGCGGTCCGAGGCCCGATCAGTGAGCAGCTCGAGCATCTCCGGCTGGATGTCCACCGCCCAAACCGTGCCGCGTGGGCCGACGCGCTCCGCGAGCTTGAGCGTGTAGAACCCGTTGCCGCAGCCCAGGTCGCACACCGATTGACCCCGCTCGATGTCGAGCGCCTGCATCAGCTTCGCCGGCTCTTCCTCGCGGTCGCGAGACTCCCGCACTAGCCACGGGGCGCCGAAGTAGTGCATGGTCCGCGCGATGCGGCGCCCCAGGTACTCCTCGCGGGCGGGCGGAAGCTCTTCGGCGCACGCGGCGGCGCGCGGCGAGGCGGCGAGGGCGAGGAGGATTAGCAGCGTGAGCAAGCGAGACGGCATGGAGGGGCCTTTGGCGTTGGGTGAGTACCACGTTATTCTCGCAGATCCGCCGATCGACCACCCCCTGCCAGCCGATTCCCTCCCCACGAAGCCCCGGCATGGACCCGCTCGCGAAACCGACCGAAAACACGCTGCTGGCGCCCCGCTTCTTGTTCCGCTTTGCGCTGCCGCTGCGGCGGAAGCAGCCGATCTGGTCGAAGCGTGGCGTTGCGCTCGGTGAGGAGCACCGGCTGGCGGACCTGGCGTCGCTGGACGCGGGCACGGCGAGCCAGGAACGCCGGTTCGCCGACTTCCGCCTGGCGTGGGACGACGAAGGGCTCGCCTTCACGCTCAAGGTGACGGGCAAGAGCCAGCCGGTTTGGTGCCGGGAGTCGCGGGCGGACGACAGCGACGGGCTGCAGCTCTGGATCGACACCCGGGCTACGCACAACATCCACCGGGCGAGCAAGTTCTGCCACCGCTTCTCGTTCCTGCCGGCCGGCGGCGGCCGGGGCGACGCCGAGCCCGTGGCGGAGCAGTTGCTCATTAACCGCGCTCGGGAGAACGCCCCGCCTATCCGGCCGAGCCTGCTGCAGGTGGGCGCCAAGCAGCAGCAGGGCGGCTACGCGATGCTGGGCTTTATCCCCGCGGCCGCGCTGGGCGGGTTCGACCCGTCGCAGCACAACACGCTTGGCTTCCACTACCAGGTGCTTGACCGCGAGCTCGGCCTGCAGACGCTGGCCAACGGCGTGGAGTTTCCGGTGGACGAAGACCCGAGCTGCTGGGCGACGCTCGACCTCGTCGAGTAACGCCGCGCGTCAACAAAAAAGCCACGCCGGCATGGCCGGCGTGGCTTCTTGATGGGTCATCGCTCGCTGCGTTTGGCGATCAGGCCTCGACCTTCTCCTCGGCGTGGCCGTGGGTGTGGTCGGCGTCGTCGTGATCGTGCGCGTGAGCCGTCTCGCTGTCCTCGCTCTTGCAGCATTCGCCGTCGGCGCCACAGCACTTGGTGGCATCGGCGTCGGCCTCGGCGCTGACGGTCGTCACCTCTTCACTCTTGCACGAACCGCAGCACTCGTCCTTCTCAGCGCTGACGGTCAAGTCGTCGCTCTTGCAGCACTCGCCGTCGGTCCCGCAGCACTCGCCCTTCTCGGCGCTAACGGTCAGGTCTTCGCTCTTGCAGGAGCCGCAGCACTCGTCGGCCTCGGCGCTGACCGTCAGGTCGTCACCCTTGCACGAACCGCAGCACTCATCCTCACCCATGCTGGCAGCGCTTGCGGGGCAGCTGCTGCAGCCGGCTGGGCAGGTTGTGCCCTCGGCAGAGGCGTTAGAGACGTCGACGCCTTCGCTGATGGTCGTGGCAATCTCACCGCAGCCAACCGCGACAAGCGCGAGCAGAGCGAGTGACAGTTGAAGTGCTTTCATGATCTAAGTTCTCCGTAGATGGGGCGTTACCGCCGTGATGGTCAAGGACAGTATGGCTGATCCGAGTATTGAAGCTAGGCGGTCGCCGGGCGGCAAGCGTTAAATCGGATACACAGGGACAAGTTAGTCCCCGAAGAATGCCCGCAAATACGCGTCGGAGCCGCTTTCCGCAACCTCGATTCTTGCGGCTACCAACGCGTCGCGAAGTCGCTCGGCGCCCACGCCGGCCACGGGCGATGGCGCCCCTTCGCCGCCGAAGAGCTTGGGGCCGATAAAGACCTGAGCCTCGTCAATCTGCCGGGCGTCGAGCATGGCGCCCAGCACGCCGGCGCCCCCTTCGACCAGCACGTTGGTCATCCGGCGCCGGCCGAGTTCCTCGAGCGTGCGGGTAATCCGCTCGGCTTGGCTCTCGCCTTCGATCAGCAGCACCTCGGCGCCCGCGTCGCTCGCCCACGCAAGCTGCTGCTGCTCGTGGGTGCTAGCGGCGACCAGGAGCACCGGCGCCTCGGCGGCGGTTTCGATGAGCCGGCAACCCGGCTGTGGTGAGCCGAGCACGATGCGGGTGGGCGTCCGCGGGCCGGGCGGTCTTGCGGTGAGCAGCGGGTCGTCGGCGAGCGCCGTGCCGCGTCCGACGATAACGGCGTCGACCCGGCCGCGGAGCGTGTGGACGGCTCGACGCGACTTGTCGCCGCTGATCCATTGGCTGTCGCCGGTGCGCGTGGCGATCTTGCCGTCGAGCGTCATGGCCCACTTGGCGATCACCCACGGCCGGCCGTTGGTCATCAGCTTGAGGTAGGGGGCGAGCACCGCGCGGGCGGCCGCCTCGCCGGGGCCGACGATGACCTCGATGCCAGCACGCTCAAGCTCCGCAAGCCCGCCGCCATCGACCTTAGGGAACGGATCGCGAACGGCGACCACTACGCGGGCCACGCCGGCGTCGATCAGCGTGCGCGAACAAGGCGGCGTCTTGCCGGTGTGGCAGCACGGCTCCAGCGAGACATAGGCGGTGGCGCCGCGTGACTGATCGCCGGCGGCGCGGAGGGCGTGGACCTCGGCGTGCGGGCCGCCAAACTCCTGGTGCCAGCCCTCGCCAACGATTCGCCCCTCGCGAGCGAGCACGCAGCCGACCATGGGGTTCGGCTCAACGCGGCCCACGCCACGCTTGGCCAGCTCCACCGCGCGGGCCATCAGCCGATGGTCGTCTTGGCTGGCGGCGGGGTCAGGCATTGGGGGTAGTCGTGCGAACTAGGTAGGCGTCCACAGCTTCTTGCCGCCGCCGCCGGTTTCGCTATCGGGCGTCCAGATGCCGCTGGTGGTGGCGGGCTCCGGCTCGGCGGTGAGCGAGCTGGCCGGCTCGGCGCCCGGCAAAGGCGTGCCGGGCATCGCGGCGCCGGGCTGGAGTTCCTCGCCCTCGCGGAACGCCCCCAAGGCGTACATCAACTGGTAGATCTGCTCGGCAACCCCGGGCTCTTTGCCGTGCTCGTCCCGCAGGTGCTCGAGCAGCGCGTGCGCCTTGTCGGGCTCGTTCTCCAGCACGTGCAGCTCCAGCTCCATCAAGTCCCAAGCCGCGTTGGACTCACCGCGTGCGTCGGCCATCTGGCGGGCCTCTTCGACCAGCTCGAGCGCCTTGTGGTTGTCGTCCTCCAGCATCAGCAACCGATCGTACGCTTCGCGGTACGGGATCCTCTCGGCGAGCGACGGACGGCGGAGCGCCTCGCGGGCGGTGTGGGCCACAGCGGCGTCGGCGGCGGCCAAGGAGGCCTTGCGGTAGAGCTTCTCCAGATCGTCGTCGCTCACCGCGCTCAGATCGATCCGCGTCAGCCGACCGAGTGGGGTCATCAACACGTCGACCGTCGAGGCGTCGATCGGCCCGAGTTCTTCAAGGCCGAGTTCGCGACGCAACTCCGCGAACGTCTCGCCGTACTTGTGGTTCTTGCGGCCCTGCTCAAGCAGCAGCACCAGGGCTTCGAGCCGCAGCTTCAGAGCGGGGTCGCCCGCGGTGTCCTTCGCCGCTTCACGCGGCGACTTGTCGCCCAACGCGTGTCGGGGCGTTTCGGGCCACTTGGTGAGGATCGCCTCGCGGCGCTGCTCGCTGAGCAGCTCACGGCGGAGCGCCGGCGGCGTGTCGGGCGGGAAGTGCCAACGCCAGCTCAGCACCTGCTCGGCGACGTTCGAGGCGCCCAGTCGCTCCTCGCCATCGGTGTCCTGCAACGAGCCGCCGGTCACTTCGCCCAGCAGAGCCAGGGCCGACTCGTAGCCGTCTCCCTTGTCCAGGGTGAACGAGAGCCGCTCGTGCCGATCGGTTTGCCGGCCGTAGTAGGTAAGCATGCCCAAGACGTTGGGCACCCGGTCGCGGGTGATGTCCGCGCCGGTTTCGGGCAGCGGTTTGTCGAGCAACGCGAACATCTTCCGCGGCGGCGGTCCGTCTTCCGCGGCGGCCTGCTCCGGGTCGACGGGCACTTCGAACACCCGGTCGTCGGCGCCCAACGCCGCGAGCATGGCGCCCTCGTCGGCGATGGGGTAATCAACCCGCACCACATCGATCGGCGGGTCCTGCAGCGTGGGGTCGATGAGCAACGCCATCGCCTCGGCCTCAACGGCCTCTTCGCGCGGCACGCCGGGGCTGGCGGCAAACTGGTGCATGCCCGCCACCAGCCGCGGCAGGTCGCCCAGCCAGCCGTAGACCAGGCCGCGGTTGTAGGCGAAGCTCGGCTCGTCCGGGTAGAGGCTGCAGAGCGAATCGAGCGCCTGCGCCGCTGGCAGCCAGCGGCCGGAGCTGGCGTACCACTGGGCGCGGTGGTGGTCGGTCTCGCCGGGGTGGCCTTCGGCGGCGGGTCGCATGTACCACTGCTCGCGGAACGGCAGCGGCATGTCGTCCATGCGGTTGAGCCGGTAGAGCAGTTCCAGGGCGCCGCTCTCCGGGCCGGCGACGCCTTGGTACAGCCACAGGTGCGCCTGAGCCGCCAGCACGTTGCCTTCGGCCAGCAGTGTTTGGGCCACGGCGCCAATCGCCTGCAGCACCTGGCGGGGCATCTCTTTTTCAACCAGGGCGAGCGCCTGCTGCAGCGGCGTCACCGCCGCGCGGCCGCCGCGAGACGCCGCCTGCACCACCGCGTTTTGCGCGTGGGCGGTGGGGTTCTCGGGGCCGACCTCCAGGAACTCCGCCACGGTCGTTGCGGCGGCTTCCACATCGTCCAGCATGAGCTCGATGCGCACCTTCAGATCGAGCAGCGACTCGCGCTTCGGCGACTTGGCGAGCGTCTGATCCACGTGCCGGAGCGCAGCGCGGGGCTGATCGCCCTCGATCATCGTTTGAATCTTGTCGATGTCCGCCGCCAGGTCGGAGCAGCAGAACTTGAGCTTGTTGCCACTGCCGCAGGGGCAGAACGCGTAGGGGTCGACAGCCATGTCGCGGCTTTCGTCGCAAGGAGGTTGGTGGCGCCTCGCGGCGCCACGCGCGGCACGCCGCCAAAAAGGGGGGCGAGGTGCGCACGGAAACGGCCCGTCATTCTACCGGCATGGCCTGCTGGCGCCACGGCGTGTGTTAAATGGTGCGGCCTGTGCCGGCTGGGGTCATTCTGTCGATTCTAGCGGCAATTACTGTACTGCCGGTCGTGCGGCGTCGATGAACAACCCACAGGTGGGGCGCCGTGGGCGCACCGCTCGGGGCGCTACTGCCGGCCGCCGAAGGATTGGCGTCCGGACGGGGGAGAAGAATCTTCCGCCCCGCGGCGAGCATGAGGCCAATGTGGAGGGGGAAATCCGTGGCCAAGACAACCGTGATTGCGATGCGGGCGTTCGCGTTGGCAGGCTTGCTGCTGACGAACGGAGGCTTGTGGGCTCAAGAGCTGCCGGCGCCGACCGGCATGCCCGCGCCCATGTCGATGGACGCAACGCCCGCGCCCAATATCGAACTCACGCCCACCCCGCCGGCAGACGCCAGCATCCTCTCTGGCACGCCGGCTCAGTTTGGCCCCGCCGCAAACGGGTACGAACTGCCGGACGCCATCGCGCCCGTAGAAACGACCGGCACTTGGCTTGACCGCGGCTACTGGTACTGCCAAGCCGAGGCGGTCGCCATGGTCCGGCAGTGGAACCGCCAGCGACTGATCCTGGCCGGCGACGGCACCATCCTCTTGGGACCAACCGGCGCCATCGCCGGCTTCAGCCAGTCCAACCGCAACCTCTCGCTCGGCCGGAGCACCCCCGGCCGCGAGGGCTCCGTCCGTTTCACGCTCGGACGCTTCTTGTTCCGTGACAACGACAACCGCGACCACTCCGCGGAGTTCACTGTCTTCGGTGGCGGTGAGTACGGGCAGAACTCGGAAGTGGTCACCGCGATCGACCCTACCCTCGGTGGCACCGGCATGCAGGTGCTGACGGGCACGGACCTGAACGCGCTTGAGTCGTTCGACGGCGCCGAGTCCATGGCGATCCAGTACGACAGCCGAATCAACAGCTTCGAGATGAACTACGTGATCTCGACGCGTTTGAACCGCGACCGGATGGAGCTGATGCCCACCGGCGAGTGGGTCCGCCGCGCTAACTCGGGACTCACTTACAAGTTCCTCGGCGGCTTGCGGTACATCGACCTTACCGAAAACGTGGCTTGGTCCGCGGACAACATCTTCGCGAACGCGTTTGTCCCCACCGGCGCCAACGGCCTCTACGACGTCCGTACCAGCAATGACATGTTCGGCGTGCAGGGCGGCTTCGCCTGTGCCTACCAGGGCTCTCGTTGGAGCCTGACAACCACCGGCAAGCTCGCCGCCTTGGCTAACGATTTGAAGACACGAGCCGGCCTGTCCTACACCGAAGGCGACACCGGAGACGTGATCGACGACATCTCCTCTTCCAACTCGAACCGCACCGACACCATCAGCATGCTCGGCGAGCTGTCCGTCATCGGCCGATTGCATCTCCGCCCGAACATCTCGTGGCGGACCGGATACCGGATGATGTACGTGACGCACGTGGCGCTGGCGCCGCACCAGCTGGACTTCCAGCCGGACGACGCCCGTGTAAACAGTACAGGCGACATCTTTTACCACGGGTTGAGCACAGGCCTCGATTTCTACTGGTAATGGGCGTTGTGCCGAGCTTGACGGCGTAGACCGTGGCGCCGGCGGGGGGTAGGCTGTTGATCGTGCGGCCGAGGACCGCATCCCCGCCATGTCCGACACCACCGCACCCCCGCCTGCCGACCCGTCTTTTCTCGACCGCAAGCGATGGGGCCTGCCGCACTGGCTGCTCATCGCCATGGCGGTGATCTTCGTGCTGGGCTTCGTCCCACGCGGCGTCCGCAAGGGCCTTGAGACCAACGTCAACAAGGCCGAGGACTGGCTCCCGAAGGACTACCCGGAGTCGACCGACCTGCGGTGGTTCGCCCAGCACTTTGTGGGCGCCAAGTTTGTGCTGGTCAGTTGGGACGGCTGCACGCTTGCCGAGGATGAGACGATCGCCCTCGTGGTCGATCAGCTCAACCGCGAGAAGGACGACCTCGGCCAACCGCTGTTCACGCGGATCCTGACCGGCCCGGATCAGATCGCGTCGCTAACCGAGGAGCCCTCCAACCTCACCCGCGTCGCCGCCATCCGCCGGCTTGAGGGCGCGTTGGTTGGACCGCCTACCGTCGACGCTGAGTCGCTCGCAGAACTCGATCTCAACGCGGACGAGGTCCGCTCGCGCATCGATCAATCGCGCGTTACTTGTTCGCTGGCGTACCTGAACAAGTACGTGACGGACAACAACGTCCGCATGCGCAAAGCGGTGGAGCGGATCAGCGAGGTGGTGGAAGAAGTGGTCGGCATCCAGGCCGACGCCGTTCACCTCGGCGGCCCGCCGGTGGACAACGTCACCATTGACATCGAGGGAGAGAAGACGCTGCTGCGGCTGGCGGCGTTCTCCGGCATTGTCGGATTCGCCCTGTCGTTCTGGTGCTTCCGCAGCGTGCGGCTCACCTGGTTTGTGTTCAGCGTCTCGGGCATCAGCGCCGGCGTGAGCCTGGCGATCGTTTACTGGTACGGCGTCGCCGAGATCAACCTGCTTGGTTACGAAGCGAAGCACCTGGGCACGGTCGACGCCATCCTGATGTCGATGCCGGCGGTGGTGTACGTGCTGGGCCTGTCGGGCGCCATTCACATCGTCAACTACTACCGCGACGAGCGCGACGCCCGCGGCGTCACCGGCGCCGCAGAACGCGGAGTGAAGATTGGCTTCGGCCCGTGTGCGCTCGCCGCCTTGACCACGGCCGTGGGGCTTGGGTCGCTCGGCACAAGCGAGATTGTTCCCATCCGCAAGTTCGGCGTCTTCTCGGCGGCCGGCGTGCTGGCGACAGTGGGCGTGCTGATCACCATCCTGCCGATTTGCCTGCACCTGTTCCCGCCCAAGCTGCCGGGCGACAAGAAACCGAAGAAGCCGAAGCGACAGCACGGCGGCGCCTTGCCCCCGTGGGCGGCGTCGTTCGCCGCGTTCGTCACGCAACGCCACAACCTGACGGCCGTCGCCTGCATCGCGGCGATGGGTTGCTTCGCCTACGGCCTGACCAAGACCGATAGCGAAGTCCGCCTGCTCAAGCTGCTGGACCGTGACACGAAGCTCATCCACGACTACGCGTGGTTCGAGAGCAACCTGGGCAACCTGGTGCCGATGGAGTTGATCGTCACGCTCGGCGCCGAGCACCGCCGCGGGCCGGAGGAGCGGAGCGACGACGGCCCCACCTACCGCATGACCATGTACGAGCGGCTGCGGATGGTCGAGCGGATCCAGCAGCGGATCGAAGCGCTGCCGCAAGTCAGCCGCGCGATGAGCGCCGCGACTTTCGGCCCCGAAGAGCGGGAAACGAACAACGGCATCGAACGCCGCGCCACGGACTTCACCATCAGCAAGGCGCTGGAAGAAAACCGTGAGGCGTTGGCGGAGTACTTGGTCACTGAGAAGCCGCGCGAGGGGCTAGCGACGGATCCACGCGAGCTGTGGCGGGTGAGCGCCCGCGTCGCCGCGCTGGGCGATGGCCAGGGCGGCGAGATGGATTACGGGCTGTTTGTGGTCGACCTGCAGGAGCAGGTTGAGCCGGTGCTCGATGTGTATCGACTGCGGGACAAGCTGACGGCCACGCTGCACGAGGCGAAGAAGTCGCTGGTTGGCTCGCGCATCGCCGTGGTGGTCGACACGCCGGCGGCCGACGCCGCGTCGAGTGATTCCCAGTCGATCGATGCTCAGCCGATCGACGCTCAGGCGGCGACGCCGTCCGACGACGAGATCCTCTACGAAGTGCTACGCGAGAGCGGCGTGACGTGGCGCCGCGGGAAGCTCGCGAAGATCGCGCTCGATAAGCTGACCGACCCCGGCGATAAGCGCGACGCCTACCGCAAGACGCTGGCGTCGCTCGACGCGGTGGTGACGCTCTCGCCCGAAGGCGCCGCGGCGGTCAAGGAGATCGCCGGCGACGACGCGACGCTCGTCACGCTGCCCACGCCGGGCGCCGAGACCGCGGAGCGGCGGGCCGAGCTGATGGTCGCCTCAACCACCGACGCCTCGCTGACCGCCTGCTACACGGGCATCGTGCCGCTGGTTTACAAGACCCAACGCGAGCTACTTACCAGCCTTGGCGTGAGCATCGCCTACGCCACGCTGCTGATCGCCTGCGTCATGGTGGTCGTGCTCCGCAGCCCGGGCGGCGGCATCGTTTCGATGATCCCCAACCTCTTCCCGGTGGTCACGGTCTTCGGCTCGCTCGGCTGGCTGGGGATCAAGATCGACATCGGCATTATGATGACCGCCAGCGTCGCCCTAGGTGTGGCGGTGGACGACACCATCCACTTCCTCACCTGGTTCCGCCGCGGCATTGTTCGCGGCATGGACCGGCGGAGCGCCACGATGCTGGCGTTCGATCGCTGCGCCGTGGCGATGACGCAGACCACGCTCATCGCCGGGCTGGGGCTGGCGGTCTTCGCCACCAGCACGTTCACGCCGACGCAGGAGTTCGGCTGCCTGATGATCACCATGCTTGGCGCCGCGCTGGTGGGCGACCTGGTGATGCTGCCGGCGATCCTGTGCGGCCCGCTCGGCCGGTTCTTCGCCCCCGGCGCCGCCGCCAGGCCGGAGGATGTGACAGGAATCGAAGCGTCGGTGCTCGCCGAGCCCCAGACCGCCGAGCCCCAGATCGCCAAAGCCGAGAGCGCCGAGCCCCAGACCGACGAGGCTGAACCGGCACAGGTCGAGGCGCCCGTGGTCACGCCAGCCAAGCCGGCCACCAACGGCGTGGCCCCGCCGGAGCCGCTTGCCGAGCCCGCGGGCGAACCGGCCGACCAGCCCGTTGGCGTCACGCCGCACTCGTCGCTGCCGGAAGACGAGCTCTCACCCGCCAACGCCGCCCTGCGGGCCAAGCTGCAGAAGTTCCGCCGGGCGTGAGGGACGAAACGCGAAGGCGGTTGGCTGTTGGCGGTTGGCAGTTGGCAGTAAGCTGGCAGACCGCCAACGTTTCGCAGTTAGCCAACAGCCGTTTCGCTCCATGCCCCGCCGCAACCTGACGCTGCTCATCGCCACGCTGCTGTTCTCGGTGATCTGCGCGGCTCGGAACGCCCGCAACCCGAGCGCCCGATACGTCGCCGAGGCGTACCAGGAGATCGACACTTGGGCGCTCGACCGCCCGGCGGATGAGGAATTGGTGGCCGGCGCGCTCAGGGGTATGGTCGACGTGCTGCGTCGACGCGGCGATGAGCACTCGCGGTACCTGCCGCCGGTGCAGGCGAACTTTTTGCGGGAGAGCATCGCCGGCGACTTTGGCGGCGTGGGCGTGCGGTTCCACTTCACGGGCGAGCCGCCCGTCTTGACCGTTCTGACTCCCGAGCCGGACTCCCCCGCTGCCCGCGCCGGCGTGCTGGCGGGTGATCGGATCGTGGCGGTCGACGGCGCCCCGACGCTGGGCTGGGACAACGACAAGGTGCGCGAAACCATGCGCGGCCCGGTCGGCGAGCCGGTGTCGGTGACCATCGAGCGCGACGCCGCCGAGTCGCCGCTTGAGCTCCGCATCGTCCGCGACGTGATCACCATCCCCACCGTGGTCGGCGACCGACGCCTCGCCGACGGCCGGTGGCGGCACAAGCTCCAGCAGGACGAGCGTGTGGCGTTGGTGCGGATCACCACCTTCGGCGATCAGACCTTCCGCGAGCTGCGCGAGCTGCTGCCCAAGCTGACCGGCGACGGCGTGGAGGCGGTCGTGCTGGACCTTCGCGACAACCCCGGCGGGCCGCTCGACTCGGCGGTGGACGTCAGCGGGCTCTTCCTGCCGACCGGCACGCCGATTGTGGAAACGCGTGGCCGCGACAAGGAGCGGCTCGAGGCGTTCGCGTCGGCCGGCGGGCCGTGGCTCGACCTACCGCTGGCGGTGGTGGTCAACGGCAACAGCGCCAGCGCCAGCGAGATCGTCGCCGCGTGCCTGCAAGACCACGGTCGGGCGGTCGTGATCGGCGAGCGGTCGTTCGGCAAGGGGACCGTTCAGCGGCTCATCCCGCTGACGCCCACCGACGGGCTGCTCAAGCTCACCGCCGCCAGCTACTGGCGCCCGAGCGGCGTGAACATCCACCGTTCGCCCGAGACGCCCGACGACTCGCCTTGGGGTGTGACGCCGAACGAGGGCATGGAGGTGGTGCTCTCCGACGACGAGAAGCAAGAGCTGCTCCGCCAGCGCCGCGAGCGCGACTTGAACGCGGCGCCGTCTTCCGCCGACGAAGCGAACGACGATGCCGAGGAAGCGTCGCGCGAACCAAGCGAAAACGGCGCGCCGGAGTCAGCGTTGCCGGAGTTCTTCGACCCCTACCTGGAACGGGCCATCGAGCACATGCAAGGCGTGCTCGACGCGAGCGCCCGCGCCGGTTCGCCTGCTTCGCCAGTTTGACACCGGCTTTCAGAAGCGGTTGCAACGGTTACCGGTTGCGTGGCCTCGGGCGATTCTTTAGCCCGATTCGCCGAACGAGCAACTTCGCTTAAGCCGCGTCTCGGCAACGTGTTGCGACTCGATATTCGGGATTCTCGGGGTCGCGATCCCGATTGGCACGGCCGCTGCGTAAGTGGCTTCCGGTCGACGCGGGGGGCGTCGGTCAGGACGAGTCGCCTGGTCAACGCGACGCCCGCCACGGGCCGAACGACCGGCTGCTCGGCCGCTTGCTCAGAAACCACCGTTACTCGAATCAACGATCGCCACTTTTCTTCGAAAGGGATTTCATGGCTACTGCACGAACCATCCGCTGCCGCGTTGTTGTTGTTGATGCTCCCACCGAGACCGGCTTCGGCCCCAACCCGGCCCGGCCCGAGAGCGAGTCGCGGACTCGCCCCAGTGAGATGCTGCCGTGGGCCGACCCGTACATCGCCGGGCTGGTCCGCAAGCTCCAGGCCGAGGTGCGGGAAGAGGTCGCGACCAAGCCGAAGGCGACGACGCAACGTCTCGGCGCCCCGGTCGCCGATCTGGAATGGCCGTGGGCAGAGGCGACCGAGACGACCATGCCGGGCGAAGCCGCGGGGTCGGCTTGGGGTGAAGACGCGTCGGTCGACCGCGAGAGTCACGAACTGGTGGCCGTGTGAGCACGCTCGGAAGCGCTCCGCGGCCAAAGGTCGGCGACCGTCTCGGGCTTCAGACGTTCTCGCCAGCCAGCCAGCCGGTGCTGAAAGCGGCTTGGAAGTTGTAGCCGCCGATGGGGCCGTCGAGGTCCAGCACCTCGCCGGCGAAGAACAGGCCGGGCGTCCGGCGGCTCTGCATGG
The DNA here is from genome assembly GCA_039414355.1 of Planctomycetota bacterium. GTDB lineage: Bacteria > Planctomycetota > Planctomycetia > Pirellulales > Lacipirellulaceae > JBCCQL01. Next base: position 17,800 of record JBCDJN010000002.1, on the reverse strand, counting down.
TCTTGCTGTCGACGTCCCGCAGGTCGACGCCGCCGGCGGTGACCTCGGCCTTCTTGAAGCCCTGGGTGCCGGTGATGGGGATCGGGCGCCGCTTCACGGCGTCGATCACGCGGCGGCGTTCGGGCTTGGAGAGCTCGGCGCCGCGACGGTCGGCGGGCACGCCCGCGCCTTCGAGCGTCGCCTCCGCCAGCCGACGGGGCATCAGCCGATCGACCACCGACAGCGTGTGCCGGCCGCCGCTTGCGAGCTCCGTGGAGAGCTGCTCCTCGCCAACCTCGGGAGCGAAGTCAACGGCGGCGACCCAATCGCCCGCGTCGGGCCGCTCGGTGACCACGCGGCTCAGGTTCATCGCCAACGGGCCCGAAAGGCCGAAGTGCGTCAGCAGCAGCGAACCGCGCCGCCGCTCAATCGCTTTCGCGCCGCGTGGCCCGATGGCGATCAGCGCGTCGGGCTGCGTGACGCCCTTCAGCTCGTGCACCCATGCCGCGTCGCTCAGCAGCGGCGTGAGCGCGGGCCGCGTGGGGACGATGCGGTGGCCCAACGCCTTCGCCCAAGGATAGCCATCGCCCACGGTGCCGCAGCCGGGGTAGGACTGCCCGCCGACGGTGAGGATCACACGGCGGGCGGCGAGGTCGCCCGTCGCGGTGCGGACCACGAAACCGTCGCCCGTCTTCTCGATCGCCGTCGCGGGGCTGGCGAGCCGCAGCTCGGCGCCGGAGTCTTCGAGAAGTCGCAGCATCGCCCGCTGCACGTCGAGCGACCGATCGCTGACCGGGAAGACCTTGCCGGTCGACTCCACCTTGGTCGCCACGCCGAGCGACTCGAAGAGCTCGACGACCCGTTCGGGTGGGAACGACGCCAGCGGCGAGTGCAGGAACCGGCCCTGCTTGCCGAAGGCGTCGGCGATGCCGCGGCGGTCGGTGGCGTGGGTGAGGTTGCAGCGCGTGCCGCCGGACATCAGGATCTTGACGCCCGCCTTGCGGTTCTTCTCCAAGAGCACGACGGAGAGCCCCCGCTGCGCCGCCCGAGCGGCCGCCAGCATGCCCGCCGCCCCGGCGCCGACGACGACGACATCGAACAACCGATCGCTCATTGCGGCAGCCGGCCGGTTTCGACCGTGGGGAACTTGCCGGTCAACGACCGCAGGAACTCGACCAGCTCCGCCTGGTCGATGCCCGAGAGATCGAGCAGGCCGATCTTCTCGTCTTGGTGCGGGTTGATGTGGCCGCCGCGCCAGTAGAAATCAACGACGTCGTGCAGCGTGTTCAGCGAGCCGTCGTGCATGTACGGGGCGGTGAGAGCGACGTTGCGGAGCGTGGGCGTTTTGAAAGCGCCGCGGTCTTCGTCTTCGCCCGTCACGGCAAAGCGGCCGGCGTCGGGCTCGCCCTTCGGCCGATCGTAGCCGATGCCCAGGTTGTGGTAGAGCTCGTCGGAGAAGTTCGCCCCCGCGTGGCATTGCGAGCAGCCCGCCTGCTGGCTGAAGAAGAGCGCGGCGCCGCGCTTGGCGGGGTCGCTCATCGGGTTGGCGTCCGCGGCCGCCTGCAGCTCGTCGTAGTACTCGGCAAGCTCGGGGTCTTCCTCGCGGAAGAGGTCCATCTCCTCAAGGTCCGCCTCGTACACCTTCTCAAACTGCTTGAGCCGCTCGTAGTGGTCCCACGGCGACGGGCCCGTAACCAGCACCCGCTCGAATGTGGCGATCGCCTTGCCGACGTTCTCGATCGTCACGCCGTCGGCAAAGATCCGCTGGAACTGCTGCCTGTAGCCTTGGATCCCATCGAGCGTTGCGACGACGTTCTCGTGCGTGTTGCCCATCTCGATGGGGCTGGCGATCGGCCCGAGCGACTGCTCCTCCAGCGAACCGGCCCGGCCGTCCCAGAACTGGTGGCGGCTCAGGATGCGGTTGTACGAGACCGGCGAGTGCCGCGTGCCTTGCTTCTCGCCGATGCCCACCGCCAGCCGGGTGTCGAAGCTGTAGCCGTGCGTGGGGGCGTGGCAGCTTGCGCAGCTCACTGTGCCGTCGCCTGAGAGGCGTTTATCGAAGTAGAGCTGCCGGCCGAGTTCGATCTTCGCCCGCGTGAGTGGGTTCTCGGCGACGCCCGAGATGTTGGCGGCGTCGGTTGCCAGGCCTAGCGGCAGTTTGGGGCGGAGCGGCTGGTGGTTGGCGGGGTCGGCGAGCCAGGCTTCGATCTGCTCGTCGGTCAGCGGCCCGTCGCCCGGAATGCCGGCCGTTAGGCTTGGGTCGCCAAGCGTGACGGATCGGAGCGGCAGCGACAGGGACCGCACGTCGAGCGCCCGCGTCAACGTGGCGATGCCGAGCAGCAGGACCATCGACGCGATTGCGGCGTTAGTCCTGGTCAGCCTCGACATGGGGGGCGTCTCGCAGCAGGGTTGTTTCGTAAAGCCAAGCGCCGGCCAGGGCGCCGGCGATGGGTCCGACCCAGTAACACCAGTGTAACGCGAAGTCGCCGCGAACCAGCGCCGGGCCAAAGGATCGGGCGGGGTTCATCGAGGCGCCGGTCAGCGGCCCGAGCGTCAGGATGTTCGTCGCCACGGCGAAGCCGACGCCGAAGGCGCCGATCTTCGCCCCGCCGCCCGCCGGTGCCCCGGCTAGGCCGCCTGCGCCGCGGGTATCGATCATCGTGCCGTAGATGGCGACCATCAACAGCAGGGTGATCAGCGCTTCGCCGATGACCACGGTTACCGCCGGCGTCGCCTCGGCGGCCAAAGCGGCGCCCGCGGCCAGCGTCGTTCCGCTAGTGCCTGCGTACAGCTTCGCAAGAGCATAGGCGGCCGCCGCCGCGGCGAGCATCTGCGTGAGGCAGTAAGGAGCGGCATCCCGCCACGCAAGGCGGCCAACCGTGCAAAACGCCAGCGTCACCGCCGGGTTGAAGTGGGCGCCGCTCACCCCGGCGTACGCCGCCACCAGCACGGATAGCACCAACCCATTGGCAAGCGCCTGCCCCAAGAGCCCCTCGCCCGCCATCGCCGAGCCGACCGCGGCAAACACCAGGGCGAACGTGCCGAGCCACTCGGCCAGGAGTCGTTGCGAGAGTGGCGGCATCGGTCCTTGGGACGGGAAGCTACTGCAGGGCCTTGAGCGCGGCGAGGGCCGCGTCGTAGTCCGGCTCGTTGGTGACTTCGCCAACGTACTCAACGTGCGTGAGCTTGCCTGTGGCGTCCATTACAAACGCGGCCCGGCAGAGGATTTTGAGCTCCTCGATCAGCGTGCCCCAGTGGTTGCCGAAGGTCCGCTCCTGGTAGTCGCTGCCCACCTTCATGTTGGTGATGCCCTCGGCGCCGCAGAACCGGTTCATCGCGAACGGCAGGTCGAGGCTCACCGTCACGGCGTTGATCGCGTCGCCCATGCCGGCCAACTCGTCGTTGAACTTCTTGGTCTGGATGGCGCAGACGCCCGTGTCGAGCGAGGGCACCACACTCAGCAGCGTCGGCTTCCCGGCGAGATCGGCCGGCGTGATGCTCTGCATGCCGTCCGCGAAGTAGTGCAGCGTGAAGTCGGGCGCCTGCTGACCAACGGCGACGGCGTCGCCGGCGAGGGTCATCGGGTTGCCCTTGAACGTGATCGCGCCAGAACGGGACATAGTGGGTCTCGCGAGTCGGGGTGACGGAAGGGCCCCTCATCTTCTGCGCATCGACTGGGAGTGCAACCGCCGGGCGGGAACGAACGAAGGGACGCCGGCCCGACCTCAGTCGGTCTGCTCGCGGGCCCGCTTCTCGACGATGTCAATCCGCTCGTCGCCCGCCAGGTTGCGGCGCATCTGCTCCAGAGTCTTTCGCGTGGTCTCCAGATCGGCGGGCGAGATGCCGGCGGTCGCCTCGGAGCGGACGCGGCGGGCCCGCTCGACCATCTTGCTCCAGACCGGCTCCACGCGGTCGGTGGGGCGTACGATCTTCCGCCGGCCGTCGGCCGGGTCGGGCGTGCGCTCAATCCAGTCGTCCCGCTCCATCCGATCGAGGATGCCGGCAAGCGTCGGCGGCTCGATGAGCATGCCCTTCGCCAGGTCGGCCTGCGAGATCTCGCCAAAGAACGACAGCCAGCCCAGCACCTCCCACTGGCGGAAGGTGATGTCCAGGTCGGCCAGCTCGTCGTTCATCCGCTGCGACATCTCGTGCGCAGTGGAGAAGATCCAGTAGCCGACGCTGTTGTGGAAGTCGTACTTGAGCAAAGCGGTTGGCGGGGGGCGGTGGGCAGTACGGGGCGAGGGGGTTCAGCCGTCGGTTGCGTGTTGGTAGCACCAAGCGAAGAGGGTTTCCCATTCCGCTTGCTGGCGCTCTCGGCACTCGTCGGCGTGGCCGCTGCGGGTGGCGGCTTCGCACTGGTCGACAAAGGCGAACGGGTCCCACTCGCCAAACCGCTCGGCCAATTGGCCGTACACCGCGTGATCGCCAACCCGCCGGAACCAGTACTTGGCGTTGCCGAAGTCGCCCTCGCGGCGGTGCATGATGCCGTGCCAGAAGCTCCCTTCCGGCGCATCGAGCGATTGGCTGAAGGTGTGCGACTCGTCGAGCAGGTCGTGCAGCAGCCACACGCCGGCCACGCACGCCTCGGCCATCCGCCGATCCGCGAGCGGCGTGTGTTCGAACGCGTCGTCGATGGTCAGCAGATCGAGCTGATCCCGCCACGCCCGGTCCGGCTCGCCGCGGCCCAGCGAGCGGTCGCGGTCAATCGACAGCAGCGGCGCAAAGACTGGTCCGTAAGCGTTGGGGTCGAAGTCGCTCATGCGGCTAGTTTAGCGACTCAGCCGAGCGAGCGTAGCTGCCGCAGGTAACTGCTCAAGGCGATAGGGAGATGCTGGAGATGAGGGGGATTGTTGGCAGGCAGTATCACCGCATCGCACATAGGATCTCGCACGCATCTTTCAAGGCGAACTTCGCGCGAAGGAAATCGCCATCCCCCTAGTCTCCGGCATCTCCGCATCGCCTTCTCCTAGCAAGGCTAAGCGAAGAACTGCTGGATCGCCCCGACAATCCGCCCCGACGCTTGGCCGTCGCCGTACGGGTTGGTCGCCTCGGCCATCTGTCGGTAGGCGGCCGAGTCCGTTAGCAGGCGGTGGGCGTTTTCGATGATCGCCTCGGCCACCGGCCCTACGAGCTTCACCGTGCCGGCATCGACGCCCTCGGGCCGCTCGGTCGTGTCCCGCATCACCAGCACCGGCTTGCCGAGGCTGGGGGCTTCTTCCTGCACGCCGCCCGAGTCGGTCAGCACCAGCGTGCACCGTTCCAGGAGGGCGACGAACTCGCGGTAGCTCTGCGGCGGGACCAGCCGGATGTTCTTCGCGTCGCCCAGCCGCTGGTGAACCACCTGCTTGACGTTGGGGTTCAGGTGCACGGGGTACACGAACAGCGTCTCGGCGTGGCGGCGGGCGAGCTCGGCCAGCGCGTCGCAGATCTGCTGGAAGCCCTCGCCGAAGTTCTCCCGCCGGTGCCCGGTGACCAGCACCATCGGCCGCTCGCCGAACTCGGGGCCGACGATCGCCGTGAGCTGGCGCGTGATCGCCTCGCGGGTCTCGGGCGCCCGCTGGCGGGCGACTTCCATGTGCAGGGCGTCAATCACCGTGTTGCCGGTCACCAGAACCCGGCTCGCGTCGACGCCCTCGGCCAGCAGGTTCTGTTCCGAACGCTCGGTCGGCGCGAAGTGCAGCGCCGCGAGCGTGGTGGTGAGCCGCCGGTTGGCTTCCTCGGGAAACGGTGACGCGAGGTCGCCGGTCCTCAGGCCCGCCTCGACGTGTCCAACTGGCACGCGGCGGTAGAAGCTCGCCAGGGCGCCGGCCAGCACGGTGGTGGTGTCGCCCTGCACGATCACCATGCTCGGGTCGGTGGCGACGAGCACCTCGTCGATCGCCGTCACCAGGCGACCAGTCAGCGTCGCCAGCGACTGATCGGGCCGCATCACCGCCAGGTCGCGATCGACGTGAATGCCGAACCGCGAGATGACCTGATCGATCAGCTCCCGGTGCTGGCCGGTGTTGACGACAAACGGCTCCAAGCCGTCCGCGTCGGCCAGCGCCGAGATTACCGGGGCCAGCTTGATGGCTTCGGGCCGGGTGCCCATGAGCACGGCGATGCGGCGATTCATAGAACGATTGTCCGTTGCGCCAGCAACTCCACTCCAAGGCGCCGAGGAGCGGTTGTGGCCAGAAGGCAGGTCAGGCGGCCGGCGGTTCGAACTCCGCCGTCGCTGTTACCATAATGCCCAACTACTCGGTTCGCTCCTTCTCCCGGAACTCGATTCGATGACGCTCCGCCGCCGCCTCGCCCGGCTCCTGCTGACTCTGCCGATTTTGACGCCCCTGGCCACCGGCGCCGCGGCGGCCGACTCGCCGCTGCGGATCGTCGGCCCCGATTCTCTCCCGCCCGGTGTGCCGGCGCTGGTGCGAATCGAAGAGCGGGTCGGCGATGGCTGGCGGCTGGTTGATCCGGATGAGCTCAAGGTTGAAATCACCGGCGGCGAGAAGCTGCCCGACCCCGCCGCGCTGGAGATGAACCCCGTGACGCTCCTCGCCGAGTCGGGCAGTGTCACGGTCGCCGCGTCGCGAGGCAGCCATTCCGCCACGGCGACCCTCGACGTCGGGCCGCCCGAGACCGCGGGGACGGTGCTGATCGACCTCGGCCGCAAGCTCACCCCTTCGCATCGCTTCGATGGCTTCGGCGGCGGCGTGCTGTTCTACGACAACCAGTGGGAGCTCAGCCGCGGCGACGAGTTCTGGGACTGGTGCTTCCGCGACGTGCGGGCGACCTTCCTCCACATCCTCGCCCGGCCGCGTTACGAGCCCGAGAACGACAACAACGATTGGCGGGTGCTCGACGCCGATCGGATGGACTTCTCCGTCAGCCAGCGAGCGATCAGCGTCGCGAAGAAGGCGCTGGAGAAGGACCCCGAGCTGAAGATCTACCTCAGCCTCTACTCGCCGCCGGCGTGGATGAAGGCCAACAACCAGACCCGCGGCGACGCGGGGCTCAAGCCGGGAGTTGATTACCGGCAGGAACTGGCCGAGTACTTCTTCGCCTACCTCAAAGAGCTGCAGGCTGCCGGCATCGAGGTGAGCTACCTGGCGTTCTTCAACGAGCCGGACTGGCCGCACGAGCAGGACGGGATGCTCATCAACGACCTGGGTGAGCTGGCGGACACGTTCGACCAGGTCGCGGCGGCGCTCGAGGAGCTGATCGAAGCCGACGGCGCCCTGACGATGCCGGCCCTGGTCTTCCCCGACGCGCTCGGCGCCGGCGCCCTCACCCGATCGCCGCGTGGCACGCCCGAGTTACTGAAACGAAAGGCGCTGCTCCGCCGCCGGGTCGGCGTCTGGGGCGTGCACGACTACTGGAACCAACCCGGCTACTGGCCGGGCCGGTTCAAGGAACTCCGCCGATTTCCGCCCGTTGGCAAGAAGCCGATCTGGATGACCGAGTGGGCCCAGCGGTACCGGCTCGGCGACCTGGAGAGCGCCAATGAGTATGGCGCCAACATCCTCAACGCCCTCCGCCTCGGCGCCCAGGCGTGGATGGTCTTTGAGTGGTGCCACCCGTCGGGCAATCAATCCGGCCTGATCAGTTGCGACTGGAACGCCCGGCCGCCACGCCAACGCTACTGGCGGAGCAAGGCGTACTACGTCTTCCAGCAACTGGCGAACACGACGCCGGCGGAATCGACGATTCTCCGCAGCACCGCCCGCGGCCGGGGCGTCACCATCGACCCGCGAGCCAATCAGAGCCAACTGCTTGAGCACCTCGCCCTGCTCGATGGCGAGACGCTCGTCCTCCACGCCCACAACCGCGGACCCAACCCAATCCAGGTCGAGATGAAGTGGCCGGGCGAGGCGAAGCCCTCGCTCGAAGCCCTTGAGACCGGGCCGACCGGCAACCGCAAACAATCGGACGGGCTGCGGCTGGAGGTCGGCAGGGGACGGAGCAAGATCGTCCACACGCTCGCCGCCAACACGCTGCTGAGCGTTCGAGTCGAGTCGAAGGAGTAGCGCGACGGCAAGCCTACGCGGCGGCGATGCTGCGCGGCGCAAGCACTCGCCGGCACGCGGCGGCGACGTCATTTACCGAGATGGCCCGCATCGCGGCGTCGCTCGCGCGGCGGCGGTCGCCGTAAGAGCCCTCGACCTGCTGCTTCTGCACCGTGGCGTTGCCCTGCCCGTAGGCGCCGCACCAGGCGGCGTCGCTCGGGCCGTGCAGGCTGACGGTTGGCGTGCCGACCGCCACGGCCAAGTGCATCGGCCCGGTATCGGAACCAACAAAGAGCCGCGCCCGTCGACAGATGGCGCCGAGCTGTGGCAGCGTGGTGGGCGGCGCGAGCGTCGCGGCGCCGCTGCTGTGGTTGACGATCGACTCCGCGAGCGGCCGCTCATCGTCGCCGCCCCAAACCGCCAGAGTGCGCAGCCGATGCTCTGAGGCGAGCTGCCGGGCGAGCTGGCCGTACCGCTCGGGCGGCCAGAGCTTCGACTTCCAACCGGCGCCCGGGTTGAGAATGGCGAACGCCCCGGACGAGAGTTCTGCCGCGCCGAGCGTCTTGCCGGCGAACGCCGCGTCGTGGTCGCGCTCTTCCAGGTCGAACCGTACCCGCTCAAAGCCCTTGGGCCGGTTGTCTTCGCCGACGACATCGACACCCAGCGGCTGCGCGATCCGTAGGTAATGGTGCACCACGTGGTCGGCGACGACCTCTGTCAGCACATTGTTCAGTCGCTTGCTGAGCTCCCGGCCGCTGGCGCCGCCGGCGCCGATACGCCGCGGGGCGCCGCTCAAGCGGGCGACGGCCGCGCTCTTGGTCAGGCACTGCAGGTCGATCGTGGTGTCGAACCGGTGGGCGAGCAGCTCTCGCCGCAGCGCCATCACAGCCCGCGGCGACCGGTACCATCGTCGCGGCAACCGGATGAGCTTGTTGAGCGCTCGGTGCCCTTCGAGCAAGTCGCCGCCCCGGCCCTCGACGGCCCAGGCGATAAACGCATCGGGGAAGCGGTCACGCAGGGCGCACAGCACCGGCGCCCCGTGGATCACGTCGCCTACGGCCGTCAGCCTCACAATCAACAGGCGTTCGGGCGAGAGTGCTTCTTCCATGACCAAGCTCCTTTGCCGCAGGCGGGGCGCACCGAGCGCCCGGGCGCGGAGCATCGCGGATCGCGGCCGCGGTGGCTAGGGCGATTTACTCGCCCGCCGTGCTAGCCTCGGGCGCCTCGTTGGCGGGCTCGGCTTCGTTCGGCTCGGTCTCCGCGGGTTCGGAATCGGCTTTCGCGGGCACCGGCGGCTCCTTGTCGTTTGGCACGTAGTACATGGCCAAGTTCTTGGTGCCCCAAACCTCAACGGTCAACCTCGCCCGCCGGTTCTTGGAGGGGTTGCGGATGAGAATCCCGTCCCCCTCCTGAAACGCCCGCACGACGGTCTCGCCCGGCTCGACCTTGCCAACCAACTCCCGCCGCTTCTCGCGGGTGGCGATGATATAGACCATCTCGCGACCGATGTTCTTCGCAGAAACGACCAGCGGCCCCGACTTGCGCTCGCCGAGGTGGAAGGTCTCGCCCTTGGGCACCGTCAGCCCCGAGGTAGCTGTCGGGCGGCCGTCGGGTCGCTCCGCTTCGATGGCGATGGGCGGCTGCTTCGGCTTGTCGGCCGCTTCGCCCTCTGCGGCCTCGTCGGCGACGACCGGCGGAGCGTCGGCACGCAATTCAACAACAACGAACAGGCCAGCGACGATCAATACGGGAAGGAGACGGAGCATCGGGGAACCTCATGGGAGTAGGGGATGAGCACGCCAAGCAGCTGGCGATGTCTTCGACCCCGGCGCCCCGTTGGATGCGGTTAATCCCGAATTGCCGCTCAACGCGAAGTGATCGTCCGCAGCAAACCGCGTGATGCTTGCCGTCGGCTCCTTGGGCCTTGGCGTCACACGTCGTAGTACAAGCAGAACTCGTACGGGTGGGGGCGAAGATTGACCGCGTCCACTTCGCTGGTCTGCTTGTAGTCGATCCACGTGTTGATCACGTCCTCGGTGAACACGTCGCCGCGGAGCAGGAACTCATGATCCGCCGCCAGCGCCGCCAGGGCTTCGGCGAGCGAGCGCGGCGCCTGGGGTACGTCGACCAGTTGCTCCGGGTGCAGGTCGTAGAGGTCCTTGTCCAGCGGCTCGCCCGGGTGGAGCTTGTTCTGGATGCCATCGAGCGCCGCCATCATCAGCGCGCTGAACGCGAGGTAGGGATTCGCGCTGGGGTCGGGGCAGCGGAACTCAATCCGCTTCGCCTTCGGGCTGGGGCTGTACATGGGGATGCGGCACGCGGCGGAACGGTTCCGCTGGCTGTAGGCCAGGTTCACCGGCGCCTCGTAGCCGGGGACCAGTCGCTTGTAGCTGTTGGTGGTGGGGTTGGTCAGGGCGAGCAGCGCCGGCGCGTGCTTGAGGATGCCGCCGATGGCGAAGAGCGCCTCGTCTGAGAGCCCCGCGTAGCCGTTGCCGGCGAAGAGGGGCTCGCCGTTCTTCCAGAACGACAGGTGCGTGTGCATGCCCGACCCGTTGTCCGAGAAGACCGGCTTGGGCATGAACGTGGCGGATCGGCCGTGCCGGTAGGCGACGTTCTTGACGATGTACTTGTACTTGCAGAGGTGGTCGCCCATCCGCACCAGCTCGTCGTACCGCAGGTCAATCTCACCCTGCCCGGCGGTCGCCACCTCGTGGTGCTGGCACTCCACGTCCAGGCCGCACTCAATCATGGTCTGCATCATCTCGTTGCGCAGGTCCATGAGCTGGTCGGCCGGCGGGCAGGGGAAGTAACCCTCCTTGTGGCGGAGCTTGTGCCCTAGATTGGGCCCCTCCGCGGCGCCGCGGTTCCACTCCGCCTCGACCGAATCGATGCTGTAGAAGCCCTGGCTCGGCGTTTGGTCGAACCGCACGTCGTCAAAGATGAAGAACTCCGCCTCGGGGCCGATGAAGCACGTGTCCGCCACGCCAGTGCTCTTGAGATACCCGGCCGCCTTGCGGGCGACGTTCCGCGGGTCGCGGGTGTAGTCCTCGCGCGTGATCGGGTCCTGCACGTTGCAGATCAAGCAGAGCGTGGGCAGCTCGGTGAACGGGTCCACCCACGCGGTGTCGGGCTCGGGCACCAGCAGCATGTCGCTCTCGTTGATCGTCTGCCAGCCGCGGATGCTCGAGCCGTCGAACCCCAAGCCCTCTTCAAAGACCGCCTCGTCCAGCTTGCTGGCAGGGATCGTGAAGTGCTGCCACAGCCCGGGGAAGTCCATGAAGCGGAAGTCGATCGCCTTGATGTCCCGCTCGCGGCACTGGGCGAGCACGTCTTGAGGGGTCTTCATGCGAGAAAGCAGCGAATGCGGAGTGGGGAAAGGAGCGAGGCAACGCTTCGGCTCGACGCGACGCAAGCAAGATCGATCGTCACGAAAAAGGACGCCGCCGACAAGGACCAACCGCGGTTGTCTCAGCAGACTTGCCGCGGCTCCGCCAGCATGGGACGAGCGAAAGAAAAGTGGCAAATAATCATCGCTCGCTATCGAGCGATTTCCCCGCGGAACGTTTTTTCCGGGGCAAACCCACCCACGCAAGGCCGTCTTCGCCCGAGCGTTAACGACTTACGACAAGACGACCTGCGGAAACGACCGCAAGCCGCAACGCGCCAATGATCTTTGTAGGCCCGAGAACTCCAAATTTCGACGGCCGAATTCAGGCCACGGTTTTGGACAGCTTGACGCGATTCTTGGACAATCTTCCGTGCAGTGTCAGCATAGGCGTTTCATGGGATGTCGACCCACGAAAGCGTTCCATCGGGTTCCGTCACGAAGGCGCTGACTTGCAAGTTGGGTTGCTCATCCAGCAGCCGCCGTAACCCTTGCCGAGTAACTCCCTGGCCAATTTCGATCTCGAGCGATTCCAGGCTTGGATGGTCGGCGAGGTGAAGGATGCCGGTGTCAGTTACGCTTGCTCCCGTCAGGTCGAGGTGGGTCAGCGACGCGCAGCGAGCCAGCTCGGCCAGTCCCTCGTCGGTTATGTAGCAGTCTGAGATGTCCAGCGAGCTGAGGCGCCGCAACTGAACGATGGACTCGATGGATTGATCGGTTATGCCCGAGCTCGAAAGAGACAAGGACTCTAGATTGCGTAGCTCGCCGATTCGTCGCAGACCCGCGTCGGTAACGGTTGGCTGCAACTCGTAGATGTGCAGGTGTTTGAGATCTACCAGTTTGGCCAGGACCTCCATCGTTCCGTCATCGACACCCACATCAACTAAGTTAAGCCACTGCAACTGCTTCAGTTCGAGAAGCGTCGCTGCGTTGGTACCCGCCAGCAACTGCGGCTGCCGTGTGATCGTCAACGACCGGAGGCCGCGACACCGTGCCATTCGGACGAGACCGTCGCGCGTTATCGAGGAGCGAGAGATCAATAGGCTCTCAAGCGCTGTGAACTCGACCAAGCAGTCCATCGTCTCGTCATCGATGCTGTCGCCGGAGACGGTCAACAGTCTTAGCGACTCGCACTGTGAGAGTGATTGGAATGCCTCCGTCGAAACGGTCACCTGGTCTAGGCACAGGCAGTCCAGCCCTCTGACGGTAGAGAGTTTTTCGGCTGCAGTCTTGCTTAGCTCAGTACGCCACAACGTGATACCTTTGACTTCGCGGACCGCCGATAGCGCTTCGATGACAGACTCACAATCCATCGATGGGCGGTCTAGCTTGGCCAACACGATCGGCCGCACCGCGTCGTCGCCGAACCAGGAGCGCAGCAGCCCCGAAGCAACGCCGTTGCGAACGACGCCTTCCCCGTAGACGATCTCGCCACCGGCGGCTTCGATCGCTCGGATCGCGCGGAGCTGGCGACGTGCTTCGAGGGTCGGCTTCACAAAGGCGGCAAGCGCAAGGCTCGCCAACGCCATGAGCGCCAGCAGCGTCCGCAGCCGGAATCGGGCGAGTCGCTTGATGGTGGCGCGGGCGAATCGGAGCACGGCTTGCGGCGTCCCCGGCGGTCTACTTTGCACAACTGGTCCCAAGCTACCCCGCGGGCCTGGCCAAGGGAACGATTCGCCGGAGTCCCGGCGCCGCTGGCGGGCGGGGGCAAATAGACTAGATCGGGATTCTTCCGCGCCGCCCGAACGCCCTGGAGCGACCATGCCGCACGCCAATCGTTATCGGCTGCTGTTTGCACTGGCCGTGTTGGCGGCGTCGTCCATCGTTCATCGGGCCGCGGCTCAGCCCGCGGCGGTGATGGCGCCGGCGGATACGCGGAGCCCTCGGGCGACGCTCGAGAGTTTCCTCAACGCGTGCAACGAGGCGTACGCGCTGGTCAAGGCCGATGGCTACTACCGCCGCGTGCGGCCGGAACACCGGCAGGCCGCCAAGCGGGTACTCGATTGCATCAACACCGAGGGCCTGCCCGAGTACGCCCGCTGGGAGGTCGCCGCGGAGGCGGCCATCTGCATCAAGGAGCTGCTCGACCGGGCCGACCTGCCTCCCTTGAGCGAGGCGCCGGGCGAGGAGCAGGTGGAGGCCGACCCCGACCGCTTCGCCCGCTGGCGGATCCCCGGAACGCGGCTCATCATCGCCCGCGTCACCTCCGGGCCACAGACCCACGAGTACCTGTTCACCCCGGGTTCGGTGCAGCGGGCGCTGGAAGACTACCAAGACGCGGCCGCCGTGCCGTACCGCACCACCGGCTTCGCCACGACGCCCGGCTTCTACCAGTGGTACCTCACCGCGCCGTCGCAGCGCTGGGTCGGCACGCTGCTCGATGGCGGGCCCGCGTGGCTGCGCGACCGGGCGCTGGGGCTATCGATCTGGAAGTGGATCGCCCTGGCATTGGTGACGCTGGCCGCTTTGCTGGCGCTGGCCGGGCTGGCGTGGCTGCACCGCCGCTTCGCCGCTCCGCTGCGCGACCGCCGGCCGGTGCTCTACCTGCTCTCGATCGTCGTCCCCATCGCCGCGCTGTTGGTGGTGCGGTGCTACGGCTGGTCGATTGAGCGCGTTGTCACGCTCCGCGGAGATTGGTTGTACGCGGTGAGCTTCGCCTCGAACCTGGTGGGGCTGCTGGCGATCGTGCTGATCGTCTTCGCCCTGGTCGATCGGCTGACGGTGCTCATCATCGCCGCCCCGTCGATCAACCCCAGCGGGCTCGACGCGCAGGTGATCCGCATCCTCGCCCGGCTCACCAGCCTGAGCGTGGCAGTGATCGTCTTCCTCGAAGGCGGCGGCTACCTGGGCATCCCCGTGACCACACTGCTCGCCAGTGCCGGCGTGGGCGGCGTGGCGGTGGCGCTCGCTTCGCAGGACATGCTCAAGAACCTCTTCGGCACGATCATGCTGATGGCCGATAAGCCGTTCCGCGCCGGCGAGCGGATCATCGTCGAGGGGTACGACGGCGTGGTTGAGGAGATCGGCCTCCGCTCAACGCGCCTGCGGCTGCTGACCGGGCACCTGGTGACCATCCCCAACGAGACGCTGGCCCGCAGCGACATCGAGAACGTGGCCCGCCGGCCGTCGATCCGCCGCGTGGCCGACCTCCGCCTGCCGCTCGACACGCCGCGGGAGAAGGTGCACCAAGCCGCGGAAGTGGTCCGCGGGCTGCTAGCCGACCACGAGGGTATGGCGGCCGACCTGCCGCCGCGTGTCTTCTTCAACGAGTTCAACACCGACTCGTTCAACCTGCGCGTGATCTACTGGTACCACCCGCCCGACTACTGGGCGTTCCTAGACTTCACCGAGCGGCTGAACCTGCAGCTCATGCAGCGGTTTGAAGAGCTCGGCGTTCGGTGGACGCAGACGGTGCGGGTGACGGGTGGGCCGCCCGAGAGCGTTGCCAGCGCAAAGGCCGCCGAAGCGAGCGACTAGCCGATCCGCTCGCCACGAATCATCCCTGCGGGCCGACGGAGCGCGCGGATTGAATGCGCTGCCGGAGTTGGCCTTTGAGTTCGCTCACCATGTCGCCGTACGCGGCATCGGCGGCGACGTTCTTCACGCCGAGCGGGTCCGCCTTGCGGTCGATGAGCAGGACTTCCTCACCGTGCTGCTCGCTCTGCCAAACGCCAAAGAAGTGATCGGCGGTGGTGAGGACATCGCCTTGCTCAAACCGGGTGTAGGCGCCGGTGCGGTGCTTGGTGGCGGGCTCGTTGAGGACCGCGGCGAAGCTGCGGCCGTTGATCGACCTCGGCTCGACTTCGATCCCGGCGAGCTCGCACAGCGTCGGGTAGATGTCGGCGAACTCCACAAACGTCTCCGCCGCCGCCCCTTCGGCAACGCCGGGGCCTTGCATCCAGAAGGCCGTGCGTAGGGCTTCGTGCAGGAGCTGGTTCTTTGCCCACTCGTTGTGCTCACCGAGCAGCCAGCCGTGGTCGCCCAAGACCAAGACGAGCGTGTTGTCGCGGAGACCAAGCTCGTCGACCTTGTCGAGCAGCCGGCCCAGCAGATCGTCCGCGTGCGTCACGCTGGCGTAGTACCCCTGCCGCATGTGGCGGTGATACGGGTCGCTGTTGTAGCGGAGCTCTCGCGAGAGGTTGTGCGTCATCGGGACGTAGGCGAACTGTTCCTTGACCGGGCGTGAAGCGAGCGGGAACCCGATGGGACGCTGGCGGTGCGTGGCGAGGTCGATGCCCCGCAGCGGGTAGGGCGCCCACGTGGCCGCGGGCGAGAAGAACGGCATGTGCGGCTTGGCGAAACCGCAGGCGAGAAAGAACGGCCGGTCGCCGCCGGCCAGGCGCTCGAGGTCGGCCAGAGTCTTGGCAGCGATGAGGCCGTCGTGGGTCTCCATCGCGGGCGTGTTGCCCTTCTCAAACATCAGCGTCTTCTTCCGGAGCTTGCCGTTGGCTCTTCGCTCAGCCCGTTTTGACTTGCTCAAGAACTCGGTCGTCTCGTCGTTGTAGTGCGTGCGGCCGCCGATCGACGGCCGCCAAGCCGGCTCAGACCACGATCGGTCTTGGGTGTCGCCTTGGTGGTGGAAGACCTTGCCGTTGGAAACGGTGACGTAGCCCGCCTGCTTGAACCGCTGCGGCAGGGTGGGGGCGCCGGCGGCGTCCTTCTCGGCGAAGCACTTGAAGTTGGGGAATCGCTCCACGGTGGGGTAGAGCGAAGTCATCAGGCTCGCGCGCGAGGCGCCGCAGGTGGGCACCTGGCAGTAGGCGTTCTCAAACCGCAAGCCGCCGGCGGCCAGCCGGTCGAAGTTGGGCGTCGCCATGTGCTGTTGCCCATAGTCCCGCGTCATCGGCTTCAGGTCGTCGACGAATACAAGCAACACGTTGGGGCGATCGGCGTACGCGTGAGGCACCAAGCCGAGGACTACGAGGCAAAGGCCGGCAAGCTTCATGATGGGTAGGTTCGCGAGGATTGCTGAATAGTGCGCCGGGCGCGTGCCGCATCGTCCGCGCGGCGGAGAGGAACGCGGCGCTTAGTCGCCGACTACGGGTGTCGGTGGGAGGGAGTCGTCCATGAACCCTTCAACGCCCTGTTTAAACAAGTGGATCTTGTCCAGCCGGTAGCCGCCTGATCGGCCGGCGATGAAGAAGTAGTGGTCGCCCGCGTCGAGCTGGTAGAGTGGCTTGGAGAAGTGGCCGTCTCGCTTGGCGACCGTGCCGTAGTTGTCGTGCGTGGTGCTGAAGG
Source organism: Planctomycetota bacterium (assembly GCA_039414355.1). Lineage (GTDB taxonomy): Bacteria > Planctomycetota > Planctomycetia > Pirellulales > Lacipirellulaceae > JBCCQL01. The sequence continues at coordinate 1,210 of JBCDJN010000002.1, read as the reverse complement.
TAAACCCAACGCCCGCTTCGAAGGCCTCTCGGGTGACCGAGTGGTAGGTCTTGCGGAGGTTGCCGTACGGCGCCACGTCGATCCCCATCAGCGTCCAGGCGTCGTTCCACTTGTCGCGCTCGGGGGCGCCGCGGTGCGAGTGCTTCAGGGCCATCCGGTACTTGCCGGGCTCCGTGATCCGCAGCTTGAAGGTGAGCACGCCGCGCGCCGGCGAGTGGATGGCGTTGATGTTGGCGGGCAAGTAGCGGAGGTAGCCGTCGCCGGTGAAGCCGGGCTCGGAGGTTTCCAGCACCCAGTCGCCGGTCAGCGGTACGCTTTCGGCTTCGATGACGATCTTGCCGCCGGCCTCCGCAAAGACGCTTTCGGTCGAGGGCAGGTTGATGGCCGGCTCCCTTCCGGCTGGCGCCGGGGGCGTGTCCGGTGCGGCGCCCGGGGGTGTGGGGATCGCCTCGTCGCCAAAGAACGCCCGGAGCTCGGCGACGGTGGTCAGGTCGTCGTCGCCGCACTCGCCCAGCAGCCAAGCCACCATCGCCGCGTCGGAGACATCGGCAAGCCCGGCCTGCATGCGGCTGTAGACCCATCGCAGGTTCGCGTCGTCGTGATCCCGCAGCCAGCTCCACGGCTCTAAGTCGGGATGGGTCCGCAAGCCCGCGTTCTGGTCGCGGATCCGCAGAACCTTGATCACCGGCTGCAGAGCGAGAACGTCGTTCAGGTTCCGCTGCCAAAGCCGCGGGCGGAAGTACTCGTTGTACCCGCTGTGCGAGACGAGCAGCACGTGCCGCAGCGCGCTGCGCTCGGCTTGGCTCATTGCGCGGTAGATCAGCTCCATGGGTCCGGCGACGATGAGATAGAGCGGGTTGTCTGCCGTCGACTTGTTGATCTCCGCCGTGAGATTCGCGATGGCGTCCTCGGGTCGGTGCGACGCGTCGAAGAACCGTTCGCGGTCAAACCCCCAGCGGGCCTGGCCGCCCATGGCGCCACGCCACAGCTCGTTTTTGTTGGGCCCGATGCGTTTGTACTCGAGCCAGTTGTTGAAGTCGTAATGGACAAGGCTCTCTTGTAGCCCCGCCTTGGCAGCGAATCTCCGTGGCGCCGCGGCGATCGAATCGCGATCAGCGCCGACGGCAACCCCGACGCCGATCCCGACGACATCGGCGCCACGCCCATGACGCTGGCGATCCTCGCGAAGGCGGGGCTACAAGAGAGCCTT
>JBCDJN010000001.1:0-138106 GCA_039414355.1 Planctomycetota bacterium | reverse complement strand
GGTCGCGGCGACGCGGGGCGACTTCCGCGAGGTGGCGTCGCTGGCGCTGTCTCCCGCCGGGCTGCGGGCGCCGGACAGCAACGAGTCCGCGGCGCACCTGCCGCTCTCGGCCATCGCCGGCGTCAACCTGGAGCCGGAGATCGCGGCCATCCCGCACTTCAACGGAGAGCGGATGAACGAGGTCCGCGGCTACATCACCGCCGGCGTGCTGCCCGCCCAGGTGCTGGGCGACTTCCAGCAGCGGCTGGACGAAGCGGGCTTCGAGCTGCCGCCCGGCTACCGGCTGGCGTACGGCGGCGAAAGCGACAAGCGGGACCAGGCCGTCGGCAACCTGATGTCCAGCGTCGGCGTGCTGATGGTGCTGTTGGTCGCCACGCTGGTGTTGTCGTTCGGCAGCTTCCGCATGGCGGGCCTGATTGGCGTGGTGGGTGTGCTCTCGATCGGCCTCGGCCTCGGGGCGCTCGCCGTGGTGGGCTACCCGTTTGGCTTCATGGCGATCGTTGGCTCGATGGGCCTGGCGGGCGTGGCGATCAACGACTCGATTGTGGTGCTCGCCGCCCTCCGCGAAGACGAGGACGCCCGCACCGGCGACCCGGACGCCGTGCGCAACGTGGTGGTCCGCGCCAGCCGGCACGTCTTCTCCACGACGCTGACGACCATCGCCGGCTTCCTGCCGTTGCTGCTGAGCGGGGGCGGGTTCTGGCCGCCGCTGGCGACCACCATCTCCGGCGGCGTGGCGGGGGCGACGCTGCTGGCCCTGGCTTTCGTGCCGGCCGGTTACGTTATGCTGATGTGCCGCGGCTGCGCGAAGCGGCGCCAGCAGAAGCAAGACGCCGCCGAGACCGAAGAACTGCCGGTCGACGAGCCGACAGAGGTGGAAGACCCCGAAGAGGCGCCCGTGCTGATCGCCCACACCCGGCTGCCGCTGCGGGCGGCCACGGGCGGGTGAAAACCGGCGGCCGTGCGAACCTTTCCGTCGCCGGCTGCGTAGCCTGGGGCATCTGCGACCTCAACTATCCAGGGAGAAGGTGCGTTGAAGACCCACATGCAATCCTCCGCGGCGGTGTCCCTGTTGGCGGGCTTGGTGCTGCTGGTCGGCTGTGAGCCGGCGGCAAAAGGCCTGTCGCCGGAAGTCGTTGAGTCCCAGCGGCAGCGGTTCAAGCTCGCCGAAGAACCCGCCGACCCGGTCACGCCGCTTGACCTCCGCGAGAGCGGCGGCGCCGAGGAGCTGAACGGCCGGCCGGTCGTGCTCGTCGGCCAGATCGGCGGCGTCGCCAACCCGTACGACACCGAGCCCGACTTCCCCTTCAAGGCGGGCGAGGCGACGCTCTTCCTCGTCGACCCGTCGACGGCCGCCGAGATGGCCGACCACATGAGTGACCCGAACCACGCCGAAGAGTGCGCGTTCTGCAAAGCACGGGCGAAGGACAAGCTGGCGTCCGTGGCGACGGTCACCTTCGTCGACGAGCAGGGCAAGACGCTGCCCGTTGGCGCGCAGGAACTGCTAGCGGTGAAAGCGGGCGATGTGGTGGTGATTGAGGGCGAAGCAAAAATCTTGCCCAGCCCCGGCGGCGCCACGGCCGATCAATTGGTCGTAACCGCAACCGGTTTGTATGTGCGGGAGTAACCCGTCTACGGCCGTTTCACCAACTCAGCTTCCACGACAAGGACGTCGCCATGATCACGCTGCCCGCGTTGCTGCTCGCCATCGCCACTTCGCCCGCCCCGGCCGCACCGGTGACGGCGGCCCCGGCCACGCCTTCCGCCGATCAGGCCGAGGCCAAGCGTGTGCTGCCGCAGGGGGTGATTGAGCTCTATGTCGTCGACCTGCACTGCAAGACCTGCGCGAAGAAGCTGGCCCGCAAGCTGTACGCGACGCCGGGCGTGAAGCGGGTGCAGGCGTCGGTCAAGCAGAACCGGGCGGTGATCACGCTGCAGCCGCGGAAGCAGGTGGACCTCGCCAAGATCTGGCGGGCCGCCGAGTTGGCTGAGCAGAAGCCGGTGACGCTGCTGGTGCTCGACAAGAAGCTGACGGCCGACGACTTCGAGAAGGTCGCCAACAAGCAGGCTACGCGGGCCACGCGGCGATAGCCGATTGCTGGCCGGCGGGCGCCTGCGTACGATTCGCGGCATGGCCGATGCCCCCGCACCAACGCCGGTTGCCGACGAGCCGCCAACGCCCGCCGGTGAGCGGCGGGCGTGGGTTGACTTCTCCCGCTACACCGTGGGCGACTACCACCCGGGCCGCGGCCGCTGGACCCGGCTGGCTTGGTACGCGGTGAGCCTGCTGCTGTTTGAGACCGGCCTCTGCCCGCCGCCGGGCCCCAAGACATGGTTGCTGCGGAAGTTTGGGGCGAAGATCGGCAAGGGCGTGATGCTTAAGCCGGGCGTTCGCATCAAGTACCCCTGGCGGCTGGAGGTGGGCGACTACTCGTGGATTGGCGAGCAGGTGTGGATCGACAGCATCGTCAATGTGCGGATCGGCAGCCACGTTTGCATCTCGCAGGACGTTTACTTCTGCACCGGCAGCCACGACCATACGCGGGAGCTCTTCGACCTGATTCCGGGCGAGATCGTCGTTGACGATGGCGCCTGGGTTGCCGCCCGCAGCACGCTGCTGCCCCACGTGACGGTGGGCGCCAACGCCGTGGTGGCCGCCGGCGCCGTGGTGAGCAAGGACGTGCCGCCGGCGGCGATCGTTGGCGGCGTGCCGGCGAAGGTGATCGGCGAGCGTCAGCCGCCCACGGGTTGAAGTTTCTGCACAGCAGCCCCCCGTCAGCCGGGTGGGTGTTGCGTTTTGGCAACGCCCGCGGTTAGCGATCGGCGGCCGTTTGGCGACGCCGAGCTGTGAAGAATCGGCTTTCCGAGGGCAACGGAACGACGCGTTCGTTGACGGGCAGATTTCCCCCGCATAAGATTCAGCCAGCGGAACGGCGGCAGCCGTAAGTGCCCGGTTGGTTTCAATTTAGAGCTCGACCGCCGACTCGCCAGAGGCTTCGGTCTGCCGGTCAATCTCACCGGCTGGAGGCGGCGTTGACGGCGGGCGGTTCAGCCCTCGGCACCCGATTGGCGGCTACGGCGACTTCGCCGGCGGCGCGACAGTTGCAAGCAACACCCCGCGGGCGTCGCCAGCGTCTCGCTTCCGCCCTCGTCTATATTCCACTTGCCTGTCCCACGTCATCGCGCCACCGCCAAACGCGGTCCGCGTGCCGCCGGCGCCGCTAGAAGAAACTGACCCGGATGCCGCAATCGGTCCTTATTTGCTACGCCCTTGCCTTTGCGGTGGCGCTCGCCGTCGGGCTGCTCGCCACACGGGTCGTCCGGCAGTTGGCCCGCCAGATTGGCTTTGTCGATAAGCCCGACGGCGGCCGCAAGAAGCAACTCACCGCCGTCGCCCTGGGCGGCGGCGTCGCGGTTTACATTGCGCTGCTTGCCGGCGTGGGCGTGAGCTTTGCCGTGGCGTACGCCTACGGCGTGGACCTGCTGAACCTGAAGAACTTCGCAACCGACCGCCGGGTGTTTGCCGGGCTGCTGCTCGCCTCGGCGTGGATTGTGGGCGTTGGCATCATCGACGACCGCTACGGCATGAAGGGCCGGTACAAGCTGCTCGCCCAGTTCGCCGCCGCCGGCTTGATGCTGTACTGCGGGCTGAGGATCGAACGTTTCGGCATCTTCGGCCAGCAGATTGAGTTCGCCGACTGGCTGAGCATCCCCGTGACGCTCGTCTGGCTGATTGTCACGATCAACGCCATCAACCTGATCGACGGCATCGACGGCCTGGCTGCAAGCGTAGGCACGGTACTCTGCCTGACCGTGGGCGCGATGACCGCCATCATGGGGCACTACGCCGAGGGCTTCATCGTGGTGGCGCTCGCCGGCGCCCAACTGGGGTTCCTGCGGTACAACTTCGCCCCCGCGTCCATCTACCTGGGCGACACGGGCAGCATGCTCATCGGGCTGGTGGTGGGCGTGATCGCCACGCACACGTCAGTGAAGTCGCCGGCGGCGATGGCCATGGCGGTGCCGCTGGCGGTTTGGTCAGTGCCGATTCTGGACTCCGCCGCCGCCATCCTCCGCCGCAAGCTGACCGGCCGCAGCCTCTTCGCGCCCGACCGCGGCCACCTTCACCACTCGCTGCTGATCCGCGGCTGGTCGGTGCGGCAGGCGGCGATGTTTGTAACGCTGATCTGCGCGACGACCTGCCTGGCCGCGCTGCTGGCCATCCTCTGGCAGATGGACTGGATCGCCCTGGCCATTATCGGCGCGGTGGTGCTGTTCTTGATCTCGACCAAGACCTTCGGCCACATCGAGCTGGCGCTGCTGAAGAACCGGTTCCGCAACTCCGCGGCCGCGCTGCGGGGCGGAAAACGTGATTCGTCTTCCGATAACCACGGCGCCGTTCGGCTGCAGGGCTCGCGGGAGTGGGACAAGCTCTGGGTGGCGATGATCGACCTGGCCGACGAGCAGGGCTTGGCACAGATGAAGCTGGCGATCAATATTCCAGCGTTGCACGAGGTCTTCTACGCCACGTGGAAGTCACCGGCGAAGGGGGAGTTTGACAGCGAGCTGCTGTGGAGCGTCGCCCACCCGCTGGTGATCGACGGTGTGAAGGTGGGTCAGTTGATCTTGGAGGGGGCGCCCGACGAGGCGGCCGGCCCCACGCCGGCGCAAGTGGCCGGGATGCTCGCCTGCTTCGAACCGATCGAGGCGGACGTCCGACGCATCCGCGAGCAACTCAAGCACGACCACGCCGAGGCCGACTTGGGCGCGTCGCTGATGTCCACGCCCGCCTTGGCCGGCGACCCCGCAACCAATCCCGCCACTGCCGAGCCAACGCCCACGCACTGAGCCGACATCGGGTCGCGGGCATTGGACGAAGGCATCAAGGAACACGCGTATGGCTCAGCAAGCAATCGATCGGTCGGCGCCCGTCTTCGTCAGCGGCCACCGCGGCATGGTGGGCTCGGCGTGCGTCCGCCGGCTGAAGCGTGGCGGCTTCACGAACGTTCTCACCGCCACGCGCAGCGAGGTCGACCTGCGTGACCAAAACGCGGTCTCGGCCTGGTTCGAGGAGCACCGCCCCCACTACGTGATGCACGTCGCCGGCACCGTGGGCGGCATCCACGCCAATCGTTCCCGGCCGGCCGACTTCCTCTACGACAACATGCTGATCCACGCCACGGTGCTCCGCGCGGCGTGGGAGACCGGCGTCAAGAAGCTGCTCTACCTGGGCAGCAGTTGCATCTACCCGCGCGACTGCCCCCAGCCGATCAAAGAAGAGTACCTGCTCACCGGCCCGCTCGAAGCCACCAACGACGCCTACGCCATCGCCAAGATCTCCGGCCTGCTCTCGTGCCAGGCCTACCGCCGGCAGCACGGGTGCGACTTCATCTCGGGCATGCCGACGAACCTTTACGGCCCGAACGACAACTTCGACCTGAAGAACTCGCACGTCCTGCCAGCCCTGGTGCGGAAGTTCCACGAGTGCCGCGAGGCGGGCGGCGGCGAGGTGACCATCTGGGGCACCGGCAGCCCGAAACGCGAGTTCCTGCACGTTGACGACCTGGCCGACGCCTGCCTGTTTCTGCTGGAGAACTACTCCGGCGAGTCGACCATCAACATCGGCACGGGCGAAGACCTCTCGATCCGCGAGCTGGCGGAGCTGATCCGCGGCGTCGTCTGCCCCGAGGCGGAGCTAGCATTCGATAGCTCGATGCCCGACGGCACGCCCCGGAAGCTTCTCGACGTGACCCGCATCCACCAATTAGGCTGGCACCACCAGATCGAACTACCGCAAGGCGTGAAAATGACCTACGACTGGCTGCTGGAGAACGCCGGCAAGGCCGGTCTGGTCCGAGGCGTCTCGGCGTAGCCTAAGCAAGAGAAACCAAACCGCGGGCGCCATTCCCACGCGAGCGTGGCTCCCCGATCGCAAGACAGCAGAACCGAGTAACCCATGGCAAACGATTCCCACGCCGGCAAGCGGGCCCTGGTGACCGGCATCACCGGGCAGGATGGCTCGTACCTCACCGAGCTCTTGCTCTCCAAGGGCTACGAGGTCTACGGCATGATCCGCCGGAGCAGCTCGTTCAACACGGGCCGGATCGACCACCTCTACCAAGACCCGCACGAGCCGGACGTCCGCCTGCACTTGGCGTACGGCGACCTGAGCGACGCCTCGAGCATCAACCGGCTGCTCAAGACGGTTCGCCCCGACGAGATCTACAACCTCGGCGCGCAGTCGCACGTGAAGGTGTCGTTCGAGGTGCCCGAGTACACGGGCGACGTCACCGGCATCGGCTGCACGCGCATCCTTGAGGCGATGCGGGACCTGGGCCTCAACAGCCGTTTCTACCAGGCCAGCAGCTCCGAGCTGTATGGCAAGGTGGTGGAGACGCCGCAGAGCGAAGAGACGCCCTTCTACCCCCGCAGCCCCTACGCGGCGGCGAAGGCGTACGCGTTCTACATCACCAAGAACTACCGCGAGTCGTACGGCATGTTCGCCGTGAACGGCATCCTGTTCAACCACGAGTCGCCCCGCCGCGGCGAGACGTTCGTCACCCGCAAGATCAGCCGCGCCGCGGCGCGGATCAAGCTCGGCCAGCAAGACACGCTCTACCTGGGCAACCTGGACGCGAAGCGAGACTGGGGCTTTGCAGGCGATTACGTCGAGGCGATGTGGCTGATGCTGCAGGTCGACGAGCCCGACGACTACGTCGTGGCGACCGGCGAGACGACCACCGTCCGCAGCTTCTGCGACTACTGCTTCAGCGAGATTGACCTGCCGCTGGAGTGGGAGGGCGAGGGCGCGAACGAACGCGGCATCGGGCCCGATGGCCGCGTGCTGGTCCAGGTCGACCCGCGGTACTTCCGCCCCGCCGAGGTCGACCTGCTGCTCGGCGACCCGACCCGCGCCAAGACCAAGCTCGACTGGACGCCCAGCGTCTCGGTCGAAGAGCTCGCCAAGATGATGGTCCACGCCGACCTTGAGTTGGCCCAGTCCGAAGCCGCCGGCGACACGGTCCGGCGCGAGTTGTAGGCCGATGGCTGGCCAGCCCCCTGCGACTCGCCTGCTGGTCATCAGCCAGGTTTACGTTCCCGATCCCGCGGCGGTGGGCCAGTACCTGGCCGACGCCGCTGAGGAGCTGGCCCGCCGGGGCGTCCGCGTTCGCGTGCTCACGTCGCGCCGCGGGTACGACGATCCTTCGCAGCGCTACCCGGCCCGCGAAGACCTCAACGGCGTCGAGGTGGTCCGCCTCCCACTCTCGTCGCTCGGCAAGGCGACGCTGCTGCACCGAGTGGCCGGGCAGCTCAGCTTCTTGTTCCAGGCCATCTTCCGCGGCCTCTTCACGCCGGGGCTGCGGGGCGTGCTGGTCAGCACGTCGCCCCCCATGGCGGCGATCGCCGCGCTGGTGATCCGCTTGTTCCGCCGCACGCCCATCACGTACTGGGTGATGGACCTCAACCCAGATCAAGTCATCGCTTCGGGTCACTTCAAGCCGAGCAGCCCGCTCGTGAAGCTAATGGACTGGCTCAACCGCCGCATCCTTGCGGCCTCGGCGGAGGTGGTGGCGCTCGATCGCTTCATGGCCGATCGGCTGCGGGCGAAGGTTGCTCACAACCCCAAACGGCTCGCCGACCTGAACGACAAGATCCACACCATCCCGCCGTGGCCGATGCTCGCCGGCGTGGAGGATCAGCCGCGGGAGACGAACCCCTTCCGGCAGAAGCACGCGCTCGGTGATCGCTGCGTTGTCATGTACAGCGGCAACCACGGGCTGACCACGCCGGTCGATACGCTCGTTGAGGCGGCGCTGCGGCTGCGGGACGACCCACGCTTGGTGCTGGTCTTCGTCGGCGGCGGCGCCGGCAAGGCGGTGGTGGACCGGGCCGTCGCCGAGCACCAGCCGCCCAACCTGATGTCGCTGCCTTATCAGCCGCTCGCGGACATCAAGTACTCGCTCGCCGCGGCGGACGTGCATATCGTGCTGATGAACGAGTCGCTGGTGGGCATCGTTCACCCATGCAAGGTCTACGGGGCGATGAGCGTCAGCCGCCCGCTGCTCTACGCCGGCCCCGAGCCAAGCCACGTCAGCGAACTGCTCGACGCGGGAACCATCGGCTGGCGGTGCCAACAGGGCGACGTTGAGGGGACGATCGCCGTCCTCAAGGAGATCGCCGACTGCCCGCAGGCGGAGCTCGGCGAGCGGGGCGTTGCCGCTCGCGAGATGCTCGAGGCGAAGCTCGGCCGTGAGCAACTGCGTGGCGAGTTCTGCCGGTTGGTTGAACGGACCCTCAAGTGACGGCCGCGCGATGAATCAAGACGACAACCTCTGTCTCTGTTTCCACGTCACGCGGCGGAAGGTGGAGAACTTCCTCCGCATCGAGCGTGTGCAGGCGCCCTCGCAGCTCAGCGAGTGCGGCGGCGCCGGGACCGGGTGCGGCTGGTGCCGGCCGTTCCTCAAGCGGCTCTGGGAAGCCTCACGCCAAGACGGCCAGGCCGAGCTGCCGACGGCCGACGAGTACGCCGCCGATCGCGGGGACTACGTCCGCTCCGGCGGCGGCACGCCCCCGCCCGGGGCAACGCCGTTAGAGTAGGCCGTTTCTTTCGCCGAACCGCCGACCATTAGGCCGAACCGCGACCGTTAGGGAGTCGACCAACGGTCCGCCAGCGTTCTGGCCGACTCCCTTACGGTCGCGGCTCGGCGATCGAGGGGTTGCGTGTGCCCGCAGCTTTCGCCCCGGTTTTTGTTGATTGCCGACGGCCGTCCCCGTATGGTCATGGGGATGAGTCCCGCCCGCCCGCTCTCGGCACTGGCCCTGCTGGCCGCAATCGCCCCCGCTTCTCATGCGGAACCGGCGACCGATCCACACTTGGACGTGAAGCAGGTGCTTGAAGATCGCTGCGTGGTCTGCCACAGCGTGGACTACAGCGAGGGCGAGTTGGAGCTCGATTCGGCAATCCAGAGCGACCAGTCGGCCGCGTTCTGGCGGGGCGTGTTGGAGCGGGTCGAGCGGAGCGAGATGCCGCCGGCCGACGCGGAGCCGCTCTCGGCCGAAGAGCGCGAGACGCTGGTCGCGGCGCTGCAATCCTGGCGAGACGAGGCCCTCCGTCGCGAGCCGCCGCCGCCGCTGCCGGTCATCCGGCGGCTGACCAAGACTCAGTACGCGGCGACGCTGCGTCGCCTGCTCGACGTGCCCGAGATCCTGGCGGCCGACCTGCCCGAAGACGCCAAGTCGAAGCTGGGGTTCACCGGCGCCGTCTCGGCGGAAGAGACGTCCGCCCTGCACATCGAGTACTACCAGGCGATCGCCCGTCGGGCGTTGGAGCGGGCCCTGCCCACCGGCCCCAAGCCCGCCGCTGCCCACTACCGGGTAACGCTCGGCGACGAGATCAAGCCGGAGAGCCGTGCCGCCGAGATCAAGGGTTACAAGGGACAATCGCTCAGCAGCAAGCACATCCGTGTTGAGGTGCTCGGCACGCACGACGGCGCCGGCGATCAGGCCGGCATCGAGAAGCACATCGGCTTCTGCCTGCGTGGATCGGACCGCCGGCGCTACAGCGTGCAAGACGACGGCGTGCTGCTCCAACCGGGCAAGCCGCACCGTGAGGTCTCGCCTTACGCTTGGTGGGGCCCATCGCCCAACCTCAAGATGCTGGTCCGCCGCCACTACCCGATCGAAGGGCCATTCGTCCTGCGGGTGCGTGCCCGGCCCGCCGATCTGGAAGCGGCCGACGGCGAGACGCCCGTGCTGCGGGCCATCATTGGCAGCCGGACCGACGATGGGATGCAGTACGTCACCGTCGGCGACGCCCAGGACGTGACGCCCGGTCCCGACGAAGGCGGCTGGCGGACCTACGAGTTCCGCGGCGACCTCGAGGCCGCGTCGCTCGACAAGGTCAACCTGGCCGACAAGAACCCGCTGGCCAACATCCTGGTCGTGGGCGTGTGGAACGAGCACCTCGCGCCCAAGGGTGAGTCGACGCCGGCGCTCGTCGTTCAGTCGATGGAGCTGGAGCTGCGGGCCTACGAGCAGTGGCCGCCCGCCAGCGCCCGCCGCTTGATGCCCGAGTCCAAGCTGCGGGAGTCTCAGGAACCGTCCGATTGGCTGGCGTACACGCGTGACGTGATCGAGCGTTTCGCTGGCCGCGCGTTCCGTAGGCCGGCAACCGACGCCGAGGTGGATCGCTACGCCGCCCTGTGGCAGGCGATTCGGCCGCAGTGCGAGTCGTACGAACAGAGTGTCCGCGAGACCCTGGTGGCGGTGCTCTGCTCACCGGCCGTGCTCTACACCGGGGCGCAAGTGCGGGGCCTGGCGGACGCGGAACACGGGGAATACACCCTCGCCTCGCGGCTCGCCTACTTCCTCTGGAACGAGCCGCCGGACGATGAGCTGCTGTCCCTCGCCGCCGATGGCCGCTTGCGTGCGGAGCTTTCGACGCAGGTCGAGCGGATGGCGGCCGACCCGCGGGCGTGGGGGTTTGTTCGCTCCTTCGTCGGCCAGTGGCTGCGGCTCGACCGGCACGACGCCATGCAGGTGAGCGTCCGCAAGCACCCGGACTACAACCGCTACGTCAAGGCGGCGATGGCCGAGGAGACTTACCAGTTCTTCCACCACCTGCTCACCAGCAACCGGCCGGTGGACGAACTGGTGTCCGCCGATTACTCGCTGCTCAACGAAACGCTCGCCCGCTTCTACGGCGTGCCGGGCGTGCAGGGCAACGCCTTCCGGCCCGTTGACGTGACTGGCCAGCGGCCCGTGGGCGGGCTGTTGGGTCAGGGCGCGATCCTGGTGGGCCACTCGGACGGCGCCCAGGCCCACACCATCAAGCGTGCCGTTTGGCTCCGCTCCCGCGTGCTGGGCGACCCGCCGCCGGAGCCGCCGCCGAACGTTCCCGAACTGCCCGAGGCGACCGGCGACCTCAAGAAGCTCTCCCTCGCCGAGCGCCTGGCCCTGCACCGAGACAAGGCAAGCTGCCGCTCGTGCCACGCCGGCATCGACCCTTACGGCCTGCCGCTCGAACAGTTCGATGCGGTCGGTCGACCGATCAAGGCAGAGACCGCTGCCACGCTGCCGGGCGGCGCGAGCGTCCGCGATGCCGCGGAGCTTCGCAACTACCTGCTCGACCAACGCCGCCAGGACCTCGCCCGGTCGCTCGCTATGCACCTTTACGCCTACGCAACCGGCATCGATCCGGGCGTGCACGACGACGCGGCCATCGACGCCATCGCCGCCCGCGGCGCCGAGGGTGGCACACTTGAGCTGGTGAAGGCCGTTGCCGAGAGCGACGCGCTGCTCGGATTGCCTAAGCTCTCTGAGCCGCCGCAGCCGAAAGTCAGCCAACGAGCAGGTCGCGAGGCCAATCTCGCCGCACAACACTAGAATGGGCTCGATGACGCAACGCAGCCAGAAGATCGATCGACGGACCGTCCTGCGTGGCGCCGGCGTGGCGTGCGCGCTGCCTTGGCTTGAGGCGATGAGCCACGGCGCCCAAGCCGCCCGCCAATCGGGCCGCGATCCGTCCGACGCGGGCGGCGATCAGGGCCCGGCCAAGCGGCTCTGCTTCGTCTACTTCCCCAACGGCGCCGGCCTGCCCCCCAAGAACGACCCGGCCCACGAGCAGTGGGGCTGGTTCCCGCACGGCGCGGGCGCCGACTACCGGCCGACCAAGGTCCTGGAGCCGCTCGCTCCGTACCGCGACCAACTCACCATCCTCGGCGGGTACAGCCACCCGAAGAGCCGCCGGCTGCTAGGCCACCTCGCCGGCGACACGTGGCTTACCGGCGGCGACCTCCGCGGTTCCGCTTACCTGAATACCATCTCCGCCGACCAGGTCGCCGCCGCGGCGATCGGGCGGACCACGCGCTACCGTTCGTTGGTTTTCTCGACCGACGGCGGCGTGGGCTACAAGTCGCGCATCTCAACGCTCTCGTTCGCCGCCGGCGGCCGGCCGATCCCCGCCGAGCACCGCCAGCGGGCGATCTTCGAGCGCTACTTCGGCGGACCTAGCGGGCCGAGCGAAGACCGCCGCCGCGCGAGCGCGCGGAACAAGAAGATTGTGGACATGGTGCTGGAAGACGCCGGCGCCCTCCGCCGCGGCCTGGGCGGCGACGACGCCCAGCGGCTCGACGAGTACCTGGAGGCGGTCAGCGGCGTTGAGGAGCAGATCCGCAGCAACGAGCGTTGGAGCGACGTGCCGATCACGCTGCCTTCCGGCGGTCCGATCGACGGCGACGCGGGAGTCGACCTCAACATCGCCGCCGCCGTGGACCCGGCCGGCTACCTGCGGGCAATGTTCGACCTGCTGGTGCTGGCGTTCCAGACCGACATGACCCGCGTGGCCACGTTCATGATGGCCCGCGAAGACGGCATGGGCTTCGGCGAGAACTTCCCGAAGCTGGCGCTGGGCATCGAGAAGGGACACCACACCATCAGCCACGACAAGTCGCAGGGCCACTGGGAAGAGTGGGGCCGGTACGACCGCTGGCTGACCGAGCAGTTCGCTCACTTCGTGAAGCGGCTGCAGGAGTCGCACGACCAGCACGGCCCGCTGCTCGACCGCACGCTGGTCATGTACGGCAGCGCGTGCAGCACAACGCACAACGCCAACAACTACCCCACGGTGCTCGCCGGCGGATCGGCCCTCGGCATGAACCACGGCCAGTACCGCATCGGCCAGGAGCACGGCCACGACGCCCCCATGGGCAACGTCCTGCTAACCCTCCTCCACACGGCCGGCGTCCCGGTGGAGAGCTTCGCCCAGAGCACGGGCGTGGTTGACGGGCTGGTGGGGTGATCGGCAATCGACGCTGCGCGCACCGGTAAGCTCGCCTACCCAGACTGCAAGCCTCATGACCTGGGACGAGGTCTTCGAACGCCACTGGGAGATGTACGACCCAGCCGGATCAGGCGGGCGTTGGCGAGGTCCCGCCGCATCACACGACGAAATCCTGAACGTCGAAGCTGCGATTGGGTTTACTTTTCCGAGTGAGTTCCACGCGTGCTATCACGCTGCCAACGGATTCGGAATCGACTACCCGATACTTGTGCCGCTCGACGACCTACCGGGTTTCATATCGCATTCGAGGGCTCGGCTCGTGCGTAGCTATCCCGAAGTCGCTAGCCGATTCGTTCCGTTTATCGACATCGAAGCAGGCCCAACCGGTTACTTCGTTGAGTCCAATGGCGAGGTGTCCGAGTTCATGCGACTGCTTGAAACAAGCAACGACTTTGACGACCCAGACCTAACGCTTGACGATTTCTTCTTTCACTCGGCGCAGTCGATTTGGGCGTACTTGATCACCTAAGGCGTGTTCACCCGTCGCGGGGGTCGATGATCTCGCATCACGATCAGCCCGGGAAGCACTGCGTCAGGTGCTCGCGGTAGCGCTCGAAGTCCTTGTCCACCTGTGGGTTCTTCATCACGTCGTAGCACGCGAACGTGGGCAGCGGCGTCATGCCGAAGAAGGCGAAGTTCAGGTGCATCGGGCGGAACAGATCGTCCACGGACATCCCGCCGAAGAAGACCTGAGACGCGTCGTTGAACGAGTCCCCCGGCGCGTTGAGCGTTAGCGACAGCAGGTACTTCTTGCCGGTGAGCGTCCCGCCGGTGCCGTACTGCTTGGTGGGGTCGCTCCGCGTCCGCCCGTCGCCCTGGCACAGCCGGCCGTCCATGCCCAGCGAGTAGACGAAGTCCATGTACTTCTTGAAACTCCACGGCACGCCCATCCAGTTGACCGGCGATTGGAGCAGCACCGCGTCGGCCCAGACGTGGTTGTCGATCTCCTGATCGACCTGCCAGTCGTCTTTCATGGTGGTGAGCCGCGTCTCGTAACCGGCCGCTTTGAGGTGGTCCATCGCCATCTGCGTGAGCGTGCCGTTGAGCTTGCCCTTGGCGAAGTCGTACTCCTCGTGGGCGTTGATGACGAAGACGTTCTTCATGCCAATAGCTCCTTGTTTGATCGGTCTGTCTTAGCTTTCCGTGGATGCCGCGTGACCATCGATCTCAGCTCGGGCTCGACGAAAGGGGGCCGCCCCATCCGCTTTCGCCGCCGCACCGACCCGAGAGCGGGCGAGGTCGATGCGACGGCGAAAACGGAAGGGGCTCGCGGAGGCTGGCGAAAATCGGTGTTCAGGGAGTTCCCAGCCGATATATAGAGCCGAGGCCCGTGCGCGTGGGCGAAACGGATGGACCTAAATCACTCGGCGCGCCCGGCGACGCTTGTCAGATTGTGAGGTCCCACAAGCCGGCTTGGTAGTCCTTGCAGCCCTGGATGACCTCGTCGGGGCAGACGGTGCGGAACTGGTGGTGCTCCTGCGGGATCACCTCCACCATGCGGTCGATCATGATCTGCGGGTCGTACTCCAGCCCTTCGCCGAGGAACTTCTGCTGGATCTCGCGGATCGGCCCCTCGGCGGTGAAGTTCTTGGCCGGGTCGTACCACTGGTCCACCGTGTCGTACATGCGGTGGTTGAACCCGGTGGAGAACGGCCCGGGGTTGATCGTGCAGACCTGCACGCCGGTCCCGTCAAGCTCCTCACGCATGAGCTGGACGATCGCCTCTAACGCGTGCTTGGACGCGCAGTAGGGGGCGAGGTACGGGAAGGTTGAGAAGCCAACGATCGACGACACGAACACCACCTTGCCCGCGCCGCGCTCGACGAACCGGCGCACGAACGGCTGCGTGAAGCCGAGCGTGCCGAAGACGTTCACGTCGAACACCCGCCGCACGCGGTCGACGGGGATCTCCGAGATGGGGCCCGTCTCGCCGGTGGCGGCGTTGTTGACCAGGATGTCGATCTCGTGCGCCAGCGCGGCCTGGCAATCGTCCGGGTTGGTCAGGTCGATCTTCTCGATCGTCAGCTCCACGCCCGCCGCGGCGGCGTCTTGCTTCAGCGTGGTCGCCTGGGGCCAGACTTCAACGCCGGCGATGACCGAGTGACCGGCCTTCGCCAGCCCAATCGCGGCGCCGCGGCCCAGGCCCGTGGCGGCGCCGGTAATGAGGATCCGTTTCGACATCTCGTAGGCTCCGTCTGTGGGTTCGTGGGTCGGCGGGTGGGGCGCGCCGGCTAGATCGTCTTCTTGCACTTGAAGACCTGCGGCTCGGTCTCCAGCAGCGTCTGCATGGCGCCGAGGGCGTGCTTGAGGTGGGGCGTCTGCCAGTGGGCGTCCTCGGCGTCCTGGTCGACCCACCGCTCGAACGACAGCACCGTGTTGCTGTCGGCGGCCTCACGGTAGAAGCCGTACTCGATGCAGCCCGCCTCCTGGCGGGTGGCGTCGGCCAGCGTTCGGAGCTCGGCGAGCAACGCGTCGGCGGCGGCCGCTTTCGCCGGCAGCACGGCGATGGTGTAGACGTTGTTTTGCATGAGTTGCCTTGGCGTTGAGGGTCGCGAGGCGGGGGTCGACCAACCGATTGGTAGGCTAGCGGCGTTCGGTTTGTGGGTCAACCGACCAGATGGTAGATTTCATGGATGCGAGAGAAGCTGCTCGACGCCGCCGAGGAACTCGTCCAGAGCCGGGGCCTGAACGGGGTGACGTTCCAGGACCTGGCGGACGCCGTCGGGCTGCGCAAGCCGAGCGTCTTCCACCACATCCGCAACCGCGAGGAGCTAGCGTCGGCCCTCATCGAGCGGTGCGGCACCAAGCACGGGCCCGATTACGCGCGGGTGGTGGAGAGTGATGCGTCGGCGCCGGAGAAGCTGCGGCGGGTCGCCGAGATCTTCGAGATGGGGCTGAAGAACAAACGCCCCTGCCTGCTGGCGGCGATCGGGTCCGGCATCGAGTCGCTGAGCGACGCCTCGGCCGAGCAACTCCGCGAGGCGGCGGGTGGGGCGATCGACCGCTTCGCGGAGATCTTTTCGCAGGGGCGCCGCGAGGAGACGCTCGATTTCGAGGGCGCGCCCAAGCACGCGGCGATGGGCTTCTTCGCCATGCTGCAGGGGCTGCAGACGCTGTGCCGGGCGAAGGGCGACACGCGGGCCTTCAAGAAAGCCGCGGCGGCGTTTATCGACTCGATCGAGCGAACGGGCTGAGCAACCGGCCGGCTACTCGCCGCGCACCGGCCCGTCCCACTCCAGCGCCTTCCGGTCCCACTTGGCCGTTTCCGCGGCGGCTTCGTAGGTGCTTTGGAAGAAGGCGAGCAGGTCCTCGTCCGGCGTCGCCGACTGGCGGACGGCGTCGTAGGGCAGAACGAACTCGCCCATCTCCTTGCTGTAGCCGGCGGTGCCGGGCAGCACCTTCTGCTCGGCGAAGGCGTCCGGAGCAGGGTAGGCGTACGCGTAGAACATCGCCTCGTTCTCGCCGCCGCCGGGCCAGAAGCCGCAACTGGAGACCTCGTGCGAGTACGCCTCGCGCGTGATCCAATCCGGCATGTTGGGGAAGCCGCCCGGGTGCTTGGGGGCTTCGCGGCCGGAGAACCGCGTGACCGCCAGATCGAAGCTGCCCCAGAAGAAGTGCACCGGGCTGCACTTGCCGCGGAAACCGGCGCGGAACTGCTTCATCACCCGGTCGCAGTGAACCATCGCCAGGTGCAGGCGGGTCACGCTCTCGGCGTCGTAGGCGGCGTGCTCGGAGTCCTGGGCGAAGGGGACGCTGGGGTCGACCTCATTGGGCTTGCCGTGGATGGCGGCGTCGACGCCCAGTTCCTTCAGCGTGCTCGTGAACTCCGCGAAGAAGTCGGCGACCGACATCGGCCGCAGCTCGATCGTTCGCGTCTGCCCATCGCTCTTGCCGAGCAGCAGCTTGTGGTCGAAGAAGTCGAAGTCCACCTGCAGCGTGTGCAGGCCAACCGGCATGGCGAGCGTGGTCAGGCCGCGCGGCGTGACGTACAGCGTGACGTGCCAGGAGTGGTTGGTCCACGGCACGAGAACCGTGCGCAGCTTGCCGACGATCTGCGTCCACAGGTGCAGCGTGGCTTGCGTCTCCTTCCAATCGGCGATCGCCAGCTCCGGCCAGTGGGTGGCGTTGCTCATGCGGGGCTCTCCTCGTTTGCTGGGGTTGTTGTCGCGGCCGCGTAAGGGACGAACGCCGGCTTTTCGTTGGCGAAGAACCGCGGGGCGAGCCGGTCGAACTCCGCCGCCGCCCTCTCCCGGCCGAGCCGGAACAGCTCGTCGATCTTGTCGGTGTTGTCGAGCGACCAGCTCTGGTCCGGCAGCTCGAAGTTGACCGGGTGGTAACGCTCGCCGAGCAGGAAGCTGAGCGGCGACTGCACGCCCTCAACCTGCAGGTTGGTCATCACGTCCGCCACGTGCTGGGCCCAGTAGATGATCCCGGCGTCGACGCCCGGCGGCGTGAGCGAGTACCGCACGTCGCCGGTGCCGATGGAGAGCACGCGGATATCGGCGGTGTTGTAGTCGGGGTCGCAGGTTGCGCGCTGGCACTGCTGCTTGATCTTCATCGCCTCGGCGATAGCCAGCACCGAGGGGTTCACCGCCCACAGCCCGCCGTCGGCGTACGACTGGCCGTCCGGCATGACCTTGTGCGGGAAGTAGGTCGGCGCCGCGGTGGCCGCCAGCAGGACGTCCACCACGCGAACGGCGCCGTCGGATTCGAGACCGGGCAGGTGGGGCGATCGGAACAGCCGCGACTTGCCCTCCGAGAGGTTGACCGTCGGCACAATCAGCCGAGCCGCCTTGAGCTGGGCGAGCGTCGTGCCGCCGAAGCCGTTGTCGAAGGCGTCCTCCAGCGCGATGGGGCAGTACTTGGCGCGGAAGAAGTCGTCGAAGTCTTGTCCGGTCCGTTTGCTTAGCAGCCGCTTCACCATCGGGTACAACCAGCGGACCCAGCCCTTGGGCTCGTGCGGCTCACGCGGCGTGAAGATCTGGCGGCCGAATCGCTTGTAGAAGCGAACGAGCTCCTCGCCCGGCATGCCCGCGGCGAGGCCTGCCGCGGTAATCGCGCCGGTGGAGGTGCCGGCCACCAGATCAAAGTGGCCGGCGAGCGGCCTGCCGAGCCGCCGCTCAAGCTCGGCGACCAGGCCAATCCCAAACGCGCCGCGGATGCCACCGCCGTCGAAGGCGAGAATCTGGAAGGGGACTTCCGCCATCGTGGTCTCGGCAGGGACGCTAGCTTCGGATCAGGGGCGTAGGACGCCGTGGCATCCTACGCGTGTTGGCGGCCGAGACGACCGCCACGGCGATCAACACGCCGCTTGTGGGCTCCGGGATTCGGCCGAAGACCACGTAGGTTCGGCCAGAAAGCCCGCGTCGGCCATTGGCGTTCGGGACGCCGATCACGAGGTCGTCGATGCCGTCGCCGTTGAAGTCGCCGGCGCCGGTAACCGACCACCCGGCGTTGCCGCCGCGTCGGGCCCCAGTAAGCCGAAAGCCCTCGGAAGGGTCGAGGTTGGCCGCGTCGAGCGACGAAGGAAAGGGGCTGCCCTTCCCGAACACAACGTAGGCTTCGCCGGCGGCGACGACGGAATTTGGCGACGCGAATGGCGCCCCGATGACAAGGTCGTCAATCCCGTCGCCATTGAGGTCGCCGGCGGCGCTAACCGAGTAGCCGCTTTGGGAGCTTGCCGCGGCGCCAGCGACTGCGAACCCGTTGGAGCCGTCCAGACCGACCAAGTCCAGGTTGGCGTCGAACGGCGCCGTCTGACCGAAGACGACGTAGCTTTCACCGGCGGCGCCGCGAGAGTTGGGGCTTGCGCGGCGTGCCCCGATGATGAGGTCGTCGATCCCGTCACCGTTGATGTCTCCCGCCCCGCTGACGGCGGCGCCTGCTTCGTCCCTAGGACCGATGCCGTTAATGGTGAATCCGTTGGCGCCATTGAGGTCCGCGAGGTCGAGCTCCGCCGAGAACGGGGTTCGTGTTCCAAAGACAACATAGGTGCGATTGGCCGAGTCGTCATTTGGGCCCCTCCCGCGGGTTCCGATCACCAGATCGTCAATCCCATCGCCGTTAATGTCTCCGGCCTCGCTGACAGAAGTACCGGTCATGTCGAACAGTTGCACGCCGTTGAGCACGAAGCCATTGGAGCCGTTCAGGCTGGCCACGTTGATCGGCGAGGTTGGTGGCGTGCTCGTTCCAAAGACCACATACGCAGCACCGGCTAAGCCTACGCCATTTGGATCGGCACTCGAGGCGCCGATCACAAGGTCGTCGAACCCGTCGCCGTTGATGTCTCCGGCGCCGCTCACCGAGGCGCCCGCGAAGTCGCCCTGCTGCTCACCGATGATTGCGAAGCCGTCGCTCCCGCCGAGACTGCCCGAGTCAATCGACGGTGGGAACGGGGTCCCCTTGCCGAAGACAACATAGTTCTCACCCTGTTGAAAAAGGTCGCCGGCGTTTGGGTTGGCGACGATGACATCATCAAACCCGTCGCCGTTGAAGTCGCCAATCCCGCTGACGGAGCGCCCGATGAAGGGTTCGCCCGTGATCGCGAATCCGTTGGAGCCCGTTAGCGTGTTGAGATCTAGGAATCGTGAGAAGGGGTCGGTGCTCCCGTAGACGACGTAGCTGGTACTGGCTTGGATGGCGCCGATGATGAGGTCGTCGACTTGGTCGCCGTTCACGTCGCCGGCGTTGCTGACCGACCAGCCACTCTGATCGTTCAGGTCAATGCCGCGGATCACGATGCCGTTGTCCCCGTTGACGGTCGGCAAGCTGAGCACGGGCGGAAAGACCGGCGGGAAGGTGTTGTTGGCAAGCGCCATCGTCGGAAGGCAAGACGCCAACGCTAGCAAGGCGAGGCAAGCTCGTCGTGGGCCGCGTCCCTCCGCGGTCCGGCGGCCAAGGCAGGTGGGCCGGCGTGGAGACAGAAACCTGCCAGGGAGAAGTGACTCTCGTGTAGTGTTCATTAGCTCGTCAAAGCGGTGCTGGGCCAACGGCGGAAGCTGCAACGCTGCCGCGACGTGTTGCGAAGTCTCTGGAAAGCGCGTTCGGTCGGGCCGCGGGGCGGCCCACGGGCTGCGGTGCGATCTCGGACCCGCATTGTAGTTCAGGCGAGTGCCCTTCGATACGCAACGGAACCGCCCACGCCCGAAACCTCGTCTTGATCCCCACGCGGGCCGGTCCTACACTCCCGCCCCACAACTCCATGCCGCGTCAATGAAGACGCCGCCAAGACCCAAGCGTGGGTACCTCGGAAAGGACTCCGATCATGCTGTTCGACAGCCCCGCCGTGGTCCGGCAGATCGTCGATCTGCAGACCCAAACCGTCCGCCGCTGGCACGAGCCGGCCTTCGAGAGCGGGCAGCTAGATAATCCGTACACCGGCCTGCTGGCCGTGGTGTGCCAGCAGCACCAGTTCAACTACCTGCTCTGGCACCAGGAAGACCTCGCCCGCTGCCCCGACGCGGGCGACGCGGAGATCGCCTCGGTGAAGCGGGCGATCGACAAGCTCAACCAGCAGCGAAACGATTGGATCGAGCGGATCGACGAGACGTTCATCCAGATGCTCTCCACCGGCGGCGTCATTGCTACCGTCGATGCTCGGCTCAACACTGAGACACCGGGCTCGGCGATCGACCGGCTCTCGATCATGTCGCTCCGCATCTTCCACATGGAAGAAGAACTGCAGCGGCAGGACGCCGACGGCGCCCACCTGGAACGCGTCCAGCAGAAGCTCGCCCGTTGCGGCGTCCAGCAGGCGGACCTTTCGCAGAGCCTGCAAGAGCTGCTGCAGGACATCTTCTCCGGCAGCCGCCTGCTCAAGGTCTACCGCCAGATGAAGATGTACAACGACCCCACGCTGAACCCGGTGCTGTACAAGCGGCAGGCGGGATGACGCGGCGCTAGGCGCTAGGCGCTAGTTCTCGGTTGGTTTGGTTTGCGCTGCCGCGGCGTCGGTGGCTTCGGCAGCGATTTCACGGGATTCATTGGCTTCTGAACTATGGCTACGCGTCGCGTTTTGCAGGTGATCTCGCCCTCGCATATGTCGGGGGCGGAGATGCAATTGGTTCGGTTGACCAAGCAGCTTGAGGCGCGTGGTCACTCGATGCCGGTGGTGATCAAGCGTGGTTCGCGGGCGACGCCGGAGTTTCGGCGGCTCGGCATCGACGTCGACGAGCGTTCCATCGGCGGCAAGATCAACCCGCTGGCGATCGGCGCCCTTGCCCGCGCCGCCCGCGACGCCAAGGCCGACCTGGTTCAGACGACGCTTTCTTCGGCAAGCTGGTGGGCCGGCTGGTTGGAGTCCCTAGGTGGCGTTCCTTCCGTTGGCCATGTGCAGGGCTTCACGAGTGCTTCCTGGCACCGCCGGCAGACGCACCTCTTTGCGGTCTCCGGCGCGGTGCGGGACGACCTGGTTAATCAGGGTATCCCGGCCGAGAAGATCACCGTGCTCTACAACGCGCTGGCGCCCGACGAGTTCCAGCCCCGCAGGGCGCCGTTTGAGGTGCGGGCCGAGTTTGGCGCCGACAACAACACGCCCATCGTCGGCACGTTCGGGCACCTCTCCGTGAAGAAGGGCTACCGCGAACTCTTCGACGCGATTCCCTCCATCCTCCGCCAGTACCCGCGGACGCAGTTCTGGGTGATCGGCCAGGGCGTGCTGCGTGACGAGCTCACCGACAAGGCCCGCCGCCATGGATTCGAAGGCAACGTCCGCTTCACCGGCTTCCGCCGTGACACGGCCGACCTGATGCACGCCGTGGACGTGATGGCGTTGCCCTCGCACCGCGAGCCTTGTGCATTGGTGTACATCGAGGCGGCGCTGGCCGGCAAGCCGATTGTCGCCTGCCGGGCCGGCGGCGCCGTGGAATCCGTCGCCGACGGCGAAACGGGCCTGCTGGTGCCGGTCCGCAACGCCGCCGCCGTCGCCGAGGCGATCAGCACCCTGCTCGACGACCGCCAGTACGCCAATCGCCTTGGCATGGCCGGCCGCGAGAGGGCACAGGATGTCTTCTCCTGGTCACGCTTCGTCAGCACCATGGAAGGCGTTTGGGACCGCGTGCTCGGCGAGGCGCCGCTGCGGCGGGCGGCTTAGACGCGGCTACGCGCGTGATCGCATCAGCGGATCTCAAGGATCAAGTACAGCTCGGCGTTGCTGGCCCCGTTGGCGTTGGTGCTGGCCGGGGCGTAGGTCATGCCACCTACTAGGCACGGCTCGCCGAGCTTCACGCCGAGCGTCGTGGCGAGCGACTGCTTCTCGATCGCCACGCGGTCCACGAGCGGCGCCCCGGACGGGTTCTCTTTGGGTTGCTCCGTCTTGGTGGGTTCCACCGCGGCGGTGATGTGGCTTTCGAGGTCGACCACCACCGACTTGCCGTCTCGCAGCAGCGTGGGCCGGATCTCCAGCAGCGTGCCGAAGTTGTTCGTCGTGGTCACCGGCTGGTAACCAACGCCAGGATTGGAAGCGAAGTTCATCCACTGACCAGGCTTCCCATCGCCCCGGCGGTAGTCGCCAACCGGCAAGACGGTGCTCCCGCCCTGCAACTGGCCGGGACGTCGGCGGTAGGGGTCGTTCACGCTCCCCACCACCGGGATCCAACTGGTGACGTTGGTGCGCTGCGTGCCGCTGATCAGGTGCACCTTCTGGCCGCTGAAGCAGTTGGTGGTGCCGCGCAGGCTGGTGGAGCGACGCGTGAAGTCCTCCATCGCCGTGCGGCTGATCTTCAGCTTGTCGTCTTGCAGCTTGTCGAGTTCGTCGGACGTGAGCAGCAGCCACCGTGCGTCCACGCGAAGCGTGCGGCGGTTGCCCAGGTTCTGGGCGAGCGCGTCCAGCAGCGTGGCGATCTGGTTGTGCTCGGCGGGCGACTGCAGCACGACCAGCGAGGCGCCAACGACCGCGATCCGCGCTCCACCCTGCGGCGCGGCGGGGGTGGGCCCGCCGAACTCTCCGCCTCCGAAGTCGCCTTCCTCGCCAAAGCCGCCGCCGAACCCGCCACGCCCGCTGCCTCGGGGACGGTTCGCACGTTGTGGTGCGGGCGTGTCGCCCCAACTCGCCGGCGCAATCGTGTCCGTGATCGTGCCGACGATCTGCGAGATGGTCACGCGGTTCGTTGTCGGTGCGTAAGCGGGTTGGCTCACGCCGCCGCCCCCACCGAACCCACCACCGCCGCCGGTAGGTCGCACGACTTGATTGGCGGAGCTAAACGCGGCGCCTTGGTACGGCCGGTCTTCGACGCTGAGGATCAAGTCGGCAACGTCGTAGGTGCGAAGCAGCATGCCGTCGCCAGCCTTCTGGGTCGCCTGGTACTGGGCGGGGGCGGTGGATGCGAGCAAGGCGATTGCGATGCCGGCAGCGGTGGTCACGAAGCGGGTCATGTTGGTTCTCCAATCGGGGATGGTGAGCGGATTACGGCTTCCAAACCGGCCACGTGCGGCCGAACTGGATGCGGGCGTTGTTGAACTGGCCGAGCAGCTTGGGGCTGGCGGCCGCGCGGGACAGGAAGACGGATGCCGACTCGCACCGGCAGCCGAACAGCGCGAACCACGCCTCCTTCGAGCGCGACGGCCGGGTCTCAACCCGGGTGATCAGCGCGTCGGTCATCTCGCAGCGGTTCAGCAGGCCGAGCGCCATCGACGCGGCGAGGCGAACCTGCGGCGTTTCGTGATCGAGCAGCGAAACGAACTGGTCGATGGGCAGTTGCTCCCGCGCGTCGGCGGCGTCGAGTGCCGCGTCGCGTGTGGCTTCGCCTCGCAGGACTTCCAGGAAAGCGATCAGCGCGGGCTCGCCGGCGTCGTCCAGCAGGGCGCCGGCCAGGGCGCCGCGGACCGCAGGGTCGGCGATCTCGCGGACGATCGCCGGCCACGCGTCGCGATCGGCGGCCTCGGCGATGATCATCGCCTGCTCGACGGGGCTGGCGGGCGGCTCGATCGGTTCGACGGGCGGCGGCGGCAAGCGGGGCGCCGGGGTGTTGGTTTGGGCGGCGAACATCCACCGCTCGTACGCCGTCGGCGCCCGGGCGAAGTCGGATGGAACGACGACGGTTTCCGGCGGCTCGACGGCGGTCGCCTCTTGGGTCATCGGACTTGTCGGGGCCGGCGATGGCGGTCGTTGCGCTGGCGGCGAGTCGTTCGTCTTGTCGCCTTGCCGAGCCACGGCGCGCGGCGGCTTCGGGTCGCTTCGGCTCATCATCAACCAGCTCGCCGCCAGCGTCGCCGCAACCAGCACCGCCGCCGCTGCGGCCGCCGCCGATCGCCATCGACGGGCGACGCGCCGCCGAGACTCGTCGCGCCAAAACCGCTGGAGTCGGGTCAGCCGCTCGGCGTCGTCGCTGTCCCGCGCATCGCGCATCGCCTCACGCCCGGTGGCGAGGGTGTCGCGGATGAGCCGGTCCAGCGCTTGCTGGTAGTCGGCGTCAGGTTCGTGGTCGGACGGGTTCATAGCCAATGGCGGCGGCGATCTTCTTACGGGCCTGGTACAGGCAGGCGTGCACGTTGCTCGTGGTCGTCTCGAGCGTCCGGGCCACCTCGTCGGCGGTCAGTCCCTCGTCGAAAAACAGTAGCGCGGTCTCGCGTTGGCGATCGGGCAGCGAATCGATCGCCGCACCGATCTGGTTTGCCAGCTCGTTGGCGGTCGCCTGTTGGTCGGGCTCGGGGTTCGGCGTTGCGGTCTCGTCGTCGGCGTACAGCTCGATCGGCCGGAGCCGGCGGCGGCGGTCGCGGTCGGCGTTGATCACGATCCGCAGCAGCCACGTCTTGAACGACGCGTCGCCGCGGTACGTCTGCCAGCGGTCCAGCACCCGCCGCATGGCCTCCTGCACTAAATCCTCCGCCGCGTCACCGCTGCCGGTCAGCCGGCGGGCCAGCCGCAGCGCAGCCGGCAGGTGCTCAACCACCAGCCGATCGATCCTGCGTCGGTCTTCGGGCGGCGGCATGAGCAACGGATTGGGGGGCGTTTCTAATGGGTCTGACGCACGGCGGCGGCCCGTCTGAAACGGAAATCGCGGAATTCCCGGTTTCTATTGGCCTGGCGACCGGCCGCTGCGTAAAACGTGGCGTCGGTGAGCCCGCGGGCTTACGCTGAGGGCTGAAGGCATCTTGAGACCGCATCGGTGGAGACCGGCCTGTGGGGGCGCCGCTGTCACGATACCCGTTCGCCCGGCTGGCGTGGTCGCTCGCATTTTTGGCGGCCGGCTTGGAGCCGATCGATCGCGCCGCCGCGGAAGAGCCGCCGCCGCCCGCCAACGTTCTGCTGGACGGCACGGCCGAGGACTTCGACTGGACCTTCGAGGGCTTCACGAAGACGTCCGAAGCCGAAGGCATCCGGTTGGCGGATCCCGTCAACGGCTGGGGCGGCGCCGCGAAGCAGTTCGCGGCGAGCGACCAATCGGCGTGGGCCGCCGCGACGCCGGTGCTGGAGCTAACCCTCGAGCCGGCCAACGAGCTTGATACGCTCACCTTCGAAGTGATCGACTCGGCCGGCAACCGCGGCAAGTGGCTGCTGCTCATCTCGGGCGCCATGCCGGGCGTGCGGCAGACCATCGCCGCCCGGGCGCCGCTCGCCACGCCGCCGCAAGAAATCGGCGGCCCGCTCGACCTCACGCAGCTCAACCGCTGGCAACTGCTGGGCGAATGGGACTCCACGATGAAGCCGGACGTCACCATCCACCGGGTGACGCTCGACCCAAGCATCGCCCCGCAGCCGCCGTACGAGGGCCAGTCACCCACCGCTGCGTGGCGAGGGCAGGCCGCCTCGCAGATTGATCAGCACCGCAAGGGGCCGATCCGCGTCCGCGTCCGCGACGCCGCCGGCCGCCCGGTGCGCAACGCCCGCGTCGATATTGAGATGACGCGGAGCGAATTCCAGTGGGGCACGGCGGTG
Source organism: Planctomycetota bacterium (assembly GCA_039414355.1). Taxonomy (GTDB): domain Bacteria; phylum Planctomycetota; class Planctomycetia; order Pirellulales; family Lacipirellulaceae; genus JBCCQL01. The sequence goes on along the minus strand of JBCDJN010000001.1, from coordinate 112,391 downwards.
GACGCCGCGACGCTGGTGGAGGATTCCCCGTATGCCGAGGCGTATCGGCAGCGGCTCAAGGCGTTGTTCAACCGCGTGACGATTGAGAACAACCTGAAGTGGCCGCCCTGGGAAGGCGAGTGGAGCGCCCGCTACGGCCGGGCCACCGGGCTGGCGGCACTCGACTGGCTGAAGCAGAACGGCCTGCCGGCGCGCGGCCACAACCTGATCTGGCCGGGCGAAGAGGAGCTGCCTCGGCGGTTCGGCCCGCTGCTGGCGTCGCTGGACGGAGAGCCTTCGAGCAGCTCGCAACTGCGTGACGAGGTGGCGGAACGCATCGCGGACGCCATGCAGGCGACGCGGGGCATGGTTGATTCCTGGGACGTGGTCAACGAGCCCCGCAACGACGACGACCTGCTTCGGGCCCTGCCCGAGGGCGAGGACGCTATCGCCGATTGGCTCAACCAGGCCCGGTTGCAAGACGCGGACGCAGCGCTGCTGATTAACGAGAACGAGATCGTCGCCTCCGGCGGCGGCGTGGGCACCAACCGCGTGGCCCGGCTGCTGTCGCTGATCGACCGCGTTCAGGCCGCCGGGGCGCCGCTGGACGGCGTGGGCGTGCAGTGCCACTTCCACGGCGGCAATCTCAGCGGGCCGGAGACGGTGTGGGCCATCTTCGATGCGATCGCCAGCCGCGGCGTCCAGGTTCACGCCTCCGAGTTCGAGTTCAACACGACCGACGAAACGCTGCAGGCGCAGTTCACGGACGACTTCCTCACCGCCGCGTTCGCCCACCCCGCCGTGGCGAGCGTGACGTTCTGGGGCTTCGACGAGCAGCGGCACTGGCGGCCGCCGGCGGCGATGTTCCGCGCCGACGGCACGGCCAAGCCCGCCGGTCAGGTCTACCAGCAGCGTGTGCTGGGCGACTGGCGGACCAGCATCAACACCACCGTCACGCGGCCCGACGGCTGGGTGAGCACCACACGCGTGTTCCGCGGCGGCTACTGGGTCTCGTCGGTCTTCGCCGAGGCGTCGGCGTCGATGTCGCCCGAGGTTGGGGAGGACCGCGTGACCGTTGAGTTCGCCCTGCCAATCCTCCTGGGCGACTACGACCGCAACGGGCGCATCGAGTTCGCCGATCTGCAGTTGCAACGCCAGCAACGCGGGCAGCAGGCGCCGCCCGGTTCGGGCGCCGATGGCGACGGCGACGGCGTGGTCACCAACCGCGATGGCAAGCTCTGGCGGGCGGCACGCGAGGCGTTCGTCCAGCGTTGGCAGAACCCACCCGCCGCGGGCGACTACAACGCCGACGGCCAGATCAACGCCGCCGATCGCCAAGTCTGCGAGCAGACCCAAGGCATGACCGTCCGCCGCGGCATGTACGCCGACGGCGACGGCGACGGCGTGGTGGGGCCGGGAGACTTGGCCGTGATCGACGCGTTGCTGGCCGGCGGAGAATGACCACGCGTCAGCCCGCCCGCGGGTGCGCTTGCTCGTACGCGGCCCGCAGGTTGGCCGTGCTCAGGTGCGTGTAGATCTGCGTGGTGACCAGATTGGCGTGGCCGAGCAGCTCTTGCACGCTGCGGATGTCGGCGCCGGCGTCGAGCAGGTGCGTGGCGAAGCTGTGCCGCAGCGTGTGGGGTGAGGTCCGCTGATCGAGCGAAGCCTGGGCGAGCCGCTTCTCCAGCATGCGGGCGACGCTCCGCGTGGTGATCCTTCGCCCAAACTTGTTGGTGAAGAGCGGCGACTGGGGGCTGGGCTCTGGCGGCTGGCTGATCGGCGCCAGGCGCCGCACCGCTAGCCACGCATCCAGTGCCGCCTGAGCGTAGCTGCCGACCGGCGCCAGGCGTTCCTTCTTGCCCTTGCCGCTAACGCGGACAACTCCCTGCTCTTGGTCGAGGTCGCCGTCGCTGAGCGCCACCAACTCGCCGACACGCAGCCCGGCGGAGTAGAGCACCTCGAGCATCGCCCGGTCGCGCTTGCCGGGGGCGGTGTCGGCCGATGGCGATGACAGCAGCCGGTTGATCTCGTCGCCCGAGAGGAAGTGCGGCAGCTTGCGCGGCTGCCGCGGGTTGCGGAGCGGCTTGGCCGGATTGCCCTTCACCCACCCTTCGCGCTGGGCGAACTTGAAGAAGCTCCGCACTGACGCCAGCCGCCGCGCGATCGAAGACTTGGCGTAGCCCGCCTCGGTGAGCGCTGCCAGAAAGCCGCGTAGCTCGCCGGTGGTAATCGACTCGGCCCCGGGCGACACGCCCGCCTCATCCGCCAGGTAGTCGGCCAGCGCGGTGAGGTCCTCTCGGTAAGCCTTCACCGTGTGGGCTGAAGCCCCGCGCTCCACCTCAAGATGCCGGAGGAATTGTGCTAGCTGGCGGTGCATGGAGCCAAAGGGGAAAGGCGAAAGTGGAAAGGGGAATCGGGTTGCGCCGAAACAGTGCTATCTCTTCCCCTTTCGCCTTTCCACTTTCCCCTTTTGCGCTACTCCACCGTCGTCTCGCTGAAGCGGCTGGAGTTGCTGCGGGCCTGGGCGCGGATCTTCTTGGAGAGGATCGCGGCGTCGTGCCAGGTGAAGCTCAGCTCTGGGTCGGACGCTTGGCGGCCGAGGGCGCGGAGCGCTTCGGCCTGCTGCGAGTCGTCGTAGAGGAACACGTAGCGTTCGTTGCCCTTGACCAAGGCGAGCACATTGACGTCGTCAGACACGCGGGGCCTCCGTGCGGGTCGGCGGCGGTCGGCGGGGCGCCGCGCGGGGCCGGGCGTTGGGTTTGCCGGGCCGAGCGGGCCGCCGGGCGTTCGCCTAGCGGGGTGCGGGTGCGGGGGAAGAAGGCGCCGCGGGCGGGGGGCCGGGCCCGTCGCACAGTCCGTTAGCAACAAGCGGGGCGGGCGCCTTCCGCGTGTTCCTATCGGCTCTCAGACCAACGCCGCACCACACGCGTTTCTCCGCCGCCGCCGCGCGCGGTCAGCATCTCCGCCAGGTGCAGGTGCGCGCAGAAGCGGATGAAGTCGTCCCGCCGTTCAAGATAAGACTGCCAGCCCCCGAACCGCGCGTCGTCCCGAAAACTGACATAACTGGCAAGCGCCGCCGTGAAGTCGGGGTCCGAGCCCCGGAACACCCGTGTATGCGTCATAACCGGCTTGCTGCTCGGCATGCAGGGCGGGCGAATGGGCGACGGGCCGGGCGGCGTAAAACCCCGTGCGTCGGGCCAATCGACCGGCAGCGGCGGGGTGGCGTCGATTGAATCACTCGCGCCGAACGCTTCGGTTGTGTCGCTCATCGCGTTTGGCATGCCGCCGGCGTTGCTTGCGCTGGCAGTGGTGTGGCTCGTTTGGGTCACTTCGCGCGAAGGGTTGTTTGCCGAACGATCCTGTGAGCCGCCGGCGCCGTCATCGTCGCGGCCGCCGCTGTTGCCACCACCGCCGCCACCGCCAGCGGCCGGTTGAGAATCTGCCGAGTCGAAGTCCTCTTCGTCATCCTCGTCGAACTGGCCACCCGGCGCGTTCCAGCCGTCGCCACTCACGCCTCCGCCGCTTCCACCTGACGGACCAGATGGCGGTGGCTCGGGGAGCGACTCCACCGAGGGCAGCTGATCGAAGTCGTTCGGCGGCGCGGCTGGCGAACGACGCATTGGCGGCGCCATCATCGTTGGGATCGGACTTGCCGTGTTGGGCGGCGCGAAGGCTGGCGGCGCCGGCAGAGAGTCGCAGCCGGCGTAGCACTCGGGCGCTTGCGTCTCCATCTGCTCACGCGCCAGCTCCATCTCCGCGGCGTAAACCAAGTCGTCTGGAATGTACTCTTCGTCCGGGGTCCCCCAAGGCAGGCCGTAGCCGGCGGGGATGGGGTGGAAGCCGGGGTTCGCCGCGTACCACTCCACCCGCATCCCGCAGCGCGGCGGGTAGTAGATGGAGTAGTCCGTCACGGAGCCCACCACCACGGCGTCAACGCCGAGGATGTTGGCCAGCCGCCTCGCTTCGCCGGGGCTGGAGAGGTCAACCGCGTGGCGGATGATGGCTTCTTCCACCACGCCCACGGGCACCACCTCGTAGCCGCGGACCGCCTGCAGCTCGCCGTAGTAGGCCATGGCGAACTCGCGGCCGTCGACGGTCTTCTCATCGCTCTGGTTGAAGAACGGCGCCACCGCCACGCGGCTGAGCTGCGGGAAGGGGTTGTGCAGCACCGGCTGCTGCGAGACTTCCGGCAGGATGAGCGTGCACCCCGAGCCGGCGAGCAGGCAGCCGGCAAGCAGCAGCGATAGCAGACGTGGGGGGCGAAGAACCATCAGGCGGAAATCGGCGCCGGCAGGCCCCCCTGCTAGCAAACGGCCCGCGCAGAGCACGGCCGCATCATCGTCTCAATCGTCAGAACCGGCGCCCGGGCTTGAGGACGAATCCTCGGAAGCACTTCGCCGACGCTGGCTGGCCAGGTGGAGCCGCTTCACCACCTCGTTGCCGCACAGTGAAAAGCACACCCACAGGCAGCCCACGAAGAAGACGCCGCCAATCATGAAGCCAAGCCTCACGGTGCTATCGCGGCCCAGCAGCAAGATCACCACGCCGAGCCCAACGCAAGCAATCGTGAGCCGACTGAAGATCAGACTCAGCGTGATGCGTTGGTCGTCGGGGGTTTCCGCTTCACTCATCTCAGAGGCCCCGAAGCTCGAATGATGACGAAGTCATGAACCTTCTGCGTCTCCGCGAGAGTCTCGCCGAACGGTTTCTCGCAGAGACGCAGAGACGCAGAGACGCAGAGACGCAGAGACGCAGAGACGCAGAGGCCAGCTTTACACCAGCCCCCCAAACCCGCTCAGACCTAGCGGCTCCCGGCAGGTGTAGGGCTCGCCGTAAGCGGCGCCGATGGTCTTGCCCCAGTAGGCGGCTTCGGCGGTGAGTTTGTCGACGAACGTCGGCGGCGTTGTTGGCCGGCCGGTGATGAACTGGCTCTGGTACGCCTGGATGCTGGCGAGCTTCTGCTCCCAGTGCTCGCTGATGTCCAGCACAAACGCCGGCTGCGGCGCCAGCCTCAGGTGCACGCAGTAGTAGTTGTAGATCCGCTCCGGGTGGTGCGGCTCGCCGGGCAGCGGGTGCGGCGTGCGGTCGGTCTTGGTGAGCTTGGCCCAGAAGCGGGCGTCGTCCACCAGCTTCGTGGCGGCGGTGTGGTCCGGGTGGGCGTCTTCCCAGTACGGGGCGAAGAGCCACCGCGGCCGCGTCCGGCGGATCACGCCTGCTAGGGCCGCCCGGGCGGCGAGCGTTGGCTCCAGGCTGCGGTTGGGCAGGCCCAGGTTCTCCCGCCACGCCAAGCCCAGGATCTCCGTAGCGGCGGCCGTCTCGGCGGCCCGCGTTTCCAGCGAACCGTGCGGTGTTGGCTCCCCACTTGTCAGGTCCAGCACGCCCACCCGCAGCCCCTCGGCCTGCATGCGGAGGATGCCGCCGGCCATGCCCAGCTCGGCGTCGTCGGGGTGGGGAGCTACGACCAGAGCGTCCAACAAGGTAGAACTCGGCTTGAAGATCCAAAAAGCTAGCGTCGTGTCAGCCTCATCATAGCCGGCGAGTCGCTCTCTGTTGCGGTCCCTAGAAAGGTCGTTCCGTGTCTGAATCCGCCTACGATAAGCTCGTCGCCCACGCCCGCGAGACGGCTCTGCTCACCTCGACGCAGGACCTGCTGTTCTGGGACGAGGAGACCTACCTCCCGCCGGCGGCCGGTGATTATCGGGCGGAGCAGGTGGCGTATCTAGCGAAGCTGGTGCACGCGCGGCGGACCGACCCGCAGGTGGGTGAGTGGCTCGGCGAGTGCGAAGCGGACGGGCTGGACAAAGCCGATTCGGTTGAAGCCGCCGACGTGCGCGAGATGCGCCGCGACTTCAACAAGCGGACCAAGCTGCCGCCCAAGCTCGTCGAAGAACTGAGCCGCACGGCGAGCCTCGCCCAGAAGGCGTGGCGTGATGCGCGGCAGGCGGACGACTTCGCCAGCTTTCAGCCGCACCTGGAGAAGATGATCGGCCTGAAGCGGCAGGAGGCGGAGGCGCTGGGCTACGACGAGTCGCCCTACGACGCGCTGCTCAACGACTACGAGCCGGGTGAGACGGTCGCCAATCTCACCAAGGTGCTGGGTGCCCTGCGCGCGGAGCTGGCGCCGCTGGTCGAAGCGATCGTCGCCAGCGGCAAGCAGCCGCCGGTGCGCGTGCTGGAGCGTGACTACAAGATCGCCGCGCAACGCACCTTCGGCAAACGCGTCGCCGAGGCGATTGGCTTTGATTTCAACTCCGGCCGGCTGGACGTCACGGCTCACCCGTTCTGTGGCGGCGCCGGTCCGCAGGACGTTCGGCTCACCACACGGTACGACGCGCAGGAGTTTTCGAGCGCCTTCTACAGCATCCTCCACGAAGCGGGCCACGGCCTCTACGAGCAGGGCCTGCCCGCCGACCGCTACGGGCTGCCCACCGGCGAGGCGGTGTCGCTGGGCATCCACGAGTCGCAGTCGCGGATGTGGGAAAACCTGGTCGGCCGCAGCCACGCGTTCTGGAAACACTGGTTCGGCCCGCTCGGCGAACAGTTCCCCGCCGCGATTAAGGGCGTGGAGCTGGACGACTTCTACTTTGCCATCAACGAGGCCCGCCCCTCGCTCATCCGCGTCGAGGCTGATGAAGCCACCTACAACCTGCACATCATCGTGCGGTTTGAACTCGAGCAAGCCCTCCTAGCCGGCGACCTGCCGGTCGCCGACCTGCCAGCAGCGTGGAACGAGAAGTACCAGCAGTACCTCGGCATCACCCCGCCCAACGACGCCGACGGCGTGCTGCAAGACGTGCACTGGAGCTGCGGGCTGATCGGCTACTTCCCCACCTACACGCTGGGCAACCTCTACGCGTCGCAGATGTTCGACGCCGCCCACGACGCCTTGGGCGACCTGGACGAGCAGTTCGCCCAGGGGGAATTCCAACCCTTACGCGATTGGCTGCGTACCCATGTCCATCAACACGGCCGCCGGTACGGCGCTCCGCAGCTAGCAGAGCGCGTGACCGGCAAACCGCTGAGCCACGAGCCGCTGATGGCTCATCTGAGGGCCAAGTACGGTTCCCTGTACGGCGCTGCGTGACGCCCGGCGGCCGCAACCCTTCGCTGATGAGGAGAGTCTGCCGGGGCGGTCGCGTGGAGCGGTCGGATTCCGCCGGTCGCCACGCCTTTCGGGATGTTGCCGGCGTGGCGAAAACGGCAGAATACCGACGGCGTGCTGGCGAAGCTTAAAGGCCAGTTGCCGTGTCGTAGAGTTTGACGCCCAAATCCAAGTTGGGACGAACTCACCCTGCCCGCCCCGCGTGGGGCGACCCAATCGATAGCCCGAGCGGCTCCGGCCGCCGCCGCCTTCGCAACGGAGACCACCGCGATGGATCGACAGGCTGTTTGCCCTTACTGCAATGCGGTGCTGCCCCTGGAGTCTGTGAACGCCACGGACACGCCGGGCTGCTGCCCCGAGTGCGGCAAAGAGTTGCCCCGGCAGTTGCGAGCGACGCCGGCGATCGACCCGCCAAGCGTCGACTCGGCAGACCCCGCGGTCTCGGGCATCGGCCTCGCGTCGGCGGGCGCCGATCCGTTGGCGGAGCTTCGCCGGCGGCTTGAAGAAGCGGCCAACATCGCCTCGCCGGCGGAAACGACGCCGGCCGAAATCGAAACACCCACCGGTGCGGCTGCTAAGTCGGCCGACGACACCATCCCCGGATTCGGTGGCGCACCGGCGCCCGCGCCGCCCAGTCGCGAGCCCGCCGCCGAGGACGCCCCGCCCGCGGAGATCGGCGCGCTGTTCGACAAGCTGCGGAGCCTCACTCCCGACGCGGCCGAGGCGCCCGAAGCCCAAGCGAGCGCGGCGCCGTCGGTCGACAGCGATCACGATTCGGTCGTCGATGGACCCATCGCGACGCCGACGCCGTCGAGCGCGATGGGGACCCTCATGCCCGGCGGCCACCGGCTGGACGAAGAGGAAATCGCCGCTGCCTCGACGCCGTCGGCGCTCGAAGAGGACTTCGACATCCCGCTCGAAGACCCAGCCGCCGCAGCGGCTTCAAGCCTTGGCCTTTCTCCGCCGGCCGACCTCGCCGCCGACGAGCTGGTGGCGAGCGTCCGCCGCACGCCGGCTGGTTCGGCCCGCAGCGGATGGTCACGCCTTCGCACCGTAGCGGCGGTTGGCGTTGGCACGGTGATTGGACTGGCGGGCGGATACGCCGGCTTGGTCACCCTCGGCGGGCCGGGCTACGACACGCTGGGCGTGCTAGCGCTGCTCAACGCCGAAGCCGAAGCCGGTGCAACGGCGGATGACGACAGGCTGCCCGATTCTCCCAGCGATGAACTTACGCCTCCCCCGCCCTTCGCCCCGGCCGAAGACTCTGCAGCGCAGGCGGAAGCGATTGAGCCCGCGCCCGAGTTGCTCGCCGACTTGCCGATCGAAACCCTGCCGGCGGCGACGCCGGAGGGCGAGGCGGCGCCCTCGCCGGTGGAGCAAGCCACGTTTGAGTCCTCCGAGCCGTTGGCGCCGGCGCCTTCGGACACGGCAACAACCGATGCCCCGACGGGCTTTCCGCCCCCTGCCAACTCGCAAGAAATCCCTGGCGATCTGGTGGCCGCAATGTCGGCGCCGTTTGGGGCCGAGCCTCCGGAGATGACCGAGCAACCGCAGCCGCAGGCGCCGATTGCCCCGCCGCGGGTGCTCCCAGCCGGGCCGACCTACGTGCCGGCGGAACTTGCCCAAGCCCTGGTCGGCGCCCCGGAGGCGGCTGCCACGGTGGCGTCGAATCGCCTGGCCGACGGCGGCGCGCTCGCCATCGGACGCTCCTACGCCAAGCTGTGCGAAGTCGCGGAGCGGATGACGCGGCTCGAAACCGCCGACGCGGTGGAGCGGACTCAGGCGATCGATCTGTTCGCCCAGTTGTTCGACCATGCCCACGTCGCCGCGGACACGCGGCAAGTCTCGCAGCGTTGGCTGGCGTGGGGCGACCGGCCGCACGGCGGGGTGTTCTTTGCCGCCGCTCCCAACGCGGGCACGCCCGCGGGGTCCGTAACCGAGTACCGGTTCCAGATCGCCGACGGCACGGAGGTGGTGGTGCTGACGCCCGAGGCGTTGCCCAACGGGCTCGGCGCCGAGATGGCGGTGATTGGCTCCGTGGTTGATTCGCCGGCCGAACAGGTCGAGGGCTACACGGGGCTCGCCAACGAGGCGATCTGGCTCGGCCATGCCATCAGCCTCGACGGTTTCGGCGCAGCGCCACGCACGTCCGCCTTGCCCGCGTCGCCCGCGGGCAAGTAGGCTTCGCGGCGTGACGCCCGAAGAGCCTAACGACGACAACGACCCATCATCGGACGCGTCCGATGCGGCGCCGCTCTCGATCGAGCGACTCAACGCCGCCTTCGCGCAGATGCTCAGCACTCCTGCGGAGGGAACTTCGTCCGGTGGCGCGCCGGGCGAAGGCGAAGCGACCGCGTCGGACGAACCAAGTACGTCGGCGCCCGAGCGCGACCCATGCGAGGTCAGCCCGGCGAGCATCGTCGAGGCGATCTTGTTCGTCGGCGCCGAGCAGGGCGGCGGCACGGCCGAGCAACTCGCGTCGCGCATGCGCGACGTCACGCCGGACGAAGTGCGGGAAGCGATCGCCGAGCTGAACGCCGGCTACGAGCGCGACGGCGCCGCCTACCGGATCGAGGCGACGCCCGACGGTTACCAGCTGGCGTTGCTGCCCGAGCTGCACCGCATGCGCGACAAGTTCCACGGCCGTCTCAAGGAGTTCCAGCTCACCGGCGCCGCGATGGAGGTGCTCGCCCTGGTCGCCTACAAGCAACCACTAACGCAGGCGAGCATCGACCAGATGCGGGGCACGCCGAGCGGCTCGCTGCTGGCGGCGTTGGTGCGGCGGGGGCTGGTTCGCCTGGATCGGGGCGAGGAAGACGGCGGCACGCACCACGAGCCGCACTACCGCACGACCGACCGTTTTCTGAGGGTTTTCCGCATCGCGGACCCAAAACAACTGCCGCGGGTAGCCGAGATCGACGATTGAGCGTCTCGGCGGCGGATCCGCTCCAAGTGCTTTTGTCGATTGCACTTGTGGCCGGCGGTGTCAATCGCTGTGGCTTCGGGCGCCGCGGCCGGGTCGGCGCGACCGCTTGCGTAGCGGCCGCCAAGGCGTCAAAACGCGAGGGTTCTGGTAACACTGGGAGGGGCCACGCCGCCGATAATCAGCGCCGACGCTCGACGCCGGCGGTTACGATTGGCGGGTGAGCACGGCCGATTCGCGAGAGACCGAGCCCGAAACCGGGCCGCACCGTCAGAGGCGAGCGAAACGCCATCGCACGCCCAACAGCGAGCAACACGCCTTCGCCAGCGACGCATTCTTCCCAGGCGAAACCCCCGCAGGCAGCCGATGCCGCCGCTTGATCGTCAGTCCGTACTGTCCCGTCTCCGAGAACCGGCGCCGCACGTGCTGCCGAGTGTGCTGGCGTGCGACTTTGCGAACCTGGAGCGGGAGGTTCACGCCGCCGAAGAGGCGGGCGCCCACGCCCTGCACCTGGACGTGATGGACGGGCACTTCGTCCCGAACCTCTCGTTCGGTCTGCCGGTGATCGAAGCGATCCGCAAGGTCACGCCGCTGCCGCTGGACGTGCACCTGATGATCGACAACCCGGCCGACTACGCCGACCGCTACCGCGAGGCGGGCGCCGACGCCATCACCTTCCACGCCGAAGTGGTGCCCGAGCCGGCGGCGCTGCTGGAGCGCATCCGCGAGTTGGGCGCCGTGGCGGGGCTTTCGCTCAACCCGCCGATGCCGATTGAGCAGATCGAGCCCGCCCTGCCCCACTGCGACCTGATCCTCGTTATGAGCGTCATGCCGGGCTTCGGCGGTCAGGCGTTCAACCCCGTGGCGCTGGATAAGCTCCGTTGGCTACGCGATCACCCGAACTGCGACGCGCTGCTGGAAGTTGACGGCGGCGTGAACGACGACACGGCAGCCGACTGCATTGCGGCCGGCGCCGACTTGCTGGTGGCCGGAACCGCCGTCTTCGGCGGCGGCGACCCCACCACTTACCGAGACCGAATCAAAAGGATGAGCGCTGGAGCTGGGAGCGGGTAGTCGGGAGCTGGGAGCAGCTTGCGTTGACTGCTCCCGCCTCCCCGCTCCTCGCTCCAAGCTCCCCGCTGAAGAGTCATGCGAAAACTCCTACTCATTCGCCCGGGCGCCACCGAGTACGATCGGCAGGGCCGCATCCTGGGCACCATCGACATGCCGCTGAGCCAAGACGGCATGGAGCAAGTGCGCGCGGCGGCCGAGAGCCTTGCCGAAGAGGCGCCCGTCGCCCTCTACACCAGCCCTTGCCAGAGCGCGACAGAAACCGCCGAACTGCTGGGTGATGCGCTCGACCTGCGGGCGCGGAAGCTGGACAAGCTCTTCAACCTCGACCACGGGCTATGGCAGGGGATGCTCGTTGAGGATGTCCGCGACAAACAGCCCAAGGTTTACCGTCAGTGGCAGGAGCAGCCGGAAACCGTCTGCCCGCCCGAGGGCGAGACGGTGCTGGCGGCCATGCAGCGGGTGGCGGGCGTGCTGAAGAAGCTGCTCCGCAAGCACTCCGGCGACGGCGCCGTGGCTCTGGTGGCGCCGGAGCCGCTGGCCAGCGTAGTCCGCCACGTGGTGCGGCAAGACGCTCTGGGCGACCTGTGGAAGTCTGCCGACGGCTGCGGCCGCTGGGAGGCCATCGACGTCCCCGCGCAGCTCGCCGGCGTCTCCTAACCGGCTTTTCGAGGCGATCCGCGGCATGGCCGGCGGAATCTCGGTTTGATAAACTCCAGGGGCGTATTCCGAGCACGCCTCGGCGCCGGCAGTTAACGTCTCAATCGCTCGATCCTCGGCCGATCCCTTTATGGCCAGCGTCCGTTCTGACAGTTCGCCCGATTCTGCTTCCGCCGGCGGCGATCCCACGCCATCGCAAAACGGCGATCCGTCTTTCGCGCCGCGTGCGAAGCGCGGCGTGCCCAGCGGTTTGTGGCTGCGTTGCGACCAGTGCGGCGAGACCGTCTTCCGCAAGGAAGTCGAGCGGCTGATGAACGTCTGCCCGGTGTGCGGCGCCCACCGGTACCTCTCGGCCACCGACCGCATCCGGCACATGCTGGACGATGGCACCTTCGAAGAGTGGGACGCCGGCCTCAACGCGACCGACCCGCTCGGCTTCGCCGACAAGAAGCCCTACGCCGAGCGGCTGCGGTCCGAGCAGCAGCGCACCGGCCTGCGGGACGCGGTGGTGACCGGCTCAGCGATGATCCGCGCGCGCCGCGTGGCGTTCGGCGTGACCGACTCGGCCTTTATCATGGGCAGCATGGGATCGGTCGTGGGCGAGCGGCTCACGCGGCTTATCGAGCGTGCTACCGAAGAGGACCTGCCGCTGATCATCGTCAGCGCCTCCGGCGGCGGCGCCCGCATGCACGAGGGAATCCTCTCGCTCATGCAGATGGCCAAGGTCTCCGCCGCGCTCGCCAAGTACCACGAGGCGGGCGGGCTGTTCATCTCGGTCCTCACCAACCCCACCATGGGCGGCGTGGCGGCCAGCTTCGCCTCGCTGGGCGACCTGGTCTTCGCCGAGCCCAAGGCGCTCATCGGCTTCGCCGGCCCGCGCACCATCAAGGCGACCCTCCGCACCGAGCTGCCCGAGGGATTCCAGACCAGCGAGTTCCTGCTTGAGCACGGCTACATTGACCGCATTGTGGCCCGCAAGGACCTCAAGAGCGAGATCGCCAGGTCGATCGACTACTGCGGTAAGTAGCCGACGACCAACGTCTCGTCGACAAGTTATCGCTCGTCGATTCGCGCCCTCGGCATGCCCTAGCCGGCGGTGCATCGATCGCCGCCGGTGAGTAAACTCTCGGCATGTCCGCTGAGAGCCCCGCGCCAACGACTCCTACCGACCCCCTCGGCCCCGGCCCCGCCGCCTGGCAGCAGGCGTGGCACCGCGTGATCTTCGGGCATCAAACCGCGGCCGGCCGGGCGTTCGATTTCGCGCTGCTGGTTGTGATCATCATCAGCGTCGCGGCGGTGATGCTGGAGAGCGTGCCGTCGCTGGACAAGCACTACCACTCGGTTTTCCAGGCCGTTGAGTGGGGCATCACCATCTTGTTCAGCATCGAGTTCCTGGCCCGCATGGCTTGCGTCGCCAAGCCGCCGCGGTACGCGGGCAGCTTCTTCGGCGTGGTCGATCTGGTCTCGCTGCTGCCCACGTACCTCAGCCTCGCCTACCCCGGCGCCGACTCGCTGGCCACCATCCGCACGCTGCGGCTGCTGCGCGTCTTTCGCCTGCTCAAGCTCGCCCGCCACGTGCGTGAGGCGCAGGGCTTGCTCGTGGCGCTGCGGCGGACCTGGCCGCGGATCACGGTCTTCTTATCGGTGATCGTCTGCACGATCGTGATCCTCGGCACGGTGATGTACCTGGTTGAAGCCAACGCCGGCAGCGGCTTCGACGACATCCCGACGAGCGTCTACTGGGCGATCGTCACCATGACCACCGTGGGCTACGGCGACATCGCCCCGTGCACACCGCTGGGCAAGACGATCGCGGCGCTGATCATGCTCTTCGGCTACGCGATCATCATCGTCCCCACCGGCCTGTTCGCCGCGCAGGTGGTGGCGGAGAAAGTAAGCGAAGGCCAACCCGCAACACGCGGCTGCGCGAGCTGCGGCGCCGCCGGCATCTCGGTAACGGCCAACTACTGCCCGGCCTGCGGCGACGCGCTCAACGTCTGAGCACGCCGGCAATCGGTCGCCGGTGTCAATCGGAGTCGACCGCGCCGCCCAAGAGTCGCCGGGTTAGGGGGCCGCCGGCGAAGAGCATCTCGTCGAGCGCCTGGTCGACGTCGTTCTGCGAAAGCGACACCGGCTCGTCGCCGCGGCGGCACTCCAGGTGGAACTGGATCGCCCGCCGCATCAGCTCCTTGATGAACGACGCGGTCACGCCCTCGGTGCGGGCGACGAGGTTATCGAGCACCTCGTCGGAGACCTCGGTCGACTGCGAGTAGAGCCCCAGCAGCTTGCGCCGGCCCTCGTCATGGGGAAGGGGGAACTCAATCGCCTGGTCGATGCGTCCCGGGCGCGACGCGAGCGCGTCTTCGAGCGCTTCGGCGCGGTTGGTGGTCAAGAAGAACAGCACGTCGGCGTCTTCGCGCAGGCCGTCCATCTCGTTCAGCAGCCGGTTCAAGACGGACTGCTCGCACACGCTGGAGGAGCCGCGGTCGCGGGCCACTAGGTCCACGTCCTCCATCACCACAATCGCCGGCTGCAGCAGCCGGGCCATCTGCAGGTACTCGGTCAGCAGGCCAACCTGCTCGGCGGTGATGAGCAGCGTGGTGTGGTGGGGCAACGCGCCGACGAGGTAGTGGATGGTGTGCGTCTTGCCGGTGCCGGGCGGGCCGTAGAAGAGCAGGCCCTTCTTGGTCGGCATGCCGGCGGCGCGGAGCGCCGGTTGCTGTTCGACGAACCGCAGCACGTTCCGCTCCAGCAGCCGGATCGTTTCGCGGGGCAGCACAACGTCGTCGCGCTCGACGGAGCGGAGCCTATGGAACGTGACGCCCAGTTGGCCGCCCTCGGTGGAGGTCTGTTCGAACGACAGCACCTTACCGCGGAACGCCGTGGCGCGCTGGGTTGCGTCGTCGATCGCGGCGAAGAGTTCGGCGGAGAGCTGCTGCGTAAGCTCCGCCGTGGCCGTGGCGATCTCGATGCGCAGCCGCTGCATCACGCCTTCGCCTGTGTGCTCCAGCCTCGACGTCCACAGCACGGCGACCGCGGTGTCTCGGACCGGGAACAGCCAGAGCGCGTGCTTCGGGCAGCGGCGCGGCGCGTCCTCGCCGACATCGAACGCGTCGTACTCAACGGCGCTGGCGCAGTGGGTCTCCTCCGACTCCGCCGGCGCCAGCAGCGTTCCGATTCCCAGTTCCGTCATGAAGGGGTGCATGACGGGAACGCCAACCGCTCTCAATTGCTGACCGCCGTGCCGCTGAAGCCAGGACGCCAAGGCCGGGTAGGCGTCGGCGGCCATGCGGAAGGGGTACTCGCGTTGGTCGGTCGCTACCTGCTCTGGGGCGAGCCGCTTGAAGTGGCGCCGAAGCATCCGGGCAAGCGGATTTCGCCCCATGCGGTGACGCAGTCCGACTGCCGCCAGCGCAACTACCACGCCAACGGCGAACGCGGCGAGGCAGCCGAGTGTGACTCCGGTGGCGCTCATTCACATCCTTGGCGGCAGGGAAGGCTCGCGGTGAAGGATACCGGTTTCGATCGCTTGGTTCGCCGTTATCCGCTCGCTCACTGTTGGTTTCGCGCGAGTCCCGGCATTCGATTCCCTTCGGGCGTCGGCGGTAAGATGGCACAAGAACCGAAACGAGTGGCCCAAAACGGCGGCCGAACAATCGTTGTCGAGATTTGGCGAACGGCGGGCTACAAAGAAAATCGCCCCGCTGCACCCGTCGACCGCGGGGCCTCTTCGCGGCGCTGGCCACGGCGCCTAACCCGGGTCAAGACGGCCAAGACCCTCGCCAACCGGCGAGAAAAAACACCACGGCCCCGCTCTCGCGTCAGCTCGTCAGCTTCTATTGAGCCATCTTTTTTCCGCGGCTATCGAGGGTGGCGCCCGCAGCCAGAAGCGTCGCCAGCAGGAACGTGCTGCCCGGCTCCGGCGTTGGCGCGGCTGCGGCCGCGGGCTGGCTCATGCCGAACTCGTCCCGCCACGCCTGGTAGTCGGACAGCGTAAGGTCACCGGTCGAGAAGCCGTCTCGCCACACCGTGTAGTCCGCCGTGTCAACGACGCCGTCGTTGTTGAAGTCGGCCGAGAGTGGCGCCGGGATCACCTCGCCAGTGAGGGTCAGGGTCAGGTCGGTGAACGCTCGGCCGGGCAGGTCTTGGTCGGCGGTGGCGATGGTGTAGGTGACGCTGAACTCGCCGAGCTGGTCAGTCAGCATGCCGGCAAAGAACTGCCGAGTGAGCCCGGCCGGCAGGGCGCCCGGGCCGGTGGCGGGCGTGAGCGAGAGGCCGAAGCGATCGGTGTCTCCTTCGCCGGTAATCTCGATGACGTCGAGCGCTGCTTGGAAGCTGGGATTGTTGGCGACGTTGGCCAGCGTCAGCGCTGCGGACGCAGCGTTCGCGCCGAGTTCGACCGAGCCCAAGTCGATGTCGAGCGTGGTCACTGCCGACGAGGGCGAGAACGACGGCGCCGCGTGGTTGAGCACCGTCAGCGAAAGGTCGATGGTGTCGTCGCCGTCGTTTGCCCCGCGGCCGGCGCCGCCGCCGGTGGTGATATCGAGGTTGTCGATGGTGACCGTCCCCGTGTACTCGCCGGCCACCGACGTGTTGGCGTCCAGACCGACGGTGATTGCTTGGCTGCCGGTGCGATTGGGTCGGAAGGCGTTGAGCCGGCCGATGATGCTGCTCGTGGCGTCGCCGGTGGGGGTTACCGAGTAGTACGTGCCGTCGTTGCCGGTCTCGGTGATGGTTACGCTCTCGGGGCCGGGCATCGGCGTGCCGACCAGCACGGCGCCGTAGTTAAAGTCCAAGCTCGACGAACCGTTGCCGGCGGTCGTGCCGCCTTGGAGCGCCAGCCGGGTGTCGTTCTGCTGATCCATGATGACGCTCCACGCCCACTCGGGGTGGTCGACAAACGGGTTGCGGTTGCCCTGGTAGAGGTCGAAGACGCGGTCGTTCCGGCGCTGCTCAAACGTGTCGGGCGGAACGGCGAAGTGCCAGTCGATCAGGCTGTTCAGGTCGCCCAGGCTGTCGGACGAGAGCGAAGGGTTGCCGGTGGAGAGCTCCAGGTCGATGGTCGAGCTGTCGGAGCCGTCGTACCGCACCGCCATGTAGAACTGCGCCCGGGCGATGTTGCCGGCGTCCTCCTCCCCGGGGTACCAGAAGCTGCCAACCTGCCCGAACGACTGCCCGAACGAGCCGCCGAAGTTCAGGCTGCCGCGGTCGGAGTTGACGCTGATGTTCGACGAGCGGAGCTGGTGCAGGTCCGCGTTGTCTGGCCCCGAAGAATCGACGCCCCGGCCGCGGGGCCAGGTGTGCTCACGGTTCCAGTTGCTGTTCGACGTGCTGTTGGGTAGCGACTGCCGGTTGTAGACCAACACGAATCGGCTGGGATCGGTTGGGTCTTGATCCAGGTCTCGGAGTTCTTCGCGGTTGCTGCTGTACCCGATCACCGTGTGGTTATCGATGATGTTGTGCAGCTGACTCTTGAGCGTCGTGCCCGTTCCGGTTGCGGTGCTGTAGTAGTTGGCGGGCGGGTCGAACTGACCGAACGCCGCCGAGCTGACGGCGGCGAGCATGGCCGCGGAGACGAGAACTGAGAAGCGCATAGGTGGCGGAACCGTTGGCGGAGGGATCAAGTCCGCCAGTTTAACCCGCCGATTGGTCGCCGACTATGAAATGGCGAACCAATCTGCCCGTCGGCTCCGCTCGGTCGGCCGCTGCTAGGCGCTCGCCCGGTAGCCGCCGTGGCAGAGGCGGCGGAAGAGGTCGCAGCGGTCCAGCAGCTCCTCGGGCGTGCCGATGTCTTCAATCCGGCCCGCGTCCATCACCACGACGCGGTCAGCCAGAGAGAGCGTGCTGGGCCGGTGGGTGATGATTAGCGTCGTTCGGCCAACCACAAACTCCCGCAGCACTTGGTGGATGAGCTGCTCGCTCTCCAGGTCGATCTGGCTGGTGGCTTCGTCCAGGATCAGGATCTCGGGATCGCGCAGGATGGCCCGCGCCAGGGCGATCCGCTGCCGCTGCCCGCCCGAGAGCCGCGACCCGCCGTGGCCAACCACCGTGTCGTAGCCGTCGGTCAGCTTGCTGGTGATAAAGCCGTGGGCGTACGCCTTGCGGGCGGCCTGCTCCACCTGCTCGGGCGTGGCGCCCTGCGTGCCGTAGGCGATGTTCGCCCGCACGGTGTCGTTCATCAGCACCGCCTGCTGCGAGACAATGCCGATCCGCCGGCGGAGTTCTCGCAGCCGCACATCGCGGCAGTCCACGCCGCCCAGCAGCACGGCGCCCTCCGAGACGTCGTAGAACCGCGGCAGCAGGTTCAGCAGCGTGCTCTTGCCGCAGCCATTGGGCCCGACAATGGCGACCGTTTCGCCGTGACCCACGTCAAGGTTCACGCCGGTCAGCACCTGCTTGGTGGGTTCGTAGTGGAAGCTGACATCGCGGAACTGAACTGAAGTGAGCTTGTCCGGCAGCGTCTTCGCCTTTGGCGGATCGACGATCGTGGGCTCGCGGTCCAGCACCTCGTAAACACGGTCCGCCGACGCTGAGGCTTTCTGAATCGCGTTCACCAGCGGCGTGAGCCGGCGCGCCGGGTCGCTCATGCCGGCGAGCATGGCGAAGAACACCGCCATCTGCCCGTGCGTAAGCGGCGTGTCGCTGATTCGGATGAAGCCCAGAAGGTGCGTCTGTTCGTGCAGCACCAAGAAGCCGCCCGCTACGGCGGCCATCACCACCATGCTCACGCCCACGGTCTCCGTGACGGGGCTCATCAGCGAGTCGTAGACCGCGATCTTCAGTTGGCGGAAGTAGAGCGTCTTGGCCGAGGCGTTGAACCGCGCCCGCTCGGCCGGCTCCATGGTGAAGGCCTTGATGAGCTGGATGCTGGAGAGCGTCTCGCTGAGCGTCTCCAAGATGGACGACAGCTCCTCGAGCGCCCGGCGGTTCGCCCGCTTGATGGCCCGCGCGAGCCAGCGGATCACAAAGACCGCCAGCGGCACCATGACGATGGTCAGCAGCAGCAGCCGCCAGCTGAAGTACGCCGCGCCCGCCGTGCAGGCGATCATCTTGAGCGGTTCACGCGTGGCGGCGCCAAACACAGATTGGATGCCGCCGGCCAACGCGCCGAGGTCCGTGGTGCAGCGGTTCATGATGTCGCCCCGCCCGGTCCCGCCGAACGCGGCCAGGTCGAGCCGCAGCACCTTGCGGTAGTACTCGTTGCGGAGTTCCAGGGTCGTCAGCGCGCTCACCCGCGTCACGGCCAGCACGTTCGCTACGCGGAAGAAGCTCTTGGTCAGCGTTCCGAAGACTACAAACGCGCAGACACAAAGCAGCGTCTGGAACGGCGTGCTCGGCAGCCAGCGGTCGGCGTAGGGTTCGACCCATTCGCGGCAGCTCACCTGCCAGGTGTACGCCTGCAGGTCGTCCTCGGCTTCGGATAGCTCCTGCTGCAGCCCGAGAAGCTTGTCTTGCGCCGGCCCATCGGCAAGCTGCACCTCGAGCTGCGCTATGGTCACTTCCAGCTCGGCGATCGCCGCGTGGTCTTCGGCGATCATCTTGTCGATCCACTCGGGGACCGACTGGTCCTGCATCACCGCGTCGACAATCGGCCACACCGCCACCAGGTTTCCGGCCCACAAGACGGCGATCATCAGCGACGTAAACACGCACGCCGCCACGCCGAGGCGTTGGCGGAGGGCGAGCCGCAAGGCGCGGGCGAAGTTGCTCATTCGTTGATGCTCAGGCTTCGGCGCTGGGGTTTCGAAGGGGACGACGCCGTCGAGAGTCTCTGCTAGCGAGGGCCGGACCGAAGCCCGGGCCGCGCGGCGACTTGTAGCAGGAGCGTCGCAGCCGGCCAAGAGACGCTGGAGGAGGCTTCTGGCCACCGCCCACCGCCCACCGCCTACTTCCTTCGCCGCATCTTGGCGATATGGTGCAGCAGGCCAACGACCGCTAGCACCGCCACCGGCGCGGCGGTGGCGAAGATCACGTAGTACTCGTGATCCACTTTGCGCGTCATGCCGCCCCAGCCCGCCGCGGCGACGCAGGCGATGAACATCAGCAGGAAGATCATCCGCAGGTCGAACCGGTAGCCCCCGGTCGGCGGTGGGGCGGCGGTGGGCACTTCCGCGGGCTCGCTAGCTCCTTCGCCTGCCGGCGTCTCGTCGACGGGCTCGGGCTTGCGGAGCGACGGCAGCTTGCGGGCAGACATGGTGGCGCACCCGGTTGTGGCGAAAGGTTCAATCCTGCCGATTGTAACGCCGATACCTCCCCAACAGAGAATTGCCGCGCCAGCGTCCGGCGCCCGCCACGGTGCGCGGGTCGGGGCGTCGCGGCGCGGATCCTGGGGGGGACCAACTCATGCGACTCATGCTTGCCGCTGCGGCGGCTCTGATGGTGGCCTCGAGCGTTGGCTGCCAATCGATGAAGCCGGGCTGCGGCGCCGGCTGCGGGACCTGCCCGCCGCCCTCGTGTGGCTGCGACGACTGCGGCCCCACGTGCGAATGCGGCCCAAGCTGCGGCTGTGGCGGGGAATGCTGCGGAGACGCGGGCTGCTGCGGTGGTGGTGGCTGCGGCGGGTACGGCGGCTGCAACGGCTGTGGGCCGTTCGGCGGCGGCGGCGCGTTTGGCGCCGGCGGCGGACCGAGCTGCCTGCCACTGGGCGCCGGCGACAGCAACTACAACTTCAACGCCGGTCCGCCTGTGGGCGCCGTGGCTTACCCGTACTACACAACGCGGGGCCCGCGGGACTTCCTGGCGAAGAACCCGATGCCGATCGGCCCCACCGGCGCCTACGGCTGCCGCCCGTAACGAGGCGGAGACAACCCAGCGACGCGTGAACGGAATCACGCCCTGCCAGCCGCCAAGACGCACGGAAGCGTCAGGGCGGCTGGTCTGCGTTGGTGGCTGCTAGTTCACCAGAACCGCGAAAAGCGCGATCATCGCTGCAACGATGAGGACGATTGGCAGCATCAGCGTGCCGAACCCGCGCAGTGCCGAGAAACGATTCACCTCGGCAAATGTATTCACGCAGATCACCAGCGACCAAACGCCAGCAACAATGGCCGCGGCGGTGTTGAGCAAAGCGAGCGGCATGACGGCCCCGCCGACGCGATCCACGACGTCGGGGCTTGTGGCAATTGCCGTGAGTAGCGTACCGGGCGCCGCCCAGACGCTCGGCGCCAACGTCCAGGCGTAGGCGGCCCACATCTCGGGATACGTTGCCGTGCCGCCAAGGGCGCTCGCGGAAATCTTGAAGATCGATCCGAGGACGAACGTGACCAGAAGGCCGGCGATCGGCCCCCCGATCAGGGCGGTTGCGATCAACGGGCCAAGAGGCAGGTTGGCCGCGTCTTCACTCCCGTCGTTCATGCCGAACATGGCAATGCCGCCGCCCGCGATGCTCACCAGAAGCAACTGGTGATACGGGTTGAAGTCGACGATCGCTCGGATCGCTGTCCTCGGTTGGTGGAGGATCGCAACCCAAGGATTCAGCCCCAACTCTCCCGGCGGCAACTCCCGGGTAGCCTCCTCGTCCACCGCCTGCGGCGCTGCGAATGGGTTTGCGGGCTGGTTAAGCTGATCGTCGAAACGATACGGATTCTCGTCGGTCATGGGCGCGTCATTTGAAGGCGGGGAACTGAGGCCCGTGGTACCACGTCTCCTAACCGCTAGCAAACCTTAAAGCCGGTCGCGTAGCGGCGGACGATGCGGGCCCTTCCGCAGCGGCGGGCCTCCCCCCTTCAAGATGAGCGACAGCACGTAGAAGCGGTACGGCCGATACGGCTCGAGCAAGCGGAGCATCTCTTCGTCGGTCGCCTTCTCCGCGGCGGCGTCGGCTTCGCTCGGGTTGGCGAAGAAGTAGGCGACGCTGCGGGGGAAACTGTAGTCACCCAACACGACCGCGTCGCTGTCGCCGAGTCCCGCCCCCCGCAGGTATCCCAGTGTCCAAGGGCCGATCCCGGGCTGCGCCGCCAGGCGTCGGCTTACGCGTTCGGCCGAATCGGGCCGGAGTCCACCCGCCCAATCGGCTTCGAGCTTAGTCGCCTCGCGTGCGACGCCGACGATCCGCCGGGCGTGTTGCGGGAGGATTCCGCAGGCAACGTACTCGTGCGATGGCAGCTTGGCGAGCGTCTTTGCCGAGGGCGGCGCGATGAGCCGTGGCTGGCCTACGGGGTTCTCGCCCGCGGTTTCGCCGTGCCGCGTCACAAGCTCCCGCCAGCCGTGAGCGGCGTCGCGGAAACTGACGAGCTGTTGCAGCACGATCTGCACAACACGCGGAACCACCGCCGGCACTTGCGGAAGCCGCAGCCCGGCGTAGCGGTTGGCGAGGTCACGGAGCCGCGGCGGGCTGTCGAACTGCGCGTGGTCAGACCTTAGCCCCAGAAGGCGGGGGAGCAGCGGCGTTAGCCATTCGGGATCGGGGCCGGTGACTTCAATCGATACCGTGCCATCGCCGGCGGCCAGCGACACGGCAAGCGGGCCTGAGGGCCCGCTGATGGCGAGCCGCAACCGCCCGGGGCTGCCGACGCGGAAGCAGGGATCGCCGCGGCCCATGGTCAACAGCGCAAGCGTTCCAACCAAGTCGTAACGCGGTGGCACGCTGACAACGGTGGAGACGGTGTCGGCCAACGGTGGGGCTCGTGGGTCCGGGTGGGCATCCCCACGCTAACCCAATCCGCGGGCGAGGCAAGCCGCCCTGCTATCGAAGCACGCGGTCAAAGCCCGCTTGCTGGACCTCCGCCACCGGCGAGCTGGTGAACGCCTGGCCCGATTGGTACAGGCTGAGCCGCTCGGCGTACACGGCTTGGTCGCCGGCCGGGGCGAGGGCGATCGCCTTGCGGATTGTCGACGCGGCCGACTCGAAGTCGCCCGAGGCCGCTTGGGCCGCCGCCAGCGTGTCGAGACTGATGTCGTCCTCAACGCCCGCCAGCTCAAGCGCCTGCGTGGCGTTGGCCACGGCGTTGGCGGCGTCGCGGTAGGCGTCTTCCGGGCAGGTCGCCTGCAGCCAAGCGAGGTTGCGGTACGCCGACGGCATCGCCGGGTCGACCGCAATCGCACGCTGGTACGAATCCACAGCGGCGGCGTAGCGGCCCATGTCGACCAGCAGGTCGGCCCGGCAACTCAGCACCGAGGCGTCTTTCGGCGAGAGGAGCGCCGCCGCGTCCATGTGTCGCAGCGCCTGATCCATCTTGCCCAGCATGTGGCAAACGCGGCCCTGGCCCTTGTGAGCGATGGCCAAGTCCGGGTTGGCGTCGATCGCCCGGCGGTAGTCTTCCATCGCCGAGGCGAAGTCACCCGCCTGCACAAACAACGCCGCGCGGTTGGAGTACGCCTTGGCGAACTTCGGGTTGTGCCGCAGCGTCTGGTTGAACGCCTCAAACGCCTCGGCGAACGAGCCCGACTGCGCGAGCAGCACGCCGCGGTTATGGATCGCTCGCCAACGCGTGGGGTCGAGCGCTAGGGCGTCGTCGAAGTCGGTCATCGCTTCGCTGCTGCGACCGGCGTCGGCCCGGGCTTCGCCCCGCTTGTTCAGAGCCCACGAGGCGAGCTGCCGGCTGTAGGCATTCGCAGCCGGCGAGTTATCGATCGCCTGCACGTGGCGGCAGTGTTGGGCCACGAGCGTGAAGTCCGCTTCGCTCTGGCTACGCTGGGCCAGCTGGTTGGCGTGAGCCAAGATCTCCACAGCGCGGGGCGAAGGCCCCGGCTGATTGGCCACCGGCGGCGGCACCGGATTGCTCGGCTTCGCTTGCGAGACGATGGCCGCTGGCTTGGACGGGCGCGGAGGAATCGAGCGTACAACCGGCGCCTTCATCAAGGCATCCTCGGGCGTCAGCACCGGTGCGCTCGGGGCCGGCGTGCTTAGTGTCGGCTCGCTTTGGGCGATGGGGGCCGGCTTGGGCATCTGGGGCTTAACCCGAACCGCCGCCGGACCCTTCGCCTCGGCGATCGGCCGGTTTGGTCGCTTTAGGCTTGCGGTCAGCGGCTTCTCAGCCGCCGGCTTGTTGGCTGGGGCAGGCATCAAGAACGGTCGCGGCAGTTTCTTCTCCTTCGCCGGCGGATCCGTGGCGAAGGCAATCGGACCGTCCGGCATCCGACGCGCGGCCGGCTTGGCAGGCGGCGTCGACGGCGACGCGAGCTTCTTAGCGGGCGGACGCGTGCCGACTGTGCCGCTCTGCGCGAGCTGCTTCTTGGCGCCGACCGAAGTCTTGCCCGTCGGACGCGTTGTGGTAGGCCGAGTCTTCGCGACGCTCTTGGGCGCCGGCTTGGTGGTGCGGGCGGGCTGACGCTTTGGTGTGGTCTTCGGCTTGCTGCCCCAGCTAAAGAGGCCGGTCCGCTCGCGGGTCCCAGCGGAGTCGAAAGAGTTCGTGCCGCGGGCGCTATCGGCAACGTAAGCCGCCGGTTGCACGCCGCCGACACGCGGCTGGACGTTGGGCGCCGGCTTCGGAGCGGGATCGGGCTGGTCGCCGCGGCCAAAGCCCATGCCAAGCCGCGAGAAGAAACCGCGCTTGGGCTTCGCCTCGGTTTCGGTGATCTGCTGGCTGATGGCGCGGGCGTAATCGGCACGCGACACGCCGTTGGCGCCAGACTTGATCTGCTGGCTGTTCAGGTAACGAGGGTCGCCCCCGGCGCGCGGCTGCGAACGTGTTGCTCCGCTGGGCTTCAGCGTCGGAACCTGCGGACCGGCCTGGGCGGTGGGGGCGTCGTCGCCCACAAAGACCACGCCCGACTGGCCCATCGCCACTGGCGCCGCCAAGCAGGCCAGCACCAAACCGGCGCCCATCCGACGCCAAGAGGCTTTCACGAAGCAAGCTGCCATAGTTTCGGTTCCACTCCAACAGGAGGACGCCTCGCCCAAGCCGCCTAGCGGCCGAGCGGAAATGAGTTGTTCACGGTCGGCGCAGCCGATCCGCTGCGAGGGGTATCGGTTAATCGGCGCCGTTGACCTAACTGGAATTAAGCGGGGAATCGATAGAATCGGAAAAGTCTGCCAAGGTGCTGGCATGTCCGATCGTCAACGCTCAGCGGTCAGTCGCTCTGCGTGTAGGTCTTTCCGGCTCGGTAGAGTTCGTGCCGCTTGTCGAACTCCTCACGCAGCTGGGGTGAGGCGACCAGCGACGCTTGTTGTTGCAGCTTGACGGCCTGCGCGAAGTCGCCCGCGGCAGCGTGCGCGGCGGCGGCCGCGTCCAGCAGCATCGGGTCTCCCGCGTCGCCCAGGCGAAGGGCCCGGCGGGCGCACTCCACCGCTTTGGTCGGGTCGCGGAAGTCCGCGTCGTGGCACGTAGCTAGCAGCCAGGCGAAACTCTTGTAGGCGGCCACGCACTCGGCGTCGTGCAAGAGCGCCGCGTCGAAGTCGGCGATCGCTTGCTCAAAGTAGCCGGCCGCCGCGTACAGGGCCCCACGCCCGGCGTAGCTCTCGGCACACTGCGGGTCGATGGCGATGGCTTGGTTGAGGTCGCGGACCGCTTCGGCCACGCGGCCCTGCCCCTGCAATGCCGACGCGCGGCCGGCCAGGCAGGCAACGCGGTCGGGCTCGGCCTTGAGCGCCTCCGTGAAGTCCGCCTCGGCCTGGTTAAGACGGCCGATCGAGAGCAGCAGCTCGCCGCGGTTGGCGTAGGCGACGGCGGGGTCGTGGCCTAGCGTGATCGCCCGGCCGAAGTCCACCAGCGCAGCGTCGTGCCGGCCGTAGGCGGCAAGCGTGCAGCCGCGGTTGTGCAACGCCGCGGCGTTGGCGGGGTCGATCTTGATCGCTTGGTCGAAGTCCTCGTAGGCGGCGTGTTCTTCGCCGCGGTCGCTCCGCACCTCGCCTCGCCGGTTGAAGGCCCACGAAGCGGCCTTCGCAAGCCGGGAGTGGCGGACCTTATACTTGTCCGATCGACCGGGCGCCCGGCAGCGCTCGATCACGTCGTTCAAGTCACCGATCGCCGTTGCGCGTCCGGCAAGCTCTTCGACCTCGGCGAGCGTTTGCGCGAGCTCCGGCGCCAGCACGGCCGACTCCGCGGAAGCGAGCCGGACCGCCGCATCAGAGACGAAGACAACGCCGTCATTCGCGGGCCGCGGCGTCATCGCCAGCGAGAGCCCCTCGACGTCAAAGGCGCGGGCGAGCGCGTCGTCCGTTCCGTGATCGGTCTGCGTCGGCGGCAGCGCCCGGGGGACTAGCAGCCGAGGCGGCGCCGGGGCGACCGGCTGCGGGGGCTGTTTCGGGCCGCGTGTGAGCGAAGGCAGCGGCGCCCCCACCGGTTGCGCGGGCCGCGCTGCCGCCGGCGCCGGGGTGGGGCGGAGCGAGGGGAGCTTGGGCGATGGCTGCAGCTTAGGCGACGCGTTTGCCGGCGGACGAACGAACGTCGCCGGCGCCACGGCCTCGTCGAGACCCTGCGCGCAACAGATCGGCGCCAGGCAGACGCCCGTGATAAGAACCAGCTTCGCATCCATGCGAGGGGTTTCCGGCTGTTGGCTATTAGCTGTTGGCGGTTGGCTCACTGCTGGCGGGCCGCCAACAGCCAGGAGCCAACAGCCCCAACGTCACGCTTCGTCCGGCCGCGTCATGCGGTCGTAGTTCATCAGCTCCTCAAGCCGCTCGGCCGGCATCAGGTTCTGCTCGCCGACGAGCTGCTTGATGGTCTTGTTCTCTTTGTACGCCTGCTTGGCGAGCGCGGCGCACTTCTCGTAACCAATCTCCGGCGCCAGGGCCGTGATGGTCATCAGCGACGCGTCGAGCAGCTCGGCACACCGCTCCTCGTTCACTTCCAGGCCGGTGAGCAGCTTGTCGACGAACACGTTGCAGGCGTTGGCCAGCAGCGAGACCGACTCCAGACACGCGTCGATCATCACCGGCATGGCGACGTTGAGCTCGAAGATGCTCCCTACGCCCCCCATGCCGGCCATGGTAACGGTGGCGTCGTTGCCCACCACTCGACAGCAGACCTGCATCACGCTTTCGCAGATCACCGGGTTGACCTTCCCCGGCATGATCGAGCTGCCCGGCTGGATCGCTGGCAGCACCAGCTCGCCGATCCCGCACCGCGGCCCGCTGCCGAGGTGGCGGATGTCGTTCGCGATCTTGGAGAGGGAGACGGCAAGTGACTTCAACTCACCGTGGGCACACACGAAAGCATCTTTTGCCGCTTGTGCTTCGGCATGATCGGCCGCTTCTCGAAACTCGAGACCCAGCCTTTCGCTAAGGGTATCGCAGACCTTCCCTGCGAACTGTGGGTGAGCGTTAATTCCGGTTCCAACGGCGGTTCCGCCGATTGGCATATTGCCATTGAGCTGCACGCTGCCCGAGATGACCCGGCCCGACGCATGGTGCACTTGCCATCCAAAACCACGAAGCACTTGTCCCAGTCTTATCGGCGTCGCATCCATCAGGTGCGTTCGACCAATCTTTACGATTTCGTCCCACGCCTTGACTTTTCTTGTGAGCTCTTCGCTTAGCTTGAGAAGGCCAGCATGGAGACTTCCGTCCAGGCTTAGAGCTTGGCCGGCCGCGATGTGCATCGCCGTTGGGAACGTATCGTTCGACGACTGCCCCATGTTGACGTGGTCGTTGGGGTGGACGCCGCCTTCGGCCTTGGTGGTGGCGCCCAGGCCGAGCTTCTCATTGGCCAGCGAGGCGATCACCTCGTTGGCGTTCATGTTGGTGCTGGTGCCGCTGCCGGTTTGGTACACGTCCACCGGGAAGTGGCGGTCGTGCTTGCCCTGGGAGACCTCATCCGCGGCGGCGATGATGGCGTCCGCCAGCTTGGCGTCGAGCTTGCCGAGGTCCCTGTTCGCCTGAGCGCACGCCGCCTTGAGGTGGCCGAACGCGTGGATCACTGCGGGCGGTAGCGGGCGGTTGGCGATGGGGAAATTCTCCACCGCGCGGGCGGTCGAGGCGCCGTACAGCGCGTCGGCCGGCACCTGCATCTCGCCCATCGTGTCGCGTTCGGTGCGGAAGCTGTTTTCCTGCTGTGCCATCGCTCAGATCGTTCCTTTTCGCAGCGGTTGGGTGGGCGTTTTACCGACCGCGCATGCTATCACCCACGCCGCCGCGCGCCGATAATAGGGGCTCGGCCCGAACGGCGAAACGGCGTTTCGGCGGCGGTACTTGGGGCCGCCTACCGGATCCGGCGGAACTCGGAGGGCGAGATGCCGAAGACCGACTTGAAGGTCCGAGAGAAGTGGAACGGATCGCTGTAGCCGAGCCGCTCGGCGACGCTCCGGACGCTGGCAGTGGAGCCAATCAGGCGATCGGCGGCGATGCTCATCCGCACCCGCAGCAGGTACTGGTAGGGCGGCTGCTGGCCGTGCCGCTGGAAGAGCCGCGAGAGGTACGCCGGGTCGACTCCGCATTCGTCGGCCACTTGACGGAGCGACGTTAGCCGCTCGGCGTGCTGGTCTATGTGCTTGCGGCAGCGCTCAAACGTGGCGGCCGACGCGGAATTTGCCGCGCTCTCCTGGGTGCGGCACGCCTCGATCCGCAAGCCGAGGCAGCGGAGCAGGCTATCGCACAGGCGGCCCGCTAGCTTGTGGCCGCGTTGCCCGTCGCGGAGCAGTTCGTTGAAGAGCAGTTGCACATCGCCCACCGGGGAGACCCGCGTGCAGGCGCCGGCGGGCACCCCCGAGGTATCGAGCAGGCCCGCCGCTTCGGTCCCAAGGAAGTCGACGAAGAACTTGTGCAGCGGACGCCGACGCGTTGTCTGAATCTGGTGGGCGACGCCCGGCCCGTAGGTGAAGAGCGAACCGCTAGCGAGTGGGTACTCGCGTCCGCCGATCGTCACGGCGCCCTCGCCGCGGACTACCAGCTCAATCGAGTAGTACGGGAACGTCTCCCGGGCGATGGCGTAGTCCTCGGCGCACTGCTCGAACCCGCCGCAGACTACGGCGAGCTTGGTGTCGGCGGGCGGCGCTAGGTCGAGGAAGAACCTGCGGGACGCAACGACGGCGGTCGAAAAGAATGCAGGCGACTCGGTAGTCGGCGACCGGGGCATGGGCGGCGAGGAGGTCAGGAATCGTCAGGCGTGGCCATGGTAGCAGCGCACCATGGCCACGTCGTGACGTGCCTTCCACCCGGGGCGAGACGGATCTTGCTCGCCGGTGCCGCGATTCGACCGAAGAGTCTCTTTGCCGCCTAGCGTCGCCGGCGGGCGGCCACCAGCGGCGAGGATGCTAGCAGCAGGGCGATCGCCGTGGGCTCGGGGACAACCGACAGCGAGAGGGCGTCCACCGACCACGTGCCCGCCCCGCCGAAGTCCTGGATGAAGCCGGTTACCTCGGTGCCAGACTTCGAGACGTCGGGGGTCACGCCAGCAGCCGTTGCGAGCAGCGAACCGTTGACGAAGTGCTCGATGTCAAACACGCCGCCGCCCTGCGGGAGGAAGCGGAGCATGTAGTCAAACGCCTCGCCGGAGGCGATGCCCGTGTCAACGTCCAGGTTGGGCGTGAAGTTGGTGTTGCGGTCGATATGGATGGTGCTGCCGTCCCAGGTGAACTGAACGCCGCCGGCGTTGCTGGTGTTGCCCAGGATGTTCCCGCCGTCCACGTTCGAGAGACCAAACACGCCAACGTTGGTGCCCGTGGGCGTGAAGACGAGGTCGGTCGCCGCGACTTCGATCGGCAGGGTGTTGGAGAGCACGAAGGCTTCGTCGAACGAGTCGGTGGGATCCCAGCCAAAGAGGGCTCGCTGAAAACCGCTGCCGCCGTTCAAGATGCCGGCGCCGGCGGAGTCAGAGATCTGGAAGCCGCTCTGGCCGATCAGCGTGTCGGGATTGACACCGGCGAAGAGGATCTGGCCGTCCGAGAATTCGGGCGCCCGGAAGGAGGAGTCGAAGATCGTTCCGCCGTTGGCGGCGAGTGGCAGCATCATCATTGCCGCCAAGCTAAGGCTAGTAAGGGCCGCGGGTTGCAGTCTCATGAGGCGCTCCGGTGCGTATCGCAGAGGGGTCCGGTAGGGCGACCGTCGAGGCGTAAACGCGGAATGCCGAATGGCTTGCCGCCGTGACGAATCGCCGATGAAAAGGGGCGACGCTTGTACGCCGCTGTTTGCTAATGTTCGTGTTGAGCGCAGCAAGCCTTGCTGTCAGCAGTTTTTGTTGGTCGTCGGGAAGCAGCGAGCTGCGAGCACCAGAAGGTTCGACGTAAGCCGTTATCCCAAATGGGTTTCGAACGAAGGGGCGTTGGCCGCGGATTGCGATTGCGGCAACGCACAGGGCTGCCGGCTTGGGTCGCCGACATAAGTCGTTCGCCCACAAGCGTCGCGAGGCGGCGCTGGGCCCGATACTCGTCTCTTCAACTGCGGCGCCGCGTTGCGTCGCACGCCAGGCTCATGGCTCAGGTTCGATTCGTTGCCCTCGTGGCGTTGCTGCAGACCGTGGTGGTCGTGACGGGTGCGCACGGCCAAACCGCCCTCACCATCGACGCCGTTACCCGTCGCTTGGCGGATGGCGTGGGTGAGTTGGACCGCGCCATGTTCTTCAACTACCACGGCACGCTGCAGGCGCCGGCGAACTCCAATCTCGGCAACCTCCGCCAGGAGGCTTGGAGCGAAACCGGGCTGAACGCCACCACCGGCCGGGCGGCGACCGAGCTGGATCAGTTCATCTCCGCCGCTCTGCCTGAGGACCCAACCCGGCCCGGGTTCATCGATCCGGCGGCGGCTCGGGCGAAGATCAACGGCGACTACAAGGCGTTCGTCGAAACCGGCGCCCGTTGGGAGGGGCTCCGGGAGCAGTCCAACCCGACCTTTGTGCAATCCGGCCGCAACGGCGGGTTCCTGCCCGACTACTTGGACAGCGGCACGCCGTTCCCAACCAACTTCGAGGCGTATGCGGAGTTTGTGAACATCTACCTGGAGGAGGCGGTCTACGGCCCCAACGCGTTCCTGCCGATCGACCGCGATCGCTTCTACTTCGAGGTGATGAACGAGCCCAACTGGTCCGGCGCCAGCAACTGGCCGAACATCATCGAGATGCACCGCGTCACGACCGAGCGACTGAAGGAAGCTCACCCCGAGGTCCGCGTCGGCGGCGTTTCGTGTTGCGACGATGTGGAGCCGGGCGCCAACTCGTTCGATTTGGCCAAGCAGGTCATTGATGAGATGTCGACCTGGCAGACGAGCACCGGGGAGCCGGCGGAGCTCGACTTCTACACCATCCACCCG
This sequence comes from Planctomycetota bacterium, assembly GCA_039414355.1. Taxonomy (GTDB): domain Bacteria; phylum Planctomycetota; class Planctomycetia; order Pirellulales; family Lacipirellulaceae; genus JBCCQL01. Next base: position 81,536 of record JBCDJN010000001.1, on the reverse strand, counting down.
TACGAACGCTACGACGTGCGGCCCGATGGATCGCACTTCCGCAAGATCCACCACTCCCCCGGCCACCTCGACGCGATCATGGACCTGTACGAGGCGTACAGCTTCAACGCGGTGGGCGACCCGAAGCAGTTCGCGATCACCGAGTACGGGTCGTGGAACCGCACCGACATGGCGGACGGCAGCTACGGCGACTACGCCCGCGACCTGCAGCAGTGGGACCTGACGCGTGACGTCAAGGAGAAGATGTTCGTCTTCTTCAACCGGCCCGACCGCCTGATCAACGCCACGCCGTTCGTCTCGCCTCGGCACTGGCAGAACGGCGTGCCAACCAACGCGGCGGGCGACAACGTTTTCTGGGAGCAAGACGCCAGCGGTCAGTGGCAGGAGACCATCGTCGCCGGTCTGTACCGCATGTTCGCGCCGGTGGCTGGCTCGTATGTCGCCGTCGACGGCGGCAGCACCGACCTGCAAGCGGTCGCCTTCCGCGACGGCGGCGAGTTGCACGTGCTGCTGAACAACCTGCTCACAACACCGCAGGCCGTGGACCTGCAGGGTATTGCCGACGCGTTCAACGTGAGCTCGGCGTCGTGGAGCCGCATCTACCGGCAGGGGGGCGTCAACACGTACGACGCCGATGTCGACGTGTCCGGCTCGTGGTCCGCGTTGTCGCTTGAGGGCGAAGGGGCGGCGGTGCTTACGCTGCAGATTGACGGCTCGCAGGTGTACGACCACGCCCACGACACGCGCACCTACTACGCCGACCAGACGCAGGTGGAGTTCTCAACCGGCGACTTCTTGACGCTGGGCGTTGATGTCGACAACCGCGATGCGGTTTCCGCCAACCTGCGCGTCGGCTACACGGCGCCGGGCGGCTGGCTTCCTGCCTTTACGATCCGGGTGAACAATAATTCGATTACGGTTCCCGGCTACAGCTTCGACTCCGCGTACGACGACGGCGACCCGGATCTCTTCTCGCGCACGCTGGCCGTGCCGGTTGAGTACCTTCGCGACGGAGCGAACGACATCGCGTTCTTCTTCCCGGTCGGCGGCGCTAATGGGGAGATTGTCTCTGCGGTGCTTGACGTGACGCACTCGGTGGGCGATTTCAACGCCACCGGCCGACTCGATGCACGGGATGTCGACACGCTCTACTCCCGCTTTGGTCCCGCATCGGTGGGGGACCCCTCCGACCTGAACGCCGATGGCCAGGTCGATGCGGGCGACGTGATGCGTTGGTTAAGCCTGCGGAACACGACCGCCGGCGACGCCGACGCCGATGGCGACATCGACACGCGTGACGCCGTGGCGGTGCTTGCGAATGTCGGCGCCCAGGGCGTTCGCCCCGAGTGGACGCGAGGCAACTTTGATGCGGATGGCGATGTTGATGCGGGCGAGGTTTCAGCGGTGCTGGCCGGGTTCACGGGCGACAGCCCGGGCGACGCCGAGCCGGTCACAATCGACCCGCAGTCCGACAACCCCAGGCTGGTGTACGACCCGGCCACCGGCGCCGTCCAGCTGGCGCCCGCCGGCAACCAGGTGTTGGCATTCAGCCTTTCGTCGTCGGCGGGTTCCTTGGCGGGCGCCGACTTGTCGCCGCTCGATGCGGCGGTCGGTTCTGTCCAAGGGTTGGCCGACAACGCGGCCGACCAGGTCGGCTGGGTCAGTCAGGCCGCCGCCGACGGTCAGGGGGTCGCGGGCTTCGCGCTGTACGAACTGGGGGCGATTCTGCCGGCCGGGCTCGACCTTGCGGCGATTGGCGCCCATCTGGACGACGCCGTCTGGGCCGGGAGCGGTGTCGGCGGCCAACTTGAGATCGTCCTTGTCCCAGTCCTGACGGGAGATTTCAACGGCGATGGGCTTGTGGACGCGGCTGACTTCACGGTTTTCCGAGACACGCTTGGCAGCAGCGACGACCTGCGGGCAGACGCCAACCGAAACGGCATCGTCGACCTTGCGGACTACGCCCTGTGGGCCAGCAACTTCGGGGCGCAAGCTGCTGCGTCCCAAGGTGTTCCTGAGCCTGCCTATGGGGCGGTCTTGGCAACTCTACCCCTGGTTTTGCGGCAGAGGCCGGCTGGCCTGCGATAAGCCGACCGTCCCCTAAATCGGGCGTCGCGAAAAGTCGTGTGATCTTCGAGGCAGATCGGGGAACGGAAGAACATTCGTTTCAAGTGGAGGAGGTATTTTAAAGGCCTTCACTCTTTTCCCTGGTCGATTCGTGCCCGCAACAGCCATCGTCGCCTCGCTCTCGGTGAGGTTGCCTGGATTGCTCGCCCCTCCCGTGGGGGGTGGATTGACCGTCGTGACAAGCTCTTCTGTCTGAGGTAGCCCAGGATGATTCAACTTAGATTTCTCTCTGCAGTGGCCGTGCTTGCGGCGGTAGGCATGCCGGCCCAGGCGATTGTGGTACTCGATGCTGACTTCACCGAGGCGTGCGGGTACGGCGACGGACAAATCCAGTTTCAGGAGCCGGCCGGCTCCGGCAACGGGATTTGGCTCGGGCAGCCGACGACCTCCGTTGACGCCACGACGGGTGTCGTGACCGGCAACGGCGGCGGTTTCCTTCGCAATCTTTGGAACCAAAGCGCTACGGGCGGCCTGCTCGGCGGAGGTAATGACGAGATTGGCAACGGATTCAACGAAGGCGACATCATCCGGGTCTCGACCGATTACTCCTTCACGCTCGCCGACACCGGCAATGCCGGCATCTTCAATTTCGGGGTGACGGATTGCTTTGCAACCTGCAGCACCGGAACCTTCGACGCCAGCCCGCGAGCCGGCGTTGAGATTGGATACAACAACTTCGCGGCCGGCGGCATCAAGTTCTTCACCCACTTCGGCCGTAACCCCAACAACGGCGCCGACAACGCGTTTGCCATTATCGCCAGCGGCCCCGATCTCGGGATCAACAACGGCAAAGACGCCGACAACAATCCAACCGGCGACCCGCTCGACCTGGTGTCTGACGTGATCCGTGTTGAGTACGTTGCCGAGTACACCGACGCGACAACCAAGACCTGGACGGCGACCGACCTGATCATCACCAACCTCGATACGGAGTCGGTCGTTGCGGACGCGAAGGTCGATAAGCCGGCCGTCTTGGAGCCGTTTGTGTGGGACAGCCTGGCCAACGCGCCGAATGTGAATCCCACCACCCCAACCGAAGAGGGTCAGGCGGCACACCCGACCAACCCGGGCAGCGACATGTGGTTTGCAGCCCAGTGGGTGCCCGACAGCGACCCGCTTGCGGAGACGCGGGTGTTTGCCGCCAGTTTTGAGTACATCCCAAACCTGCCGGGCGACTACAACGCCGACGGGTTCGTCGACGCCGCCGACTTTACGGTGTGGCGTGACACGCTCGGGCAGACGGGCGCTGGCCTCGCGGCCGATGGAACCGGTGACGACCTGAACGGCGTGCCCGACGCCGACGTCGATATCTTCGACTACCAGTTCTGGAAGGCGAACTTCAGTGGCGGCGCCGCGGCGGCGGCCGCGACGCCAACCCCCGAGCCCTCGTCCGCGTTGCTGATGCTCTTGGCCGCCGGCGCCGCGGTTCGGCGGCGACGCTAGCGGGGTAGCGGTCTTGTTGGATCTGGGCGTTGAGTTGTAGGCGTGTTGGGGCAGCCGCGGGTCGTGTTGGCACTGCCGGCGCGACCCGCGGCGACATGCTGGTGGATGTTTGCAGCGATCTATTCAGGAGAAAAGGGATATGAAGAACCTGCCCACCCGCCGCCGAGACGGCTTCACGCTGGTGGAGCTGCTCGTGGTGATCGCCATCATCGGTATCTTAGTCGCGTTATTGCTGCCGGCCGTGCAGTCCGCCCGCGAGGCGGCCCGCCGGATGGATTGTGCCAACCGCATGAAGCAGATCGGCCTGGCGCTGCACAACTACCACGACGCAAACGGGGCTTTCCCGCCGAGTGGTCGGGCCAACTTCACGCAAAACGGCGGCGGCCCGTGCTGGGAGGACCCCAGCAACGCGGCTTTCTCCAAGTTTCGCAACACTCAAAGCGGGCAGAAGAAGTATCCAGGTGGGTGTTCAGGCCCGCCGTGGACCGTGCTGATCCTCCCCTACATTGAGCAGTCGGCTGTCTACGATCAGATGAACCTGGACAGCCCGTTCGGTGTGCTCGAAGACACGATGCGTGGCGACATTGCCAACGGGTGTGGTGGCGACAGCACGAACTTCGCCGCCCAGCTAGCGCCGATGCCCGCCTTCCTCTGCCCGACCGACCCTGTGGCGGGAGAGCAGCCAACGGTTTGTTGCTATGCAGTATGTCAAGGCGGAGGTTGCTCGCAGCTCAACGGTGATGAAGCGAACTGCGACGAGGCGGCCTACCAGGACAACTTAACTTACCGCTGCCAGGGGACGACTAACTCTCGTGCACAGTCATTCTTTACGAATGGCATCTTCTTCGCGAACTCAAAGACCCGCATCTCTCAGGTAGCCGATGGCACGTCCAACACCCTTCTGGTTGGCGAGAATCGGCTGCACATGGTCCGCGGTGAGCACAGCCAATTCCCAAACCGCGCGGTCGTCTGGTCAACGGCTGAGGGCGAGAACCAGCAGTTTGGGCATCCGGCGAACGCGTTTGCGGCGTCCGAAGGGATCAATGCCGATGGCCGGACCGGCGCCGGTCTGCCGGGAGCCTTCAGTTCTTACTACAGCAACTGGATCCATCACGTCTGGACCAGCATCAACTCGGGAAGCTTCCACCCGGGCGGCGCCAACTTTGTCTTTGCTGACGGCTCCACCCATTTCCTCACCGAAGACATCGACCTGAACACGTTCCGCGGCATGGGGCGGCGGGCGGATGGAGACGTCGGGGGGGTGGTCTTCCAGTGACTCGCACTCTCGTTGCAATTCCGTGTCGGATGGGGCTGCAGCGTTGGCTGCTTAGCAGTCCACGCTTGTTGTTGTTGCTTGTGCTGCTATCTGTCGCGGTGGGTTGCGGTCGGTCGGGCGTCGATCGGATCTCGCTGCGAGGCAAGGTGAGCTACAACGGTCAGCCGGTGCCCGCCGGGCAGGTGCGCTTTGAGCCGGACGCCAAGCGTGGCGGATCCGGCCCCGTAGGCTTCGCCACGATTGTTGACGGCGAGTACAACACGCGGCGGGGCGGCAAGGGCCCGACCGCGGGCCCCGTGCTCGTAAAGGTCGAAGGCTACGCCACGGCCAAGGCGTTCGCGCCGGAGCTCTTTCCGCGGCACACGTTCAAGGCGGAGGTGTCGTCGGACGTGAATGAGATTGACTTCGAGGTTCCCGCCAAGCGGCGGGGCAAGTAAACGCACCCATGCGATCAAGGCCGGCCGAGTGTCTCAAGGCGACCTAGAAACAACCCGGCACGAGCAGTTTGTTGCGCTCTTTGTGCGCCACGAGACCGCCATCCACTCCTTCGTGCTGACCCTTGTGCCCTCCATGGCCGACGCCGAGGAGGTGCTGCAAGAGGCCAGCATGACCATGTGGCGCCGGTTCGAGCAGTACCAGGCGGGCACGAGCTTCCGGAACTGGGCCTTTCAAATCGCCAAGTACACGGCCTTCAACTTCGTTCGCAAGCGGGCGCGCGATCGGCATCGGTTCAGCGACACGGTGATGACGCTCCTGGCGGAGCAGGCGGAGCGTGAGCAGGGCGATCGCGAGTCGCGGCGCCGCACACTGGAGCATTGCATTACGAAACTTGGCGACGCCGAGCGGTTGCTGTTGGCCGGCTGCTACGCCGAAGGGGCGACCATCCGCGGCTACGCCGAACGCAACGGCCGCACCCCCAACGCCGTGAGCAAGCAGCTCAACCGTGTGCGGCGAAACCTGCTGCGTTGCGTCCAGCAGACTCTCACGCTTGAGGCGAGCACCTGATGCCCGAGAAGCCGACCAACAACCGATCCGGTAGCGCCGGCGCCGAACGAAAGCTGCTCCGGCTCGCCGAAGCGGTGATCAATGGCGAGGCGACCGAAGCCGAAGTGGCCGAGCTGGATGCCCTGCTTGCCGAGGATGCTTCCGCCCGCACGCTGTACCTCGACCTGATCGACGTTCACGCCGGGCTGAAGCGTAAGTACCTTTCGCCCGCGATGGACGCGGAGGAAGAGTCCTACGAGCCGGTTGTCGAAGAGTCGACTCGCTGGCCCGCCAAGCACGTTCTCCGCTCCGCGTGGGGGCCCGCGCTGTTGGCGTTGGCGGCGTCTTTGCTCGTTGCGGTTTGGCTCAGCCAACCCGAGGCCCCGTCGAACGAGCCACTTGTTGCCAGCACGCCCGGGCACGAGGCGAGCGTGAACGGCGTTGCCGTCTTGTCGCGTGCGGTCGACGTTGTCTGGTCGAAGCAGGCCGAGCGTCACCGCGAGGGCTCGCCCCTGCCGGCAGGCTTGCTGGCGATTGATTCCGGCCTGATCCAGGTCGACTTCTACTGCGGCGCCGTAGCCGTGCTCGAAGGCCCCGCTCAGATCGAACTGCGCTCGCCGGATCGCGCGGCCTTGGTCGCGGGGAAGCTGCGGACACGCGTGCCGACACGGGCTCGGGGGTTCACGGTCACCACTTCTTCGGGAGACGTCGTTGATCTGGGAACGGAGTTCGCGATCGAAGCCCCGCGAGACGGCCGGCCGGGCGAGCTGCACGTGATCGACGGCGAAGTACGTTTTCACCCCAACGCCTACGGCGAAACGAAGGTAGTAAGCCTCCGTCAGGGCGAGGCTCTATGGCTTGGCGGCGAAAGCGCGGACAACCCGCCGGGCGACGCCGGCATGCGGTTCGTCGGTCCGACCGAGGTCGAGACCCTCGCGCGTGCGGAGTACGACCAGCGTGTAGCACGTTGGGCGGCGCACCGTGAGAGGCTACTCGGCGACCCTCACCTGATCGCGCTGTACAGCTACAGCCCCGAGCCCGAGTGGAGCCGGCTGTTCCGCAACATCGCCCCCGGGGCAGGTGGCGACACGCACGGGTCGGTTGTAGGAGCCGAGTGGGTGGCCGGTCGCTGGCCGGGGACACGCGCCCTGCGATTCGGCAATCCGAGCCACCGGGTGTCGGTGAGTGTGCCCGGGGTCTTCGAATCATTATCGCTATCCATCTGGCTGGCGGTCGATCGGTTCCACCCCACCAATCGCGTTGCCTTGCTGCATCCTGAGCTCGAGCAGGACCGCGCACTCTTCTGGACCCTCGACCGTGTTCCAAACGGCGCCGTGCTGCACTTCGCAGAGACCGTCGCCCCCAACGGCAACGCGTACCGCAACCATTACAGTTCGGGTGGCCAGGGCATGTTCAACAACGATGTTGGTCGTTGGGTTCACCTAGTCGTGACCTATGACCGCGACCGACGATTGGTCTCGCACTACCGAGACGGGCGTCTCGTTGGCTCGCGTCCCATTGAACAGGCCCGTCAGCTGTCAATTGGCGCGGCCGACCTGGGCAACTGGCCCTACAAAGACTGGGCGAAGGGCACTCAGTTTGAAATGCGGAACCTTGTGGGCCGGATCGATGAGTTCGCGGCGCTCGGTCGGGCGTTGTCCGCCGCCGACGTCGCGGAGATGTACGAAGCGGGGGCGCCGTGACGATCCGCGTGTCCCCTCTCCAGACTCTGCCGGGCGGGCTAGCTGTTGCTGTTTGCGTTTTGTCCGGCGCGTTCGCCTCATGCGCTCACGCGGACGACTCCGCGGCGCCGGGGCGGAAGGGCGACTCCACGCTCAAGCAGTGGACCCACGAGGGCCCGTTGCCGGAGGCTCCACGGCGACTCACGGATTCGGCGCCCTTGAGCGATCAAGCGAACGACGCGGGTTGGGTCTTCGACGAGCAACGCTCAGACGAGTTCGAAGGGACGAGGCTCGACCCTGATCGTTGGTCGCCGCGCCACCGCACCTGGCGCGGCCGAGCCCCGGCTCTCTTCACGGAAGACAACGTTGCGGTAACGGACGGCCGACTCCAGCTCTGGATGCGGAAGACAGGCAAGCCGAAGGAGGGGCCGGATGCCGAGTTTCACACCTACACGTCGGCCGCGGTGCAGGCGCGTGAGCTCTCGCGGTTCGGGTACTACGAGGTGCGGGCGAAGCCGATGAACTCGGCGGGCTCAAGCTCCTTCTGGTTCGCCGCTACGTCGCGAGACTGGCGGACCGAGATCGACGTGTTCGAGCTGGGTGGCAAGGCCGTGGGGCACGAAAGGCGGTTCAACATGAACCTGCACGTGTTCTACCGGCCGGGCGACGGCCAGCATCGGAGCTGGGGCGACGTTTGGCACGCTCCGTTTCGGTTCGCCGACGACTTCCACGTCTTCGGGCTGGCTTGGACCCCGGAGCGGATCACGTACTACGTCGACGGCTCGCCCGTCCGCTGGGTGGAGAACCAGTACTGGCGGCAGCCGCTCTACCTGATCTTTGATTCCGAGACCATGGGCAACTGGCTCGGCATGCCAAGGGACGAGGACCTGCCTTCGGTCTACGAGGTCGACTACGTCCGCGTTTGGCGTTTGCCGGACGACGCAGCCGTTTCCGCAAGTCTCACCACGGCCCCGTAGCCTCGACCGGCAACGGCCGCAACCCAATGGTCAGCGTGATGCTCATACGCACGATTCTAGTCGCCGTCGCCGCTCTGCTTGTAAGCCCGATGGCACAGGCAGTTGAGCCAGCGCCGTCCGGCGGGACTTACGAGGCGACGGTGGAGTCGCTGCAGGCGTGGCAGACGCCGGAGTGGTTCCGCGACGCGAAGCTCGGCATCTTCATCCACTGGGGTCCGTATGCCGTGCCCGCGCACGGAAGCGAGTGGTACCCGCGGCGGATGTACCAGGAGTTTCGCACGTCACCGCACGGCGTGGTGAGCACCAAGCGGGAGCCGTTGTTCGATTATCACCGCGAGATTTGGGGGCCGCAGGCGAGCTTCGGGTACAAGGACTTCGTCCCTTCATTCAAAGCGGAGAGTTGGGACCCCGCCGCGTGGGCGGAGCTCTTCGCAGCCGCGGGCGCCAAGTACGTGGTGCCCGTCGCCGAGCACCACGACGGCTTCGCCATGTACGCGTCCACCCACACGCCGTGGAACTCGGTGGAGATGGGGCCGAAGCGAGATGTGGTGGGCGAACTCTCAGCCGCGTGCCGGCAGGCGGGGCTCCGGTTCGGCGTTTCTTCCCACTACGCCTACAACTGGCGGTACTACACGTACGAGGACCGGTTCGACACGGTGAACCCCGCGTTCGCCACGCTCTACGGCCGGCGCCACTCCGCGGGGGCGCCAGCGGACGAGCAGTTCCTTCAGCACTGGCAGGACCGCACTCGGGAGATCGTCGACAAGTATCAGCCCGACGTGCTGTGGTTTGACTTCGGTTTCAACTACCCGGAGTTCGCGAAGGTCCGCACCGAGCTCGCGGCACACTACTACAACCAAGCCGTCGAGACCGGCCGCGAAGTCGTACTGCAGTACAAGGAAGGCCTGCACGGCACGCCCTTCCCACCCGGCGCCGGGCTGCTGGACATCGAGCGTGGCAAGCTCGCCGATATCCGCGAACTGCCCTGGCAGACCGACACCTCCGTCAGCAAGAAGTCTTGGGGGTTCATCGAGGGCGACGAGTTCAAGTCCAGCGACTCGCTCATCGATGACCTGATCGACATCGTCAGCAAGAACGGCTGCTTGTTGCTCAACATCGGCCCGCGTGCGGACGGCACGATTCCGGACGAGGCCCGCAGCGTCCTGCTCGCCATCGGTGCGTGGCTCGAGACCAACGGTGACGCGATCTACGGCACGCGCCCGTGGGAGCTGTTCGGCGAGGGTCCAACCCTGGTCGCCACCGGCCACCACAGCGAGGGCAAGAACCAGGCGTTCACGCCCCAAGACATCCGCTTCACCAAGAACGACAACGCGGTCTTCGCCATCGGCTTGGCGTGGCCGGAGGACGGCCGGGTTTCCATCAAGGCGATGGGCGCCGAGGCCGGCCATCTGGCGGGCGCCGTTAAGTCGGTCGAACTGTTAGGCGACGGCTCGCCTCTCACTTGGCGGCAAGAGGCGGGCGCGCTCGAGGTGACCCTGCCCACTACCGCCACCCCACCCCCGGCTTACGCCCTCCGGGTGAAGACCAAGTAGCGGCTTGGTTCTCCCGGCACGGCTGGCCCCCTACCTCTTCGATGCCGATGCGCAAAGCCTTCTCCAATCAACGATCCCTGCGCTGCGAGTCTCTTGAGACCCGCCTCGCGCTGACCGTGACCCTGGCGGACCTAGCCGCGGCGGGTATCTCGCAGCGCGTTGTCGACTACATCGACACCAGCACGTACGAAGCTCAGATCCTCAGCGAGGAGACCCTCGCCAACACGCTTGTGGGTTTGAACGCCACGCAGACGACTCCCGCGGGGGCGATGGTTCTCGACTCGGTCGCCGACCTGTCGCAGATTGCCGCGGGCACGGTCGCCAACCCGAACGTCTACGTGATCCGCGGCGACCTCACGATCACGGACACCATCGTTGTGCCGAGCAATGTGCACATCTACGTCGAGGACAGCATCTTCAAGCAGGGCGCCTTCACGGCGCCGGGCGGCGTGCACAGCATCGAGAACACCGGCGCCAACGCCGACGCCATCTTCCGGCTAAACGGGTCAGACAACGTGAAGCTGATCGGCGTGAACAACGCCCTGCTGCACAGCACACCCAACCTCGACCCCAACTCGCCGCACGCCACGGCGGTGTTTATCGGCGGCGGGTCGAGCAACGTTGAGGTAGACGGCTTCGAGATGGCGTTCGTTTGGAACGGCGTCGCCGCGCACCCGTTCAACATCCACGACGTCACGATCACCAACAACTACATCCGTGACACGCTCGACCGGGCCGTGTGGTCGCTGGGAACCACCAACCTGAAGGCAGCGCACAACTTCGTCGAGAACGCCGGCATCGACAGCTTTGACTGGGACGCCTTCACCGACGACGCGATCGGGTATGAGAACGTCTCGATCGGCGCCGGCCGGTGGGCGGGGTTCGTTGAAGAGGGAACCGAAGACAGCTACTTCATCCGCGGCCTGGGGATCATCGCCGACTTCGGCAACCCCAACCGCGGTTTCATGCTCGGCTGGGCGGACAACGGCACCTCCGAGTTCTTCGCCGGCAACAACCCGAACCCGGCCGACTGGACCGAGCACAACTACTTCATCGATAACGTCATCTTCACTGAAGGCGACGTTCCGCAATCCGGCGGCGACTACTTCGCCAAGGAGAACGCGGGCAAGGGGCCGACCTACTTCTGGGCGAACCGCGGGTTCGGGGCCGGCCAGTCGACCACCTTCTTTTTTGACGCCGAGTGGCTCAACTTCCTGCCAACCGCCGGAGGGCGAAACAACGCGGTCAACGCCGTGCAACTGCTCGCCGATCTGGACGCGGAGTTCAACGCGGACGACGGGATCGTGCTCTCCGCGCCCGCGATGTCCGTGGAGAGCGGGGCCAGCGTTGGCACAGTCGTCGGCGTCGTCTCGCCGCTGAACGCGGACGTGGTGGACGTTTCGTTCGAGATCATCGCGGGCAACGACGGCGACGCCTTCGCTATCGATAACAGCGGCGTCATCACCGTCGCGGGGCCGGTGGCTTTCGACCTGCAGTCGAGTTACACCCTGACGGTGCAGGCGACCGACGGCGATCGACAAGGCGCGGCCGGCGTGACCGTCTCGGTGCTCGCTCCGTTTGCTACGGTGCAGACGCTCTTCGACCACCACTTCGCGTCGCCCGCCTTCGCCGACGCCGGCGACGTGCGCGGGCAGCAGGGCTGGGTGGGGCAGAGCGGCTGGGCCGTTGAGGACGCCGCGGGCGCCGGCCACGCGACGTCGTCAACAACGGCCTTCCAAGGCGTCACCAACAACAACGCCGCCAACGCGGATCCGGGCGAGACGCTTCAGCTGAAGTTCGACTTCGACATCGACGTCTCGCAAGACACCACGTCGGACCAGTTCCGCTTCGGCGTGACCACCCTCAACTCAGGCGGCACCTTCATACCCGCCATCGGAAACAACGGCAGCGACTTCGTCTCCGGCTTGGTCCGCTACGCGGCCGACAGCGACGGGCTGTTGTTCCTTGCCGAAGAGACCTCCGGCGATTCATTGACCCTTACGGACGAGCAGGTTGGGATCGACCGTTCGGCGGGCGACACGCAGACCGACACGCTGCGAGTCAACTGGGAGGCAACCAAGACCGGCGCCGCCGGCGAATGGTTGGTGACGCTCGCCGTCGAGAATGTTTCGCAGGGCGTTGCTCTTGGTGAGACGACCGCGACCGTTTCCGATCAGGCAGCCTACGACGCGAGCGGGTTGTACGCCGGTGTCCGCGGGCTAAGCAACGCGTCGCAGAGCGACTTCCGCATCGATCGCTTCGCGTACCGCCTGGTTGAACCAGGGACCGTCATCGCCGGCGATTACAACGCCGATGGCGCGGTGGACGCGGCGGACTTCACCGTGTGGCGGAGCTCGCTCGGTGAGACCGGGCAGGTCCTGGCCGCCGACGGCGACCGCGACGGCGCGGTAACCGTCAGCGACTACCATGTTTGGAAGCAGAACTTCGGCCAGGTCGCTTCGCCTGTGAGTGCGGTGAGGCCGCAAGGCGTCGCGGGATCGGGCGCTGTGCAAGAAGCCGACGCCGCTGCGCCCCCCGCGGTCGCCACAGCCTTCGCCGCGTTTGATTCCGTGAATCGGAAAACGGATGGAGAGACAGCGGTGGCACCCGCTCTCGGGAGCGAGGCACGGAACGACAGCAGTCTGTTGCTGTTGTCCATCGACAACCCGCCCGGCAACGATTCAGATCCGATCGAGTTGCTGCGAGCGGCCGAAGAAGAGGCGGACTTCGATGCAACGGATCAAGTGTTTGGCCTAGAGGGTGCTCTATGAGATTCCTGTTTCGCGTGGCGGTTACCGGCTGGCTCTTCTCGGTCAGCGCTTGTCTCGGCCTAGCCGGCGAGAGTCCGAGCATCCTGTTCATCATGTCGGACGACCACGCCGCGCACGCCATCGGGGCGTACGGCGGCAGGCTGGCGTCGCTTGACCCCACGCCCACGCTCGACCGCCTGGCCGCCGAGGGCGTGCGGTTCACTAACTGCTTCAACAGCAACTCCATCTGCGTCCCGAGCCGCGCGACGCTGATGACGGGCCAGTATTCTCACACCAACGGCGTGCGGACGCTGCAGGGCAAGATCCCGGCGGAGAAGCAGACGCTGGCGCACCGGATGCGCTCGGCCGGCTACGAGACGGCGGTGATTGGCAAGTGGCACCTGTCGGCCGAGCCCGCGGCGTTTGATCACTTCTGCGTGCTGCCCGGCCAAGGGAAGTACTTTAACCCAACCTTCCGGGTGCCCGGCAACAAGCCATGGCCCGCCAACACCCTGCGGCCGTCGGATCGCATGTACGATTCGATCCACTCCTCCGACGCCATCACGAACCAATCCATCGCGTGGCTGAAGAAACGGCGATCCGGCAAGCCGTTCTTCCTGATGCACCACTTCAAGGCGCCGCACGACAACTTCGAGAACGCCGAGCGGTACGACTGGCTGTACGCCCACGACCACATCCCCGAGCCGGCAAACCTGCACAACCGCGACGGCCACGGGCCGATCGACCGAGATCAGTACGGCACGAGCGTCTCGCGTCGCAACACGCGTCGCAACATGGGTCACCACATGACCACGCCCGAATCGCTTGACGACCGGGCTTACGCGGAAGAGACCTATCAGCGGTACCTCAAGAAGTACCTGCGGTGCGTCCGCGGTGTCGACGACAACATCGCCCGACTGATGGCGTGCCTGGAAGAGCTCGGCGAGCTCGACAACACCGTCATCGTTTACACCTCCGACCAGGGCTTCATGCTCGGTGAGCACGACTACATCGACAAGCGTTGGGTCTACGAGGAGTCGATGCGGATGCCGCTTATCGTCTGGTCGCCAGGCAAGACGCCCAGCGGCGTGGCGCGTAAGGAACTGGTGACCAACGTCGATTTCTTGCCAACCCTCTTGGATCTTGCCAGCTCGGACCCCGCTGACCTCGCGGATCAGCAGGGAATGAGTCTCACGCCGTTGCTCAATGGCGGAGCTGCGGGCGAGTGGCGAGACGCGGTCTACTACCGCTACTGGATGCACATGACGCACCACGACGTCCCGGCCCACTACGGCATTCGTACCGAGCGGTACAAGCTCACCTACTTCTACGGCCTGCCGCTCGACGCCGCGGGGGCGCTGCCGACGCCGACACCGGCTCACTGGGAGTTCTATGATCTCGCCGAGGACCCCACCGAGGACCGCAACGCCATCCAAGACCCGCGATACGCGGCGACCATCACGCGGCTCAAAGATCGATTACTATTGTTGAAGGCGGAGATCGGCGACGACGACGAGCGTTACCCCGATCTCATGCAGGTGCGTAGCGAAACCTGGTGACGGCCCCGGCCAGCAGTCGCTGGAGGGAAGCTGCCACGGTGATGAACCGCCGAGTAGACTGGCGGTGGCCTAGAACCTTCAACCAATCGAGCATGAGCCCGAGATGGCAACTAGCAACAGTCTGAACCGTCGCGAGTTTCTTGGAACCGGCGCCGCGGCCGCGTCGCTAACCCTCGCGGGTGGCGGAGTTGCGTCGGCGTCGCCTGGGCGAGCGGAAGGCCCCCTGCGGTTCGCGTCGATTGGCGTCGGCATCCGCGGCACAGGGCTGATGAAGGAGGCGACGTCCTTCGCTTCCTGCGAGGCGATCTGCGATGTCGACTCCATGCACCTTCGCCGCGCCGCGAAGACGCTGAGCGATCATTACCGCTCGAAGTCGCTCACCGCCCGGGCGCCCGCTCTGTGCGAAGACTACCGCCGACTGCTCGATCGCCGAGACATCGGCGTGTTGGTGATCGCCACCCCGGATCACTGGCACGCCAAGATCGCCATCGAGGCTCTGCACGCCGGCAAAGATATCTACTGCGAGAAGCCGCTTACGCTGACCGTCGCCGAGGGCCGGCAGATTGTCGACGCGCTCCAGTCGACGGGGCGAGTCATGGCGGTCGGGTCACAGCAGCGATCCGGCAAGGGCTTCCAGAAGGCGGCGGCCATGGTGCGCACCGGGCGGCTCGGCAAGATCAAGCGGGTTACTTGCGGGCT
This sequence comes from Planctomycetota bacterium, assembly GCA_039414355.1. Lineage (GTDB taxonomy): Bacteria > Planctomycetota > Planctomycetia > Pirellulales > Lacipirellulaceae > JBCCQL01. The sequence goes on along the minus strand of JBCDJN010000001.1, from coordinate 66,486 downwards.
GGACGGCGCCCCGTCGTCCCCGGGCCTGCCGGTGGTCGCCCCGCGTGCCTCACTGAACTGGAACCGCTGGCTCGGCCCGGCGCCGTACGTGCCGTACCGCGAGGGCGGCAGGCCGTCGGGCGGCTACGGCTCACAGTTCCCACAGAGCCGCGGGCACGCCCATTTCCGGTGGTGGTACGAGTACTCCGGCGGGAAGCTAACCGACTGGGGCGCCCACCACGTCGACATCGCGCTCTGGGCGCTGAACAAGACGCCGGCCGCGCTTGGCCCCTATCAGGTTGAACCGTTGGCCGTTAAGCATCCGGTTGAGTTCATCGACGGCATGCCGGCGACGGACGACCGCTTCAACACGGCAACCAGGTTCCACGTCCGTGTCACTCTGGCGGATGGAACGGAGATCGACATCCGCGACTCCGCCCGCGACGACCTCGGGTTCGGGAACGGCGTGATGTTCCAGGGCGACGAGGGGCGGATGCTTGTCAACCGTTCGAAGGTCGTGGGCAAGCCGGTGGAAGAACTTCGAGACGATCCGCTGTCGCCGGACGACTACCGCGGGCTGCACAAGGACGCCAATCCCAAGGGTCTTTGGCACATGGACAACTTCTTCCGCAGCGTCCGGGGCGAGACGACGCCCATCTCCGATGTCGCGTCTCACCACACGAACCTCTCAGTCTGCCATGTGGCCAACATTGCGATGCGGCTCAATCGCACGCTGGTGTTCGACCCCGGCAGCGAGCGCTTCGTCGGCGACGAGCAGGCCAACGCTTTCCTCGCCCGGGCGCCGCGTGAGGGTTTTGAGCTCGAGGTCTGACCGAGTGAGGCGCACGGGATGATGAATCGACTCTCGACTCTGGTTGCTGTCGGCACGATTTGCGGCGTCGTCGTCGCCGGGGCGTCAGCGGCGCCTGCGCTGCGAGGCAGTCGCGCGAACATCGTGCTCGTCATCACCGACGACCAAGGTTACGGCCAACTCGGGCGCCACGGGCACCCGTGGCTGCGCACACCAAACATGGACCGGCTGCACGACCAGAGCGTGCGTTTCGACCGCTTCTTGGTCTGCCCGACCTGCGCTCCAACACGGGCGGCGTTGATGACGGGCCGCCACCCGATGCGTAACGGTATCACGCACACCATCCTCGAGCGCGAACGCCTCGCGCTCTCGGCGGTCACGCTCGCAGAGGTGCTCAGCGAGGCGGGCTACGCGACGGGCATCTTCGGCAAGTGGCACCTCGGTGACGAGGACCCTTACCAGCCAAACAACCGCGGCTTCAACGAGGCGTTCATCCACGGCGCGGGCGGGATCGGACAGCACTATGACGGAAGCTGCGCCGACGCGCCGGGCAACCGCTACTTCGATCCGACCATCCGCCACAACGGTCGCTTCGTCCGCACGAAGGGCTTTTGCACCGACGTCTTCTTCGACGCCGCGATGGACTGGATGCGTGGCCAATCCAAGGGACGCCAACCCTTCTTCGCCTACATCGCGACGAATGCCCCGCACGGCCCGTTCCTCGCACCCGACGCCAACGCGGATCGGTTCCGCGCGCTCGGCATGACCGAGAACCATGCCGGCTTCTACGGGATGGTTGAGAACATCGACGAGAACCTCGGACGCTTAGACGCCGAGCTTACAAGCCTCGGGATCGCGGACAACACAATTCTGATCTTCATGTCGGACAACGGCACGGTGCCGAGCGGCGCCGGCCGCGAGGGCGATGAGATTGGTCAAAACGCTAGCGGCGAGCCGGTGGTTGCCTTTAACGCCGGCATGCGCGGCTACAAGGGCAGCGTGGAAGAGGGCGGCGTGCGTGTTCCGTTTTTCTGGCGCGGGCCGGGGCAAACGATCGGCGCTGACGTCAATGCCGTGGCCAACGCCGTGGACGTGATGCCGACGCTTGCCGAAGTGGCCGGCGCGTCCTTGCCCGCGGGGCAAGTCGAGGGTCGAAGCCTGGCGCCGCTGATCGAGGGCAGCCAGGAGAACTGGCCCGAACGCTACCTGTTCAATCACGTCGGTCGTTGGCCGCTCGGCGCCGAGCCGAACGACTACAAGTCGAAGGGCTTCGCTATCCGCGGCCCACGATTCCGACTTGTCGGCAGCGAGCGATTGCACGACGTTCTTGAAGACCCCGGCCAGCAACGCAACGTGCTTGGTGAGCACCCCGATGTCGTCCGTTCGATGCTGGCCGCGTACGACCGATGGTGGCGAGCGACGCGACCGATGATGGTCAACGAGAAAGGGGCGCTCGCGGCCTCGGCGCCGTTTCATGACGTCTACCGCGAGCAGCTGGGCGCCGGGGGAATACCGGTTTGGCGTCCCAGGCACGGTAGCCACGCGGCCCCGGCAACTGCTAGATGAGTCGTTCCAGCAGGCGATCAACCGCATGCTCCATGCGGACTACGCGTGGCGAATCGACCGGCTTTCTTGAGGGCGGGCGACATTAGTGGGGCGAGGGCCCGCCTCGTCTCACCGCCCTCTTTTGCAAGTCGTCTCGGGGAGCCCCGCCGCCGTGAATCCGCGCTGCCTTTCGTCTTCGCCTTCGAAGCTGCTCCTGCTCACCGGCTGGCGCCGAGGCCTGCTGGCACTCGCGGTCGCGACGGGTGGCGGGATTGCCCGGGCGGAGACCGTTGAGCTCGCTGTCTACCCAACCATCACGCGAAGCATCGCGGGCGTCAGCGAACTCGATCGCGAGAAGTACTTCTCGATGTGCGATCCGGGGACGAACTTTGATCAGCGGATGAGGTCGCCTGAGCGTGTCGAGTACCTGCTCGGCGAACTCAACGCGACCTTCGGCCGGAACCTCGGTCCGATCAACTCGGCGGTTGGTGACGCCGACCGTTTGGGGGAAGACCCGGAGCGGCCCGGGTTCGCCGATCCCGATTCGGTGAAGTCGGCTTGTGAGCAGCGGGTCAAGCCGCCGGCGGCCGCCTTCGCAAGCCTGGCCGGCGGCCGGCTGGACGTCGCCGCGCACGGCCGCGGTTTAGACTTCCCCGACTTCATGGGCAGGTTCTCAACGCCGGAGGCCGACCGAGACTCCCATGCGGTCAAACACTACCTGCCCGGCTACACCGATGCCGCAGCGGAGTTGGCGGCGGCGGCGCTGGAGTACGGCTACACCGACTTCGATCGCCCCGCGTACTACGAGCCGATCAACGAGCCGCACTGGTCGTTCATCTCCGATGAGCACCTAGCCAACTGGCACACCAAGGCCCACGCCGCCGTCCACGGCCGCGGCCTGGCGGTAAAGGTTGGCGGGCCGTGCCTCTCGGTGGCGTACTTCTACCGGAACAACTACCGCGCCTTTGAGGGCTTCAAGAACTTCCTGGCCAACACGCGTGCCGAGCTCGACTTCTACTCCTTCCACGTCTACGACTACCTGAACTGGGACGGCGCCGACCTCCACGGCCGCGTCACGGGAGGGCTGCCTCTGGAGGGCGTGCTCGACTTCGTCCAAACGCACGCGGTCAACACCTATGGAAAGCCGATCGATCTCGTCGTGTCGGAGCACGGCGGGTACATCACGGCGTCCCAAGGTCGGCCCAACGCGAAGGCGATCGGCGAGTTGCTGGTAAGCAAGCAGGACAACGCGGCGGCGTTCGACCAGACGGTGCTCGAGCGGTCCGTCGCAAGCCACGTGCTGATAAGCTCGGCAATCGCCAACACGCTGACGTTCATGGAGCACGCCCACATCGTCCAGAAAGCGGTGCCGTTCATCCTGCCGGAGACCATGGGGTGGGACCCGGAGTACTACCCGACGATGTTCGTCCCGTACGGGTTTGAAGACCGTTCGCGATGGGTAGAGACCCACAACACCGACTTCTACAAGTTCTTCCGAGACGTCGCCGGCAGGCGGGTGTGCACACGCGGTGGCGACCCCGACTTGCAGACGCGGGCGTTCGCGGATGGATCGACGCTGCGAGTGGTCATCAACAACCTCTCCGACGCCCCGCACCAGGTGCGATTGAAGATGCCGGCCGCCAAGACGGTCAGTGTGCGGCGATACGGTCGCAACGACGACTACACGCCCTACCTGCGAGAATCGGACGCCGACGCCGCCGGCGCGATCGAGATCGCCGGGCGAGAGGCGGTGGTGGTCTCAGCGGACTACGCGCAGCCCATCCCGAATCGAAAGACAATGAGCGAGACCCCCCACTACGGCAGCCGGACAATCGTCTCGCCGTCGCCGGGCAAACCTTCGAGGTTCTTGGTTGAGACCGAGTCGCCGGCGACCGCCACGTACGCGATGCTCCGCATCGGCGTCACGCGACCCGCCGGCGCGGACCCGCGGTTGCAGGTGAAGCTCAACGGTCGGAGCGTCGACGTGCCGCTTGAAGACGCGGCGCCGCGCTTGGACGATGGCGAGAAGGAATACGCTTCCACCAAGCTGATCCCGGTCGACCCCGATCGGCTCCGGGAGAAGAACCGCGTGGAGGTGTCGTTCTCCGACGGCGAGGCCGGCACGATTGGCAGTGTGGTGATTCGCGTTGGTCGACTGGTGAAGTAGTCGACGGATCGATCGTTGCTGTTGTCAATCGCGGGTGCGGCCGTGCCTTCGGTCTGATTGGTCACACGACTAGATTGCGTGAGTGCGAGTATGGCTCGAATGAATGCTGGTCGGCCGGCGTTGCTCATTGCGTTAGCGTTGAGTCTCCTGGTGACTGCGGTCGGCAGCCGAGGGATGGCGGAGGAGGCCCTGCGGTTCGGCCGCGACGTCCGGCCGATCCTCTCGGACAAGTGCTACTTCTGCCACGGGCCCGACGAGGAGAATCGGGCCGCCGGGCTGCGGCTCGATGACCCGATTGAGGGCCGGGACGCGATCGATTCCGGCGAGCTGCTCCGCCGCATTCAGAGCGACGACCCCGACGACCAGATGCCGCCCCCCGAGGCGAAGCTGGCGTTGACCGATGACGAGCGACGCGTGCTTGCCGAGTGGGTTGAGCAGGGCGGCAACTACGAGAACCACTGGGCGTTTGAGCCACTGCCGCCATCGATCAATCCACCGGTTGACGACGAAGACTCCTGGTCGCGTTCGGCGATCGATCGCTTCGTCTGGCGTGGCCTGGCCGAGAGGGGCTACTCGCCGGCCGGCGAGGCGGCGCCGCGGCGTTGGCTGCGTCGCGTCACGTTCGACCTGACGGGGCTGCCGCCGACGCCGACCCAGGTTGTAGAGTTCCTCGAGAGAATCGTGTCCGCCGAGTCGCCTGAAGAAGCGTACGCCGAGACGCTGGACGAACTGCTCGCTTCGCCCGCCTACGGCGAACACATGGCCGTGGCTTGGCTCGACGCGGCCCGGTACGCCGACTCGTACGGCTACCAGTCCGACAAGCTGAACACGCAGTGGCCGTACCGCGACTGGGTGGTGCAGGCCTTCAATGACAACCTGCCATACGACAAGTTCCTCACCTGGCAGTTGGCCGGCGACCTGCTGGAGAAGCCCACCCGCGACCAGCGGCTGGCGACCGCCTTCAATCGGCTGCACCGTCTCAACAACGAGGGCGGGGCGGTCTTCGAAGAGTGGCGGCTGGAGAACGTCGCCGACCGCGTGCACACGTTCGGCTCGGCCGTGCTGGGGCTGACGCTCGAGTGCTGCCGGTGCCATGACCACAAGTACGACCCCATCCCGATGCGGGACTACTACGCCCTCTCCGCGTTCTTCAATTCCATCGACGAGAGCGGCGTCTACGACCGCACCGCAAAGGTCCCCGCCCCATCGCTGCTGCTGCCGACGAAGCAGCAGGCGCAGGCGCTCGCCGAAGCCAAGCAAGCCGTCGCCGAGGCGGAGGCCGCCTACCGCCAGGCCGCCAGCTTGGCGCGGCAGAGGAGCCATCAAGTCTCGCTCCGCGTCGCCGACGACTCGATTCCCGACTTGTTGGTGGCGCTCGGCTTCGACGCCCCATTCAACGACGACTTCAAGAGTGTCTACCATCCGTCCGAAGGCGACCGCGCCTGGACCAAGGACCCACCGCGCGTGCCGGCCGACGCCCCTTCGCCACGGCTGAGCGCCGGTCTCGCGGCTGACGGCGCAACCGACCCGCCGCCGGACCGCCGCGCGCTCAGCCTCGACGGGGAGCGGGGAGTCACGCTCGAGGGTGTAGAGCCGTTTGACCGCTGGACCCCGTTCTCGGTAGTGGTCACGCTCCGCGAGACCCAGCGGGCGCCGCACCGGGCGGTCGTCGCCCATCACACACGCGGCACCGACTGCGGCTACAACGGTTGGGACCTGACGATCGTGGATGGCCACCTAGAGTCGCGGCTGTACCGGGTCTGGCCCGGAAACGCGATCGGCGTGCGGACGGTTGAGCCAATCCCCGTTGACCGCTGGCACCAAGTCGCCGCTACGTACGACGGGTCTTCATCCGCGGCGGGGTTGCGGCTGTACCTCGATGGCGAGCCGCTCGCAACCACCGTCCTCCGGGATTGCCTCAAGAAGAGCGCCAACGTTGAAGTTGACCACGGGGGCAAGTTCGTCCTCGGTCAGCGGTTTCGGTCCCGTGGCTTCGCGAACGGCTTGGTCGACGATCTAAGGATCTACTCACGCGATCTCACGCGGATCGAGCTCCGCCACCTCGCCACCGGTTCGCCAATCCGGCAGACGCCGGAGTACTTGGTATCGGCGGTTGATGAGGACGCCCGCGCGGCGAGGGAGCGACTGACCGCGGCTCGCAAGGCAATGGTGATGGCCGAGGAGGCGATGCAAGAGATCCCGGTCATGAAAGAGACGGCCGAGCCACGGGAAACGCACGTCCTGGCACGCGGCGCCTACGACGCCGAGACGGGGCCGGATACGCTGGTCGCGCGCGCGACGCTGAGCGAGATCGGCCCGCCGCTCGCCGAAAGCGAGCGACGCGACCGGCTGGCGCTAGCGGATTGGGTGACCGCGGACGACCACCCGCTCACCGCCCGCGTGATTGTGAATCGCTTGTGGGCCAACTTCTTCGGCGCCGGGTTGGTGAGGACGCCGGAGAACTTCGGCCTGCAGGGCGAGCTGCCTTCGCACCCCGCGTTGCTGGATTGGCTTGCGCGAGACTTTGTCGCTCATGGTTGGGACGTCAAACGCCTCTGCCGGCAGATCGTCTTGTCCGCCACTTATCGGCAAGAATCGCGGCCGTCGCCCGAGCTCGCCGAGGCCGATCCTGAGAACCGCTGGCTCGGCCGTGGCCCGGCTTACCGGTTGGCGGCCGAGCAGATCCGCGATTTGGCCCTCACCGCGTCGGGCCTGCTCAACAGCGAACGCGGCGGGCCCCCAGTTTCGCCTTATCAGCCGGGCGGCGACTTATGGAAAGAGTCAAACATCATGTCGCCGTCGTACCAGCAGTCGGTGGGCGTCGACCTTTACCGCCGCTCGCTCTACTCCGTCTGGAAGCGCACGGCGCCGCTGCCGAACATGCTTGTCTTCGACGCCCAGACACGCGAGGTCTGCTCGGTGAACCGGCCGCGAACCAATACGCCGCTCCAGGCGCTGGTGCTGCTGAACGATCCGCAGTTTGTTGAAGCCGCCCGCGTGTTGGCCGAGCGATCGATGCTCCGCAAACAGAGCGACGAGGATCGCATCGCGTGGGCGTTCTTGTTGCTCACCGGTCGTGAGCCGACCGACTTGGAAGCCGGGGTGTTGCTTCGTTTGCTGCAAGCCGAACGGGAACACTATGCAAGCGACCAGCAAGCCGCCCAGCGCCTCACGAGCGTGGGCGATCGCCCCGTGGCGGCCCAGCTTGATCCATCCGAGCTCGCGGCGATGACGGTTGTTTGCCAGGCCATCCTCAATCTCGATGCGACGGTGTGGAAGCGATGAAAGCGATCAGCAACGAGGCGATTCAGCGGCTGCTGGGCGTCAACCGGCGGCACTTTCTGCGGCAGAGCTCCGCCGGCGTTGGGGCCGCGGCCATGGCGATGCTGATGGGCGACCAGTCGCGGGCGGCGGCGCCGTCGAGCGGTCTGCACTTCCCGGCGAAGGCCAAGCGGATCATCTACCTGTTCCAATCGGGTGGGCCGGCACAGCAGGACCTGTTCGACTACAAGCCGCTGCTCAACAAGCTCAACGGCAGCGAACTGCCACCCAGCGTGCGGGGGGAGCAGCGGCTGACCGGCATGTCGGTCAACCAATCGTCGCTGCCGCTGGCCGGGTCGCACTTTAATTTCACTCAGCACGGCGAGTCGGGGGCGTGGCTCAGCGAGCTGCTCCCGCACCACCGCGAGATTGTGGACGACGTGTGCTTCATCAAGTCGATGCACACCGAGGCGATCAACCACGACCCGGCGATCACCATGTTTCAGACGGGCGCCCAGATCGCCGGCCGCCCGTCGCTGGGCGCGTGGCTCTCCTACGGGCTCGGCGCCGCCAACAAAGACCTGCCGGCGTTCATCGTGCTGGCGTCGGCGGGACAGGGCGGTCAGCCGCTCTACGCCCGGCTATGGGGCAGCGGATTCCTCGATTCCCGCCACCAAGGCGTCCGCCTGCGTGGAGGCGCCGACCCCGTGCTCTACCTGTCGAACCCCGACGGCGTTTGCGAATCGCGCCGCCGAGCACAGCTGGATACGGTAAGCGAGCTCAACCAACTGCAGTTCGAGAGCGAGCTCGACCCGGAGATCGAATCGCGGATCGCCCAGTACGAGATGGCGTTCCGCATGCAGACCAGCGTGCCGGAGGTGACCGACCTGAGCGACGAGCCGGAATCGACCTTCGAGCTCTACGGCGAAGCGGCACGCAAGCCCGGCAACTTCGCCGCCAACTGCCTGCTCGCCCGGCGGCTCGCCGAGCGCGACGTGCGGTGCATCCAGCTCTACCACCAGGGCTGGGACCAGCACGGCAACCTGCCCCGCGACATCCGCGGCCAGGCGAAGGAGACCGACCAGCCTTCGGCCGCGTTGGTGAAGGACCTCAAGCAGCGTGGCCTGCTGGACGACACGCTGGTGATCTGGGGCGGCGAGTTCGGCCGGACCTCGTACACGCAGGGCGTGTTGACGGCGACCAACTACGGCCGCGATCACCACCCACGCTGCTTCACCACGTGGATGGCGGGCGGCGGCGTTAAACCGGGCGTCTGCCATGGCGAGACCGATGAGTTCGGCTACAACATCACGCAAGACGCGGTCCACGTGCACGACTTCAACGCGACCGTTCTGCAGCTGCTGGGTATCGACCACGAGCGGCTCACCCACAAGTACCAAGGCCGGCGCTTCCGGCTGACGGACGTGCACGGCGAAGTGCTGCACGAGCTCCTCACGTAGGCGGGGACCGCGGGCTCGCCGGTCGCCGACGCCTGTCCCGCCGGTCTTTTTCGCCTCCCCGCGACGGCGGGGGATGGTGCCCTGCCCGCCCCCTCAGATAACGGGTGAGAGCGGGATTTCCCTTCCGGTCTATTCGCCGATGATATACAATCGGCAAAGTCGGTCAGGGGCTTGGCCGTAGCGGGTCCCCTGAGTCGGCGTCGCTTGTTCGACCTCATCTGAGCCAACCGCGCCGGAACCGTGGCTGAGCTCGCCCGATCAGGAGGCAATCGGTTCATGTCTGTCTTCCCATGGCGTCGCGGCCGCCGGCCGGGGCGCGTGTTGCGGCACGCCAATCGCCGCGGTCGCTTGGCGGTCGAGAGCCTGGAGCAGCGTCGTTTGCTGGCTGTCACCACGGCGGTGCAAAGCGGCGAGTGGGACGAGCCGACCACCTGGAGCGCCGGTGTGCCGGACGCGACGGACCGGGCGATCATCCCGTCGGGTCGCACCGTCACGCTTGCCGGCGACGACCACATTGCCAAGGAGATCGTTGTTCAAGGCGGCGTGCTGGACGTTGAGGAGTCTGGCGGCGCCGCGAAGACGCTCACTGCCAACTGGATTCACGTTAATAGCGGCGGCGTCTTCCGAGTTGGCTCCGAGGCGGACCGGTACGACGAGAACGACTTCATCGTCACACTCACCGGCGACGATCCGACGCAGACGTTTGTGATTGAAGGCGCCGGCACGCTGACTAATAACGATGGCTTCTTGATGGCCGCCGGCGGCGGCAGCCTGCAGTTCTACGGCGAAGAGAAGCTCGAGTTCACGCGGCTCGCGTCGACGGCCGACGTCGGTGCGAATCAGATTGTCATTGAGTCGGCGATCGACCGCGACCACGACGGCGATATCGATGCCGACGATGGCTCGGTGAACTGGGAGGTCGGCGACCAGATCGTCATCGCGAGTTCGTCGACCGACTACCGCGACGAAGAGGTCCGCACTATCACCGCCATCGCCGACCGCGGTGACGGAACGCTGCTAATCACACTCGACGCCGCCCTGGCCCATCGACACTACGGGGAGATCGAGCGGTACACCCGCGACGGCGTTCCGGGAGACTTCAACAGCGACGGCGTTGTGGACGCGGCCGACTACACCGTGCTCCGCGACAACCTGGGAGCCGCCACCGAGAACAAGATCGCCGGCTCCGGCGACGGCGTGAACGGCATTACGACCGACGACTTCCAGGTATGGCGCGACAACTTCGGCGCCACGGCCGGCCCCGACTTCCGCACCTGGGAGGTCGACATGCGGGCGGAGGTGGCAATCCTCAGCCGCAACGTGAAGTTCCAAGGCCTCGCGGCAGAGGACACCGATAACGCCTTCGGCGACCGGGCACGCTTCAACGCGGGGCAGTCGGACGGTTTCGGCGCCCACACCATGATCATGCCGTCCGCCGGCAGTGTGATCATCGACAGCGTGCAGTTCGATCGCATGGGGCAGACCGCTAGGCAGGGGCGGTACCCCATCCACTGGCACATCGCGGGCGACCGGACGGGCGACGTTCTCCGTGGCTCAAGCATCACCAACTCGAATAACCGCGGCGTGACCGTTCACGCGACGCACAACCTGCTAGTTGAAGGCAACGTTCTGCACGACATCCATGGCCACGGCTTCTTCATCGAGGATGCCGTGGAGACCGGGAACCTGTTCTACGCGAACATCGCCCTGGGCATCCATCAGGTTGGCCGTGACGGCAACGTGATTGATCTCAGCGACCCATTCATCGTGGACACCCACGACCACGTGGGGCAGAACGCGACGCGGTTTTTGAGCTCCGCCGCGTACTGGATCACAAACCCCGACAACGACTTCATTGGCAACGTGGCCGCCGGTTCGGCCGGGACGGGATTCTGGTTCATCTTCCCCGACTCCGCGATTGGCGCCGCGGCCAACGATCCGCAGTACAACAACGTCCGCCCCGACCGCGTTAACCTGGGGCGATTTGAATACAACAGTTCGCACTCGGCGCCCATTGGCCTGAACTTCGACCGCGGCAGCGACCTGGAAGTGCCGATTGGGGCGCCGCTCAAGGCGAACTTCGATGGCGACGCGTACCGGCCGTCCGTGGAGCCACTGGTTTATCACTACACCGGGTACAAGCACACGACCGGCATCTACCACCGCGGCAGGACGGGTCACTTTCAAGAGATCCGCATGGCGGACAACTTCACCGGCACGTTCCTCACGTTCACGCAGCGGATCAGCGACACGCTCTACGTCGGCCACAGCCGCGGCAACAGCGACCCGGGTCAGCCCGTCACGGGCCACACGTTCTACGACGGGGCGAACACCCACGACGGAACGCACTTTGCCGGCTTCACGGCGCCCAACGCCCACATGCTCCGCACCCAGAACGTGGCCATCCGCCACACGCACTTCGTGATGCGGGACACTTCGTTCGAGGACGATGGATCGGCGTTCAACCTCCGATACTCCAATCAGAACGCCAATCCAAACGCGTCGTTCGATATCGTTGGCTCGAACATGCCGTCGATCATCTACGACGAGGACGGCACGCTTACGTCGCACGTGGGCGGCGGGCCCGGAACGACCGTTGTGCCCGACCACCCCTTCTTCTACGACTCGGGCGACACCGTTCCGACGGCCCCCGGCTGGAACACCCGCCTCTCAGACGACCTGTACGCGGTCTTTAGGCTGCGTTCGCCTTCGGGCCAGAACCCGGTCTTCCGTGTGACTTCGCCCGATGGCGACCAGGGGCAAGACAACACCGGCTCGGGGCAGTTCGCCGGCACCAACGCGCTTGTGAAGATGGACGCCGGCGACTACGCCGTAGATTTGCCCGGTGGGTTGAGCAGCGCCTCCAGCGGTTTCGACGTGTTGTACTTCGCCGTCAACGGCCCCCGCGACGGGTCGACCGTGGTGAAGTTCAGCGGCATGGGTTCCGCGTTCTCGATTTCCAATCGGCCGTTCGTCGGCAGCCTCGCCGCCGTCCGCAACGCCAGCCAGACCTCGTGGACGCGGGTGGGCGACGAACTCTACGTGAACTTCTTCAGCGTTGCGTCAGAGACGGACCGTGTGAACTTTGTCCCGGGCGCCACGGCCGACCCCAACGTGCTGTGGGTGGACAACGACCCGGCGAGCGGGGCCAGCATTGTCAACAGCGGGCTCTCCGTGAACACGGTTAGCGGTGCCGTGACAGGCGACGCGTCGCGGGCGGCGGTAGCGCAGGTAGCGATCACCGGGAACATCCGATACGGCCGGATCACCCCCGGAGAGTTCGCGATCCCCGCCGAGTACCGTGGCGCCGGTTATGAGCTGCGGGTGGACTACTTCATTCCGCCGGGAACCACGCTCGACAGCCCCGACTTCCTCTACGTGCAGTTGAACGTCAACGGTGTCAACACCGCTTCGCGTGGCTTTGTTGGCGAGGATGAAGCCGGCACCGGTTGGCAGTCGATCGTGCTTACCGGCACGCTGCCAAACAACACGAACAACGTGCAGCCGAACGTGACAGTCGCCGACGGCGGCAACGGAGCGGCGCCGCCGAACGGCACGGGCGTGGGCGTGGCGTTCTACCTCGACAACATCTCGTTCACCGTTGGGCTCGGTTCCGCTTCTGGTGCGGGCGCGTCGACCGCGATACCGGGCTTCGTCGCGGTGGGAGAAGGCGATTCCGAAGAACCGGCGTCGTTCGAGGTCCAGCCGCAAGCCGACGGGTTCGCCAGTTATGACGATCGTCTCGCCTTGCTGCTCGACGATCGGACCGTCAGTCAATACAACGCCGTGACCGATGAGGCCTTCTCGCTCATCGAGCAGGGGGAGGAAGAGAATGACGAGGCGGAGGATGAGGGGCTTTCGCTCCTCACACGCTCGTTTCCGGTTTAGGCGCCGCGAGGCCGCAAAGGTTGGTGAATGCTCGAACTTGAACGACTGACCGGCCGCGGACTGATCCCGGTCGTCGTGATCGACGACGTGGCTCAAGCGGTTCCGCTCGGCGAAGCCCTGGTTGAGGCGGGGTTGCCGGTCGCCGAGGTGACCCTGCGCACGCCGGCCGCGCTCGGCGCGATCGAACGCATGGCGGCGGTAGAGAACCTACTCGTTGGCGCCGGGACCGTGCTCAACGCCGATCAAGCGAAGCGAGCCATCGACGCCGGCGCCCGCTTCGTGATCTCGCCCGGTCTCGACGAGGCGGTGGTTCAGTGCTGCCACGACCGCGACATACCGGCGGCGCCGGGCATCGCAACAGCGACCGAAGCGCAGCGGGCCGTGGGTCTTGGCTTGGAACTGGTCAAGTTCTTCCCGGCCGAGGCGATCGGCGGGGCGGCGTTGCTCAAGGCGCTCGCCGCTCCGTTTGCGGGTTTGCGTTTTATCCCCACCGGCGGCGTGAGCGCGTCGAACCTCACAGACTATCTCTCGCTGCCCTCCGTCGCCGCCTGCGGCGGTAGTTGGATGGTGCGGCGGGAGTGGCTCCGCGACGGCCAGTGGGACCGCGTGAAGGAAAGCGTCCGCGACGCGGTCGCCATCGCGAGCGAAACGCTCGCCGCAAAGTAACCGACGGGTCAACGATGAGAATACCTAGCCGAGCAGCTTCTACAGCCATCGCTTTTGCGCTCATGCTCGGCCTCATGCCGCTGGCCGCGGTGGGCGCCTCGGTCCGGCCGAATATCCTCTGGATCGTCACCGACGACCAACGGAGCGACTCGCTCGCTTGCTACAACCGTGCGACGAGCGGGCGGTCGAGCAGCCCGCTCGGCTATGTCGAGTCGCCGCGGATCGACGCGCTCGCCGCCGAGGGCGTGCTGTTCACGCGGGCGTTCTGCAACTCGATGGCTTGCGCGCCGTCGCGGGCGTCGATGATCACCGGCAAGTACCCGCACCGGTCGGGCATCTACGGGTTCGAGAAGACGCACCTGAGCGCGGGCTGCGCCAGTCGGCTCGTGCCCGAGGTTCTCAAGGAGCACGGCTACCAGCCGGCGTCGTTCGGCAAGAGCGGCGTCCGCATCTTCCCCTGGGAGAAGATGAACCAGTGGCAGCCGCCGGGGTTCTACGACCCAATGATCCGACCGAAAGACCTGGAGCCAACCCAGCACAGCGACTACTGGTTCAACCGCCCCTGGGGCCGCCACAACGGCAAGGGCATGGTGCTCGGCACGCAGGAGGTCTACCGGTTTCCGGGTGGCGAGACCAAGCAGTTCTGGCACAGCAACGTTGACAAGAATCTGGTTCGGGCCGACACCGACACGCGAGCCGCCGTTGAGGAAGAGCTAGACATTTTGCGATCGTATACGCGGCGGAACCCCAACCTGATCATCGGCGGCGTCTCGCCGAACACCACGCGTGGCACGCTCGACGGCGCCATCGTCCGGTGCGCGGAGCAGTACTTTGCGAGCGCCGGCAAGAGCTACACGTCGATCGCCGGCGACGATTGCCGCGGCCCCGATCCTTCCCGGCCCATCTTCACCTACGTCGGCTTCCACTTCCCGCACACGCCCGTGCTTCCGTCGAAGGAGTTCCGCGACCGCTTCGCGGGCAAGCGGTACAAGGTCCCCGCGTTCGACTCCCGCGACGCCGAGACGCTTCCCTCAAGCATGCAGAAGCTGCGTGACGACATGGACTTCTCGCGGATGGCCGACGCCGAGAAGCAGCAGGCGATCCGAGACTACTACGCGTTCTGCGCGATGGGCGACGAGTTGATCGGGCAGACGGTTGACGCGTTCCGTGCGTACTGCGACCGGCAGAGCCAGCCGTACGTAATCGTGTATGTGTGCGGCGATCACGGGTGGCACCTCGGCGAGCAGGGCATCGAAGCGAAGTTCACGCCCTGGCGGCAGACGGTGCAAGACAGCATGGTCGTCGTCTCGTCGGACAAGCGGCGGTTCCCACCCGGCACGGTCTGCCGGGAGATGGTCGAGTTCGTCGACCTCGCGCCCACCTTCTACGACTTGGCCGGCGTCCCGAAAACCGAACACCCCGGGCTCGACGGGGTCAGCCTGCTGAAGACGCTCGACGAGGGTCGCCAGCGCGACTACATCATCGGCGAGATGAATCAGGTGCGGGGCGACTGGGCTCACCTTCGCAGCGACGACTTCACCGTCGCCATGCGGGTGCGGCCGTTCTACACCAAGCCCGGCAACGGCTACATGCCGGGCGAGCGGATCCGATGGGGGCTCACGGCTCCGGCCGAGCAGGTCGACCTGCTGCTGCACGACCGCCGCGTTGATCCCGAGGAGCGGATCAATGTCGCGGCCAAAGAAGAGTACCGGCCGCTGGCCGGCTTCCTCCGCCAGAAGCTGGCAAGGATCGTGCTGGGCGACGGCCGGATTGAGTGCGACTGGACGAAGCAAGAGGACTTCGTCAGGAGTGACTTCGCAGCCGGAAGCCACGATCGGCGGCTCGACTTCCCCCCCGGTCTGGTCCCGCCGCCGCGGCCGCTTAACTAACGGCTGTTTGCGCTGGAACGAGGACTCATGCGTTACCGACGAATCCGCTCCGTACTCGCTGTGCTCCCGCTGGGCTTATCGCTCGTCATCTCCGCCAAGTGCTTCGCGGCTGAGACAGCGCCGTCGCCACCTAGGCGACCCAACGTCCTCCTGATCGTCACCGACGACCAAGGCTACGGAGACCTTGCCGCCCACGGCAACGAACTCCTGCAGACGCCCAACCTCGATCGGCTGCGGGCGTCTGCGGTGACGCTCGAAGACTTCCACGTGGACCCTGTCTGCACGCCGACGCGGGCGGCGCTCATGACGGGGCGGTACTGCGGACGCGTTGGCGCCTGGACCGTCACCCACGGCCGACAGCTGCTGCACGCTCGTGAGCGGACGATGGCGGACTACTTCCGCGCGTCGGGCTACGCCACGGCGATGTTCGGCAAGTGGCACCTGGGCGACTTCTGGCCGTACGACCCCGGCAGCCGCGGCTTTGACGAGGTGGTCTGCTGCCGCGCCGGCGGGGTCGATGAGATCGGCAACCCGGTCGGCAACGATTACATCGATGACGTGTACTTCCGCAACGGAGTGGCGGAGTCGTTCCGAGGGTACTGCACCGATGTCTTCGTCAACGAAGCGATGCGCGTGATCCGTCGACCGGTTCAGAGTGAACAGGGTCAGCCCTTCTTCGTCTACCTCGCCACGAACGCCATGCACTCGCCGTTCAATGTGCCGGAGCGTTACGCGCGGCGGTTCCGCGAGCTCGGCCTGCCCGAGAACCGCGCGAAGTTCTACGGGATGATCGAGAACTTCGACGAGAATCTGGGCCGATTGCTCGGCGCCTTGGACCAGACTGGCCAAGCGGACGACACGATCGTTGTTTTCTTAGGTGACAACGGCACCGCTGCCAACAGCGGGTCCGAGGGCGCCTTCAACGCCGGCATGCGAGGGGATAAGGGATCCGTTTACGAGGGCGGCCACCGCGTCGCGTGCTTCATTCGCTGGCCCAACGGCCTGCCGTCGCCGCACGCGGTTAGCGAGCTCACATGCCACCGCGACTTGCTGCCGACGCTAATCGATCTCTGCGGGCTGCAGACGCTGCGTGACGGCGACGCATCTGGCTTCGACGGAACGAGCATCGCGGCGCTGCTGCGAAACCGGGCTGTCGATTGGCCTGATCGCACTCTTGTGGTTGAGCGGCAAGAGACAACGCCCGCGCTCACAGGGCGGACCTCGCCTGTCGCTTCGGCCAAACACGCTTTGCCGCAGCACGCCGTGTTAACCCGTCGATGGCGGTTCGTGAACGGCGAGCTGTACGATATCGCCCAGGACCCTGGTCAAGCGACGGATGTGGCGGCGGAGCATCCAGTGGTCGCGCGACGACTCGACGATCATTACCGGCACTACTATGCGGACGTCTACGCGAATGTCGAAGACGACGCTCGCATCATCATCGGAGCACCGGAGTCAAAGTCGGTTGAGTTTACGGTTCGTGACTGGCGTCCGACCTCGGGAAACGTGATTTGGGAGATGGGCCAGCTGGAGCGAGACGACTTATGGATCCACGGTTACTGGCCGCTCGAAGTCGCGACCGCGGGCCGCTATCGGATCGAACTCGCCCGCTACCCGTTCGAGAGCGCGCGAGCCATGGGCGCCGGCTCGGCGTCGCTGCGTGTTGGGCCTGTTGAACACTCGGCCGAGACGCAACCACGCGACTCGTCCGTCTCCTTCGTCACCAACCTGGCAGCCGGCCGGCACAAGCTCTCCGGCGCCTTGGTTGACGCCTCGACGAAACGCAGCCGCGGGCCGTACTTTGTCAGGATCACGGCGCTGGCGGACTGACCGCTAAGCCGCGTACGACGCAGCACCACTGAGCAGCTTCAGCGGCCGCTGGTAAGGGCAAGCTCGGCGTTGTTCTCGGCGCCTGCTTTGACTTCGAACTCCAGTCCCGACGTCTCGAACTTGGAGTACCGCGTTGGGACCAGCGAACGCGACTTTGGCTTCCGATAGCGAGGGCCGTAGCCCTGAAGCGACGCCATCTCTTCGTTGCCACCTTGCGGCGTTGGTGCATCCTGCGTTTGTCGCGCGATGACGGAGACCAAGTGTCGCCCGATGGGGGCCCCGTCGTCGCCCTTGGGCATCTTGAGACGGAAGCCGCCGTCCGGGTCGGTTTGGCCGGTCGAAGGCAAACCACCCTTTGACGGCATGAAAGTGACAACGGCGTTGGGGACCGGTTCCCCGTCGAGGGTTACCATGCCCGTCACCGGCGCCATGTCGGCATCGCCGCCGCAGCCCGGCAGCAGGACCAGCAACGCCACGAAGCAAGCGGTGGCTGAATCGCGTCTGCGTAGAATGGTCACGTTTGGTTCTCGCCGCTCAAAAGACGCCGCCGCCAATCGGTTGGTCGTCGGCCTTTTCGCCCAAGAACTGGTAGGTCTGGTGGTCGATGTCTTCGCTGAGGAAGTGCACGCTACCATCGCCCATGGCGAAGTTGGCCCCGCCTGGATGCGTGGACTTGAACCCGAACTCCATGTTCCAGTTGCAGGGTTGATTGCAGGCGTTGGGGGCGTCGACATTGCAGGAATCAAAGTTGATCGGCACCGTCGTTAACGTCAGGCCCGAGCCGTTGTTTGGGTGCAGCCATCCGGCTCGCGTGTGATTCGAGCAGTCCGGCCGGACCTCACCGAAGAAGATCGTGTTGGAGAGTCCGTCCGTGACTTGCTGGAGTTTCGTCGGGTACTCAAAGCGCGAGAACGGTCCGGAATACTGGTCGCGGTCCTTCCAGGCGGGCTTCAACATCAACGCGAACTGATTCCACTTGTCTTGCTCTTCGGCGCATGAACAGCCGCCGTTGTTGCCCAGCTCCATCGAGCCATTGGAGGCGGCGTAGTTCATCTTGGCTCGGGCACGTCCCCAGTGGACGGGACGCAGCTCGGACGGGTCGCTCGGACAGACGTACATGTCAATCACGAACGAGGAAAGGTAGGTCCCGTCTTCGAGCCGCAGGTTCGCTGAGCTCACGCGGTTCCCGCTATCATCGAGGTGCTCCGATTCGGGGTCGATCAATTGATGGAGGCCGGTGTCCTCGGCGTAGGGCAGAATCCAGGCCAGGACTCCGACGCGGTCTTCTTGCTCCCCCTCTTCGTTCCAGAAGATCGCACCCGGCGGAAGCGTCCCACGCGACTGCTCGTAGTTGAGCGTAGCGAGCATGATCTGCTTCTCATTGTTCACGCACTGCATGCGGCGGGCGGCTTCGCGGGCGGCCTGGACCGCCGGTAGCAGCAGGGCGATCAGGATGCCGATGATCGCGATGACGACCAGGAGTTCCACAAGCGTAAACCCGCGGAAAGAACCCCGGCGATTTACTGAGCAGGTCATGACAGATTCCTTCGTTCCGTTCGCGAATAGAGTATTGAACAAGCCCCGCCCACCGCGTTCTGCCCCGTCGCGGTGAGCGGGGCGGCAGCAATCAGCGACGACGCCCCGGCCGGCGGAGGGTCATCAGACCCGCCATCGCCAGCAGCGCTGCCGAAGCCGGCTCGGGCGTCGCCGCGGCGGACCCGATGGCTATCGACCCGAAAGTCGCACGCCACAACTCGTAGTGGGCGAGGCCGACGGGCGTGCCCAGATTGTTGTCGTTCGGCAGCGCGGTGGTGCCGTCAAGGTTGTCACGCCACACGGTGAAGTCGGCCGCGTCGACGATGCCGTCGTCGTTGAAGTCGCCCGCCAGGTCGCCGGAGAAAGCGGGGAAGTCGCTGGCGATCGAGTTGATGGTGAGCGCTGTGAGCCCCGTGCCGGCGGGCGCCCCTTCGACGGTGGGGTTGGGATTGAGCCGCTGAACGAAGGCATAGGCCCCGTCGCCGGTCAGTGCTGTGTAGAGGGCTTCGTCGACGCCAATCACCTGGCTGGCGCCAGTCTCCACGCCGTCGGTGAGGTTGGTCAGGTTGACGGTGTAGAAGGTAGTCGCGGCATCCGGACCGACAACGATCTCGTAGTCAAACTGCAGCTCGTCGCCGGGGTCGAGTTGGGTTCCATCCTCGGTTCCGCCGATCAGGGATGAGCCGGGGATTGTGCTGAAGTTGCTGAGCAGACGGTACTTGTCGGCGTTGTCGTTCGGCAGCACCTGGATGTTCGCGTCCGCGGCAACGGCGTCGCCGATGGCGACCCCACCGAAGTCCGCCGTCGTTCGCAGGCCGGATGAGAACAGATAAGTGAAGGTGGTGGCCGTGGTGTACTCCCCTTCAAACTCGAAGTTGACGCTGTAGCTCATCGTCTCGCCGGGCGTCATGACAATCGGCTCGCTGTAGGTCGCGGCTTGGCCATTCACATCGGTAGAGATGGCGCCGCTGCCAGCGGCATCGGAAACGTTCCAACTTGGCGCCGCGTTCCAGCCCTGCTGGCCCAGCAGCTGTCCGTCTGAGAAGCCCGGCCCGGCGAAATCGATGGTGTTGGTCGGATTTGGATCTCCGACCGACAGCACGAAGTTCTCAACCTTGGCGAAGCCAACGGTCGCCGGATCGTCGTTTCCATCGAGCCCTTCGAACTCTACGAACAAGCGTTGGCCGACTTCAGGACCACCAGAGACCGTGTAGAACTGATTGGCAACGAAGGACTCAAACGTGTTGTTGATGGTTGACAGGCCGGAGACGGCAGTCGCCAGCTCCGTGCGGGCGCCGGAGATCGCATCGTTGTCCGTAGTGAAGATCGTGACCTGCATCTGGTCGGCGGCGTCGTCCCACTGGAAGACGTCACGCCAGACGTAGCTCAGGTTGAACGTGTCGCCGTCCTGAATCGTGTAGCCCGTGTCGGCGCCGTGGGCCAGGCCCGGGTTGTCGGTTGCCTGAGCGTGCCGTGTACCGTTAAACGCCCCGGTGGTCCGGGTAGCGGTGAACTCTTGATTAGGAGCGGCGCCGCCGGTGTTCTCCCAGACCGGCGTATTGGTGTAGGTCCGGATGTCCGTGGGGTCGGTGTCGGCGTTGAAGTCGCCGTTCAAGAAGCTCCCGCCGACGAGGATTGTCTGAGCCTGCGTTGGCATCACGCACGCCATGATCGCTGCGAGGAAACAGCAGCCGGTCAGCAGAGATCGTCGATTCATGAGGTTCGCTTTCCGTGAGTTGACCAGTCTGAGAAGAGGTGTAGGGAGCCAGTGAGGTTGAATCCTGATGACAGCGGAGTTGCGTTAGCCCCAGCAAGTGGTCTCGCGCAGTCTCTGGCAACGGCCCCAGCGGAGCGTTGCGTTTGCGGCTGACGCGGTAGGCCCGCGCGACGCCGACAGAACAAGACTTAATGGACAGGTTTGCATCTCTTGCTCGCGTACGCGGAGTCCGTGGACACCACGTCACGCGGGGCGAGGGAGCGGTTGTTGACAAGTGGAAGAGAAAAGCTTTCCTTAGCAGATGGTATGCAATCTACTAAACTGTATCGGTCGCGTCAACCTTCGAGTGAGCGGAAGCGGGCAGTTTTCGCGGAACAGCGTCTTCTTGTCTGCTGGCTTCCGCAGCCGGGGTTGCACACGCTTTCATGCAGCGTGCCTCGTCAATAAGGAGTGGAGTCGATGTTCTGGGCGGCATTGGTGATAGCAGTACTGGTTGGGTCGACGTCCGGTGCATCGGACGTCGTCCGGGTCGAGTTGAATCCAGCAGTGGTTCGAAGCATTGGCGGCGTTACGGATTTCGACCGGGAACAATTTGTGACGATCCACGAGTCGCCTGACGCCCGCGACATGACCGAGCAAGAGCACGCTGTCCTGCGTCAGCTCGACGTGCGGTTTGGGAGGAACGGCGGCATGCTTTCCTGGCAGGCGACGCGGGTCCCGGCCGACCCGCAGGACGGCGACATGCCCGATGTCGCTCGGCTTCCCAAGGCGGTCTTTCGCGGCAAGGGCAAACCGGCGGACCGCGGGCTTGCTTCCGCGGCGGAGCACCGTGGCACGGTGCTCTGCACACACCCGGAGTTGATGCACGCCAGGCCCGAGAACGACCACGCCGCTTGGGGGCCGCGAAGTTACAGGGGGGTCGCCGAGTTCACAGCACAGTTCCTCAAGGCCTACTACACGGACGCAGACCGACCCCGCTACCTCGAAGTGTTCAACGAGCCATTCGTCAAGGCGAGAAAGATGGGTGTCACGGTCGACGCGCTATCGGAGCAGCACAACCACGTCGCAAGGCGGGTGCGGGAACTCTGCCCGGGTGTGAAGGTGGGTGGCTACTCGGCGGCGTACGTGGAGCTGGAGCTCGACAACTTCCGTCACTTCAACTCGTGGCAGCGGCGGTTCATGGATATCGCCGGGGAAGAGATGGACTTCTTCTCCTACCACATCTACGACGGCGTTAACGTCATGGGGGAGCCGCGCGTGCGGACTGGCAGCAACTCCGAGGCGATCATGGACTTGATCGACACTTATAGCCACATCAAGTTCGGCGTCGCCAAGCCGATCCTGATCACCGAGTACGGCGGCATCCCCAAGGGCGGCATGGCCCCGATGCCTTACGACCGCGGGCGGGTCTCCGACATGCTCTACTCGTTGGTCGGTCAGCTGATGACGTTCCTCGATCACCCGGATCGCTTGGAGAAAGTCATCCCGTACATCCTTGGGCGGGGCGAGTGGACGTACGGCGCCGACGGTGAGACGAAACCGGGCGACGCCAACACGTTCCTGCTCTGGCGCCGCGACGCGGACGGCGTTTACGTCCCGACCGATCTGATGCTCTTCTATCGGTTCCTCGAGGGCGTCCAAGGTCAGTGGCGCGCGAGCAGGTCGAGCGATCCCGACGTCCGCGTGCAGCTTCTGGCGGACGGCGATCGGCTGCTTGCCTTGCTCATGAACCTCGATAGCGAAGAGAAACCGGTGGCGATCTCCGGGCTTGAACGAGTTGCCACCGGCGCGGTCCGTGGCCGATTCCTTTATACCGATGGCGACGCCCCTAGGTTCGGCGAGCGGCAGTTGGATGAAGTTCCGACCCGCTTGACGCTTCGTCCAGGAGCGGCCGCGATGCTGATGATCCAGGTCGAGGAGCCGATCGACACCGATGCGACCATTCGCGAGCACCGCGTCTACGCCACGGAGTGCCTGCAGCCAATCAGTTCGGGTTCCCCGGTTCGATTTGCGTTCAAGGACGTGCCAAGCGGCGAAGGCACGGCGGTGCTCCGGCTGTCGGCGGGCCGGCCGCCAGAGCTGGCCAAGACCCCTACGCGGGTGCTCATCAACGGCGTCCGTGCTCAAGTTCCAGAGAATTGGGCGGGCGGAGATCAATCGGGAAGGAAGAACTTCTTCGGCATGATCGAAATCCCGGTACCGTTCTCAGCCGAAGAGCCGGTCCGTGACGTGACCATCATCTACCCAGACGACGGCGGCAGCGTCGCCTCGGCCGTGCTGCAGGTCAACCTGACTGCGGCACGGTAGGAGGTAGAGCGGCCAGCCCAGCAACCGCGTAACGCCAGGCATTCGCACGGCAGCCCGTGTCCTCATTAACAGGCAACACCATGGCAAGACCGACCAGACTCCTCTTTCTGCTCAACGCGTTCGCTTGTGCCGTCTTTATTCACCCGGCGGCTTCGGCAGCGGCTGATCAGCCGAACATCGTCTTCGTCATGGCGGATGATGTCGGGCTCGGTGACATCGGCCTTTACCACCGTCAGCGCACGGGGCGAGACCCAGTGGCGCCGACGCCCCATCTCGACGCGCTCGCGACAGCCGGCATGCGGTTCAGCGACGCCCACTCGTCCACCGCCCTCTGTTCGCCCACGCGCTACTGCGTGATGTCCGGCAACCTCAACTACCGCAGCTACGCGACGTGGGGCGTCTGGGGCTCGTTTCGGCCAACGCCGTTCACTGAAGACGATGCCACGCTTGGCCGCGTCGCAAAGTCGGCGGGGCTCGCCACGGCCTTCATCGGCAAGTGGCATCTGGGCGGCGACTTCCGAACCGCCGCGGGCGAAGGGGTGTATCGCGGGAACGACCGTGGCGACACGCCGCTGCCCGTCGACGTTTCTCAAATCGTTGCCGGCGGGCCGCAGTCGGTTGGGTTTGATTCCAGCTACACGCTCCCGTGTGGAATCCAGGGGCCGCTGTATGTGGCCTACGAGGACGGCAGGTGGTCGCCGTTCCACGAAGACTCTCGCTTGATTCACTACACGAAGGCGTCGGCGCTCGACCCGTTGTTTGTCTCCGATAAAGGGCCCGGCATGGGCGACTCGCACTGGGACCCATCGCGTGTCGGCCCCATGCTGTCGAGCAAGGCGACCAGCTTCATCCGCGAGAACGCGACGGCGGGCAGGCCGTTCTTCCTGTGCTACTGGTCGCCCATGGTTCACGTGCCCCACGCTCCGCCGGAGGAGTTTGACGGCCTACGGATCCGCGGCGTCACGCCGACGCGGCACCTCGACATGGTGTTAGACCTCGACCAGCAGATCGGCCGCATGGTGGAGGCGCTGAAGGACACCGGCGTTTATGAGAACACGCTCTTCGTTTTCTCCTCAGACAATGGCGGTTTGATCGATCGCCGGGGCGCGAGGGCGGGCCACGACTCTAGCGGCGGCTACCGCGGGTTCAAGAACGACCCGCACGAGGGCGGCCACCGGGTGCCGCTCTTCGCCACCTGGCCGGGCAAGATCGAGCCCGGCGCCGAGTGCCACGAGCCGGTGGTGCTTCACGACATGGTGGCCACCATGGCGGGTGTCCTCGGGACGCGGTTACGTCCGGAGCAGGCGAAGGACTCGCTGAACCTCTTGCCGCTGCTTACCGGTGAGGGGACGCTAGGCGAACGGCCTGACCTGCTCCTGCAAGGCGGCAACCAGGCGGTAGTCATGTTGCGGCAGGGGGATTGGAAACTGATCATCGAGACGAATCGCAAGCTAACGGAGTGGAAGCCGACGGAGCTCTTCAACCTTGCGGAGTCGCCGCTTGAGCCCCCCAGCGAGAATCTGATCAACTCGCCCGCCCACCGAGACCGCATCCGCCAGATGCTCGCCCGCTACCGCGAGATCCGCGAGAGCGGTCAACGCACCGCGCCGCTATCGATGTGATTTCGCAGCGCTGGTCGGATATCCTGTACCCCGGCCTGGGCGGCGGTGCCCCGTCGCCTGCCTCATCAAACCGTCAAATCAAGCCAGGAACTCATCGAATGGCCTTTCGCTCAATCTCCGCTCGTCACTGGGCCCACTGCTGCCTTGCCATCGCACTGCTGCTGCCCCTCAGCGGCCAAGCGGCAACGCCGGAAGCTGCTGCCAAGCCGAGTGACGGTCGCATCTCAGGTGAGCTGAAGCAGTGGCACAAGATCACCATCGACTTCACCGGGCCGGAGACCGGTGAGGAGGCCGACGTGAATCCGTTCACCGACTACCGGCTTGACGTGTCGTTCGAGCACCAGGGGACCGGCACACGGTACGTCGTGCCAGGCTTCTACGCCGCCGATGGCGACGCCGCCAACAGCGGCGCCAACGAGGGAAACGTTTGGCGTGTGCACTTCTCGCCCGGCAAGCTGGGCTCTTGGAGCTACGAAGTCTCATTCCGCGCAGGCCCGGGCGTGGCGATGGCCGACTCGCGTGATGCGGGCGGTAGTGCCGGGTTCTTTGACGACGCCACCGGCGTCTTCACCGTGGAGGAGACCGACAAGACGGGCCGCGACTTCCGCGCCCATGGTCGTTTGCAGTACGTCGGCGGCCGCTACTTGCGATTCGCCGGCTCGGGTCATTGCTTCCTCAAGCAGGGCGCCGACTCGCCCGAGAACCTGCTGGCGTACGCCGACTTCGACGGCGAGTTCAAGAGCGATGGCAAGGCCGATAAACGGATCAAGACATACGACGCGCACGTCGGCGACTGGCGGACCGGCGACCCGACCTGGGCCGGCGGCAAGGGCAAGGGGCTCATCGGCGCCATCAACTACCTGGCTGGCGAGGGCCTGAACGCCTTCTCGTTCATCCCGCTCAACATCGCCGGCGACGACAAGAACGTCTTCCCTTATCTGACGTATGACGAGCGGATGCGGCTCGACGTCTCGCGGCTCGCGCAGTGGGAGGTGGTGTTTGAGCACGCGGACCAGCTGGGGATGTTCCTGCACTTCAAGACGCAAGAAGCCGAGAACGTCAACCTGCTCGACGGCGGCGAGGTCGGGCCGGAACGCAGACTCTACTACCGCGAGCTCATCGCTCGGTTCGCGCACCACTTAGCGCTCAACTGGAACCTGGGCGAAGAGGTCGGCCTCGGTCACAAGGTGAGCACCGAGAAGAAACAGGCATGGGCGAGCTACTTCGCCCAGAACGATCCGTACCACCATCTAATCGTGATTCACAACGGCAATGACCACTTCGACTTGCTCGGCGACGCGTCGGAACTAACCGGGTTCTCCCTTCAGACCAACAAGCCCGACTTTCGCGGCGTCCACAACCGCGTTCGGCAGTACCTTCGCAAGTCCGCCGAGGCGGGCAAGCCGTGGGCCGTCGCCTGCGATGAGCCGGGCGACGCCCAGCACGCGATCCGTCCCGACGACGACGCCGGCAACTCGCACACCGACGGACGCATGAACGCCCTCTGGGGCACGCTACTGGCGGGCGGTTGGGGCAACGAGTACTACTTCGGCTACAAGCACGCCCACTCCGATTTGACACTGGAAGACTTCCGCAGCCGAGACCGTTGGTGGGACTATCCGCGTTACGCGCTCGAGTTCTTCAGCGATAACGAGATCCCCTTCTGGGAGATGGAGAACGACAACTCCGTGAGCTCTGCGGAGAACGACTACGGCTTCTTCAAGCAGGGCGACACTTATGTTCTCTACTTAAAGGACGGCGGAACGACCGACGTCAACCTCGAGGACACCTCGGGCGATTTCACCGTTCGGTGGTTCGATCCCCGCAGCGGAGGCGACTTACAAGAGGGGTCGGTGCTTGCCGTCGCCGGAGGCGGCAGGCGTAACGTGGGTGAGCCACCGAGTAGCCCCGCCAAGGATTGGGTAGTGCTTGTTCGCCGCAAGTAAACACCGGGGCGCCGAGCAACCTGCGGCGATATATTGCATGCAATCGACCATGTGGGTATGTTGAACCCACGGTTATCGAGGTCATTGCTCATCGCTCGGGTCGTTACTGTGGCCACTCATCAGCTGCCGCTTTTCCTGGGGATCCTGGTTGCCGCTTCGGGGGCGTGCCTTGCGAGTGAAGACTGGGGGGAGACGCCCATTCCCGTTGAAGCGGGAGCTGGCCTCCAGTGGCAGTTGCAGGAGCGGACCTCCGACGACTTCAACTATCGCTTCAGCCCGACGGCTGAGTCGTCCGTCATCGGCGGCAAGTGGAAGAACTGGTACATCAACAAATGGAACGGCCCCGGCACAACGATCTGGCGGCACGAGAATGTGGCCGTCGCCAGCGGCAAGCTGTGGATCCGCGCGACTCGTGAGCCCGACGAGAACAAAGCGTTCACGATGGCCTCAAGCGATGGCCAGGCGGAACGCTACGACCTGCCCGCCACGCGGATGGGCTGCATCTCGTCGGTCGAAACGGTGCGTTACCCGGCGTTCATCGAAGCCCGCGTGAAGATCGCCAACGCCGTCTTGGCGTCGAACGTTTGGATGCTCAGCGACGACAGCACCCAAGAGATCGACATCCTCGAAGCCTACGGCGGGCGTGGCGACGACAACCGGAGCGATTGGTTTGCTCGACGGCTCCACTTCAGCCATCACGTCTTCATCCGCCAACCGCTGCAAGACTACCAGCCCAAGGACGACAGCACCTGGTACACCCGGCCGCGGATGCGTTCCCCGCGCGGCGAGGGCTACTGGACCAAACGCTTCTATCGGTTCGGCGTCTATTGGCGTGACCCGGCGCATCTGGAGTACTACCTCGATGGCGAGTTGGTGAAGACGACCTCGGGCCTCGACAACTCCGAGGACCACGGGGGGATCGACCCGCTCGGCTACACCAAGGACGAGTCGGGCAAACGCACCGGACTGAGCAAGCCCATGCACCTCATCATCAACATGGAAGCGCAAACGTGGAACGCGGCCGCCGGCCGCCAGCCGACCGACGGCGAGCTTGCGCGGCCGGACGACCACACGTATCTCGTCGACTGGGTGCGCGTCTACAAGCCGATCGAAGCGGCGTCCAACAACTAAGCTCCTCAAGCGGGTTAGTCGATGCAACAGGATCGCGCTGAGCGGCGTTTCTCACTACGCTGCGCGACGAAGGTGTTCGCGAGCTGGAGCCTGCTCCTCGCCGGTTCCGCGGCGTCGGCGGACGACGGGCTCGTGCTGATCGAGGCGGAGTCGTTCCAAGAGCTGGGTGGTTGGGTTGTCGACCAGCAGTTCATGGACCAGATGGGCTCGCCCTTCGTCCTGGCCCACGGTCTCGGCGTGCCGGTGGGCGATAGCCGAACGCAAGTCGACGTGCCGTCGGCGGGGGCATACCGCGTTTGGGTGCGGACCCGCGACTGGGTGGCGCCATGGAAAGCCCCCGGGGCGCCGGGGCGATTCCAGGTGCTTGTCGACGGCCGCCCGTTGGCGACAACCTTCGGCGTAGAGCGAGCCGACTGGCACTGGCAGGACGGCGGGCTCGCGGAGATCGGACCCAGCACAACGATTGGGCTGCGCGACGTGACGGGCTTCGAGGGCCGCTGCGACGCCATTCTCCTGGCGGCGGATCAGAGCTTCGTTCCGCCCGACGGGGGCGAGAAGCTCGAGAAGCTTCGCAGGAAGATGCTCGGCTGGGACCGAGGACCGGAAGACGGTGGAGAGTTCGACCTGGTCATTGTCGGCGGCGGCATCGCCGGCACGTCTGCCGCGGTCACCGCCGCGCGGCTCGGTCTGACGGTCGCCCTCGTCCAAGACCGACCGGTGCTCGGCGGCAACGGCAGCAGCGAGGTACGCGTTTGGCCTCAGGGATTCACCAACCACGAACCCTACCCGCGGATCGGCGACGTGGTGGTCGAGCTGATCGGACCGCACCGCCCCGCGCGGTCGATCCCTGACATCAAGTCGCACACCATCTTTACCGACCGGCGGATGCTGGAGCTGGCCCAAGCCGAGCCCAACCTAACGCTGTGCCTTGAGCGGCGCGTCAACGCGGCCGACTCACGTGACGGCTCGGTTCACGCGGTGATCGCCCAACACACACGGACCGGCCGCCGCACGCGCATCACTGGGCGCTGGTTCTTGGACTCGACCGGCGACGGTGTTCTCGGCGCGCTGGTCCGCGCCGACTACGAGCTGGCGGAGACCGGCCGCATGGGCGCCACGAACCTGTGGAGCTTCGGCGAGACCGGTGAAAACGAGCACGCGTTGCAGTGCCTGTGCGAAGACTTCCACGAGAAGATCGCCCTGAACTTCACGCCCGCCGACAAGCCGCAGCCGTTCCCCCGCTGCCCGTGGGCGGCCGACCTGAAAGACGTGGACTTCCCGGGACGCAATCGGGAGAAGACCTTTGGCGCCACCGGCGAGAAGCAGCTCGGCACGTGGTTTTGGGAGACCGGTTTCAACCGCGATCCTTTTGTCGATGGTGAGTGGATCCGCGACCAGAACTTCCGTGCGATGTACGGCGCGTGGGACGTGCTGAAGAACGTCGACGGGCGCTACCCCAACCACCGGCTGAAGTGGGCCGCCTTTATCGCCGGCAAGCGGGAGTCGCGCCGGCTGATGGGCGACGTGGTGCTGACGGCCGACGATTTCCGCAAGGCAACGCCGTTCCCCGACGCGGCGTTCCCGTGCACCTGGCACATCGACGTGCACTCGCCGCACCCCGACTACTTTGAGAAGGACGACCCCGACGCGTTCTTCTCAACCTACACCCGCGGCAAGGATTACCAGTACAAGCAACCCTACTGGGCGCCGTACCGCTGCCTTTATAGCCGCAACATCGACAACCTCTTCATGGCGGGACGCGACATCAGCGTGACGCAAGACGGGCTGGGTGCGGTGCGCGTGATGCGAACCTGCGGCATGATGGGCGAGGTGGTGGCCATGGCGGCCGCGGTTTGCAAGGAGCACGACTGCACTCCGCGTGACGTCTACGAGCTTCACCTAGCGGATCTCCAACGGCACATGCGCGACGGCGCCGGCCAAGCAGCGTCGGATGAGCCCGCCGAGTAGCCGCTGCCGCACCCGCAAGAAACCGCTGAGAACCCAATCTATGCGAAGCGTATCCCTTGCGATTGTCATCTTACTGCTTCCCTTCACCGTCGCGCCCGCCCAGCCCACGTTCGTCCCCGACCACGATCCGACGCCGACGAACTCACAGTGGCGGCTCGTCGACGAGATGTCGGACGAGTTCGACGGAGACTCGCTTGATCACGGCAAGTGGCAGACCGAGCCACTCGCCAACGGTTGGGGCTGGGAAGGACGCCCGCCCGCGCTGTTCCATGGCCGCAACGCCGTGGTGCGCGACGGGCGGATGAACGTGACGGTCAGCAAGCTCGAAGGCCCGGTGGTGAGCCGCGGCAAGACCTTTACCTACCAAGGCGCCATCATTCGCTCTTTGAGCGCGGGCCAGCCGGGCTGGTACTACGAGTGCCGGATGAAGGCGAATCAAACCGTGATGTCATCGACGTTCTGGCTCATGACCAAGGGCAGCGGCGACAAGCGGCTTGAGTTCGACATTCAGGAGTGCGTCGGCCGGACGACCGACAAGACCGAGCCGTGGGCCACCGAGTGGGACAGGATCTTTCATTCCAACGCGATCCACCGCGTCAGCCGGGGCAACCCGACGAAGGTGCAGCTCCAGGGCCAGAAGCTGACCGAGACACGCAACTGGCAGCGGTTCTACGTCTACGGAGCCTGGTGGAAGTCGCCG
Source organism: Planctomycetota bacterium (assembly GCA_039414355.1). Taxonomy (GTDB): domain Bacteria; phylum Planctomycetota; class Planctomycetia; order Pirellulales; family Lacipirellulaceae; genus JBCCQL01. The sequence continues at coordinate 36,063 of JBCDJN010000001.1, read as the reverse complement.
CGCGAACTCCGCTTCTACCTCGACGGCGAGTACGCCTACTCGATCTACCCGAAGGTGGACTGGGACGTGCCTTCGTACCTTCAGATGGCGATCGAGACGTACGACTGGAACCCGGTGCCCGAAGACGACTGCCTGATTGAGACCGGCGACTGGGAGCAACGCACCACCAAGTACGACTGGGTCCGCACGTGGCGGCTCGTCGACCGCCAGCCGGGAGAGTAGCAACGGCCCCTCACCGGCTACGCAAGCAGCGGCTTTACCACGTGGCCGTGCACGTCCGTCAGGCGGAACTCGCGCCCCTGGTAGCGGTAGTTAAGCCGCTCGTGGTCGATGCCCAGCAGGTGCAAGATGGTGGCGTGCAGGTCGTGGATGTGCACCGGGTTGGCGGCGACGTTGTAGCTGTAGTCGTCGGTCTCGCCGAGAACCATCCCGGGCCGGACGCCACCGCCGGCCATCCACATCGTGAAGCAACGCGGATGGTGGTCGCGGCCAAAGCTCTCGCCCTGCAGCTTGCCCTGGCAGTAGCTCGTGCGACCGAACTCCCCGCCCCAGATGACCAGGGTGTCGTCGAGTAGGCCGCGTTGCTTGAGGTCGCGGATTAGGGCGGCCGTGGGTTGGTCGGTCTGCCGGCACTTGTTGCGGATGCCGCCCGGCAGGCCGCTGTGGTGGTCCCAACCCGGTTGATAGACCTGGACGAACCGCACGCCGCGCTCCGCAAGGCGGCGGGCCCGAAGGCAGTTGGCGGCGTAGGTGCCGGGCGTCTTGACGTCGTCGCCGTACATGGCGAGCGTCGCCTCGGATTCGCCCGAGACATCGGTCACCTCCGGCACCGACGCCTGCATGCGGAATGCCATCTCGTACTGGGCTATCCGTGTCTCGAGTTCCGGGTCGTGCGTCTGGTCGAGCCGAACCCGATTGAGTTGCCCGATGCGATCGATGGCCCTCCTGCGAGCCTCACGTCGGATGCCCGGCGGGCTGTTGAGGTAGAGCACGGCGTCCTCGTCCGGCCGCAGCAGCACGCCGTCGTACTTGCCGGGCAGGAAGCCGCTGCCCCAGTACCGCGAAACCAGCGGTTGCCCGGAGCGGTCGCTGGACACCAGCACAACGAACGCGGGCAGGTTCTGATTGGCTTCGCCGAGGCCGTACCAAAGCCAGGCGCCCATGCTCGGCCGGCCCGGGAACTGCGAGCCCGTCTGCATCATGGTGACACCCGGTCCGTGGTTGATCGCCTCGGTGTAGACCGACTTCACGACGCAAAGCTCGTCAACAACGCTCGCCGTGTGCGGCAACAGATCGCTTACCCACGTGCCGCTTTCGCCATGCCGGGCGAACTTGAAGGGCGAGCCCACAAGCGGCAGGCTCGACTGATTGCCGCTCATGCCGGTCAATCGCTGATTGCCGCGGACCGACGCGGGCAACTCCGTCCCGTGGTCTCGATTGAGGCGAGGCTTGTAGTCCCAGAGGTCCATCTGCGAGGGCGCCCCCGCCTGGAACAGGAAGATGACTCGCTTGGCGGACGGGGCGATCGGATTCGCCGCCGCCGCGGCGCCGCGGCCGCCGAGCAACTGCGCAAGCGCCATGGCGCCGAACCCGTGCCCGAAGCGGTTGAGCAAGTCGCGCCGGCTTAGGCTGGGGAGCGAAGGTTGGCCCGGAGAGTGGTCTAGCGGCATCTGGTCACCTCGTCGAGGTTCATGATGGCGTTGATCACAACCGCCGCGGCCGCCAACTCGGCCGTCGGCGCCGACGACCGCGGTCGCGCTGCCCCGACGGCGAGCAGCTTGTCCGCCAGTTCGGGCCGCGATCGATACTCGTCGAGCTGCTCGTCATGAGCGGCCATCAGGAGACCGATCTCTTGTGGGGTCGGCGGCCGGCTGGTGAGTTGCAAGAACGCTTCCGCGATCGCCGGCCGGGCGAACCGGTTGTGCTTGGTGAGCATCCCATCCGCAAGCATGCGCGACGCCTCGACGAACTGCGTGCCGTTGAGCAGCACTAACGCCTGGAGCGGCGACGAAACCGCCTCGCGACGAAGCAGGCAAACCTCGCGCGGGTTGGCGTTCATCGTCATCATCACCGGCGACGGCGACGTTCGCTTCCAGAAGGTGTAAAGGCTGCGGCGGTAAAGCCCGTCCCCCTTGTCGGCGGCCACGGGTGTGTAGGCGAGCGGCAGGTCGTACGGCTTAACCGGCGGCCCGCCAACACGGTGGACCAGCAGACCACTGGCGGCCAGGGCGTGATCGCGGACCATCTCAGCCGGCAGTGCCTTGCTGGGGCCGCGGCTAAGCAATCGATTCTCCGGATCACGCCGCCGCGTTTCGGCATCGACAACCGAGTCCTGTCGGTAGGTCGATGACAGCACGAGCATCCTGAGCAGGCGACGCACATCCCAGCCGCTCCCCGCGAAATCACTCGCCAGCCAATCGAGCAGTTCCGGGTGGGTCGGCGGCTCACCCTGGCTGCCGAAGTCTTCCGGCGTCCGGACCAGCCCATGGCCGAACAGCATCTGCCAGTAGCGGTTCACAGCCACCCGGGCGGTGAGCGGGTGGTTGGGCTCGAATAGCCATCGTGCGAGGCCAAGGCGGTTCCGCGGAGCGTCCGCCGGGAACGACGGCAACGCCGCCGGCGTGTCGGCGGTGACTTGCTCGCCCCGCGCGTCGTACACGCCTCGCTCCAAGACGAAGGCGGGCCGAGGCGTCGATTGCTCACGCATCACGGTGATCGCCGGCACGGCATCGATAATGGCGCCGCGGCGCCGTCGCGCCTGCTGAAGATCGGCTTGTGCATCACGGCTCGGCTCGTCGACAACGGCGACGAAGTACTCGAACAACGCATCGATGTCCGGCTGGGCGGTGGGCCCTAGGAACTCCTGCCGGACTTCGATCGCCGTCAACGCGCGATCGAACACACGGAACTCATCCACTGAGCCGTCCTTGAAACCCTTGTCGCGGTAACGCGAACCGATGGCCAGGTCCTGGTACCCGCCACGCCAGCCGGTGATTGTGCGCGTGAGGTGGTCTTGCACGACCCGCCGATCGGCACGCTCGCCATCCACGTAGATGCGAAGCCCGCGTGCCCGGCTTGAACCGTCATACGTCATTGCCACGTGCCGCCACTCGTCGGGGGCGAGCAGTTGGTCACTCTCAACGCTGATCGCGTTGCCGGGCCAGAAGTGAGCCATGGTCGCGCGGAGCTTGCCCCCGCGCTGGATCAATGCGTAGCCGATACTCCCCGCGTCATCCCAGCCACCGGAACGCCGGAAGACGACGGCGCGCTCGGCGAGCGTTGCGGGTTTGATCCAGGTCATCACCGTGATCGGCTGATGGCGCTCAATCTTCCCAACCCCGGGCACAACAACCGCGTCATCGCCCGTCAGCCGCAGCCCGTCGCCACGCACGCCTGGCGTGATGCGATTCGCGGTGCTGGTGATCGCCGGCTTGCTCGGCTCAACGCCGTTGGCGAAGGCGAGCAGATTCGACCGATCCCGCGGGCTCTTCTTCGCAGCTACGAAGCCGGTGTTCTCATTGTGCAACAACTCCTCTGGCGGGTTTGGCTCCTGCTTGTCAAAATCGATGTCGGCGACAGGTGTTGGAGTCGCAACCGTCGCCTTGCTAGTGGCAACCCACTCGTCGAAACGCGTGCGAGCACTTATGAGGCGTTCGTTAACGGCTCGCTCAGCACGCGACACGGCCGCTTCGGCGGCTTGCAGCTCCGCCTCCTGCCCCGGCGATGGAAGGGTCATCGCCGGCGTTGGGGTGGCGTCGGTGAAGTACGAGATCAGTCCACGCTCATCGACGTTGGCGAAGAACGACGAGAGTTGGTAGTACTCACGGATCGTGATGGGGTCGTACTTGTGGTCGTGGCAGCGGGCGCACTCCATGGTCAGCCCCAAAAAAGCCGAGGCGAACGTGTGCGTGCGGTCGGCGACGTTCTCTACCCGGAACTCCTCGACTGCGACGCCCCCTTCCTTCTTGTGGGAGTGCAGTCGGCAGAAGGTGGTCGCCAGCCGCTGCTCCCGCGTCGCGTCCGGCAGCAGGTCTCCGGCGATCTGCCAGGTCACGAACACGTCGTACGGCCGATTGCGGCGAAACGAGTCGATGACCCAATCCCGGTAGGGCCAGACGAATCGCGCATCGTCCCGTTGGTAGCCGTACGAGTCCGAGTAGCGGGCGACGTCGAGCCACTCGCTCGCCATTCGCTCGGCGTGCGCGTCGGTGTCTAGCAGGCGGTCGACGACGCGCTCGTAAGCGTCGGGACGACGGTCACCGACAAAAGACCGCAGCTCCGCCTGCGTCGGCGGCAGGCCTGTCAGATCGAACGTTACGCGTCGCAGCCAGGTTCGCCGATCCGCCTCGCGGTTTGACGCTATCCCACCGGCCTGTAGTCGACGCAGAACGAACCGATCAACCTCGTTCCGCGCCCAAGTGTCTCCGTCGCTAGCGAGAGCCTCCTGTCGCTGCGGCGGCTTGAGCGACCAGTGCGGCTCGTAAGCGGCGCCTTCTTCGATCCAGTTGCGGAGCAGATTGATCTCTTCGGCGTCGAGCGTCTTGTGGGACTCTGGCGGGGGCATCCGCAAGTCGTCGTCGTCGGACAGGACGCGCTTCAGCATCGAGCTCGCTTCGGGGCTGCCCGGCACGATCGCCGTGAAGCCGATTGCCTCCTCGCGAACGTCGAGACGCAGGCCGGCGGCGCGGCTGTCTTCGGCGGGGCCGTGGCAGGCGAAGCATTTGTCTGACAGGATTGGCCTAATGTCGCGGACGAAGTCGATCGGCGCGTTCGCCGAACCGGTGGCCGCGACACCGATGGCTACCATCAGGCCGCCGAGCATTGCCGGCAGCCGCCCTAAGTCTGATCGCGTGGGCTGATGGCTTTGATCACTCATAGGTCTCGCGCCTCAGGAAGTAGCCCTTGAGCGTTTCATCAACTTCAAATCGGCGCAGATAACCGGAGTGCTCGCCAACCTCGTGGCAGAGGCCCCAGCGAAGCCCTTCAAGCGGGGCCGCGTCGTGGTCCGGCGTCCGGAACAGGCCGTTCGCCTCGGGCGCGCCCTTGATGTAGGCCATGATCTCGAAGTTCACGCCGTCGGGCGCCCACTGCAGTGTGTTGCGCTCGGGCCCATCGGTGGTGAGCATCGCACCGATGCCGCCCTTGTAGTGCCACACGCAGACCTCGTGGCCGGAGTTCGTAATCGGGTTGTACTCACTCCGCACATACGGGCCTTCCGGTTTATCAGCAATGGCCACGCCCCACTTGGTTTCACGCCCCCCCATGAACATTTGCTCGCCCATGGGTTCGCCCTTGTAGTAGAGGTAGTACTTGCCCCGGTAAGCCATGAGCGTTGGGTCGTGCGTCTTGTGGCTATCGAAACTCCCTTTGGATTGGACGAGGAAACGGTTGTCGGCGTCGCCATCCCACTGGCCGTCTTGGGCGGCCTCAAGGATCGGCGCCGGCGACTTTCTCCATGGCCCCTCGGGCGAATCCGCCACGGCGATCGCGACGTTTTCAAACGAGCGGCGCACGTAAGGCGACTTCACCACCTGATACACCAAGTAGTAACGCCCGTTGTCAGCCAGAACCTCAGGGGTGAACACGCTGCGGTCGTCGTAGGCGCCCGGCTCGCCCCGAGAAACGGCGACTGCCTGCTCCTCCCAATGCCAGCCGTCTTTGCTGGTGGCGTGCCAAACGTCGCAATGGTCCCACGGAAAGGTCTTGGCGTCCGGGTCGCCCGAGCCAAACCCCTGGCTCCTACCGGTCGAGCGGCTGTACCAAACGTGGTAGACGCCGTCGACCAAGATCACGGCGCTCGGGTCGCGGCGGACGATCCCGTCTTCGTGAACGGCAAGGTCACCGGTGATCGGCTTGGTTGTGATCTCACAGTACCACTCGGGGCCGTGAGGGTAGTTCTTGGCGCGAAGGGTCGCCGCGCTCTGCTTTGCGTTCATGGGCTTCCGCCCTCCCCGGCAAGGCCATGCTGTTGGAAGGTGGATTGGATCTGCTCGATCGAAAGGTTCTTGGTCTCGGGAAGGTAGAGATACAGAACCACCAAGCCGACCAACGGGATCACAGTAAACGAAGCGAACACCGCGGCGGCGCCGAGCGTCGCCAACGCCGCCGGGAACAGGAACTGGACGAAGTAGCTGGTGGCCCCCGTCAAAAAGTGGAAGAACGGGATCGCCACGCCGCGGACCGACGTGGGGAATATCTCCGAGAGCAGAATCCACATCACGGGGCCGACCGAGAACTGGAAAGCCGCCATGAAGCTGAGGATGCCAGCGACGATGAGTTCCGCGGGCAGCGTTACCGCTTGCTCAAGCAAGGCGGTCTCGTACGGCCGCCCTTCGGTCTCACCGAGCGTGGCGGCGATCGCTTGTTTGAAATCTGTGTCGCTTGTGTAGGTCTCGCCAAGGATTGGTAGAAGCGTTTCGCTGCTGAGTTCTTCAGGCAATCCCTCAAGGCGTTCCTCGCTGAGTTGGTACGTTGCCCGGCTGAAGCCGTAAGCGCACACGGCGAGGCTGGCGATGATCCAAACGAACCCAATCAGCGCCACCGGCCGTCGTCCAACTCGGTCGACCACCGCCAGCGCGAGCATCGCGAACACGAGGCTGACGACCCCTAGCACTGCGGCCTGAACGAAGGCGGCGTTCTCGCCCATGCCCAACTGCTTGAACACGGTTGGGGCGTAGAACAGGATCGCGTTGATCCCGGTCGCCTGCTGGGCGATGGCGATGGTCGCGCCAACGATCACCGCCAGGCGAAACCCCGGCCCGAGCAGGCGCAGAAACTGCGGAAACGCCGGCAGGCCCTTCGGCTCGTTGGCAAGGGCGTGGTCGATCTCGGCAAGCTTGTCAGCGACTTCTTCTCCCGGGTAGAGCTTGCGGAGCGCCAGCTCCGCCTCCGCGTTGCGGCCTCGCGAAACGAGCCACCTGGGGCTTTCGGGAATCAAGAACAGCAGGCCGAGCCAAAGCACGGCCGGAGGGATCTCCGATCCGAGCATGTAACGCCAGGTGCCGGGCGGCAGCCCCAGCGGCTCACTTCCCGCGCCGCCCGCCTGGCTGAGGTAGATGATGGCCAAGTTGACAAAGTATGCCCCTGATAGGCCGATCACTGTGTTGATCTGGTTGATCGCGACCAGCTTGCCCCGTAGATGCGCTGGCGCGATCTCGCCGATGTACATGGGCGAGAGGGAAAGTGACGTGAACGCGAGCCCGCCCAAGAACCTCGCGGCGCCGAGCTGAAACGCGGTTGGCGCCAGGGCCGACCAGACGGCGGACACCACGTACAAAGCGGCGACGCCAATCAGCGTCTTCTTTCGACCCAGCGAGTTGCAGATCCAACCCGTGAGGAGCAACGCGGGCAACACACCGAGGCCCGGGGCGCTCACGACGGCGCCGCGCGCGAACTCGTTCAGCTCAAACTCATTGCGGATCTGCTCCTCGCCGCCGGAGATGAGAACCGCGTCGAGACCGAAGATCAGCCCGCCGAAAGCGGCGATGGCGGAGTAGGCGATGACTCGACCGTGCACACCGAACATGAGCCCCATTCGCCCCAGTATTATTCCGCAGGCTTGGCGAGATCGCCGAACCGACGCGGGTAGAGCGACCGGTTCAGCTCGCGGGCGCTGTCGACGAGTTGCTTGTACGGGACGTCGGCGACAGTCACGAAGCCGACGTTGTAGTTCTCTCCGTCGTGCGCGCGGCCGGTCATCGGCGAGTCGATGTACTGGAACCAATGAGCCCCAACGAAGTACGGGTTGTCGATAACCGAGTTCATGTAGGTGTGGAACATGCGGCCGCGGTCAGCCTGGTCTTGAGCGTGGATCAGCCCGGCGTGGGGCATGCCGCCGTCGGTGGTGCCCATATGGAACTCGCCGATGATGCTCGGCTTGTCGATCTCATCCAGGAAGGTCCAGTTATGGGTCCCGAGCGCCTCGCGGTAAAAGTTATAGCTCATCACGTCGGCGTAGCGGGCGGCCGCGCGGCGGGTCTCACGCGTCATGCCCCACGGCGTCATCCGGCAGCCCAGGTAGAGGTGGTTCGGCATGACCTCGGCAAGCGCGTCGTGCACGGTCTTGAAGTACGCCTCGGCGTACAGCTCAAGCAGCTCTGAGAAGTCGGCGAGCATCGCCCGGTTGTCGTAGGCCTCGAGCTTGGCGAACCCCCTGGCGAAGTCTTCCCAAGACGCCACGTTGGTCTGCCAGGCATCGTTGAGGCCGGCGATTGTCTTGTATTTCTCGCGCAGCAGCGCGACCCATGCCGCTTTCGTCGGCGAATCGGACGCGTCGCGGGTGAGTGTGTGGATGACGATTCCGAAGCGGCTGCGCGTCGACTTCTCGTTGCCCCACGCCTTTTCATTGTCGATGAACACGCCCACGCACCAAGGGTTGCCCTTCACCTCCTCGGCGATGACGGCGACGGTCGCCTCGGCGCGACGCTTGAACTCCGGGTCAAACGGGTCGGGCATCGGTCCCCAGTAGTCGGCGCCAGAGCTGACCGTCTTGAAGTCGCCGATGATCCAGCCGTTGGCGAAGTACGGCACCCGATCGTTTTGATAGAACGAGGCGTCCGTCCAGTTGCCAAGCGACGTGAACCCCCAGTCCAGCATCCGATCAATGGTCACCCGCCGCCACACTTCCAGCCGATCGCCTGAAGCCGGAACGCCGTACCGACGCTCAAGGTTGGCCAAGTAGAAGCTGAAGACTTCGCCGTGCGGGAACGGACCAAGGTGGGCCGAGCGGCGGTACCCGTAGTGCTTGGCGAGCGGGTGGTTGTAGTCGGGCAACCACTCGAACATCCGGCGACGCTCGGGGTAAGCCACGTAGGCCGTGGCGCGAGCCTCGGCCGACGACGGGACGATGCCAATTGAGTCCTCAGGCGTGACGTCTTCCGGATCGCGATACCGCACCGAAGGGTCCTTGAAGTCGATGCCGGTGAAGGTCGACGTGTTCGCCATGCGAAGGTTGTCGATCCCCGTGGCGAAGTAGAGGTAGCCTTCGGGGTCGACCAGAGCCCACTTCTCGCCAATCTTCTCGGCGCGGAAGTAGCCGGTCGCATCCAACCTCGGTCCGCCACGCCAACCGCCAAACCGGCCGCGGTCTGCCAGCGGGCCGCCAGCGGCGAGTTGGGCGAGTTCTTCCTCGGCAACAACGCGAAGCTCGTCCTCGGACCGCACCTTCTCATCGAACTCCGCCCGGCTGCTCTGGCCAAACCGATCGACGATGCCATCAAGGTAGCCGCTAGGCGTCGTCGGATTGGGCGCCAGGCGGAGATTGTCGAAGACAACGGCGTCCTCAGAAGCGGTGTCCAGCACGTAGAGACTGACCGACTTGATCTGCGCGATGTTGCCGCCCCACTTAGCGCTACTTAGGAGCAGCTTATGGCCGACTCCCGCGAAGGCCGCTGGGTCGTCGCGCATGCCATGGTCTTTGGCGGCTTCCGGCCCGCTGAGTGGAAAGTAAAACGTTCTTGTCTCGCCCTCGGGAAGGCATGCTGTGCGTCGAACGACCACCCCGCGCCGGCTCGTCACGTTGCAGCGGAGATGAAGGGAGCTGTCGCCGACGTTCGTGGCGTCGAACGCCAGGTGGCACTCGCCTAGAGGTCGGCAGTCCCAAGGCGTAGTCGGTGTGATCTGGACGCCCGCGTCGCTGGTGTCGGCAGGGAACACGACGCGCAGGGCTCGATCGCCGGCCGTCACCCCCGTCCCTTGGACGACTTCTGCCGTCGCACCCTCAACCCGCAGTTCGGCGGGCAGGGTTTCTTCTTCAAAGGAGTGAACCAACAGCGAATCGGCCGCCGGCGCGGAGCAAACGCAGAGCCACGCCGCCGCCAGGGCGACGCCGAAGAGAGAGCGAATTTTCATGGGATGGGGCCCGATCAGCTCCAGCCGACGCTCTTACCCGTCCGCGGGCTTTCCCTAGCAGTCATGATCATTCGGATTGTCAGACTCTGCGTTGGGAAGGCGAGCGTTGGCTCAGGGAGGAGAGTGAAAGCTTGTAGAAAACTGGATAAGATTCGCTACAGTGATAATGATTTATGAGAGACAGCCGACGATCGATAGTAGACAATCTACAAAACGGCTGTCAAGCATCGCACCCCGTGAGGCGTGGAATGTCCGAAATCCCGGTCGCACGCACGATCCGTGAGCAAGTCGCCGACCGAATCCGGGCCGATGTCTTGTCCGGCCGGCTGACTGAGGGCACAAGCCTGCGCGAGCACGCGCTCGCTAAGCAGTACAGCGTTAGCCGCGCGCCTATCCGGGATGCGCTGCTGCAGCTCACGCAGGAAGGCTTGCTAGTCGCGAAGCCCAACTGCGGGGTCCGTGTGGCGGCGGTGAAGCCAGAGACGCAGTCGCTGCTGGTCGGCTTGCGTAGGCAAGTAGAAGAGTTCGCCCTGAAGAACGCGTTTAAGCACTTCACTGACGAGATCATCGAAAAGCTCGATCAGACGGTGGCGCGGCTTCGCAACGCGTGCGAAGCGGAAGACCTTGCGGCGATCGTCGAGAATGACATGGCGCTGCACCGAACGATCATCGACACCTCGGGGAATCCCGAAGTGCTCCCAATTTGGCTGCCAATCGTCAGCCGCATGATGCTGCACTACGGACGGCACAGCAACATCATGGACAGCCACCGCGAGCACGCGGCGATCGTCTCCGCCATCCGGGCCGGTGACCAGAAGGCTGCAATCGCGGCCCTGCGGGCGAACATCCAGTAGCCTTCGGCTGCTTGCTCCTGCTTGCTGACTGAGGGCGCGCCTGCGCGCTTCTCAGCCTTTCTGTGCGCGGTTTTCCAGCGTTACGTGGTCAGGTTGCGGTCCGCGAGCAGAGCTTCTGCTTGAAAGCAAATCGCCCATCGTCTATTGTTAACAACCTGCAGTCGTCAACTGACGAGTGTGTCGACCCGGTGCGAGGCCGAGCGGTGCCCATCTCGAGAACCATTCGCGAACAGGTCACGGTGCAACTCCGTGACGAGGTCCTCTCGGGGGCGTTTGCTCCCGGGAAGGTGCTTCGGGAGGCGGAGTTAGCGAGCCGATTCGGCGTGAGCCGTGGGCCCGTGCGCGACGCGTTCTTGCAACTGGCGAACGAGGGCTACCTGGCTTACGAGCCGAACCGCGGGGTGACCGTCCAGCATCCGCCTGATCAGTCCGACCGTGAGTTCATCACCAAGCTCCGTCGGCAGATTGAGCTCTACGTGGTGCGAAAGTTCGGCCTGCCGGTCTCGGCTGACGCGCTTGAGCAGGTGCGGTCGGCGCTGGACGAGCTGCGAGTTGCGTGCACGGCCAACAACCTGGCGGCCGTTAAGCGGTGCGACCTGGCGTTCCATGAAACCATCCTGCTTGCTTGTGGCGGTGAGAACCTTGTCCCGGCTTGGAAGCAGCTCTGCTCCCGCATGGCGCTCGCCTACGAGAGGTTTGATGTGCTGGCCGACGTGCATGAAGAGCACGCCCGCGTGTTTCGTGCGCTAGAGGAAGGTGACGGCGCAGTGCTTGAGGAGGAGCTGATGCAGAACATCCGTTAGCGGATGAAACGACCGGCGGCGGAGGACACGACGTTCGACCTGCCACCGCGCCCCCTTGTCTTGAGTAAGCGATTCAGCCCGATGCCTTCAGCCAAGTACGACGGTCAGCGAACGATCTCGGTCGCCGAGACCCAGCCCGTCGCGCCTCGCGACGGAGAGGTCCGTCTCGACGTTGCTTACTGCGGCGTCTGCGGGACCGACATGCATATCTTCCACGGGGCGATGGACGCCCGGGTGGCGCCGCCGCAGATCATTGGGCACGAGGCGTCGGCGACCGTGGCGGAGGTTGGCGCCGGTGTGACCAGGGTTGCCGTTGGCGACCGGGTGGCGGTCCGACCGCTGCTGTTTGGTGACGCCGCCGCTTACGACCGTGGAGCCGCGCACATCGGCAAGCAACTCAAGTTCATCGGCATCGACCTGCCCGGCGGCATGCAGTCCTCCTGGACCGTGCCGGGCTACACGCTCCATCGGCTGCCCGAGGGCATGCCGATGACGCACGGGGCGATGATTGAACCGGCTGCCGTGGCGTGCCACGACGTTCGCCTTGGCGAGGTGGCGCCCGGTGAGGTGTGCGTAGTCATCGGCGGTGGGCCGATCGGATTGTTGATCGCCCTGGTTGCCGCCGACCGCGGCGCCCGGGTCATCTTGCTCGAGGTGAACGAGTCACGGCTCACGCTCGCAAGTGAGTTGGGAATGGAAACGATCAATCCCAGTGAGACCGATGCGGTCAAAGCGGTGGCCGAGCTGACTGACGGCGGGATGGCGGATTGCGTGTTTGAGGTTTCGGGCTCGCAGCAGGGCGCCGAAGTGATGACCGAGCTCGGCTGCGCCCGCGGCCGCATCGTCATGGTGGCCGTGCACCCGCAGCCCAAACCCGTGAACCTGTTCCGCTTCTTCTGGTCGGAGCTTCGGCTGATCGGCGCGCGGCTCTACGAAGAATGCGACTTCGACGAAGCGATCGAACTCGCCGCGGCCGGCAAGCTGCACCTTGATCGGCTTATCACGCAAGTGAGCCCGATTACGGAAGTGCAACAGGTGTTTGAGACCATCGATGGAAATCCAGACGGCGTGAAGTACCTGATCGATTGCCAATAGACGGCTAAGGATTCCGCGGTTTGGCGAGCCCGACAACGCATCAGCCCCTAAACCCGTCAACGCATCGAACTCACTTCCCCCCTCAACCCATCTCCATGAGCGTGCTCGACTTCTTCTCACTCGACGGCAAGACGGCACTTGTGACCGGCTGCTCGCGCGGCATCGGCAAGGCGATGGCGGTTGGGCTGGCCGAGGCCGGCGCCGACATCGTTGGAGTCTCGGCCACGCTTGGCGATGGGTCGAGCACGGTGGGCGACGAGGTCCAAGCCCTGGGGCGTAGCTTCCGCGGGTACTCCTGCGACTTCGCAAGCCGCGACGCGGTGCGGGCCTTTGCCGCTCAAGCGCTCGAGGATAACCAGCGGATCGACATCCTCGTCAACAACGCCGGCACGATCCTCCGCCGGCCGGCCGCCGAGCACCCAGACGAGTACTGGGACAAGGTTGTCGAGGTGAACCTTAACTCGCAGTTCGTCCTGTCGCGGGAACTCGGCGGGCCGATGCTGGAACGCGGCGCTGGCAAGATCATCTTCACGGCTTCGCTCCTCACTTTCCAAGGCGGGATCACGGTTCCCGGCTACGCCGCCAGCAAGGGCGGCATCGGTCAGTTGACGATGGCCTTGGCGAATGAGTGGGCGTCGCGGGGCGTGAACGTCAATGCGATCGCCCCCGGCTACATCGCTACCGACAACACGCAGGCGCTCCGCGACGACCCCGTGCGGAGCGAGCAGATACTCTCGCGAATCCCTGCCGGACGCTGGGGTGAGCCAGGCGACTTTGTCGGACCTGTGGTGTTCCTGGCGTCGACCGCTTCGGACTACGTTCACGGGGCCACGCTTCTTGTCGATGGCGGTTGGATGGGGCGCTAGAGCCCAGCCTAAGTCTTGGATGGCGGAGCAAATCGCATGAGCAGACTTGCCGAAGACAACCGACTGCATCGGATGTACATCGATGGTCGCTTCGTCGATGCCGAATCGGGCGGGGAGATCGCCGTTGAGAACCCGACCAACGAAGAGGTGATCTACGCCGTTCCCAACGGCGGCGTCGCCGACGCGGTTGCCGCGTTGGAGGCGGCCGAGAAAGCGAAGGCCGCGTGGGCGGCCATGCCGGCCGTTGAGCGTGGCGCGTTGCTGATCCGGTTCGCCGAGCTAATCCGCGAGAACCGCGAGCGGCTCGCCAAGGTGCTGGTCCGCGAGATGGGCAAGACTTACGGCCTGGCGCTCGGCGAGGTTGACGTCTCGGCCGACTTCATCAACTTCCCAGCGCAGTCGGCCCGGCGGATCGAGGGCGATATCCTGCCTTCCGACCTGCCCAGCGAGCACATCCAGATTCACAAGGTTCCCTACGGCGTCACGGTTGGCATTGCCGCTTGGAACTTTCCGCTCGCGTTGGCGTGCCGAAAGATCGGTCCGGCACTCACAACAGGCAATGTGATGGTGGTCAAGCCGCCCTCAGTCACGCCCGTGGCGGTGCTCTGCCTCGGCGAGCTAGCCGAGCAAGCCGGCATCCCGCCCGGTGTTCTGAACCTGGTCACGGGTGGTGGCTCGACGATGGGCCAGGAGCTGGTCACCAATCGACTGACGCGACTGGTAACCATGACGGGGTCAACGCAGACCGGCCAGCAGATCTTCCGCACCGCCGCCGATCGGCTCACTGCGGTGCGGCTGGAACTCGGCGGCAAGGCGCCGTTCATTCTGCTAGCCGATGGCGACATCGACAAAGCCGTCGACGCCGCTGTCGTGTCGCGGCACCTTAACAGCGGGCAGGTTTGCACATGTCCCGAGCGGTTTTACATCCACGATGCAGTGTACGACGAGTTCGTCGACAAGTACTGCACCCGGGTCTCGGCATTGCGGCTGGGCGACCCGATGGACGAGACGACCGACATTGGCCCCAAGGTGAACGCCGAAGAGACCAGTCGCCTTGAGCAGATGGTCTCAGCCGCGGCGTCAGACGGGGCTCGCGTTGTGGTGGGCGGCAAGCGGCCGACCGGCGAACAGTTCGGGCGTGGCCACTGGTACGAGCCGACGGTGCTCACCGAGTGCACGCACGAGATGGCCGTGATGCGTGAAGAAGCCTTCGGCGTGGTGAGCCCCATCATGCGGGTATCGAGCTACGAGGAGGCGCTCAGCCTGGCAAACGACAGCGACTTCGGCCTTGCGGCATTCCTGTTCACCCGCGACTTGGTGAGCGTGCAGCGAGCGGTTGCGGAGCTTGAGTTCGGTGAGATCTACGTCAACCGACCGATGGGCGAGCAACGGCAGGGGTTCCACAACGGGCACAAGCTCAGCGGCACGGGCGGCGAGGATGGGAAGTACGGCATGGAGAACTACCTGGAGAAAAAGACGATGTACGTCAACTTCGGTTGATCAGGCGTCGTGTTAGCAAGCGGGCATTAGTTGAACGACATGAAAATCGCACAAGTAGAAATCCAGCTCTTCCACGTGCCGCTGGCTCAGCCGCTGGCAGACGCGATTCACGGCACGCAGCGTGACTTCTCGCTGATCGTCGTAACCCTCCGCACCGACGACGGCGCCGCCGGCATGGGTTACACGTACACGGTTGGCCAGACCGGCGGGACCTCGGTAACGGCGATGCTGGAGGACAGCGTTGCGCCCATCCTCATTGGCGAAGACCCACGGCGGATCGAGCACCTGTGGAAGAAGATGTGGTGGGCGACCCACTACGTCGGCCGTGGCGGGATCGCCTCGTTCGCAATGTCTGCGGTCGACATCGCCCTATGGGACCTCAAGGCCCGGCTCGCCCAAGAGCCGCTTTGGCGGTTCCTGGGCGGCGAAGACAGCAAGGCCGAAGCCTACGGCGGCGGCATCGACTTCCACATGTCGATCGACGAACTGCTGAAGCAGACCGCGGGGTTCCTCGAGGCGGGTCTGAACGCAGTGAAGATCAAGGTCGGCCGTGAGTCGATCGTCGAAGAGTGCCAGCGCGTCGCCGCGGTCCGAAACCTGCTGGGTGACGACAAGAAGCTAATGGTCGACGCCAACATGAAGTGGAGCGTCGAGAAGGCGATTCAGGCGTCTCATGCGTTCGCGGAGTACGGCGTCTACTGGCTCGAGGAGCCCACCATCCCGGACGATGTCGAAGGGAACCGCCGCATTGAAACCGAGGGGCCGATACCCGTCGCGTCCGGCGAGAACCTGCACACCATCTACGAGTTCCAGCGGATCATCGCCGATGGCGGGATCTCTTTCCCCGACATCGATATCTCGAACGTCGGTGGGATCACCGCTATGCTGAAGGTGGCTCACTTGGCCGAGGCCCACAACCGCAACGTGACGACGCACGGCATCCAAGACCTGCACGTGAGTTGCCTGGCGGCGATCCCAAATGCGTCGCTGCTTGAGATCCACGCGTTTCGAATCGATGACTACCTGGTCCACCCGCTGCAGATCTCGGACGGGTACGCGTTCGCCTCGGATCGGGTGGGGCACGGCGTGGAGATCGACTGGGATCGCATGGAGCGCCACCGCGTCTCGCGCAAGGTTATCAACGGCAGACGCCGTGTGCCGGCTGACGCCTTGGCCGACTCGCTTGCGTGAGCCGGAACCGGCGCCCCCCACTTCGGTCCCGATCCGCTAACCTCCGGTGAGCCTGAGAGACCGCGGTTCGCGCTCGTCGGCGCAACAGATACCGGGCAAGCAACATGCCACAACTGACCATCAACCCCGCCGATGCTTGCCGGTACGACCTCGTCTCTCTCGGCGAGGTGATGCTGCGCCTCGACCCGGGCGAAGGGCGGGTCCGTACCGCCAGGCAATTCCGCGTGTGGGAGGGCGGTGGCGAGTACAACGTGGCGCGGGGGTTGCGACGCTGCTTCGGCATGCGTACCGCGATTTTGACGGCGCTTGTCGATAACGAAGTCGGCCGGCTCGTTGAGGACCTCATGCTCCAGGGCGGCGTCGACACGGGGCTGGTTCACTGGAAGTCGTTCGACGGCGTCGGCCGCTCGGCACGCAACGGACTCAATTTTACCGAACGCGGCTTTGGCGTGCGTGGCGCGGTGGGCTGCAGCGACCGCGCCCACACCGCGGCGTCTCAGATGCGTCCCGGAGAGATCGACTGGGATGAAGTGTTCGGCGCCCGCGGCGCCCGATGGCTCCATACGGGCGGGGTTTTTGCCGCTCTGTCTGACAGCACGCCCCGAGTCGCCGAGGAAGCGTTGACCGCGGCCCGCAAGTACGGGGCCATCACGTCCTACGACTTGAACTATCGGCCGTCGCTCTGGAAGGATTCTGGCGGCGTCGATCGCGCGCGGGAGGTCAATCGCTGCCTTGCGCCGCTCGTTGACGTGATGTTTGGCAATGAAGAAGACTTCACGGCTTGCCTTGGTCTTGAGGTGGAGGGCGCCGACAAAGAGCTGTCGCAGCTGCCTCTGGAAGGCTATCAATCGATGATGGAGCGAGCATCGAGCGAGTATCCCAATTTCAAAGTGATCGCTACGACGCTGCGGACGGTTCATTCAGCGAGCGTGAACGATTGGTGTGCGCTCTGTTGGCACAACGGCCGGGTGTTCCAGGCTCGGCAGAGAGACGGGCTAGAGATCTTCGACCGCGTCGGTGGCGGAGACAGCTTCGCATCCGGACTTATCTACGCCCTTCTGCAAGGCAAAGACGCGCAGGCCGCGGTTGAGTACGGCGCCGCTCACGGGGCTTTGGCGATGACCACGCCCGGCGACACGTCGATGGCGACCCTCGCGGAGGTTGAGAAGCTTGTGGCCGGCGGATCCGCCCGCGTTGACCGGTGACGGCGACCCGGGTGTGGCGTCACGCCAGCCGCTTTCCGACCGCTTTGTCGGCTCCGCCACACTGACTTCGGGAACCTTGGTCGGACTACCAACGGTTGCAAACACCGGGAAGAGAATGCACAAGATCGCCCTGCTCATCGGATTCCTTGCCGCGGCGACGGCGCCGACGTGCTCCGCCGGCGAACCGATGAATGTCGTGCTGGTGCTGATCGATGACCTCGGCCACTACGGCGTCACGGCCTACGGCGCCGACCGCCTTAGCGAGCAGAGCGGGGCGTTTACTAACGTGGAGTTCGCAACGCCGCGCATCGACGCATTGGCCGCCGAGGGGGTCCGCTGCACAGACTCCCACGCGTACCCGCTTTGTGAGGCGACGCGAGTCGCCCTCATGACAGGGCAGTACAACAGCCGCAACTTCGTTCGCCCCAAAGCGCTGCACGCGTCTCAGATAACCATCGCTGACCTCTTTCAACGAGCCGGCTACGCGACGGGTGTGTTCGGCAAGTGGAAGCAGTCCCGCGGCACTCCTGAGACTCCCGGTAAAGACTATCTGTTTGAGCTTGGGTGGGATGAGTTCTGTTGCTTCGACGTGGTGGACCAGGGCCGCCGTTACCTGAATCCCGACTTGGTCATTAACGGCCGCGTGGTCAACTACAAGAAGGTGGGCGGGGTCGACCCCGCGACGGGGCGGCGGTGGTACGGGCCCGATATCTGCAACCGGCACGCCCTCGACTTCATCGATCGCCACAAGAGCAAGCCGTTCTTTCTGTACTACCCCATGATCCTCGTGCACGACGAGCACACGCCAACACCCGATACGCAACCCGCATCCGCATTCGATCGCTTCCCCGATACGCCCTGCTATCAGAAGGCGTGTCCCGGTGACGATCGCCGTTACTTCCCGGACATGGTCGCGTACATGGACAAGCTCATCGGGCGGGTCGTTGACCGCCTGGAGACGCTTGGGCTGCGGGACAACACCCTGATTGTCGTCATGGGAGACAACGGCACCAAGGAGCCGTTCCGCCATCACCTTCCGGGCGGCTCGGTCTACCCCGGCGGGAAGGGCGACACGAAAGACAACGGCACGCACGTGCCGCTGGTGTTGGCCGGTCCGGGCGTGTCTGGCAAGCGTGGACGTGTGTACGAAGGGCTTGTTGACGTCGTGGACGTCTTGCCAACGCTGTGCCAAGCAGCGGGTGTCGCTATCCCTTCGGCGTTACGCGTTGACGGCGTGGGGTTCTGGTCTCAAGCCACGAAAGGAGGCCCGCCTCACCGCGAACACATCTACACCTGGTACAACGCCAACAACCGGTGGAGCGATACGGCCGGCGTGCTCCGGTATGCCTTCAATAAGCAGTTCAAACGCTACGCCGGCAACGCCCGCTTCCCGGAGGGGCGATTCTTCGACGTGCACAGCGACCCCTTAGAGAAGGCCGGCGAACGAGAAGTCACCGTCTCCTGGGGCCATCGAAGACGCAGCGGAATCCCCGCCGACAGCATGAACGCGGAGCAACGCACCGCCTACCGGAGTCTGGGCGAAGTCCTCGCCGCCCACCCCCATGTGCCGGTGGAATCGGTGCGGATCGAGTTGTCTCACAATCGTATCCGAGTGGGAGAACAGACGAGCCTAAGTTGGTCCGTGGTTCCTGCGTACGCCACGCGGTGCAACGTAATCCTGGAATCGAGTGACCCGGCGGTGGCCAGCGTCAGTAAGTTTGGCGACATCGTAGGAAGATCGCCAGGCACAACGACCGTGCGGGCCTACTCGTGGGACGGCGCCGATCCTCAGGCGGCCGGCAAGGAGCCGGCATTTAAACGCGGCGCGATTCAGACCAGCGTCACGATTCGGGTGACCCCGGCAGCGTCGGGCTGAGCATCAGCTACGGTTGACGCGCGTGGAACCGGACCCGGGCAAGCTTGTAGCCTACCTGGCGGGTGTACGACGATTCGTGCTCTAGCTCGGGGATCGCTTCAAGCAGCTCCACTCGTTCAAGTCGATCGCACAGCTCAGAGAGCAGCGAGCGGATGATGGCCCGCGCTTGGTGCTGCCCTAAGCAGTTGTGCACGCCAAAGCCGTAGCCAACGTGCGGGTTGGGCGAACGGTTGAGGACGACGCTGTCGGGGCTCTTGAACACCGTGGCGTCTCGGTTGGCCGACGGCCAGCAGAGGCCAACTCTTTCGCCCGCCTCGACAGTGACGCCGTGTATATCGGTTTGGTGGGGGCAGGTCCTCGAGATTACGGTTAGCGGGCTGACAAACCGTACGTACTCTTCGGCCGCGGTGTTGATCCGGCCCTCGTCGTCCCGCAAGAAGCTCAAAGCGTCTTGCTGCTCCGCGAGGTGCACAACGATGCTGCTCACGGTGTGGATGACGGTGTCCCGCCCGCCGGCGAACGCCATGTTGGCGAAGCCGTGTTTTTCCTCAAGGGTGAGCTCGCGACCACGGAACTCAAGTCGGTTAAGGACGCTAAAGAAGTCGTCTGCGTCCGAGCCTGCCGTCGCTTCCAGCTTCGCCAAGATGTACTGGTCGAGCTCAGAGCCCTTCGGGCCGAGCTGTTGATCGCGGAAGACATGGATACCCCATGAGATCCACTCTTCCGCCTCCGCGTCCGCCACACCCAGCAGCCTCGCCAACGCTCGCGATTGAAGCGGGAGGGCGAATCCGCGAACGACCTCGACTTCCTTTAGGTCGATCGAGTCATCCACAAGTCGGCGAACAAGGTCGCGGATCCCGGCTTGGTAAGCCGCGTCCTTGGGCTTCCGGAAGATCGGCTCCACGAGCGCGCGGTACTCGGTATGGTCGGGCGGGTCGGTCTCGATTGGGAGCTGCCGGACCGATCGGGAATTCGCCTCCGAGTGCAAGACGATCATTAGCGGGTTGTCGTTGCTGAAGTTCTTTGTGTCTTTGCAAGTCTTCTTGACGTCTCTCAATCGAAGCAGCAGCGGCACCTCCGTGCCTTCCGCGGCTACGGTCTTGACGCCGCTCTGCTCGCGGTCGTCGGAGAAGGGGTCTCTCTGGTCGGCCATGCTTCTGACTCCGCATTCCGTCAATCGGATGGGCGGTCGAACGCTTGATGCAATCGCTGTTGCTACCCAACAACGCGGACGACGATCCCGTCCAGCTCGGCGGTGAGCTTGATCTGGCAGCTGAGCCTGCTCGTGGGCCCCGCGCTGTCTTCGAACTCGAGCACGCCGAGCTCGTCGTCGCTGGCCGGTCCGGCTTTCTCGAACCATGACTCGTCGACTTGCACATGGCATGTCCCACAGGCGCAGACTCCGCCACAGTTGCCTTCGATCCCGGCTACGCCGTGCTTCACGGCGAGCGTCATAAGGTCACCCCGCCGAGCCTCGACGGTCACCTGTTCGCCATCGGGGGTAATGTAAGTTACTTGCGGCATCGGTAGCTTCCGGCGTGGGTAACTGTGTTCATGTGGAAAGTAGTGAATCGATCGGCCCGCTGACACGCGTCTAATTCTAACGCGACGTGGCACGCCGGTCTTGACCGAGCAAGACGCTGTCCGTTGTTCGAGCAGTTGCCATACGATCTCGCCTGCCGATTCCAAATGGCGCCAGGCGGTCGTCGGTTCGAGAATCGCTTGATGATTTGCACGCGCGAGCCGGACTGCTACAGCGCGCCGATGCCCGGCGGCGAGGAGAGCTGTCCCCATTGCTCAATTGCAGGGACGATGCCGGCGGGGAGATCGATGCGTTTGTCGTCGGCCCCGCCCGCGAAGTTGCTAAGGCTGTAGCTGTTGGGCTTGGACCAATCGCACTCCACGCGACCATCGCCAAGGACGATGTTGCCGAGCTTGTCTCGGAACCACAACGCCAGCTCGTGGTACTCAAGCGTGTAGGCGATGTTTCGGCGTTCGAGTGGGTCGACGCGGAGGTCGTACAGCGCCATGTCGGCGTCGCGCGGCTTGCAGGTGAGCGCCCAGCGGACATCGTCGTTCAGAAGAGGCGCACGCCCCACGGTCCGCCGATCACGCGTTCGCATTGAGAATGCAAAGTCGGTCGTGCGGAGATAAGCCCGGTGCCCGCACACCAGGTTCATCTCGCCGAGGATGTACTCGCGACCGACGGCGGGATCAGCCAGCACCTGAGCCAAGTCGCATCCGTCTAAATGCCCGAACTCTGGGCTGGAAAGGTCGATTCCTGCGGCCGCGGCGATCGTGGGAGCGAAGTCGACATACTCCACCAATCCGTCGAATACCCTGCCGGGCGGGAACTGCTGGGGGTCCGACGAGACAACGATCGCCGCACCGGAGACCGACTGCTTCCACGGCCCAAACTTGGCCATGATCCCCTGCTCGCCGAGATGCCACCCGTGGTCTCCAACAGTGATAACGATCAGGTAGTCACGGTTGCTTTCACGACAGAACGCCTTAAAGGCTTCCACGGCCTCGCCAATCAGCGCGTCGCCGTAGGCGGCGAAGGCGTAATAGTCTCTGACCGCCTGTAGCTTCTCTTGTCGCTTCAAGCGATCGGTCTTCGCTTCCCGAAAGACCTCGACGAGTTGATCTGGCAACGCCTCCAGTTCATCGGTCTCGAACTCCGGCAACTCATAGTGACGCGTTTCGAACTGCTCACGAAACTCACGCGGCGGAAGGACGGGCGTGTGCGGCAGATGGAATCCCAGGTCGATGAACAAGGGCTTATCGTCGTCTGCCCCCCTGACCTCGGCTCCCCAGAGCGTCTTGTACGGCCGACCTCGGTTCTGGAGGTGGTTCTTGAACTCCTGCACGATGAAGGCGTCGATCGTCTCGCCGGCTGGTTTCGGGTTGGCGCCGCCGAGGATCAGGCCTTTGTTCACGCGTGTGTACGCGCGGAGGATGTCAAACTCCGCTTCGACCGAGCGTTTCGCGCTCTCTTCGGCTGGGGTGAGGGGGCGATCAGCTCGGCTGATCGCGTACTTCTTGCTGCGGCCGTCCGGATAGTGGACCGTTTCGGTGGCGTCCTTTCGCAGGAGGATGGCGTCGACCAGGCCGTAGGCGCCCGTTGAGACGAGGTCGCCGATCCCGTTGCGTTCAAGGTCGCGGGCGAAGTCGATCTCAAAGTCAAACAGCGTGCGTGCGCCGCGTCGGCTGTCGCTCCGCGGGGTGACGCCTAGGTGTCGCTTGCCGATGATTGCGGTGTGGTACCCGGCGGCACGCAACACCTGCGGTATCGTCGGTCTCACGAAGTCCGCGGTCTGGTGCGTTTGCTCCCATCCGTACTTTCCGTTGCGGAAGGGGTAGCGCCCGGTGATCATCGACGCCCGAGAAGGGCCGCAGGCGGGAGAGTTGCAGAAGGCGTGGGTGAACAGCACCCCTTCGCTTGCGAGCGCGTCGATGCACGGGGACGAGACGTAGCCGAGCCGGCTTTCGCTCCGCCCCGTGGTAGCGCGGTTGTACGCCTGAATTGAGTCGGCGCGGTGATCGTCGGTGACGATCCAGAGGATGTTGGGCTGTGTCGCGGCGACAGGCGCGGCCAGAAGCAGAAGGGCCAAGAGCAGCACCGTCCACATCCCTACGCCTACCCGGGCACTCGGCCGGACGACTTGGCCTGAGACACCGGCGCCGTGCGTCAGCTGGTTCAACGAAGATGCCCCTAGGTGTCCAGGCAGGCGACGGTCACGCTAACCGAGCCGGCTCGCCAGCAACCGAGGCGAGCCGGCTCTTGTTGCGTCGTTCCATCGTTGCGGTTTGGGACCTGCTCAGCGACTAGCGCGTCGCGGCCAGCGACCGTCGGCGAGCCACGACGCCTGAGACTGCGAGACCAAGCAGCAGCGCGGCGCTCGGCTCGGGGATCGCGCTGAACTGCAGATCGTAAGTCCGCGCGACGACACTGCCAAACGTGCCACCCGAGTTATCAAACAGCACGGTCGGCGTTGGGGCGAAGTCGACGCCTGCGGTCAAGAACTGAAAGGCGTTGGTATTGGCCGAGGAGATCGACACCGCTTGGCCGTTGATCTCGGCGCTCCGGTCGAGGTCGCCGTTGCCGCCAACGCCGATGTCGGCGCCCGTGAAGCCGTCGAAGAGAATGGGGTTCCCTGAGTCGGTCGTCGTACCCGAAACGTTGGTCACGCTGACGGTAACGTCGTTCAGATTGCCGAAACCGGTGTCGATGCCTTGCCCCCAAGCCCTCTGGTTCGCGCCGCCGCCGGCGGCTGTGAGCGTGAAGGTCACCGAGTCATTCGCGGTGGAGTCCCCGTCGAGATCGAGGTTGGAGTACGTCAGGGTGATGTTGAGCGGATCAGCGGTCACGTTGTTCGGCGGAGCAACGCCGTTGATGGTGACTCCCGAGACATCGGGATGACCAAAGATGCCGGTCCCGCGAACATCGAGGCTGGTAATCGTGACTTCGGCTGCGTGCGACGCGGACACGCAGCAGGCGACCGCCAAGGCGGCGGTAGCCAAGGTGGTGAATCTCATTGGGACGCTCCCTAGTCTGGAATCAGTGGTGTGATGAGCTCACGAAGAGGCTTGGCCCGACCGCGCAGGGTCCGACCCGACGCGTCTATTGTGCGCGGCATGTTGAAGATTGTCAACAATTGGGGTTGGGGGAATAAGGTCCGATGTGCCGCGGCCTAGAGCGGTCGCGCCGCGGTCGAGGAGGGGGCTTCGCCGCAAGGCTCTTCCAGCAAAGAGTTTCAGACGCTCTTGCCAGCGTCTTAGCCGGCAGGCTCATCAGTCGATTGGCGCGTGTTTGTGCGAACACGCTTTCGACCGGAGGTCCGCGATCGTGGCCCTAGCGGCGGCTGCCGCCTGGGGAGCGGGTGGAGGAGAGCCCGTTGCGTGAGACGTAGCCGTCCCACTTGGTCCAGATCTGGGCTTCGGCCCGAAGGGCTGCCAGCTTGGCGGAGAAGGCTTCTTTGCCGCGGGCGTCGAGGATCCTCTGGCGGATCTCGCTCTGCACATCGGTAAAGGGCTTGCGGCCGGCCTGCTGGCGTTCGACCACGCGGACGATGTGGAAGCCGAGGTTGCTCTCAAGAATGGGGCTCATCTCGCCCACGGGCAGTGAGAAGATGGCTTGGTCGATCCTCTCGGCCGCCAGGGCGCCTTGGGTGGTCCATTCGTAAAGCCCGCCTTCGTCGGCGTTGAAACCTTCGGACTCCTGCTTTGCCAAGTCGCCAAACGCAGGATCGTTCTTGTCGGGCAAAGCCACCGCCGCCTGGTACGCGCGGTTCCCCAGGGCGGCCAGCTTGGCGTACGCCTTGGCCTTCGTCTTGTGCCGGCTGAACATCACCACCAACTCTTCCCAGCGGGCCCGCGTGGGGTACTCGTAGTCCGCCGAGTGCTCTTGGTAGTACGAAACAAGCTCGTCGTAAGTGACCTCGCGCGGGAAGGTGGCTTGCTCCTGCATCCAGCCGCGGGCGATCATCGTCTGGTAGAAGTCGAGCCGGCGGTCGCGGAGCGAGGTGCCGAGTTCCGCCAACCGGGCCGGCAGCTTACGCTCTTGCTTGACGCCCACTTCCTTCATCAGCTTGGGGATTTCTTCCTCGTCAAACTTCTCGGCGAGGCTCTCCTGAATCGCCTTGATGTCCGCTTGCGGCGCCTTGCGCCGGAAGTCGCCGTACAGCATCTTCATATCGAGCATGCCCATCAGGTGCTGTCGCATGAGCTGATTGCGAACCTTCGAGCGGTGCTCCGGCGGGATGCGATCGAGCTGACCTTCGAGCATCAGGTTGACCTGCCAAAGCACTTCGCAGGCGGTAACGACTTGACCGTTAACGCGGGCGATCACCTCGCAGTCGTCCACCGGTTTTACATCGTCAATGCCGGGGCCGGTGAGGCCGGGCACGCGGACCTCGCCGGGCTCGATCGAGTCGCTCTGTCGGGTCAGGCCCGGGATGTTGAACGTGGCGCCGGGCGCCGGCTGCGCAGCCGCGTCGCCAGCCAGCAGCACTAGAACTGCGATGAGGGAAAGCAAACGCATCACGGGCGGCCGGTCCGTTGGTGGTGGTCCGTTGTCCGTCGCGAATCATCGGCGCCGCAACCCGAAGAACGAGCGGCGTGCTGCCAGCCACGGACAAATTGGCGGCGGGATACTAGGCGGCCGCGCCGGCCGGCCGCAAGAGCGTTTTCGCCCGCTCCAGAAGGTCCGCCGGAGAACGGTTTTCCGGCGCCAGCGGCAGGTAGGCGCTCACGCCGTCGGCCACCCGAAGAGCCCCGCCAGACTCCGCCACCAACCGGCGGATGCGGTCGCGGGCGGTGTAGCCAAAGACCAAGAAGTTGTCCTCACGGCGGATGGTGTTCACACCCCACCGGTACGCCCAGACGCGCAGCTTTGCTAGCTCTAGGAGCTGATCAACGACCTCGGGCCGGGGGCCGAAGCGGTCGAGTAGTTCGTCGCCGAAGTCGTCAACCTGCTCGGTGGTCGTCAGCCGGGCGAGGCGGCGATAGAGATCGATCTTGCCGCGGGGGTCGCTCACGTAGCTGCTGGGCAGGTGGGCCTGCACCGGCAGGTCGATTGCCACGTCCACCACTTCTCGCGGCGGCATCTGCCGCATCCGGCGGACGGCGTTCTCCAGCATCGAGCAGTACATCTCGTAGCCCACCGTGGCGATGTGCCCACTCTGCTGCGTGCCCAAGAGCGCGCCGGCGCCGCGGATCTCAAGGTCACGCATGGAGAGCGCGAAGCCGGCGCCCAGCTGGCTGAACTCCTCAATCGCCCGTAGCCGGCGGGCCGCCTCGGGCGAGAGCCGCTTGTCCTCGTCCACCAGCAGGTAGCAGTAGCTGCGACGCTGGTCCCGCCCCACCCGCCCGCGGAGTTGGTGTAGGTCGGCGAGCCCGTACTTATCAGCGCCGTCGATGAACATCGTGTTGGCGTTGGGGATGTCCAGGCCGGACTCGATGATGGTGGTCGCCAGCAGCACGTCGAACTCGTGCCGAACGAACCGCGTCATCACCTCCTCGAGCTGCCCCTCGGCCATCTGCCCGTGGCCGACGCCGATGCGGGCCTCGGGAACAATCTCTTCGAGCTTCTGCCGCACCGCCTCGATGTCGTGCACGCGGTTGTGAACGAAGTACGCTTGCCCGTCGCGGTTCAATTCCCGCAGCAGTGCGTGGCGGATCATCTCGTCGCTGAACCGCGTCACCCGCGTCTCCACCGCCAGCCGTGCGGGTGGCGGGGTCTCCAGGTTCGAGATGCTCCGCGCACCCAGCAGCGCCAGGTGCAGTGTCCGCGGGATCGGCGTGGCGGTCATGGTGAGCACGTCCACCATGGCCCGCATCGCCTTAAGCCGCTCTTTGACGGCGACGCCGAAGCGTTGCTCCTCGTCGATGATCACCAGCCCTAGGTTGTGAAACTCCACGTCCGGCGACGCCAACCGGTGCGTGCCGATCAAGATGTCGACGGCGCCCTCCTTGGTCGCTTCGAGGATCTTCTTCTGCTGCCCGGCGGTGATGAACCGGCTGACCGCCTCGATGGCGAAGGGGAACTCCGCCATCCGTTTGGTGAACGTCCGGCGGTGCTGCTCGGCCAGCACGGTGGTGGGGGCGAGCACCGCCACCTGGTAGCCGGCGTCCACCACCTTGAACGCGGCGCGGATCGCCATCTCGGTTTTCCCAAAACCCACGTCGCCGCACAGCAGCCGGTCCATCGGACGGGGGCTCTGCATGTCCTGCTTGATCTCACCGATCGCCGTCAGTTGGTCGGGCGTTTCGTCGAAGGGGAAGCTCGCGTCGAACTCGCGCTGCCAGTCGGTATCGTCGGGGAAGCGGATACCGGGCCGCGCGTCGCGCTTGGCCTGCAGCTCCAGCATCTCGGCGGCCAGGTCGGTGACGGCCTGCTCGGCCGCCTTCTTCTGCTTGACCCAGCTCTGCCCGCCGATCCGCGCCAGCGGCACCCGCAATCGCTTGCCGCCGACGTACTTCTGGACCAGCTCGATGCGGCTCGACGGCACGAAGATCCGCGTGCCGCCGTGGTACTCAAGCTCCAGGTGCTCCTCGGCTCGGCCCTCCTTCTCGATGAGCTTCAGCCCGCGGAACCGGCCGATGCCGTGTGTGACGTGCACCACGAGGTCGCCTTCGCGCAGCTCCAGGAACGAATCAATCGCCCGCCCCGCCGCCAGCCGGGCCGACTGCCGCACGCCGTCGCGCCGGTTGAAGAGCTC
This sequence comes from Planctomycetota bacterium, assembly GCA_039414355.1. Classification (GTDB taxonomy): domain Bacteria; phylum Planctomycetota; class Planctomycetia; order Pirellulales; family Lacipirellulaceae; genus JBCCQL01. The sequence goes on along the minus strand of JBCDJN010000001.1, from coordinate 8,602 downwards.
GCCGCTGCTGAGCACTAAGGTCTGGCTGCCGACGATGCGGAAGCCCTCGCTGAGCTGGCCGACCGTGTAGTCGAGATTTGGTGCGTCGCCGAAAAGTTCCTTCAGCCGATCGATCTCCGCCGCGGTCGGGCAGACGATGACCGTCTCTTGCCCCTGAGCGACCGACTCCAGTTCGCCCCGCACCTTCTGCACGTCGCCGCTGAACCGCTCGACCGACTCGAAGCCCAGGTGCGCCGTCTCTTCCAGCGACCCGCTCGGCACGCCGGCGGCGGTGACCGACGGGAACTTGTAGACCTCGGCCAGCGTGGTGCGGACGTTGTGCAGCTCGCGCGGGTGCTCCGACCGCTCGAGGTAGAACCGCCCCTCTTCCTGCAAGTCGGCCGGCTCGACCAACAAGAACCACGCCCCTGGCGGCAGGTAGCTGGTGACGTGCGCGCGGTCCGCGTCGGTGGGGTTTAGCATGGTCACGTCGATGGCGTCCGCGGCGCCGACGCTGCGCTGCGTGGCGACGTCGAACAGCCGGATCGACTCGACCTCGTCGCCGAAGCGCTCGATGCGCGCCGGGTTGAGCGCGTCGGGCGCGAAGATATCGACAATGCCGCCGCGGATGGCGAACTCGCCCGGCAACTCCACCGCCGACGTGCGATGGCAGCCGCGCTCGGTGAGCCAGCGGGCGAGCTCCTCTTCGTCCACCGACTGCCCGACCGCGATCCGCCGCGTGGCCTCGCCGAGCGAGTCGGGCGCCGGCGCCGGCTGCAGCAAGCCGTGGATGCTGGTGACGATTACCGGCGAACGATCGCCAACGATGGCGGAATCTCTGAGCGACTTCAGTACCCGCAGCCGCTGGCCGTACACCTCATCGTGCACCACGCGTTCGCCGCGCTCGGTCTGCCAGGCGGGAAAGGCGTGGCCGGCGGCCGGATGGAAGAGCCCCAGGTCCGCCAGAAAGCGGTCAACGTCGGCCAGGTGCGGCAGGACTACCACCAGCGGCCCGGGCGCCCGCTCCGCGAGCGACGCCGCAACCAGCGCGCGCGAAGCCCCCCAGACGCCGCCCAGGGTGCCGCTATGCCCCGTTTCGAGGCTCTCGACAACCCGGGCGAAGTCGGCACGCTCAACCAGTTGGCCGGCGAGCTGCTGCAGCGTCTCGGCCGCCGCGGCCGCCGGTTCGGCTCGCTCCGTCACACGGGTAGTCTACGCGGCAACAGTGACAGGCAGAAGCCAGAACGCTGATCTTCGCTAATCGACGCTGATCCAAGAAGCCAGACGCCGCTCCCCTCTCAATCGCCAGCCGTCCGACCCACCGTTACACAGATGGGTGAAGGGACCGAGGCGATCTGGCGGTCGTAGCGTAGCTCGCCGGTCGATTGGTCGATCGCAAAGACCGCGAGCGTGTTGCTATCGCGCCCGGCCGCCAGCAGCCACTTTCCCGAGGGCGAGAGACTGAAGTTGCGGGGCCAGGCGCCGCGGATTGGTTCTTGCTCAACGAGCGATAACTGCCCGGTTGCCGCATCCACGGCGAACGCGGTAATGCTGTCATGCCCGCGGTTCGCCGAGTAGACGAACCGCCCGCTGGGGTGCACGCGGACTTCCGATCCGCTGTTGAAGCTCTGACCAGCCTTCTGCTGCTCGCTGATTGTTGGGATCGTCTGAATCACCTCAAAGGCGCCGGCCTCGGCGTCGTAGGTCATAACGGTTAGCGACATCGTGAGTTCGTTCACCACGTAGGCGTGGCGACCATCGGGCGAGAACTTCATGTGCCGCGGGCCGCCGCCCGGTGGTGTGTCGACCGAGCCGTGCGCGGTTAGCTCCGCACGCTCGGCGTCGAGCTCGTAGATGAAGACCTTGTCACAGCCCAAGTCGGGCACGAAGACGAATCGGTTGTCGGGCGAGGTTCCAATCCAGTGCGGGTGGGGGCCCTTTTGGCGATCAGGCACAACGCCAGAGCCGGCGGGGTGCTTGATCACTTGAGTCGTATCGCCGAACGAGCCACTACTATCCAGTGGAATCGCGCATACCGAACCTGACCCGTAGTGAGCCGTTAACAGCACTCGACCCGAGCGGTCTACGGCTAGGTGGGCTGGCGAGCCCTCCTGGGCCACCGCCCTCTGGTCGTTGATCGGACTAAAGATACCGAGGTCGCTGCCTTCCATCCGCCACTTCGCCACCCCCACGCCGCCTGTGGAGTAGAGAATCGGCAGCGTTGGGTGCAACGCTAAGAAACCGGGTTGCTTGATATTACCAACCAGGCGGGCGTCGCTGAGTTCGCCCGTCGCTTCGTCCAGGGTCAGGTGGTAGATGCCCTTGGACTCACCGCCGCCGGTGGTGGTGCCAATCCAGACGTCCACCGATTGTCCTCGCGCGGGGGCGAGCAGAGCGAGAAAGGCGAGTAGGGCGAGGCGTTGCGTCATAAGGTGTCAGTGCGTTAGCGGGTTCGCCAGAAGCTAGGGAGGACGAGCACGAAGATGGCGAAGAGTTCGAGCCGGCCGAGCATCATGAGGAAAGTGAAAAGCAGTTTGGCCGGAGCGGTGAAGAGCGCGTAGTTCTGCGTCGGGCCCACCACGCCGAGCCCCGGGCCGATGTTGTGCAGCGACGCCGCCACGGCTGAGGCGGAGTCCATCAGCTTGTTATCGATCGAGAAGCCCGCGTCGGTCCAGGTGCTGTCGGGTTCGATCGCCACCAGGATCAACCATCCGGTTGTGAAGACCATGGCGATCAGGCCGACGTAGGTCAGCACCGTGCGCACCAGGTCGGGGTCGGTGAGGGTTTCCTTGCCGATTCGCAGGTGGCGAACCACCGAAGGGTGGAATGACAGTTCAAACTCCCGGCCGATGATCTTCACGAACAGAATGTGACGGATCACCTTCATGCCGCCGCCGGTGCTGCCCGCACACGCTCCGACGAACATGAGGAACAAGAACAGCGCCCGTGAGGCGTTGCTCCACTGGTCGTAGTCGGCGGCGCCGAAGCCCGTGGTGGTCATCACGGAGACCACATGGAATAGGCTATCGCGGAAGGCGATTTCGGCCTCTTGCCACGCGGGGATGGTCTCGGTGGGGTCGAAATCGCTCCGGCCCTGCCCCGAGTGATCGATGTAGCCAAACACAATCACCGCCGTCGTGGCGCCGGCAATGATTAGGAAGTACGTACGGCTCTCAAGATCGGTGAACAACCGGCTCGGCTTGCCGAGGCAGAACAGGTAGATGAGTGTGAAGTTCGTCCCGGCGAAGATCATGAAGACCGTCACCGTGTACTCGACCAGCGGCGACTCGAAGCCGCCGAGGCTGGCGTCCATGGTGCTGAAGCCGCCGGTTGCCATTGTGCCGAAGGCGTGGCAGATCGCCTCGAACCAAGTGATGTGCCCCCGCGCCGTGGTTGGTCCTTCGAGCTTCAGCACCACGGCCATCACCACGTTGAGCGCACAATAGATCCCTGCGAACACCCAGGCGGTGTGCTGCATGCGTTCGTGCGAGCTGTCCTTGTTGGGGCCGGGCATCTCAGCGCGCATGAGCGCCTTGCCGGCGGCGCCTTGTCCGAGGATGGCGACGAACAAGACGATGATGCCCAGCCCGCCGAGGAAGTGGGTGCTCGATCGCCAGAACAACAGGCAGCGTGGCGCCCATTCGAGGTTGTCAATCTGCGACAACACGGTCGCGCCCGTCGTGCTAAAGCCCGATTGTGCTTCGAACAGACACTCGGCTACGCCCATCGTCATCGGCTCGCCCGCGGCGTCGGCGCGGTAGACCATGCCGCCAAGGTAGTAGGGCAGTCCGCCCAACGCCGTGGCGAGCACCCAGCTCAGACCCACGACGGCCATCGCCTCTTTTCGGAACAGCGTGGCGTCCTTGAGGCCGCGGCCGTACCAGCGGAGCAGGCCGCCCACCACCGCGCAAACCACCATCGATCCGATCAGGCCGTAGAAGGCCTTCAATTCAAACTCCGCCTGCCCGGCGCCGCACTGGGGGAACGCCCAGATCAGGCTGAACGCCATCGCCGCGCCAATCAGCCAGGCGACCGAGCCGAGCATCCGTGAGACCAAACGCAGGTTCATCGCTGATGGCCGGTTTCGGGCTTGATCGCAAGTGGGGGGAAGGGCACGCCGCCGGCAGCTCCGCGGGCGGGTTAATTCTCGAACAGGGCGACGGCGTCTTTTTCGGATTGCTCGGCGACCAGGGCGACGACGGTGTCACCCGCCGTAAACCGCTGGTCGGCGCCGGGCACTGTCGCAAAGCCTTCGCGGACGCACGCGAGGATCAGGCACTGCTCCGGAAGCGCCAGGTCGGCGAGTTGCACCCGCGCGGCGTGCGAGTCGGCTTGGACATCAATCTCCAGAATCGCCAGCCCCGTCGAAGCGCTCGGCATAGAACGGGAAACCACCGCGCCGGTTGTTAGATAGCCTAGCACTTCTTTGGCGACCACTTCCCGCGGGCTCACGGCGAAGTCGATGCCGAGTCGACCGACCACTTGAGCGTAGTCGGGCCGGCCGACGAGCGACATGACCTGCCCGGCGCCGATGTCGCGGGCCTCGACGGCGGCGACGATGTTGTTTTCGTCGTCGCCGGTGCACGCAACAAAGACGTCCGCTGATCCGATGCGCTCCTCTTCCAAATCGTTCCGCCGAGTCGCGTCGCGGTGCACCACCGTCGCGTGCTCCAGGTGGCTTGCGAGGAAGTCGCAGCGGTCGCGGTCGCTCTCCATCAGCGTGACCCGCATCCGCCGGCCTTCCAGAGAATGGGCGAGGTGATAACCGGTCTCGCCGCCGCCGGCGATCACAATATGCTGCGGCTTGTTCTTCTCCGATCGGAACAGCCGCGTCGCCTTGTAGAGCTCCTCGCCGGCGCCGATCAGGGTGATCCGGTCACCGGGGACGAGCATGTCGTCCGCGCCGGCGATGCGGGTCTGCTCGTTGCGGGTGATTGAACCCACTCGGACGCCGCTGGGGAGCTTCAAGTCTTTCAACGCGACACCGACCCCGGCCAAGTCTTCACCGACGTTTAGCGCGTGCACCTGCACGTTGCCGCCGGCTAGGTTCTCGACCGAGACGGATCCGGGATGGCGGATCTTCCGCGCGAGCTCGACAGCCGTGAGTTGCTCGACACTCAGCAACCGATCGATGCCGAAGTGCCGGCGGTAGTCGAACGTGCTCAGGTCGCGAAAAACCGGCGCGTAGACGCGGGACACCGACCGCCGGGCGCCCATCGCCGACGCCATGCTGCCGCCGACCAGGTTGACCTCGTCGATGCCGGTCATCGCCAGGCAGAGGTCGGCGCTTCCAATGCCTGCCTGGAATAGCACGCTGGCCTGCGACGCCGAGCCGTGGATGGCCCGCACGTCTAAGCTGTCGTTTAGCTGGCGGACGCGTTCGGCCGAGGCGTCGATAACCGTGAGACTGTGGCCGTACTGGCACAGCAGGGCTGAGATCGATCGGCCGACCGTGCCGGCGCCGAGCACAACGATTCGCATGGAGAGGGCCGGGCGGCGACGCTCGCCCGCCTTGTGGATTGGTAACGCCGACTCGCGCCCAAGCGTTCGAGTCGATTGTAAACCGGAGGGCCGCGCGAAAGAACTGGTCTGGTGGTCGCCCGAGCAAGAGCCCGGCTCGGCTAGTCGTTGCCGGTCTCGAATTCGTCCGCGTCAAACAAGAACCGGTCGACGCACGCGAGCCCACCAAGCCCAAGTGAGAATCCCACGAACGCGCCGGCGGCTTTCGCGCTGCTGCGGATCAGCTCGTGGTCGGGCTCAGTCTGCAGCGTGCCGAACCAGAGAAGCAGCCACCAGATGGCGAGCGCCGCCGAAACCCACGCCACGAACATCGCCACCCACGCGGCGCATTCTACGGTTCTCTCGAAGAGCCAGCTCATCGCGTCTCCTTCCAATCAATCGGCCCGCCTCGGTAGTCGGCAGGCCTAAGCGGCGGCTCTGCCGTCAGAAAGTGAGCCGACCTGCCGGGCAGTGTAGCTGCGGGTGATCGCCCCCGCCAGAAGTGAGACGAGCCCTTAGCCCAGCAGGACATTCGATCAGAAACCCCATAAGCCCGTCGGGAGACGGACAAGGTAGCGACACCGGTTCACGCCCCGAACGTCGGCTAACCACACCAAGGATCGTTCACATGAACCTTACAACTCGCAGGGCGTTTGTTTCAGTAGGCACAATCGATACGGCTACGATGAAGCGATTGGTAAACCGGGTATACAGTAGTGGATAGACACTATAAGATGGCCGACTTGGTTGATTAACGGGCATCGACACTAAGTGTTTTTCTAGTCAGAGAGGTTCTCATGGCGAAGGCGGCAAAGAAGACAGTTAAGAAGGCCAGCGGCAAGGTCAACAAGAGTCAGGCGATTCGCGACTACGACAAGGCGAACCCTGGCCAGGGCCCAACCGCCATTGCCAAGGCGCTTTCCGCCAAGGGCATCGATGTCTCGCCGCCGCAGGTGAGCAACGTGCTCTCGGCCGCCGGGAAGAAGAAGACCAAGAAGCGGAAGCCGGGCCCCAAGCCCGGGCCGAAGCCGGGCCGCAAGGCGGCCGCCGCCACGGGCAAAGTGAGCGTTGATTCCCTGGTTGACGCCAAGAACTTCGCCGAGAAGGTCGGCGGTGTCGACGCGGCCAAGGAGCTGCTCACCACGCTCAAGAAGATCAGCGGCTGAACTCAACCGCGATATACCGAGCACCGTAACAGCATAGGCCGCAGCCCGATCATTCGGGCTGCGGCCTTGCTTGTTTTCCGATGGCACGGGGGTCGTTCATTGGCTGCTGACTTGACGGTGCAACCCGATACGGTTCCCCTCGGTGTCTTCCAAGAACGCCATGAAGCCGTGCTCGCCGATCGAGCTTTCCGGCAGCAGAGTCTTACCGCCGGCCGCCTCGCCGCGTGCACAAACCGCGGGGATATCTTCGCGGCTGAAGTACACCACGGTTCCGTGGTGTGAGGGCGTATACTCCGCGTGCTCCACCAGGGACCCGGTGGCGCCCGCCCCGTCGGGGTTCATGGGGAACCATCCCATCTTGATCACGCCGCCGTCCAGCGACGGCATCTCGTGAAGGGTTATCTCAGCGCCGAGCGTCGCCTCGTAATAGGCCTTCGCCCGGTTGATGTCGCTGGCCGGGATCTCGAACCAGCAAACAGGATTCATTGTCTCCGCCATCGTTACTTCCTCGGGGGTGATGTGAAGCGGCGGATAGTGTACATAAGAACCGTATCGCGTCAATCGTCAACGCGGCGAACAGATATCTCAAAGAGCACGCGCCGCTGGAAACCGATAGTTGTGCGTAATGGTGCGATGATGACTCGGCTCCAATACACTGGCTGGGAACCTTGGGGCCACAGCACAACCGTATCAGCAACGCTACCCACAACGGCCCGAGTGCTGCTTCAACATGTCCAAGCGGCGTGAGAAACGAGAGAAAGCCGAGCACATTCGCGAGCACGGTCCCTCACTGCCGGAGGGCGCCATCGAAGCCGATCTCTCTGCGCAGGCGCCAAACAACTCGTATGACCCACCAACGTTCTACGTGGACCAACCCTTCACTTGCTGCGACTGCGGCAAAGAAGAAGTCTGGTTAGCGGCCGATCAGAAGTGGTACTACGAGGTGGTGAAAGGACCGATCTACGGTCGGGCTTCCCGCTGCCGCCCGTGTCGCAAACGGCGGCGTCTCGAGAAAGAAGCCCGCGACGCGGAACGGGGATCAGCCCGTGATCGAGGCTAGATCAGCCCCCGCTCCTCAAGCAGCTTAACGACCCGCTCCGCACACTCCGCGACGCTCAATTCGTTGAGCGGCAGCTCCAGGTCGGGCGACGCCGGGGGCTCGTAGCTGGCGAGGCTGGCGATCTCGCCCGAGTCGGCCTTGGCGTAGACGCCCTGCTCGTCGTTCTCGCGGCGCCAGGCTTCCGGGGCGCTACAGTGGGCGATGATCAGGTTCTCGTCGCCGATCACTTCAGCCGCCTTGCGGCGGACTCCCTCCTGCGGCGCCACAAACGCGGCGATGGTGATCAGGCCCGCCTTGCCCGCCATCTTCGCTACCTCGGCGGCGCGGCGGAGGTTCTCGCTGCGGTCTTCCATCGAGAAGCCAAGGTCGCGGCTCAGCCCGCGCCGCATGCTCTGCCCGTCGAGCACCAGCACCGCGCGGCCCTGGTCGAAGAGCATTCGTTCCACGGCGCCGGCGATGGGCGTCTTGCCGCTGGCGGGCGGGCCGGTCAAGAGAACGGTGACCGGCTTCTGCCCGTACCGGCCGGCACGCTCGTCCGCGGTGACCGGGCTGGTCCGTTCGGTTAGGCCCTCGGTCGCCTCGTCGTCCCAGTGGTCGTCGTCGCCGGCGCTCTTGCGGTCGAGGATCATCCCTGCGCCGATCGTCACGTTCGTCACCCGGTCGATCAGGATGAACGACCCGGTGCCGCGGTTCCGCCGGTAGCCGTCCAGCGCCAGCGGCTGGTTCGTCTTGATCTGCACTCGGCCGATCTCGTTCAGCTTGAGCGACGGCGTCGGGTCGCGGTGCAGCGTGTTGACGTCGATGCGGTAACGCAGCGTGGTCACCTTGCACGAGGCGAGCCGCGTGCAGTGCTTGATGATGTAGTCGCGGCCGGGCAGCAGCGGCTCGTCGGTCATCC